>JAZQHU010000019.1:0-7394 GCA_045540775.1 Anaerovoracaceae bacterium | reverse complement strand
TCAAAGATACAATGGGGGAACTCTCTCAGAATCCTCATACAGCAGCCATTCTGAACAAAATGATGGAAAGAGTTGTTGAGAGCAGGGGAGATGTTGCCAGGGAAGCCAGCGGCAATGCCAATCTGCAGAAGATGATGGCGGGAATGACTCTTGAGAGCCTCATCAAACAGGCAGGAGATACTGTTCCTGAAGAGATGATAAGAAATCTCAATTCGATGTTCCAGAAGATTAAGAAGGATTGATCACTAAGGAGTAATTACATGGACGTACAGGCCATTAACAACAAGAAATACGCGATCGCCTGTGTTACAAGCATGGGCGTCAGGATCACACCGGCTGACAGGATGTCAGTACATAACAGCAATCAGTTCATGATGCAGGCAACGAGCGCGGAATCCAACGTCCTCAACATAGCGTCAAGCCTGGGCTCACCGTGCCTCGCACTGACAAAATTCGTTGAAGGCAGCCCTGTAGCTGCCTTCATCAAGAGCGAACTCAGAAGAAGAAATATTTCCTATGAGGGACTTGATGTACCTCAGGGCGGACCTTGGGGATACCGCCATCAGTTCAACATAGCAGACTCGGGATTCGGTCTCAGGGCACCGAGAGTGTGGAATGATCGTGCTGGAGAAGTCGGGATCACTTTAGCTACTGAAGACTTCGACACAGAGAGGATCTTCGGGAAAGAAGGCGTAGGAATCCTCCACCTTTCAGGGCTTATCGCTGCAATGAGCAAGGAGACGACAGAATGCTGTCTCAGGTTAGCTAAGATCGCTAAGGCACACGGAACTCTTGTAAGCTTCGACCTCAACTACAGAGCGACCTTCTGGAAGGGCCGCGAAGAGGAACTTGCAGAAGCTTTCCATGAGATCGCTTCAATAGCAGATATCCTTGTAGGCAATGAAGAAGACTTCCAGCTGTGCCTTGGGTTCAATGGACCTGAAGCAGGCGGCAAGGATCTTACGTCCAAGATCGAGAACTTTAAGACTATGATAGAACAGGTCAGAGAGAAATACCCTGACGCCCTGGCATATGCAACTACACTCCGTCAGGTGATCTCTGCTAACGAGCATCTGTGGGGAGCTCTTATGTATGCTGGCGGAGAATGGTATGTTGAGGAACCTCGTCCAATTCCTGTCATGGACCGCATAGGCGGCGGAGACGGATTCTCCGGAGGCCTTCTGTATGCGATCACACAGGACTGGGAGCCTGAGAAATGGCTGCAGTTCGGATGGGCAAGCGGAGTCCTTGCAGCATCGAGCCTCTACGACTATGCAGAGCCTGCAGATGAGAAACAGATATGGGATATATATGTAGGAAATGCAAGGGTACAGAGATAATCGGGAAGAAAGCGTGATAATGATGAAAAGAGCAGATATCGGACTTATCGGACTCGCCGTAATGGGTGAGAATCTGGTAATGAATATGGAATCAAAGGGATTCACAGTAGCAGTATATAACAGAACAACAGAGAAGGTAGACAGATTCACTGCAGAAAGAGCAGCAGGAAAGAACATCATTGGATGCCACACTCTTGAGGAATTAAGAGACAATCTGGAGAAGCCGCGCAAGGTATTCATGATGGTCAAAGCCGGACAGCCTGTAGACAGTCTTATTGAGCAGCTGCTTGGTGTTCTCGAACCGGGCGATATAATCATCGACGGCGGCAACAGCCACTTCCCTGATACGGCAAGACGCACGGAGTATGTTGAGAGCAAAGGTCTTCTCTATGTTGGAACAGGAGTATCCGGCGGAGAAGAAGGGGCTCTCAGGGGACCTTCGATGATGCCGGGCGGATCGCCTGAGGCATGGCAGTATGTGAAGCCGATCTTCCAGGGCATCTGTGCCAAGGTAGAGAACGGTGAGGCATGCTGCGACTGGGTAGGTGAGAATGGCGCAGGACATTTCGTAAAGATGGTACATAACGGCATCGAATATGGCGACATGCAGCTTATCTGTGAGGCATATCAGCTGATGAGAGATGGCCTCGGCATGACCAACGAAGAGATGCATGACGTATTTGCGGCATGGAATGAGACAGAGCTTGACAGCTACCTTATAGAGATAACAAGAGATATCCTCGGATACAAGGACGAGACCGGAGAGGCAGTTATTGACTTCATCCTCGACAAAGCAGGTCAGAAGGGAACCGGAAAGTGGACAGCGGCCGCAGCTCTGGATGAGGCAGTTCCGCTTACTCTGATCACAGAGGCTGTATTCTCCCGCTGCCTTAGCGCGCAGAAGGATGAGAGACTCAAAGCAGCTGAAAAGTATCCGCGTGAGATACCTGCGTTCGATGGCGACAAGGCAGCATTTATTGAGGCTCTTCGCAAGGCTCTGTATGCAAGCAAGATCGTATCCTATGCACAGGGATATACACTTATGAGATCTGCAGCTAAGACTTATGGATGGAACCTCAACTACGGAGGAATCGCTCTGATGTGGAGAGGCGGATGCATCATCCGCAGCGTTTTCCTTGGCAAAATCAAAGAAGCTTATGACAAGAATCCTGAGCTTGAGAATCTCCTGATGGATGATTATTTCAGTTCGGTAATGAAGACTCTCGTATCTTCATGGCGCGAAGTGATATCTTATGCAGTCAGGGCAGGCATCCCTATGCCGGCTTTCTCATCAGCCCTGAGCTGGTTCGATGGATATACGACTGCGAAACTCCCTGCCAACCTTCTCCAGGCACAGAGAGATTACTTCGGAGCACATACATATGAAAGAACAGATGCGCCTCGCGGTGAATTCTTCCACACTAACTGGACGGGCCGCGGCGGAGATACAGCATCAAGTGCATATAACGCATAAGGAGGCAGAACATGAACCTTCCGATGAAGCCGGATCTAAATGGAAAGGTCGCCGTAGTTACAGGCGGAGCAGGTATTCTCTGCGCAGAATTCTCGAGAGCGCTTGCTAAGTGCGGGGCTAAAGTTGCCATACTCGGGCGCACACTGAGCAAAACAGAGAAGCTGGCAGAAGAAATCAAAGCCAATGGAGGAGAGGCTCTTGGCATAGGCGTAGACGTCACGGATAGGGAAAGCGTCAAGGCCGCGCACCAGTCGGTACTGAATGCATATGGCAAATGCAGTATTCTGATCAACGGAGCCGGGGGCAATCACCCGGGAGCGACAGCAGATGATGAATTCTTCTCAATGGATACTATGATGGATCCTGAGAAGAAGAGCTTCTTCGATCTTGAGACTGAAGCGTTCGGGAGCGTATTTTCTCTGAACATCATGGGAACACTGATACCTACTCAGGAATTCCTTCGCGACATGGTGGAGACAGGCAGCGGATGCGTTATCAACATCAGCTCCATGAACGCTTTCACACCGCTTACCAAGATTCCTGCATACAGTGCGGCCAAATCCGGCGTAAGCAACTTTACTGAGTGGCTTGCAGTGCATTTCGCAAAGTCAGGCATCAGATGCAACGCCATTGCACCGGGGTTCTTCTCCACAGCACAGAACGCAAAGCTGCTGTGGAATGAGGATGGAAGTCCGACAGCGAGAACAGGGAAGATACTGAGCGCAACTCCAATGGGAAGATTCGGCAGACCGGAGGAATTGACAGGGAGCCTGCTCTTCCTCTGTGACGACAATTGCTCAGGATTCATCACAGGAGTAGTTCTTCCTGTAGACGGCGGATTCAATGCATATTCAGGAGTATAGAAATGGAGATTTACAAGATCGCCAACGAAGGAAAAGGTCTCAGCAGACAGGAGATATGTGAGGCTCTGCTGGAGTCGCTTGAAGGCAGGATACTTAATAAGGTCCTTATAATTCCGCCTGACTATACAAGATTACATTCAGGTGCAGGATATATCACAAATGTATATTACCACGCTCTCACCGAGCGTGGTATTGATGTTGATATCATGCCTGCTCTTGGGACACATGTACCTGTGACAGAGACCCAGTGGCAGTCCATGTTCGGAGACATTCCTTATGACAGAATGCTTGTACATGATTGGAGATATGATGTTACAAAGCTCGGAGAAGTGCCTGCTGAATATATAAAAGATATCACTGAAGGCCTGTGGACTGAATCTGTAAGTGTTGAAGTAAACAGGCGGATCATGGATGGGGCATATGATCTCATAATAAGCCCGGGTCAGGTAGTCCCTCATGAGGTGATAGGCATGTCCAATCATGCCAAGAATCTCTTCGTCGGAACCGGCGGCAGCGACATGATCAACAAGTCGCATATGATAGGCGCAGTTTACGGCATGGAGCGCATGATGGGTCGCGATAATACACCGGTAAGAAAAATATTCGACTATGGGCTCAAGCACTTTCTCAGCGACCGGCCGATACTCTGGGTCCTGACGGTAACTACAGCAGATGGACCTGATATCCATACCCACGGACTGTTCATCGGCGAAGGACGTGAGTGCCTCACCGAGGCGGTAAGACTGGCACAGAAGACAAACATTGATTATGTCAGCCGCGGTGTGAAGAAGTGTGTTGTTTACCTTGACCCTGAAGAGTTCAAGTCGACATGGCTCGGGAACAAAGCGGTATACAGAACGCGCATGATGATGGCGGACGGAGGGGAACTTATTATTCTTGCTCCCGGAATTGAGCGATTCGGAGAAGATGAGGAGGTAGACAGGCTGATCCGCAAGTACGGATACAGAGGCCGTGTCAGAACCCTCGAGGCGTTCAGACAGCCGGAAAATGAAGACCTCCGTGAGAACATGGGAGCTGCCGCTCACCTGATACATGGCTCTTCTGACGGGCGATTTGTTATTACTTATGCTGTAAGGGACATAACCAGGGAAGAGATCGAGAGCGTTGGCTTCAGATCAGCAGATTATGAAGAATTGGTTCAGAAATATGACCCTTCATCTTTAAAATACGGGTATAACGATGTGGGCGGGGAGGAAATATTCTATATTCCTAACCCGGCCATAGGTCTGTGGATAGATAGAGAGAGGTTTGAAGAATGATCACATTTATGGACGGAGATTTTCTCCTTGATACTGAAACCGCAAGGAGACTATATCATGACTTTGCAGAGGATCAGCCGATCTTCGATTATCACAACCATCTGTCGCCTGAAGATATCGCAAATCACAGGGAGTTCAGGGACCTGACCGAGCTCTGGCTCGAGGGTGATCATTACAAGTGGCGCGCTATGCGGGCAAATGGCATCGAAGAGAAATATATAACAGGCGATGCGGGCGCTTATGAGAAATTTGAAAAATGGGCAGAAGTTGTGCCTCTGCTTGCGGGAAGTCCGCTATATCACTGGACGCACCTTGAGCTTCAGAGATATTTCGGCATAACTGATGTCCTTGGACCTGACAATGCGAGGCAGATCTGGGATAGGACCGTAGAAATACTGGCGGCAGGAGATCTCGACGCGGTATCTCTTCTCAGGAAGATGAATGTAAGAGTCCTGTGCACGACTGATGATCCGGCAGACAGTCTGGAGTGGCACAGAAAGATCGCAGAAGATGAGACGATCCCTTTCTGTGTTTGTCCGTCGTTCAGGCCGGACAGGTATCTTGCAGACCCTGATGGTGATGCAGCAAAAGCACTGTGCAATAAATATGATACAGATGATCTTGATGAAGCGCTTCTGAAAGCTCTTGATTATTTCTGCGAATGCGGGTGCATGGTGTCTGATCATGGATTCAGTACTTTCCCGTATCTGGAAGATGCTGAGCTTGCCGGGCGGATGAGGATGCTCGGGGCCGCATATGAAAAACGCGGGATAGCGATGCAGCTTCACTTTGGCGCCATACGAAACAATTCGCCGAGGATATTCAGACTTAAAGGAGCCGATGCAGGAGGGGACAGCGCGGGACAGACGACTGATCCTTATGAAATAGGCGCGTTTCTTGGTGATCTTGAAAGAGAAGGACATCTGCCCAAAACTGTCATTTATAATCTCAATCCTGCAGATAACGCCGTGTTCTCTACTATGGCAGGCAACTTTGCGCCGCTGGTACAATATGGCGCGGCGTGGTGGCTCAACGATCATATCAGGGGCATAGAGAATCAGATAGATGAACTGATGGAAACGGGAGCTCTTGCAGCCTCAGTAGGAATGCTTACTGATTCAAGATCCTTTACATCTTTTGTCCGTCATGAGTACTACAGACGGATCCTGTGCCGCAAACTAGGCAGACTTGTACAGGATGGTATGTATCCGGTTGATACAGAAATGCTGGGGCAGATTGTCAGAAATGTCTGCTATGGCAACGCAGAGAAATATTTTGGTTAGTGCAACGCGAGGTTATTGTATTATTGACATGTGTCTGAAAGGAGTGCTTAAGTCCGAGTGCTCCTTTTTTATTTAAATACTGATAATCCCAGACAACATGGTAAAGGACTTACAGGCACTTTGAGTCAGTACTGGAGATATCGAATCGGCGATTACAGGATTCTTGCTGAAATAAACGATACGGAAATAGTAATAATAATCGTAGAAGCAGGACATCGAAGAGACATTTACAGATACATGGGTACAATACAGGGTACAAACGTGGACGGCGTTTCTCCTCCTTATAATTTCCACGTTTGTACGCTTCTGACTTCTTCGAGTCCCATGTCCTCCGCCAGAGTGAGCCTTGGAATTTCAAGTATTCCAAGGCTTTTCTCTTGCGAAAAACTGTTACAAAACAGTGCGTTAGTGTTACATTTTAGCCATTTTTCAAAAAAGTCCCATGGGCTTCTCCGAAAAGGCTATGAGGCAAGTGCTTTCTGGACCTTTTCTTTACGCTCTGTATCGGTGTTCCTGTCATAGCAGTAATTATTTAGAGTGGTCCTTTCATCCATATGCCCGAGAAATTCTCTTATGGTGTTGAGGTTTATGTTCCCGTCAACTAATGCAGAAGCATACGTTTTTCTGGACTTGTGTGAACTCTTGCTGATGATTCCCAGCTTCTGACAGAAACTAGGATACAGTTTCTTTAGTGCGTCATAAGACAGGGGATCTTCCGTCAGAGAAAAAAGATATTCATTATTAATGCCAAGTTCTTTCTTCCGGGCATCAGCAGCTGCTATGATCTCAAGTGCCTTATCAGTAAGGATCACTTCTCTTTCCCCGAAAGTGCCTTTGGTATCATCTATTACTTCTCTGGTAGCTGCTCTGAGCATACGCCGTACAACGATCTTGTCACCGCGAATATCTTCATGCTTCAATGCGCATACCTCACCAATGCGGATGCCTGTCTGAAACTGGAACAGCATTGCTAATCCTACAAGCTGATTCTTAGGATGCTTTTTATCCTCAAAGTCTTTCCATGCCAGATCTTCCATCCCGGCTTGTTCATTACGCGAGAAAACCTGGGTTTCGCTTGGTTTTTTCGCCTCTTTCCTGAACATTCTCTTACCATCGATTTTGACCTGAGAAAAAGGAAAGTCGGAGGCCAAGCG
>JAZQHU010000018.1:0-17906 GCA_045540775.1 Anaerovoracaceae bacterium | reverse complement strand
TTTACGAAGCCGCCGTCCTTAAGTGTCAGTTCGACCTTTTCATCACTCAGCTTGCCGTCCTTGTCCAGGTACTTGCCGTCCTCGTTCTGTACGGTGAACTTCAGTGCGCCGTTGAACTCTTCCTCTGTGATGTTGTCGCCGTCGACTGTCTTCGTGATTACGAGGTCACCCTTCTTCTTCTCATAAGTGTCCTTCAGTTCGACTGTTGCAGTCCCACCGTTTGTTACAGTGCCTTCACCGGATGTAGTACTCTGAGCAGCGACCAGATTGTATCCTTCAACTGCGCTGTTTGTCTCTGTGATCGTGTACTTGCCCCCTACTACATTCTCAAAGGTCTTGGTGTACTTGCCATCTGTTCCCTTTACGAAACCGCCGTCCTTAAGTGTCAGTTCGACCTTTTCATCACTCAGCTTGCCGTCCTTGTCCAGGTACTTGCCGTCCTCGTTCTGTACGGTGAACTTCAGTGCGCCGTTGAACTCTTCCTCTGTGATGTTGTCGCCATCGACTATCTTCGTGATAACAAGGTTGCCCTTATTTGTAGTGTTTTCAAACAGAACATCTTCTGGGCTCTTATCCGCTACAGCTGTTAATGTGCCTTTTCCGTCATCAGTTACAGTTACGGTTACAATAACTGCATCACTATCATAAGTGAACTTTCCGGAAGTTCCGGCATTTTCTGTTATTTTATAGTAATGCTTCTTCCCTGATGCGGAGGCATCTGATGCAGTATACTTTATTTTATCGAATGTTACATTTCCGTTTGCATCATTCTTCTTTGTATCTGTATATACAGTTTCTCCCTCTCCTGGAGTAATTGGAGTGCCTTCAGCATCTTCGACCTCTGTCAAAGTGAAACTAAATGCATCAGCGTCCGGTTTCTTTTCATCCAGTAATTTAGAAGCTCCAAGTTGAATTTCAGTTTCAGCATCATAATGGTTGAAAACATTTCCTAAAGTATATTCCTCACCGGCCACTTCAATTGGTCTGACATTGTTTTCGGGATTGCCAGCCTGTACGTCTTCAGCTGTCTGGTATCTATAGTATGTCATATCGAACATGATGGCATCATCAATCATATAAGCATGCAGCTTGATATTGATCTGTCCGTCCCAGTTTGTGACACCATTAGCACTGCTTCCGGTCTCATCTTCTTTAATGACATAATAGAAATCTCCATTCGGCTGATTTTCTATCATCTCCTTCGTGAATTCAATTGAGGTAAAATTCACGGTTGCATTATCGCTGTTCTTAACAGTTTCTATTTTTTCGCCTACAGTAAAGTTGCTATCTGCATTGTAGAGCGAAAAATCGAACTTTCTTCCTCCTAATCCAATCTCCTTTCCATTTTTATCTTTGAGTCCCTTATAATTAGTGAATCTAAGCTTTCTGGATATTCCGCTTTGTGGTACATAATGTCTGTCTCTGTAGATAAAGTGGAATTCACAACCATCAGTTGTAACAGTTCCCCCACTTACTATCCAGCCAGCACTTGTTCCTGTAACATCAACATTTCCTCTTGGAACAAGGAAAACGCCCGCAGCTGTATTGAGATCAACCGCTGTAGAGTTAGGTACATTCCAGATTATTTTCTGAGCTATCTGCTCATCTATTCGCACATTTCTAGCTTCATTCTGTCCGCTTGGGCTGTAAGATCCATAGTTATCGTCTTTTGTATCCATACTCTCGCCAGGGAGTGTGACTATCATTTGTTTAATAGACACTGGTTTCTCCCCCATAATATTTACAACGATAACCTGATTCGGTTTTTTATGCACATGAAATGATTTCTGCATCCCGATTACGGTTCTGATCATTGTATAGTCTGGCGTATCCGGAATGTTAAGGTATATTACAGCATCATCATCGTATGAAGTAGTATCAACTACCAGCTGGTTCTGATCCGGTATTACATCATTAGTCAGATCTATTGTTGTAGAGTGACTGCTCATTGTGTCAGACTTGCTCTGAGCACCTGTTATCATGGAATCAATGTTATTGTTTATTGCTGTAACCGGCTGGAATATATAATTAAGGGTAGATTTGTCAGTTTCAACAGTAATATAATCATTTACCTTATCTTTATATTCATTTGGTAAATATATGTCATAAGTAACATTTTCACCTTGGTACGTACTTTGTCCAAACCGCATCTTTTTCCCGGTTATACTTCCAACCTGATACGGAACGGTACATGTCCCGGCAAGGTCCGGTTCACCGTCGATACCTTGTGTGTTTTCATATTCTTTTACGGCAAAGTTAGTCTGCTGGTGGTTCTTCTGAACATACTTATCTGCAACAATTCCATACTCAACTGCACGACCTAATGCAAGGCTGAAGTTTACCCTACTATTAGTCATATCAGTATCATAGAATTTGTCCGGATTTGTATTTACCGCAACAACTGAAAATCCACCGAGAGTAAACTCTGCAGAATCCAAAGAAACGCTTGATTCAACAGTCTCAAGGCTTATATCTTTTACCTTTATATCCGTAGCATCTGAAGTGGAATCGTACTTATCCCTGACGGAATCAGCAAGTGGCAGGTGAATAACATTCACATCGTCAACTTTTTCTGCCCCGATTTCTTTCGTCAGCTGATCTTTCTTGAATGTCATGCTGACCTTTACCTTGCCCTCTTCCGGCTGTACTTCGGTCTTCTTACCGTCTTCATTTACAATGAAGGCAATATCATAGAGAAGTGTGTTTTCATCTGTGTACGATGATTCTTCTGAGTCCTTGTTGAGAGCTGCCATGTAGGCATCATAATTGTAGCCATCTGTATCCTTGGTTACAGGTGTTACAACAAGCTCGGCTTCATCAGGAACTGCGGACGGATCACTGAGAGTCGCAGTGACTTTGATCTGCTTGTCACTGTAGACATATTCAGTTTTCTTATCTGCAGGTCCGGCATCTTTTTCCTCTTCCGCAGCTTCAGCTTCAGTCTTAGCTTCTGCTGTCTCTGAGTTCTCCGTGCCCTCGCCTTTTTCCTCATAGGCATTGTCAGAGTTCTCTTCTTTGACATCTGAGTCATCCGCCCCGGCCTGGCTCTCAGCAGGATCTGTCGCCTCTTCTACGGCATCTCCCGTTTCCGGAATCTGCTGCTCTTCGCTGACTTCCTTTTCAGCCTCATTAGCTGCCCATACAGCCATCGGGATACTGCTGTTATAAGTAAGCAGCATAGCCGCAATCATAAGTATGGATAAAAGTTTTGCTCCCCTACGTTTAGTTGACATCTTTCTTTCCTCTTCTGATAGTTTTCTGCAATACAAAAACAGGTTTCGCGCAGAACATGCTTTTGCATACTGCGCTATTATCTAAATCTTACCATCTGTATAGAAACGCCACAAAGGAAAAAAGCGGTCAAACCCTTGAAATTTCAACGTTTTTACTAGACTTTTTTCGAGATTCGTCAAGTTTCGATATAACTAACCGGTTTCGGTGTTTTGTTTCTTTCCACAATCCACATGCCGGGCCTATTTCGCAATACAACAAAATGGCATTACAAAAGGCCCGGCGGACCGGGCCTATGTATCTTTCAGTTAAGAAGCAGTGCTTAAGCTTATGCCTCTGCAGCAGCTTTCTTGCCTTCTCTTGCCTCTCTTCTGGTCTCGTAATCACTGACGATTACTGCAGCGGACAGGTCGCCTACTACGTTGATTCCTGTACGTCCCATATCGAAGATACGGTCAACGCCGGCAACGAGCGCGATACCTTCAACAGGCAGTCCAACGGACTGGAGTACCATAGCGAGCATGATCATGCCGGCACCAGGTGTTCCTGCTGTACCTACGGAAGCGAGTGTAGCTGTAAGTACGATCGTGAGCATCTGGCCGAATGTCAGCTGGATGCCGAAGCAGCTTGCGATGAAGATCGCGCATACACCCTGATAGATAGCAGTACCGTCCATGTTGATGGTAGCGCCGAGCGGAAGCGTGAAGCTTGCTACGTCTCTACGGGCACCCATCTTCTCAGCACACTCCAGGCTTACAGGCAGTGTAGCGATCGAGGATGTGCTTGAGAACGCGAACAGGAATGCAGGGAATGCACCCTTGATGAAATCGACCGGGCTCATGTGGCCGAGTGTCTTTACTGCGATCGAGTAAGTGAGTATTGCGTGTGTGAAGTAAGCAAGGTAAGCTGTCAGAAGTACCATTGCGAGTGATCCGAGTACGGCCGGGCCATTCTCTGCAACTACAGGAGTGATCAGGCAGAATACTGCGATCGGTGTTACCTTGATGATACCCTTCATGATTACCATGAATACTTCATAGCAGCTGTCGATCCATTCCTTGAATGCCTGTGACTTCTCACCAGCTATGATGATTCCGAATCCTATGAAGATTGCGATCACGATGATCTGCAGCATCGTGGAATCGACCATCGGCTGGAAGAGGTTGGACGGGAAGATGTTTACGATAGTGTCCATGAAGCTTGTAGGCTCTGCTGCCTCATAAGCGAGGTCAGATGTCTGGAGAACCTTATATGTGCCCTTGAACAGGTTAGCAAAAATAAGTCCGATAGTGATAGCGATAGCTGTTGTGCAGAAGTAGTAGATGATGGTACGGAGACCGATAGTTCCTACCTTCTTGATGTCCGACAGCGAAACAACACCCTGAATGATCGAAGTGATTACGATAGGCACTACGATGAACTTAAGAAGATTCAGGAAAATAGTTCCGATCGGCTTGATGTAGGATACAGTAAACGCAACAGCATTTTCTCCTGCTGCCAGGAAGATGAGTCCGGCTACGATACCAAGGCCAAGGGCGATGAATATCTGCAGCGGCAGTGATTGTTTGATTTTCTGCATACTCTTTACCTCTCTCTGTTAAAACCCTAGAAATAACCTTTGAAACCTCTCAATAACGTACGCCCGGTCTGAGCTGTGCCCCTGCTTCCCTTATAGCCGCGCCCGCCAGGACAGATGTAGGATCGACGCAGTCGTCCTCATACAGCCCCATAAGGTCGAAGGCCACCGGGAGTTCGGTGCAGGCGAGCAAAATCGCTGTCGCGCCCCTTGATCTAAGACTGCTGCAGATCGCAGCCATCTCATCATGCGGCAGCTGTGCAGGATCAAGTATGCCTTTCTTGATATAGTCATATACCAGAGACATCACCGTCTTCTGCTGCTCATCATCCGGATATATAGCTGAGATGCCCTCCGCCCGAAGAGCCTCTTCATAGAGACCGCTCTGCACGGTGCCATCTGTAGCCAGAACTGCTGCTGTCTCCACGTCCATGCTCCTGAGAAGAGCGGCCGTTTCGGCAGGCATGTTCAGGAAAGGTATGCCCACTTCACTCTCCAGCGCCGGGATGAACCAGTGCGCTGTGTTGCATGGCATTATCAGGAAATCTGCCCCGATAGATTCAAGGCGCTTTGATGCAGCCAGGAGCTCCGGAACCGGATCCTCTCCGCCGTGAAGTATGGCGGCTGTGCGGTCAGGTATATTTATATTCGAGTCGATGAGCAGGTGGATATGTTCCTGGTCGCAGTCAGCGTCTGTCATATCCGTGATCTTCTTCATAAGATCTGCAGTTGCTGCCGGTCCCATTCCCCCTACGATACCGATCGTCTTATACATCTGCCGCAAGTCCTTTCCTGTGGGTTGTAACTATTTTTCCTTTGAGATATATCTGATTACTTATGTTATAGCCGGTTGTTATATTAAATTTAACACATTGTATGCAATTTGCCAAATCCGCGGACCACATGATGATCCATCTGTTGGTCCTGCACTTGGTCCGCATCGCTATTTTGCGCTTGATTTGCTGCAATTTTGGACCTCTCCGTGGTCCCCTGCAACAGTTTTTTGGAAATAATGCTTAGGAATTGGTCCTATGACCCGTCCCGCATACACTTTTATCCATGTAGAGGACCACTACTTCACCAATATCGCGATGGTCGCGGCAAACTATTTCACAAGCTTTGCAATTGCCTCTGCGCACTTTACGCACTTCTCTTTCGAGATGGATGCGATGGAAACTCTGATGCCCTTAGGCAGTGCGAGACAGAAGATGTCCTGCTCCTCAAGCTTTGCGCTTATCTCTGCAGCATCGTCGCAGCCTACTGTTACGAAGAAGCCTGCGCTGAACGGTACGCACTTTACGCCGTTGTCGTTCAGGGTCTTCTCGAAGACTCTGCCTCTTTCGAGAAGCATGTCTCTGTAGCCTCTTCTCTCCTCGTCGACCTTGGCCAGAAGCTCAGGGTCGCTGTAGATCTTGCCCATTGCTACCTGTGCGGAGCGGTTGCAGTTGGACCATGTCGCACGTGCCATGTACTCGGAAGCTCTCTTGAACTCCTCTGCTGTCTCCTCATCAGGAGCAACACATACGATGGCTCCGCATCTCATGCCGTAAGCAGTGAGAGTCTTGGATGCGCTGTAGCCGTAGATCGTGAGAACGTTGCTGCCGAGCTCCTCAAGCATCGGCATGAATGCTCTTACCTCGTCATCCTCACCTGCATAGTCGATGTATGCGACGTCGAGGAAGAGGACAACTTTGCACTTTGCAGCATTGACGATCCTTATAACGTTGCTCCAGTCCTCAAGGGACAGCGAGTAGCCTGTAGGATTGTGTGCAGGCGTGTTGATCATCAGGATGACCTGGTCCTGCTTCTCAGCGAGAGCATACAGCTGCTTCTCAAGATCAGCACTGTCGAACTTTCCCTCTTCATCGAAGAATCTGAAAGTCGCGAGACTGCGGCCGTTCTCACTGCAGATGTTTCTGTAGTTAGCCCAGCACCAGTCATGTGTCAGAACGCTGTCGCCGAAGTCTGAGTAATTCTCGATAACGTTGGTGATGCTGCCTGTTCCGCCCGGTGTAGCGCATACGCGGACGAATCCTTTCGGCTGGAACTTTCCGAACAGAGCCTTCTGAACGGCTTCCTTGAATGCAGGGGTTCCTGCGATAGGAGCGTACTCTGCATAGTCAGCAGGCTCGAGTGTCTTTATGGCATCCATTACAGATGACATCACTACGAGATCTCCGTTGTCATCGAGAAGTGCGCCGATAACGGCGTTGATAACAGCATCCTTGCCCTTTTCTGCAGTCGCAGCCTTGGCGCGTCCGTTAAGAGCGAATACTTTGTCAGCAACAGGAATAGTCCTGCCGTTTTCCTTTACAAAACCCATGGTAATACACCTCCTTATGTTAGTTTATCCGGGTAATATTAATTTGCCGGCCTGCGTGAGATGTGAAAGCGCAGACTCCGAGCAGATCGTTGCAGTTCACAAGTGAGCGGTAGCGGGAACGTCTGGTATTTGGAGGCAGTGCGAGTCCCATCGAGCCCCTGCTGACAAATACCACGTTCCTGCAGAGCGAACGTAGATGAAATGCACGATCTGCGAGCGTCGAGCATTTCACAACACACGCAGGCCGGCACTTGATATTACGCCGGATATGCCTTGTTCTTCATGTCGATCGCATCAGGATCTACTTTGTTCCTGAGTGCGGCTCTTCTCTTGAAGTACTCTATAGCAACAGGTCCGAAGAGTGCGTATGTCAGCACGTCTTCCTCCTGCTCCTTATAATCTCCTATCTCCTCTTCCATCTTGGCCATTTCAGGCTCGAGGAGATCTGCAGGTCTGCATGTGATGATCTCCGAAGGGTCGATCTTGGCCAGGACTTCAGGATTCATAGGCAGCGGAGTCTGTCCGTACTTGCCTCTGAGGATCTCCTGTGTCTCCTTGGAGAGGAGCTTGTATCTCTCGCCCATCAGGACGTTCAGAACAGCCTGTGTACCTACGATCTGTGACGACGGTGTTACCAGCGGCGGCATTCCGAGGTCGTTTCTTACGCGAGGAACTTCCTGCAGTACGTCGAGGTACTTGTCTTCTGCATTCTGGTCCTTGAGCTGTGATACGAGGTTGCTGAGCATTCCGCCCGGCACCTGATAGATCAGTGTCTTGATGTCTGTTCCGAGGACCTTGGTGTTCATGAGGCCGCTCTTGAGGGCGTTGTCCCTTACTGTCTGGAAGTGGGCAGCGATCTTCTCGAGCTTGCTCATGTCGAGACCTGTGTCTCTGTCAGATCCTCTGAATGTCTCTACCATTACCTCTGTCGACGGCTGGCTTGTACCGCCTGAGAACGGCGAGATAGCTGTGTCGATGCAGTCAACTCCTGCCTGTGCAGCGCAGTAGTAAGTGATAGGCGCTACTCCGCTGGTGCAGTGTGTGTGCAGGTGGATTGGGATCTCAACGTTGGCCTTGAGCATGCTTACCATCTCGGTAGCTGCTGCCGGAACCATGAGTCCTGCCATGTCCTTGATGCAGATCGAGTCAGCACCCATGTCCTGGATCCTCAGCGCGAGGTCCTTCCAGTACTCCGATGTGTACGGCTCGCCGATGGTGTATGCCATCGCTACCTGTGCGTGTCCCCCGTAAGCCTTGGTCGAATCGACCGCAGTCTTGAGATTGCGGAGGTCGTTAAGAGCGTCGAATATTCTGATAATGTCGATACCGTTGTCGATGGATTTTTTGACAAAATAGTCGACTACGTCATCCGAATAGTGTCTGTATCCGAGGATGTTCTGGCCTCTCAGCAGCATCTGAAGTCTGGTGTTAGGCATGGCATCTCTCAGTTTTCTGAGTCTTTCCCACGGATCCTCGTCGAGGAATCTGATGCAGGAATCGAATGTAGCGCCGCCCCAGCACTCTACTGCGTCATAGCCGACGCTGTCGAGAAGAGCAAGTGCCGGTTCCATGTCGCTGAAAGGCATTCTGGTCGCTATCAGTGACTGCTGTCCGTCTCTTATTGCAGTCTCCATTATTTTAAGTTTATTTCCCATTTCTGATCCTTTCTTACACTCCGAAGATCGCCATGAATACTCCGGCTGCTACTGCTGTTCCGATTACGCCTGCTACGTTAGGTCCCATGGCATGCATGAGAAGGAAGTTGGTAGGGTCTGCTTCAGCACCTACCTTCTGCGAAACTCTCGCTGCCATCGGCACTGCGGATACGCCTGCCGAACCGATGAGCGGATTGATTTTGCCTCCCGTAAGCTTGCACATGAGCTTGCCGAAGAGGACTCCGGCAGCTGTTCCGAACGCAAAGGCGATGAGTCCGAGTATTACGATCTTGATAGTATCCCACTTGAGGAAAGCTTCAGCGCTCGTTGTAGCTCCTACGGAAGTTCCGAGCAGGATGACTACGATGTACATAAGAGCGTTGGATGCTGTTTCCTGCAGCTGCCTTACTACCCCGCTCTCTCTGAAGAGGTTGCCGAGCATCAGCATTCCGATAAGCGGTGCTGTCGAAGGCAGGAGTGTACATACGATTATTGTTACGATGATAGGGAATATTATTCTTTCTCTCTTCGATACATCCCTCAGCTGCTCCATCTTGATCCTGCGCTCCTTCTCTGTGGTCAGAGCTCTCATGATAGGCGGCTGGATGATCGGTACGAGCGACATGTATGAATAAGCCGCTACGGCGATCGGTCCCATCAGCTCTCTCTGTCCCAGCTTCATGGCCAGGAAGATCGAGGTCGGGCCGTCGGCGCCTCCGATGATACTTACGGCTGCTGCCTGAGCATCATTGAATCCCATCAGCATGGCCAGGAAGAACGCACTGAATACTCCGAACTGGGCCGCCGCTCCGAGGAGGAAGCTCTTCGGGTTGGCGATCAGCGGGCCGAAGTCCGTCAGCGCTCCTACTCCGAGGAAAATGAGTGACGGAAGTATCGTCCATTCATCCAGCATGAAGAAGTAGTACAGAAGTCCTCCTTCTTCCATGATCGGCGGGTACAGGTTAACGAGCATCATGCCGAAGGATATCGGAAGGAGAAGGAGCGGCTCATACTGCTTGACTATGGCCAGATACATCAGCACCAGGGCAACTGCTATCATGAGCACATTGCCGAGTGACATGCTGAAGAAGGCCGTCTGGTGAGCCAGATTGGATAAGGTTTCTCCCATGATGTTCCTCCTATGCTACGTATGCTACTGTCTGTCCTGATGTAGTGCTGTCACCTTCAGATACAACGATCTTGCTGACTGTACCGTCCTTAGGCGCAACTACAGGGATCTCCATCTTCATCGCTTCGAGAATCAGGATGGTGTCTCCCGACTTGACGCTGTCGCCTTCCTTGGCGACGATCTTGAAGACTTTGCCCGATGTTCCGCAGACTACAGGCGCACCGCTTCCTGCTGCCGCACTCTTAGGTGCTGCTGCCGGTCTTGCTGCAGGTGCTGCAGATGCTGCCGCTGCTGCAGGCTGAGCCTGTGCGCCGGATCCGTCTTTCTTTTCTACTTCTACTTCGAACTCCTGTCCGTTTACTCTTATGATGTATGTCTCCATGTTGCCCTCCGTACGTTCCTGACAATGTATTCTTCTTCGTTTCCGGCATTCTGATCCTTGATGTACTGATGTACCGCCGCCGTGATGGCCGCTATCATCTCAGGCGTGATGCCGTCCTCATCTGCCGCAGGTGCCGCCTCTGCCGCAGGAGCTGCCGCCGGCTTTTCCCTGCAGAGGATGCCCATTATCCAGATGCATATGGATATGAAGATGAGTATCGCGAATACCGTCCCCATACCCAGCACTGTATCGACCAGTGCTATTCTTACAATTTCCTGAAAACTCATGCGATCACCTACCTGCTGTTAATGAACGTCTGAAGAGCTCCGATGAGGTACTTCCTGGATTCTTCAGGTGCGATGACTTTGTCGGCAAAACCGTGTCTTGCCAGTGCGAGAGCGTTCGTCTGTGAGTCACGGAACTGCTGCTCGAGCTCAGGTGTCCACTTTCCGAAGATGACCTCGGTGGCCTGTCTCGGGTCGACGATGCTGATGTCTGCGCTGTCCCACATGAATACGTAGTCAGCGCCAAGTCCCTTGGAGTTCAGCATACTGTAAGCACTTCCGACTACAGTGCCTGTGATCAGGTTGATTTTAGGTACTGTCGCATTGATGAATGCGTTGATAAGTCTTCCGGCAGCGCTCGGCATGAACTTCTCGCTCTCCGACTTGGTATCATATCCCTCTGTGTCTGTGATTGTGAGGATCGGGATATTGAACTTGTTGCAGAAGTTGACGAGCCTTGCTGCCTTGTCGCATCCTGCTGCTGTGATCCTCTTCTCCCCGTCTACCGCGTTGCAGGCAGCGACTCCGATGATCTGGCCGGCGATTCTGATGAATCCGGTGATCATATCCTCGCCTCTGTCCTTGGCGGTCTCAACTACCCTGTGGTTGTCCGAGATATCGTCGAGGATGGCTCTTGCATCGCCGAGCTTGTATCTCAGGTCAGGGCATACTCTGTTGAGCTCTTCATCGCTGATGTCCTTGATGTACGGTGCAAAATCCGTGCTGGCAGGAAGGATACGGATGAGTCTTCTGATCCTCTCTACGATCTCTTCCCATTCATATGTACCGTCATCGTTGGCCTGGATGTACGGGTTGTTTCCGATAGCATTGGCTACGACACCCTGCGGGTTAACGAATATGCTTCCCTTGTCCTTCTCGAGGAAGACAAAATCAGCGAGCTCTGCGGAAATTGACATTCCGCCTCCGCACTGTCCTATGACAGCCATGAGCTGCGGGATCTTCTTCGATGCCTCCGACTGCCTCTTGTACAGCTTTGCAAACTGATAGAGTCCGTCAAGACCTTCCTCAATACGGAAGCCCGCACAGTCGAGAAGTCCGATTATCGGAGCCTTAGCCTTCATCGCATGCTCGTACAGGTCAACGATCTTCCTGCCGTGCTGCTCGCCGAAGGTCCCTCCCATTACCTCATTATCCTGCGCAAAAATAAAAACGAGGTTGCCTTCGACCGTGCCGTAACCGGTTACCACACCATCGGATTCAACAACCTCATCCGGATGGTAGAACTCAGTATACCTGGCCGATACATGCTCCCCGATCTCCATAAAACTGCCCGGATCCAGAATGTCAATCACCTTGGAAATGGCAGTCGTTCTTTCATCACTTGGTCTGACTTGCATGTCGCCCTCCTTATATCAAGGCTAGTATTGCATTTAAAAGTTGACATTATTTTATACCGCATATAGAGTATAATCAAATAGGAATAATAGTATGAATGCTATTCGATTGTTCTTATATGTATACAGCCTGACAATGGGGACGGTTCTCTTTGTCATATTTACTTGGCTATATCATACTCTTTTGCGTCAATTGACAAGTATTGTCACCGCCACGCATACAGATATAAGTAAATGCTTGTACAAACTATCGGTCCGTGGCTGATTTGACAAGTAGATATTAACTATATTAACAATCTCCTTGTCTTTATCGCATCGTATCACTGATTTGTACAAGCATCACAACCGTATCTGATAAATAACCAGCTCTCACAAGGCTGCAACCTTGTCATTTTGCACGTGAAGCTAACAACTATACAAGGAGATCACAAATGGATATATTCCGAAAGAAAGAAATTATAACTGCTATATATAAGGAAGGCGGGTTCTCAAAGGCGGCCAAGGTGCTCCACATTGCACAGCCGTCTCTGAGTGTAATGGTCTCGAATATAGAGAAGGAGATCGGTGCCAGGCTCTTTGACAGGAGTACCAATCCGGTGCGCCTCACGCAGATCGGCGAGAAGTATCTCGAGTGCTGCGGCAACATTTCCATGATCGAAGAGGACTTCATGAGCTATGTGAACGATATAAAGGGCATCGAGGTAGGCGAAATCGCTCTCGGCGGCACGACTCTGTACATGTCGAATATCGTTCCGGACATACTTAATGAGTATTCGGTCATGCATCCTTCCATTCACATAAGACTGTATGACTACGACACTCCTGCACTCATCAGCATGCTTCTGAGCGGTGAGCTTGATATCGTAATAGATAACCTCCCGTCGGAAAACGAACAGCTCGCAAGCCATTATCTCGGAACGGAATATCTTCTTATCGCCATCCCTAAGAAATTTGCAGTCAACGCAAAATTCGAAGAGAATGCATACACCTTCGAGGAGATAACAGCCGGGAAGCATATCGGGAACATCCATCCTGCGCTCGACTATTTCAGACCGCTGACAAAGCAGCCGTTCATCCTCCTTCAGGACGGCTTCGATACACGCAGAAGATGTGATGCCGTTTTTAAGGACTATGGTGTCAGAATCGATGCGGTCTACGAGCTGAACCAGCTGTCAAGCGCTTTCGGCATGGCAGCATCAGGCCTCGGCATTACTGTCGTCAGTGACACGCTGATCCGCCACTCACCTAACTGGGGCAGCCACATGCTCTACTACTCAGTAGGCCACAATGAATTCATCCGTGACGTGTGCTACTACACCAGAAAACACAGGATGCTCTCGCTCGCTCTCGAGGAGTTCATAGATATCAGCAGAGAACTGCACCCTTTCACTCAGAGCTGACCTGTCTGATATTTAATTAACCACCGGAGCAATAATTAACAGCGTTATCCTTAATAAAATTAAGTGGGCGGGCGATTTTTCGCCCGTTTTTATCATATTGCGCAAAATTATTGAAAGTACTTACAGCTTAAAGTATATATTTTTCAGAAAGAAGCACCGCTTCATTTCGATCATTAACAACATTATTTCATTTTTCAGCAGAGGTGATATCAATGAGCATAAGCGCAGACAAGAAGAGTTTCTTCATGATCAATCCCGCTATCGTTGAGGACAGCCAGGAGACATACACGATCCAGGAGAACTACAAAGAGACTTACGGTCTCGATGCTCTCGGACTCGCTCCTTCGACAGTGCACCGCAATCTCAGCCCTACCGTTCTCATAGAGAAAGCTATCAGAAACGGTGAAGGAATCCTGACAGATACCGGTGCCCTGGCAGTTACGACCGGCAAGTTCACAGGCCGCTCCCCTCACGACAAGTACATCGTCGACACCGACGGAGTCCACGACCTCATCAACTGGGGCGATGTCAACCACCCTATCGACAGGATGGTTTTCGACGCGCTCAAGGAGGAGATGATCGATTTCCTCGAGGGTCAGGAAGTGTATATCTTCGATGGTTATGCCGGAGCAGATCCGCAGCACAGGCGCAAGTTCCGCGTCATCAACGAGCTGCCATCGCAGAATCTGTTCATCCGCGATCTTCTGATCAGACCTACAGCAGAAGAACTGGCTACTTTTGGCGAAGCTGACTACACCATCCTCGTGGCCCCTGGCTACAAGTGCAATGCAAAGCGTTACGGCATCCACTCAGAGGCTGCCATCATCATCGACTACGAAGCTCATTTTGCCATAATCGCCGGCTCACAGTACTCAGGCGAGATCAAGAAGACCGTCTTCTCGATCATGAATTTCGCAATGCCTGTCGAGGACAACGTCCTTCCGATGCACTGCTCAGCGAATATGGATCCGAAGACCGGAGAGACCGCTGTATTCTTCGGACTGTCAGGTACGGGCAAAACAACGCTCTCGGCTGACCCTGACCGCGAGCTGATCGGCGACGATGAGCACGGCTGGTCGGATAACGGCGTATTCAATTTTGAAGGCGGATGCTACGCCAAGTGCATCGACCTCGAGGAAGCCAAAGAGCCTGAGATCTATCGCGCCATTCACTTCGGTTCGGTCCTTGAGAACGTCGTCACCAACGAAGACCACGTTCCGGACTATGCCGACAGATCGCTCACAGAGAACACCCGCGTCGGATATCCTATAGATTTTATCCCTAATGCCAGCAGGGCAGGCCGCGGCGGCATCCCTAAGGTCGTGCTGTTCCTCACAGCAGACGCGTTCGGAGTTCTGCCTCCGATCTCAAAGCTCACAAGGAACGCTGCGATCTACCACTTCGTAACAGGCTTCACAGCCAAGCTCGCAGGTACTGAGCGCGGAGTCAAAGAGCCGCAGCCGACATTCTCCACTCTGTTCGGAGAGCCTTTCATGCCGCTCAAAACCGAGCGCTATGCTGAAATGTTCGGCGAACGCCTTGATGAGTACGGCACACAGGTATATCTTGTAAACACGGGATGGTCAGGCGGAGCATTCGGAACAGGCAGCCGTATCAAGCTGGCTTACACAAGAGCAATGGTAACAGCCGCCCTGAACGGAAACCTTGAGAATGCTGAATACGTCCATGACGACAGATTCAACCTCGAGATCCCTGTCAACGTCAAGGGAGTTCCTGAGGAGATCATGATTCCTAAGAACACCTGGGCAGATGCAGAAGCATATGACAAACAGGCCGATGAACTCGCTGAGATGTTTATCTCAAACTTTGAGAAGAAATACCCTGACATGCCTGCCGAGATCTCAGAAGCAGGCCCTGCAAGAAAGTAGCAGCAGTCAGAACAGAAAGAAGATATTATTCAAGAAAGGAAAAGCCATGAAGAATATAGATGAAATGGACGTTCAGATCCTCAACCTCCTCAAGATGAACGCACGCATGTCACTCAAGGAACTCTCCTCAGAGGTCCATCTGACCACACCGGCACTCTCTGCACGCATAGACAAGCTTGAAGCAGCAGGCTTCATAAAAGGCTATCACGCAGATGTTGACCTCGAGAAGATCGGCTACAAGATCAAGGCTTTCATCCAGATGTCCGTACTCCCTGAAGACCAGCGCAAGTTCTACGACTTCATCCAGAAGAAGGACTTCGTTCTCGAGTGCAACCACATCACAGGACCTTATTCCATGCTCCTCAAGGTAGTCACACCGACAACATCCGAGCTCGACACATTCATCGGCGAGCTGCAGGAGTTCGGAAGAACCGAGACACAGGTAGTCTTCTCTACAGTACTTGAGAGATTCTAGTATACCCGGCAGGCAGAAATGAAGTTTTCTTCATCCGGTTTCTGAAATAGAACCCTGTAAGGGGCTTCATCAACCAAATCATATTATGCAATCATAAAAGGCAGATTCCCGTCAGGGTCTCTGCCTTTTCTCATATACATACGTGTTATATATCAGCAACAGCTTTCATTGCCGAACATTTTCTGCGCACCTACAGCTCGTTCTTCATGAGATCTGCGTAGGTCTCTCTCTTTACTACGAGTCTCGCCTCGCCGTCCTTGATCATTACCATAGCCGGCTTCGGGATCCTGTTGTAGTTGGATGCCATCGCGTAGTTGTATGCGCCGGTGGTGAGGACTGCTATGATGTCGCCTCTCTCAGGCTTTGCGATGCTGACATACTCTGCGACGCGGTCTCCGCTCTCGCAGCATCTGCCCGCGATCGTGCATTCGTAGTCTGCAGGCTCGCCTGCCCTGCTCGCATTGAGGACCGTGTATTCCGACTTGTAGAGAGCATATCTCGGATTGTCAGTCATGCCGCCGTCTACGGTGACGTAGTTGCGGTAGCCCTTGACTTCCTTGCAGCCGCCTGTCGTATACAGTGTCGTGCCTGCATCGGCTATGATGCTGCGGCCCGGCTCCATATAGATAGCTTCGAATGAGACATTGTATTTCTCACATGCCGCCTTGAGGTGCTCAGATACCTCCTTGATGCGTGCCGGGATGTCGATCTGTGGATCCTTCTCTGTGTATCTGACGCCAAATCCTCCGCCTATGTTCAGTGTCCTTACATTGAGCCCGAATTCTTTTACCTTAGCCGCATACTCTGTGAGGATCTCCACCTGCCTGTTGAAGGAGTCGCTTTCAAATATCTGCGAGCCCACGTGGCTGTGGAATCCTGCGACCTCTATTCTTTCACACGAAAGAGCCTTGCGCACGAAATCATCCGCCTGACCTGTATCGATCGGAACGCCGAACTGCGAATCGACTTTGCCCGTATTGATAGCTTCAAGCGTATGCGGATCAAGTCCACAAGTCAGCCTCAGAAGCACTTTCTGTACGACCCCCTGCTCTGAGGCGACTTTATTGAGGACTTCCAGTTCATTCAGATTGTCGACTACAAAATATCCTATCCCCTGTGAGACACCGTATTCGATATCTGCGTCTGTTTTGTTGGTACCGTGGAAAAACATTTTCGATGCAGGGAAACCTGCAGCGACTGCTGTAAATATCTCTCCAGGTGAAACGACATCAACACACATCCCCTCAGACTGAACCACCGGGTATATGCCCTTGAAGCACAGGGCTTTGCTCGCGAAAAGCGGAGCAGATTCCGGTCCAAAATATTCATGCATGGCATCGACGTATGTCCTGCAGTTAGCGCGGATCACATCCTCGTCGAGGACGTAGAGCGGCGTGCCGTATTCAGCAGCGAGCTCAACCGCGTCCAGGCCGCCTATTACCAGATGCCCTTTTTCGTTTACTGTAAGATTACTGTATAGCATTATGTATCCTTTCAGGATGACAACGGGGACGGTTCTGATTGTCATCTTTTTGTGTCATAAGAGACGGTCCTTTTTGACACATTTCGGTTCTGTCTGCAGAAGATGACAAACAGAACCGTCCCCACTGTCAGATTAAAGCATGTGTGCGAGCAGCTCTTCTCTTGTATGATGCGACAGGTATGCCGGCGGTACATCGAAGAGTGTCTTCGCTCCGCACTGACCTTCCTGGTTCATCCTGTATGCTGCTCTTGCTGCTGCAACGAGGATGCTGCTTGTGAAGAACGGATTGGAGTCGAGGTTGAGTGTGAACTCTACTGTGTTGTTGAATTCTCTGTCGAATCCTGTGCGTCCGCTTCTTATGACGCTGCCGCCGTGAGGAAGTCCGCTGTGATCTCTCTCGAGCTCTTCCTGTGTGATGAAGGTGACTGTTGTGTCATATGGCTCGAAGTAATCCGGCATTGTCTTGATAGCCTCTTCGATAGCAGCCTTGTCAGCTCCGTCCTCAGCAACTACCCAGCACTCTCTGAGGTGCATCTGGCGGGCTGTGAACTCAGGGTGCTCGTTGTTTCTTACACTCTCAAGGGCAGCCTCAACAGGTACAGTGTACTGTCTTGCGTCCTTTACTCCCTCGATCCTTCTGATAGCGTCGGAGTGTCCCTGGCTGACTCCGCGTCCCCAGAATGTGTAGCTGTCGCCTTCCGGAAGAGCCGAATCTGCGAGGATC
>JAZQHU010000017.1:0-12991 GCA_045540775.1 Anaerovoracaceae bacterium | reverse complement strand
ACGGCTTACTGCGTATTCCACGGTGTCGCTGCCTACCAGTCCGGTTACTGTCGCCGTGTACTCTGCCGGGTTCGCCGGATCATTATCGTAGACCTTTTCGTCATCATCTGCTTTCACTGTCACACTCTTCTGTGTGATCGTCAGTGTTCCCGGTGTGAATACTGGTATTTCATAGTACTCACTAACGTCTACACCCCGATTAATGATTGTGTAAGTTTCTTCAAATGATCCATTAGTGTATGGGGATCCTGCTACAGTCGTACCTTTTGCAGGAGTGTAGCTAACGGTCAGGACATCATCATTACCAAGTCCTACTACTTTATAATTCTCATTTTCTATTGTTTCACCATTGCCTGTTATAGACCCAATGGTTCTGCCCTGCTGCTCCTGTCCGTTATAGGTCTTCTCAATGTCCTTGACAGTTACAGTAAGCTTTGCCTTATTGACAGTGAGAGATCCCAGATTCTCTTTTATCGAGTAGTTATCAGAATTAGCATCGCCCCAGTCAATTCTGTATGAATTAGAGATGGTTCCAGGGAATGTAATTGAGCCTGTAGCGATAATAGATACTTCCGCCGCATCCGCAGGAATCAGCCCTGTTGTATCATCCTCGCCTGACTTTTTACTGATGCTAGCCTCATCTTTAATTAATGGGGTTCCATCGTAATTCTTGCTGTCCGATCCCGTTGTAACAGTGACTGCTCTCTTCTTGATCTCCAGCCGTCCGCTACGAACAAACAAACTGACACTATAGTTAGGATCTTCCGGCAGATCTGCCTTAGTGATGTTCAGGTTATAAATGTAATCTCCGGCATCAGTCTGTGCCTCAACATAGTACTTGAGGCCTGCTGCGGTATCATCATACGTAACATTGTCCAGACTTGTTATCTTGTTCCAGATAACATTCTGATATGCAGACTTATATTTTGTATGGCTGATCTGTACATAAGAATCCAGAGTTTTCGAGTTATTAGTAAAGCCCGCCTTCCTCTCTGTACCATCGTAAATATTATCTGTCCAGCGGTCAGGTTCGATACGTACAGTTACGTTGATTTTGGTCACTTCAAGGTTGCCGCTGATATAGCGGATGCTATAGTAATTTCTCGTTGCAGCATGGGTGCCTGAAATAACCGCATCATGAGGTGTAACTGTGGCTATACCGGCATTGATTCTTCCCTTTGGAGCCCCTGTGGCTGTATCTGTATTTGTATATGTGTACTCAACAGAGCTCAGGCTGTCTCCAGGAAGCAGTCCATCGACTCTGACCTGATCGTTCAGTGATGCAGGTAGCGTCAAAGCAGTTCCGTCATACGGCTTTTGCCATCCAGGAACAGTGATTGTTGCTTTCTTCTTATAGAAAAGCGTGAATGTCAAGCCGCTTGAAGCTATATCATCAGTGATCTTATAATCACCGCCTGCGTTTTCGCCATCGTACGAAGTGCCGATTACAGCTTTGTCCAGCTCCCATCCCGCGATTGGAGTGCGGTTCAAAGTGAATGTCTTACCGACTTTCAGCTTCTCGGTATGCACAGGGTGAACCTCGCCGCCAGCCATATCAACATATTTGACTGTGACTGTAGCGTGCTTGAAGCTGGAGTAGTAGAAAGTCAGGACATTATTACCTGCATCTGCACTCAGTACCAGAGTCTTTTCAACTGCATCAGGGAAGAACTCCTCTCCCTTGAGCGCCTCATACTCTGCAATTTTGTTTTTATCTACTGCAGCCGCAAGCTCGATTACAGATGCTGTATTTCCAGAAACATTCTCAACAGTTTTAGATGCAGCAACTTCTACTTCATCATCTCCGTCTTTGAATTCAGCCGGATCGATAACATATCTAACAGTATACGATGTAGTCGATACCTTAGGACTGTAGATAAATGTAATCTCATTGCCTTCGGCGGCCAAAGTAATAGTCTTGCTGTTATTGTCCGGGCGATATCCGGCAACAGCAACAGCCTGCTCAGTAACATCCTGACCGATAGTAAAGTTAGGGTTTGTTACAACCTTATCCTGAACTAATGAGGTTCCGGCTTCATCTACATAATGTACTGTGTAGCTGAGGGTATTCTGCGTCCAGTGAGCATAGATGGTCGTATCCTCAGTGATCTGAGTATTCCAGTCAAAGAGATCTTCACCATCAGCTGTGGTATACCACCCATCGAAGGTATAGCCTTCTTTAGTAGGATTTGCCGGCTTCTTGGCTTTATGTTTTTTCTCTATGATCTGGCTGTCATCAAGCTGTGTCGTGCCATCATCGTCGACAAAACTGACAGTGTATGTAGGAGCGTTCCACTTGGCATAGAGAGTCAGGCCCACACTACCGTCAGTGGCGCCGGCTGGCATCTTGCCAAATACGTAAGGATCACCATTGCACTCAGGGTTGTCGTACCATCCGTCAAAAGTGTAGTCACTATCCACGCCACACTGAGCAGCGCTAGGAGTCCAGTTATAAGTGTTTCCGGTGATAGTAGCGTCATACTTGACGTTTTCTATGGTCTTGAGCTTAGTACTGCCGTAGAAATATTCGATGTTGAACGCATCACGATCATAGTAGAAGTTGTATTCGATAATGTATGTGTGCTCGTACGGACCAAGAATACTCGGGAGTATTACAGTCTTCGTCTTATGGTCGTCTTTAGCACTCATATAGGTGTAGCCAACGATGTCCTTCGCCCCAAGACCAGCCCCATATGGATTTGTAGTAAATGTCTGGCTATAGACCTCGGACTTGGTATAGCCATCATCGTCTGCATTTTGCAACCAATAGTTGGCAGTATAAGTCTCACTTTCATTGAGCCAGGTAGCAGTATATGTGACCGTCGAGCCAGACGCGGGTAGCATCTCTTCGGTCACAAGCAGTCTCTTTGTAACATAAACCACATCAGAAGGATTTTTCCAACCCTGAAAGTCGACTGCAATCGTCTGTGACCATCTACCTCCCGTCTCATAGGTTCCTGAAGTAATAGATGTCGGCCAAGTCGATGAGATATCCTGTCCCATTTTTACCGTCATAGTGTAATCGTAATTATTGTTACCGGTACGCGACTGGCCATTCAATGAAGCTGTAACATTATAAGTTCGTGAAATTAATCCACCAGTTGAATATGTACCTGGTCTAAAATGGAATGTATACTCCTTCAGTTTATAGTACACATACAGAACCGATGAGCCATCAGCTGCGACCACAATACTCGAAGAAGCGTTCACATCAGTGTCTTTTTCCCATCCTTTTCTGTCAATAGTTGGAGCATCAGTAGCTTTAACTGTAGTTCCAACCGTGCCAGTGGCATCTCTCGAGTTGTCATATACGTAGCTCGATTCTGTCCCTGCATCATTGAACTTTTCGAACATGTACACGATAGTGTAATGGGCAGTTGCGCCGTTCCACTTTGCGTACAACGTGGTGTCTTTGTTTATAGTAACCGTATTGCCCGCAGCCTGTGTAAGTTCCTTATCAAGATACCATCCATCAAAATCGTATCCTTCACGAGTCGGTCTTGTATTTGAAACCGATACAGTCGATCCATAAGGTACTGTCTGTCCGCCTACGTAGCTACCACCGTTGGTTTCATATGTAAGCTGGAAGTTCTTACGGGTATAGTAGACGTTCAGTTCCTGTTTCGGCTCTCCTTCTTTGCCGGAGGTTTCGATAACAGCACCCTCAGCAAGCTCAAGATTTGCATAGTCAAATGTTTTGACAGTTGGAGTTACATAGCTGTTCAGTACACCCTGTACGTTGCTGACTCTGTCGATTTCAGTGTATCCGTCTCCCTCCAGATCCTTGAGCTTGTAAACATAGTCATACACCGCTGTGAATGATACGTACTTGAAACGGACTGTGCACTTATTGTCAGAATCGAAATCATCCTGTGTTACCTCAATAGTTGGTGTTTCAGGATAATAGATCGGAGCGCCGTCAACCTCATCCTCATCCGTCTGTGTTGTCGATGGTGCTGTGATCGTGTAAGGCAGCTCATGTGCTTCTGCTTCCAGAAGGTCGGTATTGAAGATAACCTCCTGTCCATTATCGTTCAGATAATAGTACTCTGCCGTAATGTCGTAGACTGCGATCGAACGGAACTGTGCAACAACAGTCATGTTGCCAGTGACAACTGTATCTGCAGTTACTTCTGTACTGGTGTCCTGAATGACCCACTTCTCAAAGACTTTGCCCGCAACGAAAGGATCCTGTGGCATGACGCCGATGGCCTCGCCGGTGGTACGGAAGTACTGATTCAGCTGTTCTGTTACTGTTTCTCCGTCATCGCCAAGGATCACGAAACTTACCTTGAACTCGTTTTTGAATCTGGCAGTAATGGTGAGGTCTGAGGTGACCGCCTCGCCACCGCTGTACTGTGTTTCTTCGATGAACCAGCCTTTGAATTCCTTGCCCTCTACAACAGGGTCTGAAGGCAGTACCAGCTCGTCGTTCTTATAATATGTATCCGTTTCGTAAGTCTCTTCACCAACAATATATTTAACTGTGAATACGTTCTGCGTATATTCAGCCCATACTTCTGTGTCACCGTTGACGGCTACAGCATTGGTGAAGTCTCCGTCTGCATATACCCACTTGCCGGTATAACCGTCCTTATCAGGGACCAGCGGCATGTCATTTACGCCGTAGTTTGATTCGAAGTCAACCGTCCTGCTGGCTACTTCAGTTGTCTTGTCTTCTTCATAGAATGTGACAGTATATGTTATCTTGTCGTAATCCGGAACGATATCCAGATCGCTTTCAACCAGATAGTCGGCAGTTATGCGTTCAACAGGTTTCCACACACCCTGTTCTGAAGAGCTGTCATATTCTCCGATTGCCCAGTACGCATTATAATCATCACGCGCGACAACAGCAGGCAGTTCGCCGATAGCTGTTCCGCCGTCTGCCTTTTCGACTTCTCTGGTATCAATTATATCGCCGTCTCTGTTTCGGAAGTTTACAGTCCAGTATTCTGTTTCTGTGGCTTCACGGAGCATCGGTGCCTTAAGAAGCTGCGGTCCTTCCGCGTCAGGGTCTTCGTCACCGTCACTGCTCTCTTCTTCTCCGGCTTTATCACTGTCACTGTTTTCCTTATCTCTGACAGTGACCATCACTACCTTGGCGATGTCCTTACTTTCGAAGGTTCCGCCTGTATTAGTCAGTGTTCCGTCGAGTCTGCCGGTACCGTTGATGCCCTTGTTGTAGACTGCAAGGTCACTGCCCTGAATGTTGCTGCTCAGTGTTACCTTAACAGCTCTTTCCGGAGTTACCTTGGTTCCTTTCAGCTCAAACGAGATATCTGCCGAAGCGATATCGTCGATCTCTTTGTCCTCCGGAATGAAGTCTGCAACTATGTCCTCAGCTCCAGTAACATTGCCCACGACAAGACTTACGCCTTCAGGCAGTGCCCCTTTAGGTGCATCGACTGATACGTTGACAGTGTCGCTTGAGCCTGTGAGCGTGACAGCTGGATACTCTTCTGCCTTGCTGTCATCCCCGGCAGCCTTCTTAGTCTCTTCCGGTTGCGCTGCAGCCTTTGAAGCGGTCTGCCCTGTTCCGGATGAGGTGTCTGCCTGAGGTTTCTCTGCATCCTCTGTCACGGTTTCTTTCTTCACTTCTTCCTCAGGATTCTCCTGCGGTGGTGATTCTGTCTTCACCTCTACCTTCGGTTCTTCCTGCGGAGGATCCGGCTCAGGTGCCGGTTCTTCGGTCACCTGACCCCCGGCGTCAGCCTCTGCAGGCTCTCCGCCGTCTCCAGCGTATACTGTGAAATATGTCGCCGTTACTCCGTACTGGAGTACCATAGCGAATATCATCAGCATCGCCAGGAATTTTCTGATAATATTGTTCATTCCCTTATCCTTTCTATCCACCTTAGCGGTGTCCTTGTTGAACTGGCTAAATTGATTTTATATACGCCAAAATCTGGTGCTTTACCTCTATAGTAGGTCAAGTTACGCATCAGATAAATGTTGCCCTTATGAAAAACAATGAAAACTGTGCTATTTCACCATTATTATAAATTTGTTGCGTCTGAAAAAGCGTCATTTATTTTGTATTAAATTCGCGAATCTTGTTTTTTTGCACATGTTCCTCTTGATTTCTTTGTTTTAATCGCTAACTTTTGTTAACTACGCAGGAATTTTTGCCGCAATAAACGGGGCGTCCCACTATAAGGACTCCCCGCCTTCTCTTCTGCGATCAGATAGTTTTTCTCTTTTATCTATCTTAATCTGATACTATTTCTAATTCCTGATCAGATCGTCTCTATCTTGATCAGGTTGGTATTGCCGGACTTACCCGTAGTCCCGCCTCCTGTGATCACTATCTTCTCGCCTTTCTTAAGGTCCATCGCTTCCTCCGCAGCTTTCTTGGCCATGTAGAACAGGACCTCAGTCGAAGGGACCACTTCGCACATCATAGGTGTGACCGCCCAGGACAGTGCAAGTGATCTCCATGTCCTCTCACTGGTCGTAAGTCCTATGATGTCGATCGGCGAGCGGAACCTGGATACCATTCTTGCCACCCTGCCGGACATGGTGCAGGCAACGATCGTCCTTGCCCCTACATCCATGGCCATGCCGCAGGTAGCATGTGAGATAGCATCCATGTCACTGTTTATCTTGAAATCATACTGATAGAATCTCGTCTTGTAATCGATATGCTTCTCCGCTTCTTCAGCAATGCGCGCCATGGCCATGACAGCCTGCACCGGATATGAGCCGGCAGCCGTCTCACCCGAGAGCATCACTGCACTCGTGCCGTCATATACAGCATTGGCAACATCAGAAGTCTCAGCTCTGGTCGGACGCGGATTGTATATCATGGACTCGAGCATCTCCGTAGCGGTGATGACCCTTTTGCCCAGCATGCGGCATCTCGAGATCAGATCCTTCTGCATCGCCGGCAGCCTCTCGAACGGCACCTCGACACCCATGTCGCCCCTTGCTACCATGATGCCGCCACACTCGTTGCAGATCTCGTCAATATTATCGTATCCCGACTGGTTCTCTATCTTGGCAATGAGCTCCACGGAGTCATCCTTGCCGAGAGACCTGAGGAAATCATGTACATCGACAAGATCCTGCCTCAGCGACACGAACGAGCACGCGATGAAATCGACATCGTTCTCGACACCCAACTGTATATCTGACTTGTCCTGCTCGGACAGGTATATCTGCTGGAGGTGTTTGCCCGGAAAGCTCATGGATTTGCGGTTGGACAGCTCTCCTCCTGAGAGCACTCTGGTCCTGATCTGCACGCCGTCCGTGCTGATGACCTCGAACTCAAGAAGAGCGTTGTTCAGAAGAATCCTGTCGCCCGGCTCAAGCTCATTGGCAAGGTTGTGGTAGCTGACAGATACGATGTGCTCATCACCCTCGACATCTTCAGTCGTAAAGACAAAATCCGCCCCTTCGCTGAGCGTGACTTTCCCATCTCTGAATGTGCCTATACGGAACTCCGGCCCCTTGGTGTCGAGCATGATCGCGATCGGCAGCCCGAGCTCCTCCCTGACTTTTTTGATCCTGTTGATGCGCTTCAGGTGCTCTTCATGCGTGCCGTGAGAGAAGTTCAGTCTGGCCACGTTCATGCCGGCTAAGCATAGTTCCTTCAGAGTCTCTTCCGACTCACTTGCCGGTCCTATGGTGCATACGATCTTGGTCTTGCGCATATGATTCCCCCTGTCTGTTTCTGTTACTCTATCAACTACTGTTCCACACGACCCCTGCAGGTCGCGTTACTCTCATTCAACATGAAAGTATTATATTACAGAGTGCATTTTCACGCAAAACAATAGACCCTGACTATATGAAAGTCAAAGGTCTACTTATCCGACATCCGGTACAGCGATCCGCTTGTCATTTCCGCCCATGAGTACTGCGCCATATACTCCCCGCGGTATGTATTGGCAGCGCTGTCCGCATTTCTCAGGAAATCATAATAGTCGCATGTTATCTTTGCCGCATCAATGCCCCAGGTGTTCCAGCCCTTGACCAGCACATCTCCGGCGCCAGCCGCCTCAAGATCCCGCTTGAGACTTGCCATGATCACCCTGCACTGGGACTTCAGGTTGGTATCGACCAGCCTGTTCTCCCACAGCACCGAACATATCTCGCTCACCGTACACCCAGCGCCTCTGCGGTCCACAAGATACGCGAGAGCCTCCTTGCTCAGCGAGCGTGCGAATCTTATTATCCGGCCGTGCCTGAACACTTCGAAATTGCCAAAGCACCGGACGGTCAGTTTCTCCTCACGATCAGCCGGGAATCTGAGATTGGAAAGTTCCTCTTTCACTGCCTCCGCTGTTACAGGCCCTTCAACATATCCGCTGGCACGGACTCTGAATGCATCCGCAGCAGCCGATCCGTCGTCTGCAACAAATATGTAATTGGTATGCGCCTTTTTCTGCAGACTTTCCCCGGCAAGGGCAAAATTATCTTCTGTTGCCGCAAGCCATACAACATCGGGAGCAGCGTTTCCTACAATGCGCTCAGCATTTTCTCTGTTCTCTTCGGTCCTGTGCGTGCCTTCAGGATCGATCTTTTTCATTACCTCATTAACATACTCCGCCTGAGTAAAATCTCCGGCAATGCAAAGAGTATACATCGCTTGTGTACCTACCTCATAATCAGTTTTTCAGTCCCAATAATGAAGCGATACGCTTTTCTACCCCTGCAAAAAGAAGCCTGCCTGAACAAGCTCCTTTCATCCAATAAGGCGCGGCTATTGCCCCGGGTGGTGCCACCCGGACAGCTGCAAGCCGATTACTCCCCTCAATGTAAAAGCGCCCGTGTAACAAATAGTAAGCGCATATGTGCAACTAATGCGCAACATATGCGCTTGTTTGTAAGCTTTTTTGACTTATATGTATCTAAGTCTATTATTCGACGTCTGCATCATCCTCTTCATCGTCTTCGTATTCGCTGCTGCGTCTTACGAGATAAGCGATGAGTGCTGCGATTAGTGCCAGGATAGCTGCGCCTCCGCCGATTATGACAGGCAGAGACAGCGGTGTCTTGCTGTCTTCCGTGTCATCCACATCATCAGCGTCAGCCTTAGGTGTGTCGTTGTTGTCGATATCTATGATATCCGCCGGTCCGTCCGCGAGCGGTGTGGCGTTGTCGCCTATATTGGTTCCGTCCGCAGCATTAGCACCTGCTCCGGCACCGGCTCCTGCACCCGCACCTGCTCCAGCGCCGGCTCCGCCTCCGGTAACCGTGGTGGTGCCATCATTGATCACGATCACATTGCCCTCTTCATCTACCTGATAGTAAATGAATTCGAAGATATTCTCTCCGTCGCTGAGAGTTCCCGTCAGTCTGTACGCCTGCGGAAGGTATCCTTCAGCATACTTGTATGAGACTACCGGCTTGTCACCGATCACGCCATAGAACTCCTCGGACTCCGGCAGACCCGGAACCGTCCCGCCGTCGGCATTGACGTAGCTGACTGTGTATTTGACCATGTTCGACTTGAGTCCGTATGTGACAACAAGTTCAACATCCTGGTTGTCAAGTGTCTGTGTGCCCGTCAGGACTTCATCGTGTCCCGCGATCCTGACACCGGACACAAAGTGATTCGCAGGCGGTGTGACTTTGACAGTCGTCTCGCTCCCGCCCTTATCTTCGATCGTGAGCGCACCATCCGTGCCTGTGACAGGAGTGACGCTCCTGATATTCTCAGGGACCGACCCGCTGAAGGATCCGTTTCCTGCAGAGACGGTCATCTCGTTATCGTATGCAGCGAAAGTGCTGACTGCCATTGCAGCCATTATCAGGCAGAAAGTCATTACCATAACGGCGAGTTTTCTGATCTTCATCATGCTTCCTCACCGTCCTTTCTGTCCCTTCTGCGGCTCCTCACTGCAAGCGCCAGCAGGATCACTCCTCCGAGGAATACCGCCAGAGGCAAAACGATGTTGGTATCATCACCTGTCCTTACAGTGCGTTTCACGTGCTTATAGATCGTCTCACCGGAAACAAGTTCTACCGCATACTGCACTTCGACAACTGCGTCAGAACTTTCATAAGCATTGCCCTGAGATTCTCCGTCAAATCCTACAGTCAGAACAGTCCTTCCGCTTTGATCCTTACCCAGCGTATCTATGTGGAAGAACTCGTCAGTCGCGTCAGTAGCTCCGAGAAGTCCCCTGGCTATCCCGTCCGGTTCATAGGCATCCGATCCGCCGACAGCATTGCTGTCGAAGATGTCCAGTGTTCCGGTCTCTCCGTAGTTGGTCAGCTTATATGTGTATCCGCCGTTGTCCTCTGCAGCTGATTTGAGTGATTCGAGCACCTCATTCCTGAGATACCACTCCGTCTCATCATCCGCATCGTTCTTATATACGAATTCGATCTCCACAGAGTCTCCCGGCTGGAGTCCGCTGATGGCGTTCTCTAAGTCTCCGCCGCTCTGTGTGATATCGCTGCCGTCGAATGTGTATGTGCCGCCGCTCGCCGTTGATGTATCGGCGAAAGCAGCCTGACTCATCATCAGTACAGTAATGAGGGCCAGAAGAAGTGTTGTGATCTTAGTCATTCTCTTCATTTCTCATCCCCTCCTTACCTGCTTACAGCCGTGATGCTGCTGCCGCTGAGAGAGACATCCACGCCCCACAGGCTCTTCATGGCTTTGACTGCACTGTGAGTCTGAACAGCCTGGGCTTCAGCCGAAATACAGAGAGAATATCCGTTAAAGGTATACTCATATGTGATATTCGTATGAGTATCGTCGACTTTCTCTTCCTTGGTACTGAAGTCAGCAAGTACATTCTCACCGACACGTACTGCAGTGAAGAGCGGTTCGGATGTCGCACCGCTCTCGAGCATGCTGCTGTAGTAATATACGTCAGTCTCCGGTGTGCTCTCATCAGCACTCCTGATCCAGCCTCCGCCTGAAGTCCAGCTGCTGCCGGTGATATCCTTGCCGCCGTTCAGCAGCATGATCTCTGTCGGCTCGATCTCATTGGTCTTGTTTCCCTTGGCATCCTTCCAGTACTTCTGCACGACGACCCTTACATAGGCGTCAGCTGCATTGTTCTGAACGCGGATCCCCTTGTCGTAATTACGGCCCGGGATGACCTTTTCAACATCACTCATTATGTTTTCAGCATCGAGCGCCTCGTTATCGGCACCGACCATGTCGATGTCTATGGCATTGGTCTCAAGTGTTGCATCTCCGTTAGTGCTGACAGCACTCAGGATTGCTCTTGTGCCCATGAATCCTCCTGCGGAAATAAGCAGGACAGCTGCTGCAAAGAGCGCCAGTGTGCGTGCGGAGAGTCTTTTCTTTCTGTTATCCATAGTCTAAGCCTCCTCTCCGCTATTTGAACCACTCACTCTGCGGTGTGAGTTTGCCTGTGGCAGCGTCATACACTGCCGGCTCGCTCTCATGCACTACGATGATCTCAAGGTCGTTATCCGGATCGACCGGAACATCGCTGATTTCCGCCGTCAGAGTCGAGGTCTTCGAATCTTCTCCCGGCGCAAGCGCTTCGTTGTAGTAATACCAGTCGCCGGCTTTAGTCCATCCGTTTCCCGTAATGGTCATTCCTTCAGGCCCGAAAACCTGCACTCTTACGACCATGTCGATATCCCCGGTGTTGTATATGGCGATATCTTTCCTGTTCTCAGTTACCTTTTCTTCGATATCTGTTTTGCCGCTGAGCGAAAGGGTCGCTTCGCCTTTAGCTGTCACATAGTCACTGAAGTATGCAAAAGTCATTCCTGCGGAGGTGAGGAGCGACAGTGCGATCGCAATGACCAGAAGTTTTTTGCTCAATGTCATGTTCTTCATGCCGTCTTCCTCCTTCCGTTAGTTCTGTCCTGAGCCGGAATGCGTTTTGCCTTCCTGCTTCATCGGGTTCTCGCCATCATACTTGTTGATGACTCCGCCGCCGTACTCGATATTCCTTCCGGAGTTCTCGAATTTGACTTTGTAGAAGTATCTGCCTCCTTCTTCAGTGAGGTCTTCATCAGTCAACGTCTTCGGTCCGGATGGCTTTACAGTTGAGCTGCTGCCTGAGTATACCTCCTCGACTGTGTAGGTCAGGCCCTTAGGCAGGTTCTTAAGAGTCTTGCTCTTCGTTCCTGCGCTGTCGAGCTGGATGCCTACCTGGGTGCTGTATTCAGGCTCGGCCGCTCCATCTCTGGTTCCGGTGACTCTGAACACGAATGTAGTCGTCACATTTCCGGAAACGCTGCTGTTGTGATCGACATAGTCGAGCAGATCCTTGGTAATCTCGAGATCTACAGTCTCCGGAGTGTTTGTTACTGTAAAGGTGTATCTTGCGACCTTGTTGTCCTCGCCCGGATCCTCATACTCCGTCACTACCGGTCCTGAAACCTCTGTCTCATAACCGTCAACAGGAGTCTCTTCAACAGTGTATTCGATCTCTTCTCCGCCTTCATACTTCGGCAGATCAGGGAAGATTCCCTTCCAGGCCTCAAACTCACCGTCTTCATCAGCAGTTCCGTCAAGCGTTACGCTGCCTACGAGAGTCTTTTCATCAGCTTCTTCATCGTCCTGTGAAGGTGCCTTTCTGTACAGACTTATAGTTATTGATTCAGGTCTGCTTCCGGAGGCGTCGTCATTGTCTTCCCACTTCTTCTCAGCAACAACATCGATCTTCTCTGTCACATGTTTGTTAGTGACCTCAACGGTATAGTTGCCGGTCTCCTCTCCTGTTTCAGGATCGATTTCCGGAGTTACAGCACCGACGCTGCTTTCATACCCGCTGTTTTCTGCAAGCGTTTCTTCGACAGAGTAAGCGATCTTCTTTCCGTCATCATATGCAGGCAGCTCATCCCATGAGTCTGACCAGTTGTTTTCAGTACCGACTGTTTTTTCTGAATCTTCGACTTCTGTCTTCTGTCCGTCAACAGTCCTGAACAGCTTTACCTTTGCCCCTGCACCTGCACGCTTGCCATCCTGATCATCAGCATCATCCCACTTCTTGGTCACTGTGATCCTGATTTCTTCCGGTGTGTGTGTATTAGTGACCTCAAC
>JAZQHU010000016.1:0-3327 GCA_045540775.1 Anaerovoracaceae bacterium | reverse complement strand
GTGCCTCTGCCAGTGCGATCTCTTCTGTATATCCCAGCGCTACCTCGTCGAAGTTATGCGCACGCACCTGCGGATCCTGAGCAGGCATTTCGTGTTTCTTAGGGTCAAGTGCCATTTCATTTCCTCCTTTCAGTGCTATGCGTTCTCTGCCATCTTGTACAGATTGCAGGTCTCTTCGTGTGCATGTCTCTCGTAGTCGAAGTACATGCGGCCTCTCGAGATGGCTTCGTCAAAGTCGACCTCGTATCCGTTGAAGTCAGGACCATCAACACATGCGAACTTCATCACAGGTCCGTCCTCTGTGTTCAGTGTCAGTCTGCATCCGCCGCACATTCCCGTTCCGTCGATCATGATCGGGCTCATCGAGACTGTGATAGGTGCATCGTACTTCTTTGCAGTCAAAGTGACGAACTTCATCATGATGAGTGGTCCGATGGTGATGATCATATCGAACTTCTCACCTGATGACAGCATCTCATCCAGAGGTACTGTTACGTTGCCCTGTCTTCCGTATGTGCCGTCGTCGGTCATGACGATCAGCTTATTGGAGCACTCATTGAACTCGTCCTCGAGGATAACGAGGTCCTCGCTTCTGAATCCGATGATGCTCGTTACGTCTGCTCCGAGTCTGTGGAACTCCTGAGCTACAGGCATCGCGATGGCGCAGCCTACGCCGCCGCCTACGATGCATACTTTATTGATACCTTCTGTCTCAGTCGCGTTGCCGAGCGGTCCTACGAAGTCCTGCAGGTATCCGCCTTCAGGTACGTGGTTCAGCATCTCTGTCGTTGCTCCTACGACCTGGAAGATGATCTTGACTGTTCCCTCTTCAGGGTTCGTTCCTGCTACGGTCAGAGGGATCCTCTCTCCCTCTTCATCGACACGCAGGATGATGAACTGGCCCGGCTTTGCCTTGCGTGCGACCAGCGGAGCCTCGATCTCCAGCTGAGTTACCGTCGGTCTCAGAGCCTTCCTTCTTACAATTTTGTACATTATCTGCTCCCTTCAAACTCTCACTTTATGAAAAAAGGCACCCGGCATGCCCCGGATGCCCCTTTTGTCCCTATTGATTATTCAGCGCTGAAGCTGTCCTTGCCTACGCCGCAAAGTGGGCATACCCAATCCTCAGCAACATCTTCCCATGCTGTGCCCGGCTCGATTCCGTTGTCTGGATCGCCTACAGCTGGATCATAAACATAACCGCATACATCACATACGTACTTTTCCATAATATTGTCCTCCTCTATCTGACTGGTTTCCTCCGTCTCCCGGCAGCAGGCTCTGTTCTTCCTGCCATCTCCGCAGAGACTCCGGTCCTGTGACTCCCTAAGGCGGAGCCCTTACCCGATTATTCTACAATTAATCTGCGGGCAAAGCTATAGATTTCTCACAATCTTCACGCGTCATGTTTGCGGAATCCCGCAATTCCTGCATATTGCGAAGGCCTGCCTCTCAGCACCGGTTATGCGCCGGCCTTTTCGCGCAAACTCTTCTTACACAGTACCGCAGCGCGGTCGCCGATAAACGCCCACGCCAGCAGCATCAGCAGATTTTCCAGGAACACAAGTGCTCCGGCCTTGTCATAATCCAGAAAAGCAAAAGCCTCGCGGAAGAACATGTAATCAAACATTCCGTTTCGGATGAAGAGATACATCCCGACACATGCAATACCGCAGAACACCGCGCCCGCGACCGTCTTCTTCCGCCCCTGGAGTTTCATTCCTGCAGCCATAGCCGGTATGTGCAGTCCGAGATGCGTACCCATCAGCACGAATGACCAGTGCGACATGGCAAGGTGCATCTGCCTTGCAAGAGATGCAGGTGCCAATCCGTTCATAAACGGCACAGCGTGTCTGCTCATCGCCATTCCCGAGAACGCCGTAAGCGCGAACGACAACAGCAGCAGTATGTTCACTGCTGTTGTCAATGTGCGGTATGGATTGTATTTTCCCTTGAATAATGACTTATACCATCTGCGGTTCAGGACCTGATGCGTGATGACAAGCACCGTCATCAGCATCCCCGTCCACTCATGCACCGTCTCGCCCGTGACCTGATACGCCATCAGCACGAGCAGCGCCAGAGTCATGCAGACATCAATTATTCTTCTCATCGTCCGCCCCTCATCTCACTAATCATTCCAGACTTCTTTCGCAAGGCGGAATACTGCCCAGCCCTTCGGCCAGCCAACGTACATCGTTGCGTGCGTGATGATAGCTGCTATCTCTTCCTTCGTGACACCGTGCGCCTTTGCATTCTGCAGGTGATATGTCAGGGATGAATCTGTGATGCCCGAAGCCATCAGTGACACTACCGTGATGATGCACTTTGTCTTGACATCGATCGCTTCCTCATTCCAGACTTCGCCGAACAGCACATCGTCATTGAGATGCGCGAACATCGGCGCAAAATCTCCGAGCTGCTCTCTTCCTGCTGTCTGTACGATCTTCTCGCTCATTTCTTTTTCCCCTCTTTCTCCAGATATGATTCTCGTCAAAGCCGGATCTTTCGGATCCGCCTTCTCATCTACCAATCTGATCTTCCTTCTGCATTATTTTCTTATAAAATCCTGGTCCTTCTGCGGAACTCCTTCCGCGTCGGACACATAGCGCTCGACCCTCATGTGCAGGTCGTATTTATCTCTCAGCTTTGCGATCTCAGCCATCATAGGCGACGCATGATGGAGGTCAAGAGACTCCTGGTCTCTCCAGCTGTCGATCAGAAGCACAGTCTCAGGGTCCTTGAGAGGAATGAAGTATTCATACTTTTCATTGCCGTCCTCGGCTCTGATCGCATCCGCGACACCGCGCGCTTCCATTTCTTCCGCGAATCTGCGGGCGCTGCCGTTTTCTCCCGTATAATACAGATTTACTGTTATGCTCACTTCGAACCTCCCCTCTTTCAGCTGCACGGTATTCCCGGCATTTTGCAGTACATCCCTCCGGTGCATTCCGTCACTTGCTGAAAATGCTATCAGTATTGTTTCGCAAAGACGGCGTCGTGTCAACCGCCGTCTATAATTTATACCTCTTCACCTATGACGCAGTCACGTTATGCCCTGCAGCTTCATCAGCTTCTGGCCGCTCACTGCCACCTTGTCAAGTGAAGAGTTCACAATAGAAAAGACCAGCTCATTATGACGAACTGATCTTTGTTGTTATCTTTTCCAAACACTCAACTAGGATTGTTTTGGGGTTTTGATATTGATAATCACAATTGACAGCAGTACTACCATCAATCCTGCAGCATTGATCAAAGTGATCCTTTCTCCAAGGATCACGATCCCGGACATCGTAGAAACTATCAGGCTCACCGATGCAATAACAG
>JAZQHU010000015.1:0-49103 GCA_045540775.1 Anaerovoracaceae bacterium | reverse complement strand
CTACTCTCCGGAAAAGAGTAGGTAATCCATAGCGATATCTTCTGCCTTTGCCGACACTACCGTGGCGTAGGCTTGTTCAGCATGTCCTTTCCTTGAAATTACTTTTCTCAATCGCTTCTTGACTTATTACCAAATTGCTGTCTGTATGCCAACAACACCGCCCGGTCACATGCCGGCGGCTCTATTCTACTGGATTAAGCATCGCATATGAACCGTCACAATATCCGTCATAAACAACGCTTATTTAAGGCTTATTACCAGATGCAGTGTATTTCCGATATGATCAGGAATATAAATGTCCCATGCTTCCTCAGGATATTCAAACACTATCCCCTCATCCGCATTCGCAGCTATCGGGTAATGAACATTGCCCGAAATATCCTGAGCGTAGACCTCCCTGTAATCAACGCCTATTCCGGCATCCTTAACTATGATGACAAAGGTATCATCATTGGTCTTATTATCTATCAGCTGCGGTCCCTGTGAATCGACATCCACCACATCATATTCTCCTGATGCCCGCTGCCGGTTGATCAGTTCCACTGTGATGCTGAGTTTTCCGTTTCTGGTCGGCTCAACAGTATACTCTTTTGACCCCGCTTCGTACACAGGAAGACTGTGATTCCTGAAGCTGGCAAGTACTTTACCTACCGGAAGCAATGACTTCACTTCAATGGTATATACAGGAAGACCGCGCTCGCCCGTCTCTTCGACGCTGACAGAATACGATGGAATAAGAAACAGAACCGGCAGCATCATGAACACCGCCAATGCTATTCCCAGTATGCTCCTCTGCAGAGAAAACCTCTCCTTCCGATAGATGGCATAGGATGAAAGCGCCTCCATCGGTACAGTATTGGCATCTGCCCTGCACGATTCAAATACATTATCAAGTACGTCTGCCGCCTCAACGGGTGTGAGCGGGCTGAAGTCTTTCCGGTCGCTGTGCATTCCTGCGGGATCACCGGATTCCTGTTTTGCTCCGGATGAATCTCTGTTGAGATGTTTTCGCCCAAGTCTGACAAATCTTCTGACAGTGCTCCTGCCTACGTTGAGGATCTCCCCGATCTCCGCATCCGAGAGTCCATTCTCATATTTCATGAGCATTATCTGCGATTCCGCAAGCGGCAGATTAAGAAACTGTGACAGTGTGTATTTGCCGTTTTTTGCGCGTTCCTGACCGGATCTTTCAAAATACTCATTCGCAGAAAACCTTGACAGCCACAGCGTGAACATTTCAGGCCTTGTCAGTGCAGGCAGCTCCCGCCATGCCGACATAAAAACATTGCCAAGAGCATTCACAGCCTGCTCCCGGTCTCCGAAAAGTGTACACAGATAGTACAGCTGGCGGTCGGAAACAGACGCAAAAAGCTCGGCAAAGGCATTACTGCTGCCCTGCCCCGATCTTACGACCAGGTCATTCAGATATGACTGGTCAAGTCTGTCAAAAGCGTTCTTTACACCCATTCCGTCCCCTATCGCTGTCTGTAACGAGGTCCTACCAGACTCTGCCGGAATTCTCCCATGCTCTCCTGTCGGACAGAGCCACAAGTTCTGTAACTTCGCTGACCTCCGGACCTTCATTGAATGCCTTGCCCCAGCTGTATTTTATGACAGCATCAGGATGCTCCGCATTTCTTTCAGATACCATTTTATCGACAGTCTGAATGAATCTGTCCAGCTTGGCGTCAGTGCAGTCTCTGAAAAAAGCTACGAATTTATTGCCTCCGTTGCGTCCGATGAAGCAGGCACCGCTTGAAGCATTTTTCAGGATCGCCGAGAATGCCTGAATTACAAGATCCCCCCCGCTGTGACCATGCTGATGATTGATGTCCCCGAGGTTGACGATCTCCAGAGTCAAAGCGCCCATATCCTCCGGAAGCGGCTTGTTGATGAACTGCCCTATATACGCATCAACGCTGTATCTGTTTGCCACTCCCGTCAGTGCGTCAGAATACAGTGCGTTGTCAAGCTCAAGATTTTCACGCCGCATGTCTGCGTATGAGTTGAAATCATACAGAAGGAACAGAAACGACACTCCAAGGGTCAGCCATAATATCACACTTATCAGTCTGGCAGCGGAATTCGTACCAATGAGCATGAACAGCTCATCATTCCGCAGTATCGAAATCAGTGCTGCTGCAGTAAATGCAAGAAGGAGCACAAGCTGTATTGTTTTGATCCTGTCAAATCTTTTCATAAAACGACCTACTCTCAATCAACTTTATGTATGCCATGCCTGTCAGCACTTAATACTATTCTTCCTTTTATCTGTCTGCGATTGACTTCGCCGAACATCCTCGAATCCATTGATACCTCACGGTTGTCACCCAGGACAAAGAGATTACCGTCCCTTACCGTATACGGATATATCACCGCACCGGTTTCCTCCTCTGTCCTTCCGACAGCATGAGTGTCATCAGCCTCTGCTCCGTCAACATAAAGCTTTCCGTCATGAACGTCCACAGTGCTGCCTCCGGTTGCTGCAACTCTTTTGATGTAAAAGTCACCTGAAGGGACCCTGACTGCGACCACATCATCCAGCCCATAGTCACCCGTCAGTCTCAGGTACAGTACTATCTGCCCGTCAGTAAGAGTCGGGTCCATGGAGTCCCCGCCTACCACCGACAGGCCTATCACAAATCTGAACATGACAAATACGACTGCGACTGCCGCAATGAAGAAGAGCGAGTCTCGCAGCCATCCGAGTTTCAGTCCATTGTATCTTTCAAGGATCCGGTTCTCTTTCATGTTTTCTTTAATTGTATAAGCAGCCCCTGCTTATTAATGTTAGTATATCATATTTTAACGCTTCTTCTCTGATTTGCCGCTTCTTTACGCCATACACTTTTTTCAGCAGAAACGGATTGCTGAAAACAGGGAGCAGATTATTTTTTACCTCTGCATGCAGTTCATTTTGCTTTCCGACAGTGCTATTATATCTGTAATGCAAAATTTCAGGGAGGGACTGGACTCGATGAAACTTACCGCTCTAATAATGTTCATACTCATGTATGCTCTTATGATAGCAGCGCCTAAGTACAGACCGTATATCGCACTTGTGACCGCTGTGGCATTTCTGGCTGCCGGTATACTGCCTGTCTCAATGCTGCCGTCTGTTATCAACTGGAACGTCCTGCTGATGATCGCGGGAACAATGGTCATCGTCTATTACTTTATTGATTCGGGAATGCCTGCCCTTCTGGCAGATATACTGCTGTCAAAGTCTGAAAATGCCATGTGGGTAACGATCCGCATGTCTCTGTTTGCCGGTATCATATCCGCATTTATAGATAATGTTTCCACCGTGCTGATCGTTGCGCCTATCGCTCTGGCAATATGCAGGAAACTCAGGATCAATCCTGTCGGCATGATCCTTTCCGTATCAGTGTCATCCAACCTGCAGGGCGCTGCAACTCTTGTCGGTGATACGACTTCTATCATGCTCGGTGACTTTGCGGGGATGAATTTCATGGACTTTTTCTGGATGAACGGCCGCCCGGGCATCTTTTTCGCAGTGGAGCTCGGAGCTCTTGCCACCATACCTGTCATGTTCATCCTTTTCCGCAAAGACAAAGAAAAAATCACTTCAGTCGAAATGACTGAAGTGCATGATTTTCTCCCGACCGTTATGCTGATACTGATGGTCGGTGCGCTCATTACGGCATCATTTATACCGGATACACCGTCTGTCACGAACGGTGTCATATGCTGCACGCTGGCAGTCATCACGATAATCATTGACACCATCAGAGACGGCAACACAGAAGACACCATCGCTTCTGTAATGACGCTTGACTTCGGTACGCTCGGGCTCCTTACAGGGCTGTTCGTCGTCATCGGAGGACTTACCCATACAGGCATCATCAATGACTTTGCAGACTTCATAGTCAAAGCCGGCGGGGACAATAAATTCCTGCTGTACACGATCATAGTATGGGGCTCAGTCCTCATCTCCGCATTCGTGGATAATATCCCGTATGTTGCGACCATGCTTCCTGTGCTTACTGCAGTAACATCATCGCTCGGCATAGAGCCTTATCTTCTGTACTTCGGTCTTCTGTCCGGTGCGACCCTCGGCGGCAACATCACGCCTATAGGCGCCTCAGCCAATATTGCAGCTGTAGGTCTGCTGGAGAGCGAAGGCTACCAGGTATCGTTTAAGGATTTCATGCGCATAGGTGTTCCGTACACCCTCGTTGCGGTCATCGTCGGTTATATCTTCATCTGGGCGGTATGGTCATAATGCCTTATATTTTTCGCTGTTTTCACTATAGCCCTTATTCAGCACTATGTGACCGCCTTCTACCGAAACCTGTTTGACCGGCTCATCCTTGATTTTCAGTTTTTTGTATCCGGTCAGTCTGACGATCTCCTTCAGAAGCCAGCGCACATTCTTCTTCGCTATTTCTTCTTCACCAGGTGCTTTCTCCCAGACTTCTCCGACTTCAAGATAACCGCGGGCATAATTGTCGTATACCGTAGCGTGCCTTTTGATCTGATGGAGGATAAATCCATCCGGAAAAGCTTCAGTTCCAATGAAAAATGCCAGCTGCTTGCTTTCATAGTTGGTTAGCCGCCTGAAACCTTCTCTGTTGAAATTGAACGACACTTCACCGTCATTGTTATCGATCATTATGCCGTCAAGAGATACCGTAACACTCTCTGTCTCTCTGGCCGAGATTTTATTCAGAACACCTCTGATAAATTCATTATCGAATCTTTTTCTGAGATCCGCGATCTCATCTTCACCAGGCTCCCATCTGAACATTTCCCGCTCTATCTCATCTGCTTTATTCTTGGCCGTCACTGCCCAGATGAATACAGCAAAAGCCAGAAGGATCAGTACAAGAGCGACCGTGACAATCCTGCCGTCAGTCCCCTGTGCCCCTGCTTTGACTGCACCTGCGACAACATCCAGTGATTTTTTGCCGGCCTCCTTTGTATACGCACCGGCGACTTTAGTGAATGTCTTGATAACATCGTTAAGATAGTCAAAGCCGAATAAAGCAATTACAATTCCCAGAAACACCCGCCTTGTGCTCTTTTTCCTGTGCTCTTCGATCCTTTTTCTGACCTTCCGGTCCCCGTCAAGGGTATGTTTTTCCCAATCCTTAGAAGTCATTTTATCCTCACAATCACTGTCATGTACGAATTATCAGTCTCTGCTCACCGTCAAGCTTTATGCTCTCGTGGTCCTTGAAGTATTCTTCCAGTATGTTCGGTGCATTGGTGGCTACTTCAACAGGTCTTCCGTTCTTTGCGATCTCCTCCTGCGGAAGGTCGAGGAAATCTCCGATGTTACTGAAGAAAAAGTCCTGCATGACAACGGTGAACATATCCTCGTCTTCGACTTCTTTACCGTTCATCTTAAGAGAGATTATAGTGTGATTCTTACGGTCAAACTCGCAGCAGAATCCTTTTGAGAACTGGAACCATTCGTTATGCTCGCTGTCAATGAATGACTCTTCGCGAAGCATGAATGTCACGATATGGCGAAGCTGTTTACCGGTAAGTCTGAAGCCTGTCGCAGAGCCTTTGAACGGAAATATCTCAATGAAGTCCCTGACCGTGACTACAGGTCCCAGAGACGGTTTGCGGATGCTTCCGGAACCGAGGAGAACGAGATCTGCGCCGATCTGATCGCGCATGCATTCTGCCAGAAGATTTCCGAGTTCAGTCTCCATATTGCGCTTCGGATGTGTGTAAGCGCGTGGGAATCTTGTGAGAATGCGTCCGTACTTCTCATCTGTATATTCCTTGTACTCGCTTACGACCTTCTCGAGAGCCTCATCGCGCGGACAGTTTTCTTCCGTAATCGGAATGCACTGCCATGTATATGAATCTATGCAGTTATTGTCTGTATCGACCATTATGTCAAAACGTCCGATCTGATCTGTGCCGATTGCTGCCTGTACGACCGGGATCCCTGCCACTACACAAGGCTCGGAGAGAAGCGTATGGCTGTGACCTCCGATAATGATATCTACTCCGCACGCAGGGTCGAGCGCCGCTGCGAGCTTCTTGTCCTCTTCAAAGCCGATATGTGTGAGCAAAACGGTAAGATCAATATCATCCGTACGGTATGCATCGCAGATCTTACTGATTTCAGATACTGCATCCTGTATATCTATCAGAGTGCCGACAACACCTTCGCTCTTGGTGTTCTTCAGCACATCCTCTGTCAGTATCCCTATGAACAGCACTCTCATTCCATCGATTTCCTTGATGTAGTGAGAGTTGAACAGACGGGTGCCGACGTACTTGATATACATGTTTGCATTTATGATCGGGAATGATGCGCACTTCTCTATGAACAGCATGTGCGCAAGACCATAATCCGCTTCATGATTACCGATAGTCACAACGTCCGGAGCGAGCATATTCATTATCTCGATCGTCGAGAGTCCCTGAAATTCACTGTCGATCAGTGAGCCGCGGAACATGTCGCCGGAGATGGAATATATAACATTCTTCTCCTCATTCCGGACCTTATTAACATAGCCGGACAGGCGCGAAACTCCGCCGATGAGTTTGTCATCCACCTTCTCTGCAAGGAAATCACCGTGAAGGTCATTCGAGTGCAGCAGTGTCAGTTTTTTCAGGTTCTTCATTTTACACTTCCCTTCAGCCAGCCGACAATGGCATCAATGATCTTATCTTCGATAGCATCAGGAAGCAGACCCTCGTCCTTTTCCGGATCTATCATGTGCGGTATCTTATCTTTTCCGGTGTCTTCCCTGACCACAATATCGCTTAAAGTGAGATGCAGACCGGCTTTACGCAGGCCGTCTGAAAGCGTGGAGATGATCTTAGGCTTAACATAGTCTGAAGAAAGCAGCTTTACCACATCCTTCTCGACCGCCCTTGGATCGGAGAACAGGAAAGCGAGTTTTGCCACGCCCCCTATAATACCTGTCAGCGCAGGAGAATCTGTGAGCTGTGAGCTGTCTGTCTTCACCTGTGCCGCATGCAGTGTTATCTTAGGTCCCGGCCTGTCTTCGACGTATATGATTCCGATCATGATCGCGTCACTGCCAAGAAAATCATGCAGCGCCTTGTTCACAGAGTCTACGATCGTATCCTGCAATTTTTCGACCATCCATACTATGATCTGATCACGCGTATCTGTGTCAAGATATCCGACAAGCTTATTTACCACCGGAACAAGATCATCTCCGAGTCTTATTATCAGCTTTTCAAGCTCGGCCGGAGCCGTAGTTGACTTAATATCTTTTGTCAGCTGCGGTATCAGGTTCTCAAAGCATTTCTCATAGTTGATTTCCTGAACTTCAAAACTGATTCTTATCATACCTTCCTCCAGTACTTCAGACTTCTTTTGCACCACATCGTTTTTTGTAAATATAGCATAAAAATGCAGCGGCACAAAAAGAAGAGCGCCGGCAGCAGAACTCTTATCCGGTAATATCAGTCTGCTCCGATAGAGAAAGATTACTGTACCAGCGAAGAATATATGTTATTATTACGTTAATATATTCTGCACAGCAGGTCAAAGAAAGGATGGGAATGATATGGCAAAAGCAGATATTATCAAATTCAGAGAGTTATTACTAACAGATGCTGATTTTCAGGAGAAATTCCAAAAAGCAGCTGAAGCTTACAAAGGTGAGACTGACGAGAAATCAGTATTTGACAATGTACTGGTTCCGCTTGCCAAGGAACATGGACTTTCTGCAACTTTCGAAGAATTCAAAGAATATGCAGCTTCCTTTTCCGGCGGGGCAGATGGCGAGATGTCTGAAGATGAACTGACACAGGTCGCAGGCGGAAAAGGATCAGGCGGAACAGGCCTTTTCGTATGCGCAATAATGGGAGCAGGTTTCGGTAATACGGGCAATCCGAATGACAACTGTTTCGTTATCGGAATGGGCGTCGGAGCCTGCGCTGCAGAGGGAGCAACGGTTTAACTATCCGGCTCAGATCAAAAGACCGCAGCACCCTGCAATTCCAGGTGCTGCGGCTTTTTATTGATCGCTATCAATGGAAAGTTATTCGGTTTCTTTCGTAACAGTATTCAGCAGCATGCGGCGGCTGCCGCCATCCTCGTCTGTTGCTCCTGTGCGGGCGAGTGCCACCAGGATCATAAACAGCAGATCAAGGTTCTTCTCGCCTGTGAAGACACGGAAGAACATAGGATTCGGAATTTTGCTTGCAACCTTATGCTGCACGGCATCCTCTTCATGGACGTATTGACTGGTGTTCTCCGCACAGGCCAGAAGCTCACCATCCCTGCGGATATCGTAACTCGGCATAATACCTTCAGCTTTGCCAAAACGCGAATCAATTGTGACTCCTATGGATCTTAAGTGTTTCCACACATCCATCCCGTCCAGTCTGAAGGTGCTGTTGTTATCGATCAGGAGAGTGTTCCAGTCTGTCTCCTCTGTATGACCGATCAGGTGACGTGTTGTCTGCATCCTTACATGATCAATGAAATCAAACTCATAATCGGAAAGCATCGTGAACTTTGTCATTTTTGCTTCGTACAGCACTCTTCGATCTGCATCTTCCAGGCGATGTCCGAATTTTGGAGTACCAAGGTCGGTGACAAAATACAGTTCACGCTCTTCACCCTTCTCAGACGGGAGATAGCTGATCTCTCCGTATTCTTCCTTAAGCTGACTGACGGACTTTTTCTGCCTGATCGTTACGAATCCTGTTATCAGGAGAATAGCGGCGCCAACTATCATAGAGTAGATACCAATGCCATATCCTGAAGTGATCTTATTCGGATCTGCCGGATCATAGCGTACCTCGACTGTTCCGCCCACCTCATATGAAGGGCTGTATGAATCAAGTACATTAGTATATTCTGTGCCGTCCACAGTATACTTTGCTGTAACAATATATGAATCATCCTCTCCGGATTCCTGATCCTCTTCAATGGAGACGATCGTCGCCGTCGTCTTCATATATCCTGCTGACTGGATGAAAGTCGAGTAAACACCAAAAGCCAGCGCGATCACAGCAATGATCACAGCGAAAAACTTAAGTCCTGGTCCTTTAATTGAAATCATGCTTATACTCCCTCCCGTGAAGCAGCGTGCTTAGTCAGTAAAGTATTTGTCTATCACCTCGTCAATATCCTTCATCTTCCTGTGATGAGGTCTGCGGATGAGTTTTCCTCTCGCCACTACCATTGACACATTCCTGAGCGCAGTCAGATCGTTCAGTGGATTCTCTCTGACGACTATCATGTCAGCACATTTACCTGCTTCTATTGTGCCGGTCTCCTTATCTATACCGGCGATCGCTGCATTGCCTGCAGTAGCTCTGTAAATTGTCTCCTGTGCTGACCTTCCTATGTATTTGCTGAAGAAATACAGCTCTCTCTAGAAGTTGTAATGCGTTACAAACGGGCAGCTTACATCGCTTCCGAGGCCCACAGGGATATCATTATCTATGCAGGTTTTTGCGCAGTCAATTATTCCTTCAAGGACTACGCTGCCGTTCTTCTTAGCGATCTCCGTAGCGTGACTCTCCTCGAGAGTGAACATCGCGTATGGTATCGCAGGCGACAAAGTGCAGATATCTGCCGCTTTCCGCTCTTTGAAGAGTCTGATCGTATCATCTGTAAGCTTTGCTCCATGCTCGATCGTATCAACACCATTCTCAAGAGCCACTCTTACACCCTCTGTGCTCTCCACATGAGCTGCAACGACATATCCGAGCCCGTGTGCCTCTTCGCATGCGGCTTTTACGATCTCAGGTGACATCTTGAGCGCGCCCGGCATGCCCTCCTCGTCTGAGTCCATTACGCCGCCGGTGATCATCAGTTTTATAAGGTCTGGCTTTGTACCGGCTATCTGACGTACAAGAGCTCTTGCTTCTTCAGGTGAGCTGACAGCCGTTGCGATCGATCCGGCAAAATGCCCTCCGGGAACTGACACACCTGTATTCGATGCTATTATGCGCGGTCCTGTCATTTTGCCTTCATTGATAAGATCTCTGACCTGTGCGTCAAAGTCAAGCACACCGCCGACTGTCCGGATCGTTGTTACTCCGCTCATCAGTTCGGTCCTGGCATATCCCGCTACCATCTGCTTGACAGCTGCTCTGATCAGACCGTTGCCGGTGAGCAGCTTATACAGTTTGTCGTAATCCTTCGGCTTGCTGTCTGCCTTGGGAGGTTTGCCGCTGAGAGCCAGATGAACATGCATGTCGATCAGTCCAGGCAGCAGATACGCCCCCTTGAGATCGACTATCTCATATCCCTGCACGTCCTTAAGTTCAGAAACGATCCCGGCAATACGTTTCCCGTCTGTCAGTACGGCCTTGCCTGAGACAGGCTGCATATCTTTGCTGCCATCGAGGATTATCCCATTAACGAATGCATATTTCATGTCGCATACCCCCTTCAATCTTATCTGCCCCTCCCTTATGACTGATGAACTATTCTATCGGAGGAGCCCAGCCTCCGAAGATCAATGGTTTTGATACTTAGCCGTATTTCTCTTGCTCATATATTGTTTTTTCAGTGATCACCGCATCTACCGGCTTGTCATATTCATCCATCGGGATCTCATCCGCCCGCTGGACCTCGTAGGCAACCGCTATGACCCGGGCTTTTGTGCATTCAGGGAGATACCTGTCGTAATATCCGCCGCCCATGCCGAGCCTCCTGCATTTATCATCGAAGGACGTGCATGGAGCTATCACAAGATCGATGTCCCCAGGCCGGACTACTTCGCCCTTAGCAGGATCCGGCTCTCTGATACCGAATGCTCCGGCTGTCCAGGCGTCCTCATCCGTTCCCGGTCTGACTGCGATCATTTCCGTTTTACTCAGGCACAGAGGATAAACCAGAGTTTTGCCATCTGCAGCCGCAGCCTTCTCAAGTTCATCCAGCCTGACCTCGCCTTTTATATATTTGTAGAGGAATATGACCCCCGCAGACCGGTATTCTGCTGTCTGAGTGATACGTCTGCAGATGTCCGATGAGTATGCTGTCCGTTCATCCACGGTCAGGGCTTCACGCGCCCTGATCTTTGCTTTTCGCAGTTCTTTTTTATAGTCTTTCAGATCGATTCCGTTCATTTTCCTTTTAACGTCAGCATCTCTTTGCCGCTTCTATCACGTGGGAAATGAGAACTGAAGAAGTGACCGTTCCGACACCTCCGGGTACAGGAGAGATCGCTTTTACCACAGGTTCTACTGCATCGAAATCCGCATCACCCGAGATTCCGCCCTTTTCTTCATCCCAGTTGATGCCGACATCTATCACGACCTGGTCCGGATTGGTGAATTCAGGCTTCACTGAGTGGAGCACTCCGGCAGCGCATATAAGTATGTCAGCTTCGCGTGTTATTGACGGTACATTTACAGTCTTCGTGTGGCAGTTGACAACTGTGGCATTCTCATGCATCAGCATCATCGCTACAGGTCTGCCGATGACGAGTGATCTGCCTATAACCGCAGCCTTTTTACCTTTGACCTCTATTCCGTAAAAGTGAAGCATCTCCATTGCAGCCTGAGCGGTGCATGGAGGGAATCCTGTCTTAGTGTTGGTGAATACACCCGCAAGCGAACCATCCGTGCAGCCATCGATGTCTTTCTCAGGAGCCAGCATCTTCCTGGCCTTCTCGTTATCGAGATGTTTCGGAAGCGGCCGGAACATGAGGATCCCATGGACTGTACCGTCTGTGTTGAGGTCTGTGAGCGCCGCGTCAAATTCTTCCTGAGTAATATTTTCCGGAAGAACCACGTTCCTGACCGTGACTCCGGCCTTCTCTGCCCTCTTCATCGCGCCCTTTTCATATGCAAGATCGTCAGGTCTTTCGCCGACTCTCAGTATGGCCAGTGTAGGATCTATCCCTTTTGCCCGGAGCTCTTCAACATCCTTCTTCATCTGCTCAGTCATTGCAGCAGCAACCGGTGCACCCTTAAGTATTTCTGCCATTTTCTTCCTCCCTGAGGTTTATGCGTTATCTCAGTCTGCCTGCAACAGAATCAAATATCTCATCTGCAAGCTGATTGTATTTCGCAAGAAGTTCATCTGCTTCAGCATTCAACTGATCTGCGAATTCTCTGTCTTTCATTGACTTTGTGTTGATGAACACATTGAGGGAAGCTGCCCTGATCGCAGCCTTGCAGCATGCTGCCGCACAGCCAGCATCAGAAATCGCAAGCTTTGAACCTTTTTCAGCAAACTCCCTGATTATATCGAGTGCTTTGCCGCAGGTCCTCATTATATCCATAGGAACAGCCGCACCATTCTTCAGTGCTGCCTCCATTATCTTATCACGCTCCGGATCATCCTTAGGGATCCCGTATGCTTTTGCCAGCGGTGCAAAAGCTTCAGCGTCAGCGTCGACAAGCCTGACAAATTCGTCCTTTACAGTCTTCGCTTCTGCCATCAGTCTCTGGATGTCCTCTTCGACATCCGCATATTTCTTCTTGCCTGTAGTCAACTCACCGACCATATCTCCAAGCGCTATGCCGACAGCACCGACCAGCGCTGCTGCGCCGCCGCCACCCGGTACAGGTGCGTTTGAAGCAAGTTCATCAGTAAATTCTCTTAAAGTTCTGTCTGCGAGCATGTCTTCACCTCATTGTCATTATATCACCGTTAAATCTCAACGGTTCCCCGTCTTAGTCTTTCCCATAGTGTTCCCGGACGTCTTTCGTCAGAAGATACTCTATCTGCCCGTTTATGGACCTGAAGTCCTCCTCTGACCAGCGTGCGATATCTCTCCACAGAGACTCGGGCAGCCTGAGGATGATCTGTTTACGCTTTGAATCCTTAGCTTTGAGTTCCTTTTCGCGCACCCGTATCTCCTCTTCGAGCGCATCAAGACGGGCTTTCCTGTCAAGGAGCTTCTTTTCTCTTGCCTCAAGCGCCTCAGCTTCTTTGCTGTTCAGTTGTGTCTTACTTGTTTTCTCAGACATCTGTTAAGTTTTACCTTTCTGTTCACCGGCAATCAGTAAATGCTCCCGCTGTTTACGATCGGCTGAGCGTCCTTGTTGCCGCAAAGTACTACCATCAGGTTGGATACCATCTGCGCTTTGCGCTCTTCGTCGAGTTCTACTATGTTATCTTCATTCAGCTTGTCGATTGCCATTTTGACCATGCTTACAGCACCGTCAACGATCTTGGCTCTTGCTGCGATGATAGCCGAAGCCTGCTGTCTCTGCAGCATTGCAGCGGCGATCTCCTCGGAATATGAGAGATGCGTGATGCGCACTTCTTCGATAACAAGACCTGCGAAAGCAACCTTCTCAGCAAGTTCATCTCTCATTTTTTCCGCGATCTCCTGCGAGCTTCCGCGAAGAGTTCTCTCCGCTTTGCCCTCGGTCTCATCTTCAAGGCCATCATCGAACACATCGTACGGATACAGTCTTGCAGTATTTCTGATAGTCGTGTCTGTCTGTATCGACAGGAACTCTGTATAGTTCTCGACATTGAATACAGCCTTGGTCGGATCTTCCACATGCCACAGCACTACTGCACCGATGATCACAGGATTGCCAAGTGCATCGTTGACCTTCTGAGTGCCGTTATCCAGAGTGGACCTCTTGAGTGAGATGGTTTTTCTCGGCCTGTTGGAAGTAGTCTTCCCCTTGCTGCCTGCGTTCTTACCTCCGAAGAATGCGCTCTTTAAAGTCTCTGATGTCTCTGCGGCATCGGCAGCAACCTGGCTCTCGTATGCAGGATTATTGTAGCGCGAAAAAGGATTGACGAAGAAATAACCCGGCTTGTTGATGGTGCCGTAGTACTTTCCGAACAGAGTGAGAACGAGCGCCTCATTAGGTCTGACGCTTCTGAGTCCTGCAAAGCAGAACGGCAGTACTATCCACAGCAGGATGCAGATCATGATAAGCACAAAACTGCCGAGTCCGATTCCCGCGATAAATCCTAATACAGAGAATATGCTGAGCAGTATGAAAATAATCAGCATCATAACGCCGTTCGGCGGATTGAGTATCTTCTGCTCTATGTGATTGATGTTATCCATTGAATTAACCTCCTTTATTCAGTAATTGTATGTCTCTTGTTTGCGAGAAAAAAATGATATCAATTTGATATCATTCTTATATCACTTATCATTATTCATGTCAATGCTTTATCTTAGTCAGATAATAATATCATTTTGACATCGCTGAAAAAGGAACCGTTGAAATTTCAACGGTTCCTCGCATTTTGCACTATTCGAATTCTTCAGATGTAACCATTGTAACCGACCCAAGACCTACAAATACAGCGTTCTCTGCACACTCTTTCTTCTATTTTTATCATTTCCATGGGCTCTTTGGTTTTTTAGTATCAAAATAGTATCAATGTATTATTACCGAATATTGTTGTCACGATTATCCCTGGTAGTAACCTTCTTTTGAATACTCTGACCATTTTTCGTACATGGTCAGATAATTGATCTTAATGAATTTCTGTATCTTCCTGATTTCGACATCCGTTAGGATACCACGGTTCTGAACGACAGTGTCTCCATTAGCTTTTACAAAAAATTTAGCAGACGACGCCTCTGTAAGCCTTCTGTCACTTGCATGGACATGCATACACTCTACAACGCAGAAAGAAGTGAAGTACAGATAATACCCACATATCTTATTCTCATAATATTTCGGCATCACTCTTCCTCCATAAGCTCCTTGTTCTGCGCATAATAAGCCTGAACTTTGAACAGAACCTCATCATCCATAGATGTCTCTATCATCTCGCCCTCTTTATTTAGCAAGCAAGCTTCTTCAGGATTATTAAGATTAAGCACACGAATGAAGCCATCTTCGTTTGCAGTAAAAGAAAAGCCGTTAATTATCATATCCGCATTATCCGCAATGCTGATTATTTCCTTTTCAGACATTTCTGACCTCAACTTTCTTTATATTCCCCAGGTATTTCTCGGGATCAATGTAAAGATTCTTCAAAATTGGTACAAGATCTATATATTCCTCAATTAGCTCTTCGGTGTGGCTGAATCTCGTCATAACCTCTATATAGCCATTATCCCATTCTTTCACGTGATCAAAGCACACCAAACTATATGGCCCTCTGAATCTGATCCTTCGGCCATTATAGTCGAAACAGATTATGTCACCATTATTTGAAAGATATGCAGTGTTATTGATCATATGTCTCCCAACCCATTTATTTGATGTAGAAATTATACCACATAGCTCTGCAACCTGAATATGTAAAGTGAAACAGTGAATAATGCCAGTCTTTAATCAGTCTGAATCCCATTTTAAATGGAGAAGTCTGTTTTCTATAATCTCAAAGAGCAGCTTGCATTTTGAATACCTTGATACTCTAAGTGATCTCAATAGTTCCTCTACCCTTCTCTTTCCATCCTTGAGTTTAGCGATACCTACTACATAAGTCGCTGCCTCGCGGTATACTTCGCGCCTCTTTCCCTCAGAGAGCTTATCGTACATCCTTTCCCTCAGGTACTTATACAACTCATCGCTGTAGTCTTCTTTCAGGTAATCGATGTGATTAATCAGAATATAGTCACTTCCTGTTTTCATAAGATAATTGAAGAGCTTGTCTGTCTCACCGGTATACTTATAGAAAGTGGTCAGTACAGCATGCGTACTTGGAGCAGATTCAATTTCCTTTTCAAATTCTCTCAGTTTCCCGGCTTCCTCGAGTCTTCGAAGACACTCAACATCATTGGTATTGAGATATTGATATCTGCAGTAATCCAGAAATATGTCCTGGTCTTTACCGGAAGCCAGATATAATTCATGCAGAACATCCGGAATATAAGATTTGTTGCGGTAAGGATTATTTGCCACAGCTTTCATGAAAGCTCTATACAGTCTATTTGCAGATTCCGTATCTTTAATAACATACTTAACATATTCTGAATACTTGGCATTATTTAGAAGATCTGCACCTAGATCGCCTGTGTTGAAGTATGGTTTGAGCAGGTATGTACATATTAGAATATTAGACTTAGGAACGGTATTCTTGATGTTTTCACTTTTAAGTACAAGTAGTTGATTGTTGAGTTCCCTTATGTATTCATTTTTGTCATATTCTGAAAGGTGCCCCTTTAGCTGCCTGACTATCCATTGATACTCATCATATACAGCCAACTCCGGCCTCATGAACACATGAGATATAGTATCCTTGAATTCCTTATCATGCCAGAGACTGATAAGCTTTCCTTTTTCATCCTCTTTTAGAAGCGGCTGTGTATAATCCTTCCATTCATAATCAATTAATTGTGCCAATTCGGCCATTCTTACATTTAAGGTATTAATAAAGAAATACGAATCCCCTCGCTTACGGATAAAACAGTCTCTTCTAATCCGTAAATACCTGAAATATGTATCACCTCTGTCTTCGTTGAGCTTGTCTTTAAGTAATTCTCTCAGTTCAGTTTCAGATAAACTGTTAAGATAATCATCAAGCATGTCATCATAGATAATCTTATCCGCCTCAAACTCAGCGTTTATCCTGAAGGACAGCTCATTACCATATTCTACATACTCCTTATCATATAGCCCATACTCATCATCTTCATAGTAGTTGTATTCGTCATAATCATAATTGTCATCTTCGTCATCATATTCCTCATACAACCTGCGATTTTCAACGAATTCATCTGCCTCTATCGGATTTATGGCATAATACAAGGCAATCATATGCTTGCACACATTGGTGCCTGTAGCATATGGACATGTGCAGCTTGAGGATCTTGGCTTTTCAAGATTGACCCTTACAATATAAGGCTCTTCCCTGCTTCCGATCACCTTCGCCTCAAATTCTGAAGTGCCTGTCTGCATTACATCGCTGACTGCATCATTCAGATAATAATCAAGGCCCCGCTCTACGACTCTGTAAGCAGCTAATTCAGTCAGTTTCATGGCATCCCCATTATCTTATCCATCTTAAAGCGTGGTTGATTTCTTCATCTGTTTTTTCATCAGCCCTTGTTATCTTGCTCCAGTTAAGCATGTGTTCATACTCAGGATCATCAGGGTCACTGGTTATTCTGAGATACTCATTATATCCATACTCCCCGCCAACATCTTCTGGTGGACGTTCTCCCTGCCTTTTCAACATAACTGCATACTTAGTTCCTCCCGAAGTCTTGCGTTCCTTAACAGTAATTATGTGTTCCCAGTTATCACCAAAGTCATATGTATACAGGCACCAGTCCTCCTCTTCGAAGACCTCATCAAGCCGTATGCTCCTGTCACCAGCAACCTCATATTCTACCGCATTAATAAAATCAAACGCATTCCGGTCATCACTGTCATATATGTACAACCTTGTATTATAACTATGTTCCGGACCATTAATTTCTGTTTCATCAGAATCATAGTCATCATGCATAACATCAAAGCAGTGGCAATGATAGTCAAACCAGCCGAATGACTCTTTTATAACTCTATGGAGATCATGAAAGTCTAACAGTGCAGGCACCTCTACCATCCTATAGATATCATGCCCCTCTAAATCAAGACGTACATCCAGAACATAACTCTTCCAATCTCTCACGCTCTCATAAGTCCCATCGCCATACAACTCAGCTAAAGCCCCGATAAAAAGCTCATCAGGGGTTTTATAACCCTGATTTGTTCCCGTAATGTAGTCCATAAGAGAGATCATGGCATTGATTTGCACCTTTTGATCATCTCTGAAGTGAAGGGACGCCCATGATACAGCATTTCCGAACTGAGTCATCCTTGCGAGAACACTCCTGCTTGAGCTTCGGCATATATAGATATGCTTATCATCCTCAAAATACCTTCTTATAACATCTTCTTTGATTCCATATCTCCGCATAAGAGTTTCGATTCCCTCGCATAGGATATCGTTCAGATGCTTATAATCTTTTGCCTGAGGTCTGTAAACAATTACACTGACACAAGCCAGATCATTAAGAAAGAGCAGGACCTTTCTCCTGTCTATAGTCAACAAGTTGACATGCCACGAGTGAAGCAGCACCTTCATCTCTTCGTTTCCTAAAAAAGTCACATCTGGAGCCTTTTCAGCTTCTTTAATGCCCAGTTTATCAAGAACCTTCTTAGTACACTGAATAATCATTACCATTCCCTCCTCCACGGCTTTACTACTATTGTTATTATAGACATATCTATTCAATCTATCTATGCAAACAGGCACAAATTATGCATGCACCGTCAACGAAAAAAGCAGCAAAGGTATAGAGCCTCTGCTGCTTCGACTGTTCATATTTTTCTGTCTGACCGTAATATACGTATTATTCGTATTTACTCCCACTCTTCAGATGTAGCCATTGTAACTGACCCAGGACCTATAAATACAATGATTTCTTCACATTTTTTCTTTTCTTTTTTATTATTTCCATGGGTCCTAAGGTTTTTTAGTATCAAAATAGTATCAAAGCAATTATTGTGTATTGAATCTATGCTCCAACAATAATCTTATTAGAGCTATACCTTTATAACATTAGCAGGCTTGAGATTATCAAGACTCTCATATGTCATATCAAGATTTACATCCGAGGCTCCGTCTGCATCCTCAATCGCCTTAAGGTATCCCGAGAAGTAAAACTTTATTGAGGCTTTTGGAGATGTAATGTTTTCTTTAATACATTCTGCAAAGAATCTGTTCAGCAAGAACGTAAAAAGCTCCCTTTCGGGAGCTTTTACTTAGCAGATGCACAAAAGTGATCCTGTAATTCTATTACACCAGTCAGGAATCTTCCTCATTCTAATTGAATGAGTTCATGACTCTATTCCTTGGCAGCAGCCTTAAGTGCTGCTACGATTTCAGCCTCTGTATCCATAGCCATAACCTTATCTGCTATGGCATCAGCCTCTGCTTTTGACCATTTTGAAATAATGCAGCGAGCTGTAAGGACAAGCACAGGATTTACGCTATACTCATCAAGTCCGAATGACATGAGAAGTGGGATCATAAGTGGATCAGCTGCGGCTTCTCCGCACATTCCGACAGGGATTCCTGCCGCTTTTCCGGCAGCGATAATCTGTCTGATCGAGCGGAGCACTGCCGGCTGGAATGCAGAGTAGAGATATGCAACCTTAGCATTGCCTCTGTCTACAGCCATCGTATATCCGGTAAGGTCATTAGTTCCGATGGAGAAGAAGTCTGCTTCTTTGGCAAGAAGATCAGCTATTGCAGCTGAAGCGGCTGTCTCCATCATGCATCCGACCTCTATGCCTTCGTCAAATGCTATGCCCTCTGCTCTGAGTTCTTCCTTAATTTCTGAAACGAGTTTTTTGACTGTTCTGACCTCATCGACTGTTGTGACAAGAGGAACCATTATTTTGGCTCCGCCAAAAGCGCTGGCCCTTACAATGGCACGTAGCTGGGTCTTGTACATGTCCGGATTGGCAATGCAGTATCTGACTGCTCTGAATCCGAGGAAAGGATTCTCCTCCTTCTCAAAGTCCATGTATGGAATGTCCTTGTCTCCGCCGATATCAAGCGTACGGATGATTACAGTCTTGCCCTCCATGGTTTGGACAGCTTCCTTGTATGCCTCAAACTGTTCGTCCTCGGTCGGGAGATGTGTATTGTCCATGAACAGGAACTCCGAGCGGAAAAGGCCTACGCCTTCACCGTCACATTCCATGGCTTTCTTAGCGTCTTTAGGTGTTCCGATATTGCAGTATATCTCGAGCTTATCCCCATCCGCTGTCAGAGTTTCTTTGCCAAAGAAGGTCTTGAGTTCAGCCTGCTTCTTGATAAACTCCTCGCGCTTGATGATATATTTTGAAAGAATGTCGCCATCCGGATTGATGTAGACATCGCCTTCAGTACCGTCTATGATGGCTGTATCCTTGTCTTTGACCGCGTCTACGATGCCAGGAACAGAAAGAACAGCCGGGATTTCGAGAGCTCTTGCGAGAATGGCTGAGTGAGATGTCTTTCCACCGACCTCTGTGATGATTCCGGCAACGTTCTCCTTGACAATCTGTGATGTCATGGATGGAGTCAGGTCTTTGCAGACAAGCACAGTTCCCGGAGCGACCTTGCTGATATCGATATCCTCTACGCCAAGCAGTTTCTTAAGAACACTGACTTTGACATCAGAAATATCCGAAGCTCTCTGGCGCATCATCTCGTCTTCCATCTGGGAAAACATGCCTATGAACATATCGCACACAGCTGTAAGTGCTGTCTCTGCGCACTGTCCGGCTTCTATCATTTTGAACATTTCGCCTGACATTGCCGGATCAGATATCATTACGGCATGACCAAGGAGAATCTCTGCTTCCTTTGGTCCTATGTTCTTACGTATTTCATCAGCCATTGCGTTCGTTTCTTCTACGAAACTGTCTATGGCTTTGCGGAAACGGTCCTTCTCTGCAGCTGTATCTGAGACCATTTTTGCTTCGAATGAAAGATCATGCTCAACTAAGCGGCAAATACTGCCTATACCGATTCCCCGCGATGCAGCAATTCCTTTATACATATTCATGCCTCCATTAGTAAATGCTCCCCTGCAAAAACGCAGAGGAGCACACAATTACAAATATAAATCAGTCGCCCATACCGGACTCGATGAATGCTGATATCTCAGCGAGAGCTTTCTCTTCATCAGGTCCGTCACATACAAGTTCAATTTCTGATCCGCACTTGATGCATGCAGTCATCAGGAACATAACGCTCTTGCAGTCATATGCGTTTCCGTTGAACATGATTTTAACACTGCTTTCAAATGAAGCTGCCATCTGAGCAAGCAGGCTTGCCGGACGCATGTGCATACCCTGTTCATTCTTGATTGTGATGTTTTTTGATACCATTTTTTACTCCCTTCTGTGATCGATCGATTCCGTATATTACTTTGCGACGTTTTTCTTGAAAATTCCCAGCAGCAGGCATCCGACGAGTGAGCCGACAAGAAGCGCTACCAGATACATTAATACATTTCCGACAACCGGGAATACGAAGATTCCTCCATGTGGTGCCATGAGTGTGCACTTAAATGCCATTGAGAGTGCTCCGGCAACTCCGGAACCAACCATCAGAGCCGGAATAACGTGCAGTGGGTCTGCAGCAGCGTATGGGATAGCACCCTCTGTGATAAAGCATAGTCCCATGATGAAGTTGACAGGACCTGACTTTCTTTCTGCCTCTGTGTATTTATTCTTATGAATAATTGTTGAAAGAGCGATAGCAATCGGAGGAACCATTCCGCCAACCATTACAGCAGCCATGATCATGAATCCGACTTCATTCTGAGCTGCAAGTGCGGCTGTACCGAATACGTAAGCAGCCTTATTGAGCGGACCACCCATATCTGTCGCCATCATAGCACCGAGAACCAGTCCAAGTACTACAGAAGATCCTGAACTCATGCCCATGAGAACGTCAGAGATCCATGCGTTGAGTGCGCCTACGATAGGGTTAACAGCGCACATTACCAAACCTATTATCAGTATACCGCCAAGAGGATAGATGAGTACCGGTTTGATTCCTTCCAGTGCAGGAGGAAGTTTTTCGCAAACTTTCTGAAGTCCCTTAACAATGAAGCCTGCAGCAAAACCTGCCAGGAGAGCTCCGAGGAATGCCGATGGAATTCCACCGCCAGGTGAAGCGAATGTAGCGCCGGAAGCAGCAAGAGCACCGCCTACAAAGCCGACTGCAAGTCCCGGACGGTCAGCAATACTGCGTGCGATGAATCCTGCGAGGATTGGCAGCATGAAGTTGAATGCTGTTCCGCCGATAGACTTGAACCATGCAGCAACAGGTGTGTTAGAACCAAAATTGCTTGGATCAATTGAGTAATCATCGAGCAGGAATGCTATTGCGATAAGAATACCACCGCCGATAACGAATGGAAGCATGTGTGAAACACCGTCCATGAGGTTCTTATAGAAGAATCTTCCGATGCTTTCTTTTTCTGCGGATTCTTCTGCCTCAGCAACTGCGCCTGAGTGCTGATATACTCCAACATCTCCTGATACTGCGCGGGCGATGAGGTCATCTGAACGATGAATAGCGTCAGCTGTTGAAGCCTTGATTACCTTCTTGCCGTTAAAACGTGCCATTTCTACGTTTTTGTCAGCAGCGACGATGATAGCATCTGCGTCTTTGATCTCAGCGGCAGTGAGTTTGTTCTTGGCTCCGCCGGATCCGTCTGTCTCTACTTTGATGGAGAGACCATTCTTTGCTGCGCACTGTTCGAGTGCTTCAGCTGCCATGTAGGTATGTGCAATACCAGTAGGGCATGCTGTTACAGCGAGGAGTTTAGCTGCCTTTGCAGGCTCTGCTTCTGCAGCTGCAGCAGGAGCATCTGCCTCTGTCTTTTTCTCCTCCTTCTTATCACGCTCAGCTTCCTGTGCGTCTATGAGGCTCAGGAACTCTTCAGGAGTCTTAGCCTCTACGAGTGACTTTGTGAATTCCGGGTGCATGAGCATAGTCATGAGTTTGGAAAGCACTTCGAGATGTGTGTCAGCAGCTCCATCCGGTGCTGCAATCATGAAGAGAAGGTTGCTTGGTCCGTCCGGAGCCTTGTAATCTACTCCTTCAGGCACTGTGATAGCAACAAGACCAGGCTGCTTGACCGATGCAGATTTTGCATGAGGAACAGCAATTCCCATGCCTACAGCTGTAGAGCCTTTTGCTTCTCTGGCTTCGATAGCAGCTTTGAATGCTGCCTTGTCGTTAAGGTTTCCAACCTTATCATGAAGATCGACCATGATATCGATTGCTGCGTTCTGATCAGCAGCTTTCTGATTCAGGCTAACTCCTTCTTTTTTGAGTAAATCAGTTATTTTCATTTTTCCCTTTCCGCGCTTAGCGCATTTTTTCCTCTGACCTCTCCTATAAAATAATTGTATATTGTAACGAAACAGCTATGCCCATATTCACAGCGTTTCGTAAATACTGAGAATAAGATCTCCTGTTGCCAGATCATCGGAGAATGCAGTTGCACTACCTGCTGCGGTTCCCATGTTAAGAGCCACACGGTAATCCTGAGTCTTCATATATCCTGCGACGAAGCCCGCAACCATCGAATCTCCGGCACCAACAGAATTCTTGACTTTTCCCTTAGGCACGCCTACACGGAATTTCTGCCCATCCTCGGTTATGAGCATCGCACCATCACCGGCCATTGAAATAAGAACATTCCTCGCTCCCATATCCTGAAGTTTTCTGGCGTGTTCCTCTATCTCCTGGTCTGTTTTGAGCACTGTTCCGAACATTTCACCAAGCTCGTGATTGTTAGGCTTAATAAGGAACGGATTGAATCTGAGAACTTTGAGAAGCAGATCCTTGGTGGCATCAACCACAAACATAACGCCTTTGCCGTAGAGTCTCTCAAGGATGATCTCGTAAACATCACTAGGCAGCGAGTTCGGGATGCTTCCCGCCAGTATGAGGACATCACCTTCCTGCAGTTTATCAAGTTTGCACAGAAGTTCTTCGAAAGCTTCCTTGCTGATCTCCGGCCCCTGTGCGTTGATTTCTGTCTCCTCTTCGCCTTTGAGCTTGACGTTGATTCTGGAGATGCCTTCCTTGAGCATTATAAAGTCTGCAATAATGCCCTTGCTGTTCACGCTGTCAACGATTGCTTCTCCCGTAAATCCGGCAGCAAATCCGAGAGCTGTGTTCTCAATCCCGAGATTCTTGAGAACTGTGGAGACGTTGATGCCTTTTCCCCCGAAGAAGCAGTCTTCAGATGCGGATCTGTTTGTCATTCCCGGTTCAAGCGGCTTATCCATCCTGACAATATAGTCAATTGCAGGATTGAATGTAACGGTGTAGATCATAGGTTCCTCCTTGTATATTCTGTGCGGAGTTTAGTTTTTGAAGTTCTTCATAAAACAGATGATATTTTTCCTAATATTATCATTTACTGTCTTATAAATCCATCATCACAATCAGCTTAATGAAAAAATCTATGACCGCCTCCGTCTCAGATTTTCATATTATTCATCATCCATTCATTCACTAAGCTAAACCCCTCTCTCGGTACACAGAATAATTCATCTCTCGGGGGATTGACTTTTGCCTGAACATAATCCGCATCGAACCACTTTACTGATTCCACCTCATCCTCCTGCAGTGTCAGATTATCAATTTCTACAGGTTTATTATATACATAGACGAACGTTATTTCGTTATCTCTGAAAGGCTTTGCATAGAATATTTTCTCATAATGAGAATGGAATATACCTGCGTAAGACAGATCAGATTCATTCGCTTTTATTCCGAGTTCTTCTTCGAGCTCACGAAGTGCAGATTCCAGCGGCTCGTCTCCGGCATGTATGTGTCCTGCTGAGGACGTATCATAGCAGCCGGGAAAGCTTTCCTTGCCGGCTGCCCTCTTCTGCAAAAGCACCTGCGGTTTACCATTTTTCATTCTGACAACCCAGACATGAGCAGTCCTGTGAGGGATATCCTTTTCGTGGGCCTCACTTCTTTCTATGATCTCACCAGTAGGTATTCCTTTTTCATCGACTACATCAAACAGCTCCATCTCTTCGTTCCTATAATCTGAATACATCTCCATTAGTACATATCTGTTCTATCCTGCCATCGCGGATCATATATGCCTCTCCGCGTATTTCAGCGAAGTCCTCAGTCTGGAGAAGATAGCTGCCATCTGTGATCGCGTAGAATGTGTGCCCAAAGCTGTCTCCAAATGTTATATCTTCTATCAGGCGCATGCCGTCTAAGATATCATTTTTCACAGCATTGTAGTGCGGCAGGATATTGTATTCTGTTATACCAAGTCCCGGTATGAATCTCTCATAAGCAGGATCTGTTGCTTCTCCCGAAAGCTCTGGCTGCGCATAGACGATCCGTGCACAGTTCATAGTATCTGCACTGATACCCATCACGATGCCATCAAATCCGGAGAAGATTTCCTCAAGACTGATGCTTTTGAAAAAAGCACTCTCTGTCGGGACATGTCCTCCTCCCAATATGACAAAATCATATCTCAATAGGTCTGCAGCTTTTTCTTTTCCGTTCCTGAGATCACATATATCTATGCCATGTATCGACAACCCTGTATCTCTGATTATGTGATAGAAGTCTGCCCTCATCCTGTCATTATATTCATATTCATCAGGAAACGCAGAAATAAGAAGGCATTGTGAATCATCCTTCCAATATCGTTTCAGTTCTTCCACCATCCCGTTAGCAGGGTTGAAGCCACTGTAGGTTAATGGTTCATCACTTCTGTATGTTCCTATAGGACTGCTTGTAAGAAATAATTTCATTTTGCTTTTGAACTCCCTCTAAATGAATTCAAGTAATGATTCAAGAACAGCTTTTGTAGTTTCATATGCTTCCGTCCATTCGCTGGCGCGAGGACCTCCGATACACAATTCTGTTTCTTCAGGCAGAGTTCTGACCCAGCGGATGACATCTGGTACATCATTCAGACCTTTTGCAGTAAACATCGGCTTGCTGAATGCTTCACCCTCCTGCAATCCTATGTCAGTCCCGGGAGAATCATATGCGCCTTCAGGCAGGATAGTGAGGATCGCATCACAGTCGCGCATATTCCATTTTGTCCGTTGTTCTGTTCCTTCTGAAGGTGTCTCTATTAGCTCCGGATAGTCATTAAGGAGCCCGGGAGCAACTGTATAGTCCTCTGCCCATCCATTCTTGGGGCACCATCCGCACAAAGGAACATTATGTTCTCTGACAAAATCCATTGCTGCTCTGTCAGCACCACTTTGCCCTCCTGTACGGATCCTCGCTATTTTCTTTGCTGTATTTGACATATTTATTATCTCAACTCAACCAAATCTACTATCAGAAGACCATATTTTTCTGATAGTTTCTCGTTTACTGTTGCCTTGAAGTGCCCTGTCCCCTGGTCAAAGGTAAAGGTTCTTGACCCTCCGAAACGTCGTATCTCACTGATGTTATTTATCTCCCAGTTATCTCCATAAACAGGTTCAAACTTGTTGCCTCCGGTATGTCTGAAGATCACTTCAAGAAGAGTATTTCCGTCCACTTCGTAATGAGTCTCCTCCGGAAATAAGCCTGTTGTGTTACCGCCGAGAACATAATCCCATTCGAATGTTCCCGGTCCCTCATCATTGAAATATCTGAAACTCATTGAACTTTGTCACCTCTGAAAACGCAGACACGGATCATGAATGTCCTCATCAGGATCATTGTCTTCCGGAAGAGCTTTTTCAATAATCAAATCTGCAGAGCCTTCTTCGAGAGAATTGTGCACATCATAATGAATATGATCTCCCGGTACTCCATCCGCAAGAGCCGTCAGATGCTTGGCTAGTGAAAGTAACCCCTCTTTGTTTGCGGATATTACGAGCTCGTCGCTTCCAATAGCCGTCTTAATTTCAAAACCATCGATCCATTCGATTTCCATAATGATTTCCCTCACAAAGCTGAGATTTGAGCATGTCTTTCCCATGTATTTCGACTGCTTTTATATTAACACAAGCAGTCGTTTTCAGAGGTTATTATCGCTCTATTTGTCTTGAGTGTTTCTGTCTTTGCAAATACTGCAGATAGTCATTGTAATCTTTTCCTTTGAGTGGATACTCATCCTTTATCACATAATAATCGCCAAGTTTTTCTAATATAAGAAGTGAAGCACTTATGCCCACAAAGTCGTTGTCCAGATGCAATGCGATCGTATTGCCCTCCGGATGATTATTCAGTGCGTTTACCAGAGCTGCCGGCAGATTTGAATCAGGACTGCTGGGAACGTATACTCCACCAAGAGATACCAGTGTCATGACTATGCCGCCTATTTGAAGCTTATCGTTTGTATGGTTTCTGACCATGTCTATGCTCTTCATCAGCTGTGTCATGCCTTTAGCAGGCAAAAATTGAGCCTGTACGGGGATTATTACGCTGTCGGCAGCCGTCAGAGCATTTATGGTTATCATGCCGAGAGAAGGCATGCAATCAATGAGGATATAGTCATAGTCTTTCTTCACATCCTTGAGAAGGTTAGATAGGATCTTCTCTCTGCTCATCGCATTTACAAGTTGAGTCTCCATGGAAGACAGGTCCAGATTTGAAGGTATGAGATCTACCCCTTCCGGATGATGGATTATTGTATCTTCCACTGCAGGCTTATATTCCTGTGTAGCCAGATACATCAATCTTCCAAGCGATTTCTCAAGCCGGTCACCGTTCCATCCGAGACTGGATGTGAGATCACTTTGTGGATCAGCATCAACCAGGAGCACTCTTTTTCCTTGTCTGGCCAGTCCTACACCGAGATTCAGAGTGGTCGTTGTTTTCCCGACCCCTCCTTTCTGATTACATATGGCAATAGTTCTTGTCATGTTCACCTCCCGGCATTTTCAAAACAATACATGCATTAGGTTCACTGAGCCAGTTAGCGACAAGAAATGGCTCAATCTCATCTGTCTGAAGGAAAAAGTCTGTGAAGTAGTCGTATACGTCTTTGCAGAACTCTGCACACATGTCTATAAGATCAAGATCTTCTGATTCTAAAATCATGCCGTCAGCGATAAATAATGCTTGCAGCATCTTTACGGCTTCGCGGGACGGCATCTCTTCGATGGTCGAAAGGATCTTACGAATACTGGCGTCATCCATACATTCTGAAATCGTCATGAACCGTTGCGCAGATCTCACAGCAATGGTGTATGCAATCACTGAAGACAGCTCTTCGATTTCCGGCGTGTCTGCATCAAATGTGAACGGGATCAGATCCTTTGTCTGATTTATCTCTGCATAGAATTCATCATCCGTTGCTTTCTCCTTCTTTCCCTTTTTTACAATAGACTTCTTGAAATCAATTATTTTTGTCATAATGTGGTCCTTTCCCCGGATATCTCCGGCTGTAATATAAAAGCCCTGCACCCTGTGTGCAGAGCCATGTATAACAGCCGGAGCTGAAAGGAGCATACTAATCAACGAACTTAACAAGAAGGTCATCTACAGCATCTGTATATCTGCCTTCTGCGATCAGCTGGTTCTTAAGCTCTACAAGAGCCATTACTATGATTCTTATTTCGTCATAACTGAATTTATACTTAGGCCTGAACATGTACGGACACCTCCTTGACTTATTTCTGAGCATAGTTTATCTTATGTCTCACCAGATTAGAAATGTGCGAATCTCTACACGTTTCAAGACAAGAAAAAAACGCCGAAGTGCTTAAAAATGTAGCACTCCGGCGTATATGGATTTTTGAGGTTATTTTAGTATCAAAATAGTATCACGGGATTTTTGCCGATCGCTGTAACGCAGTAATTTCAACGGGTCCAGCAATCTGGCTTTCCACTCTGCACTATTCCCACTCGATTGTTGAAACAGGCTTGTCTGAGATGTCCCACATTACTCTGTTGACACCAGGTACTGTCTCGATGATGCGGTCTCTCATGGTCTTGAGCATCTCCCAAGGGATCTCAACTGACTCTGCTGTAACAGCATCTACTGTGTTGATGGCTCTGATGATTACAGGCCATCCCATATATCTCTTTCCGTCCTTGATACCCGTGGACTTCATGTCAGGAATGACTGCGAAGTACTGCCAAGGAGTCTTGTCCATCTTGCCGATCTCTTCTCTTACGATAGCGTCAGCCTCGCGGAGAGCTTCGAGTCTGTCTCTTGTGATAGCTCCTGTGCATCTTACACCGAGTCCAGGTCCCGGGAACGGCTGTCTGTATACCATGCTGTCAGGAAGTCCGAGTGCGGATCCTACTACTCTTACCTCGTCCTTATAGAGCAGCTTTACCGGCTCAACGAGCTCAAACTGCAGGTCCTCAGGAAGGCCGCCTACATTGTGGTGAGCCTTGACGCCGTCGGACTCCAGGATATCAGGATAGATAGTGCCCTGTCCGAGGAACTCGATACCCTCGAGCTTGGAGGCCTCTTCAGCAAATACCTCGATGAACTCCTTGCCTATGATCTTACGCTTGGTCTCAGGATCATCAACGCCTGCAAGCTTGTCAAGGAATCTGTCAACTGCGTCAACATAGATCAGGTTAGCGCCGAGCTCTTCTCTGAATACCTTGACTACCATCTCCGGCTCGCCCTTACGGAGGAGGCCGTGATTGACGTGAACGCATACGAGATTGTCGCCGATAGCCTTGATCAGCAGTGCAGCTACTACACTTGAATCAACACCTCCGGAAAGAGCAAGAAGAACCTTCCTGTCTCCTACCTGAGCCTTGATCTCAGCGAGCTGCTCCTCGATGAACTTGTCAGCGAGTGCACGGGTTGTGATACGTTCCATTGTTTCCGGTCTCTTATCCATCATATACCTCTCAGTCTGAATATCTGAAGCATTAATTATCTGTCTGATCTTCTGCCGATTATCTGTCTGAATTACCGCGCAGTGAAACATCCTTGAGGATGACGTCATGTGCGCCGCCTTCTACGATACTTACTGCAGAAACGAGCGTCAGTTTTGCATTCTTGTGCAGCTCAGGAATCGAAAGAACTCCGCAGTTGCACATTGTCGACTTGACCTTCATGAGTGACAGCTCAACGTTGTCATGGAGCGGTCCTGCATAAGGTACATAGGAGTCAACGCCTTCCTCGAACTTGAGCTTGGCATCTCCGCCGAGGTCATATCTCTGCCAGTTGCGGGCTCTTGCAGAACCTTCACCCCAGTACTCCTTGACATAGCTGCCGTTCAGCATGAGTCTTCTTGATGGCGACTCTTCGAAGCGGGCAAAATATCTTCCGAGCATGATGAAGTCTGCGCCCATTGCGAGAGCGAGTGTCATGTGGTAGTCATAAACGATACCGCCGTCAGAGCAGATAGGAATATATACTCCCGTCTTCTTGAAGTACTCATCTCTTGCCTGAGCAACCTCGAGTACTGCAGAAGCCTGTCCTCTTCCGATACCCTTCTGCTCTCTTGTGATGCAGATGGAACCGCCGCCGATACCTACCTTGATGAAGTCTGCACCGCAGTCAGCGAGGAAGTTGAATCCGTCAGCGTCTACAACGTTTCCTGCTCCTACCTTTACGGAATCACCGTATGTGTCTCTGATCCACTTGAGTGTGATGGCCTGCCATTCCGAATAACCTTCGGAGGAGTCTATGGTCATTACGTCAACGCCTGCTTCGAGGAGAGCCGGTACTCTTTCCTTGAAGTCTCTTGTGTTGATTCCGGCACCTACTACGTATCTCTTGTCTGCGTCGAGGAGTTCATTCGGATGTTCCTTGTGAGAGTCATAGTCCTTGCGGAATACGAAGGCTGTGAGTCTCTGGTTGTCATCAACGATAGGAAGCTGATTGAGCTTGTTGTCCCAGATGATGTCGTTGGCCTCTGAAAGTGTGATGCCGTCCTTTCCGTAAATCAGCTTATCGAACGGTGTCATGAACTCATTTACAGGAGTAGCAAGATCCATTCTTGAAAGTCTGTAGTCACGGCTTGTTACGATACCGAGGAGCTTTCCTTCGGAAGTTCCGTCCTCAGTGATAGCTATAGTGGAATGTCCCTTCTCAGCCTTGAGGTCGAGCACATCCTGAAGAGTAGCATCAGGCTTAAGGTTGGAATCACTAGGTACGAATCCAGCCTTGTAGCTCTTGGCCTTTCTGACCATTGCAGCCTGGCTCTCGATCGACTGGGATCCGAAGATGAATGCGATGCCGCCCTCCTTAGCGAGTGCAACTGCCATTCCGTCATCGGATACAGCCTGCATTACGGCTGAAGTCAGAGGAATGTTCATACTGAGAGCAGGTTCCTCACCTTTTCTGTATTTTACTATAGGAGTCTTCAGTGATACGTTCTCCGGTCTTGCCTCCGCGCTGGAGTAACCAGGAATGAGAAGATATTCGTTGAAAGTTCTTGATGGTTCCTTGAGAACTGTTGCCATTTTGCACCTCTTTCTGTGATCTTAGGGGTAGAAACATTAAGTGGTAGTTATTGACAGCGTTTTACCGGGCAAAAGTCCGTTAAAATACGCATTTCATTGAGTTATATAATTCTAACTATTTGCGATATTTCTTAAGTTTTCCCTACTATATCACTAACATAAGGCAAAATAAAGCATTTTACGGAAGTTAGAGATAGCAAACTTTTGAGCAAAGAAACAGCCCCGCATCACTGCGGGGCTGTTGCATACTATCAATATATCGGGGGGCCAGATCACATCATTCCCATTCCGCCGCCCTGTGGCATTGGTGGTTCCGGTTCCTTGATCTGTGTGATTCCTGCCTCTGTTGTCAGGAGCATTCCTGCTACTGAAGAAGCATTCTGGAGTGCGGATCTTGTTACCTTTACAGGGTCAACGATACCTGCCTTGATCATATCCTGATACTCTTCGTTTGCAGCGTTGAATCCGACATTGCCTTCTGCCTTCTTAACTTCTGCTACGATTACAGCACCGTCGAATCCTGCGTTTGTAGCGATCTGTCTTACAGGCTCCTCAAGTGCTCTCTCAACGATCTTGGCACCTGTCTTCATGTCGCCTTCCTGCTTGTCAGCATATGCCTTTACAGCCTCGATAGCTCTGATCAGTGATACGCCGCCGCCTGCTACGATACCCTCTTCAACAGCAGCTCTTGTTGCGTTGAGAGCGTCCTCGAGTCTCAGCTTCTTCTCCTTGAGTTCTGTCTCAGTTGCAGCACCTGCGTTTATAACAGCTACGCCGCCGGACAGCTTTGCAAGTCTCTCCTGGAGCTTTTCCTTATCGAATTCGGATGTTGTCTCTTCGATGGATGCCTTGATCTGAGCGATCCTTGCATCAAGCTCATCCTTGCGGCCTGCGCCGTTTACGATAACTGTGTTGTCCTTGTTGACCTTGATTGTCTCAGCCTGTCCGAGCATGTCGATAGTAGCTTCCTTGAGTTCGTATCCGAGTTCCTCTGAGATAACTACGCCGCCTGTAAGGATAGCGATGTCTTCCATCATTGCCTTACGTCTGTCGCCGAATCCAGGAGCCTTAACAGCTACAACGTCGAGTGTTCCTCTCAGCTTGTTGAGTACGAGAGTTGCAAGAGCCTCTCCGTCAACATCCTCAGCTACGATGAGGAGGCTTCTTCCTGCCTTCATGATTCCCTCGAGCAGCGGGATGATATCCTGGATGCTGCTGATCTTCTTGTCTGTGAGCAGGATGTAAGGCTTGTTCATAACAGCTTCCATCTTCTCGTTGTTAGCCATGTATGGTGAAAGGTATCCTCTGTCGAACTGCATACCCTCAACAACGTCGAGTGTAGTTCCGAGTGTCTTGGACTCTTCAACAGTGATGACTCCGTCCTTGCCGACCTTTTCCATAGCCTCAGCGATCAGCTCGCCGATCTCAGCGTCGTTAGCGGAAACGGAAGCAACCTGTGCGATGGATTCCTTGTCGTCTACGATCTTTGCTGTGCTCTTGAGGTAGTCAACTGCAGCGTCTACAGCGCCTGCGATACCCTTCTTCAGGATCATCGGGTTAGCACCTGCTGTAACGTTCTTGAAACCCTCTCTGATGATGCTCTGTGCAAGCAGAGTAGCTGTTGTTGTACCGTCGCCGGCAACATCGTTAGTCTTGGTAGCTACTTCCTTTACAAGCTGTGCTCCCATGTTCTCTACCTGGTCCTCAAGCTCGATTTCTCTTGCAATGCTGACACCGTCGTTGGTGATCAGCGGTGATCCGTATGACTTCTCGATCAGGACGTTTCTGCCCTTAGGTCCGAGTGTGATCTTTACTGTGTCTGCCAGCTTGTCTACTCCGGCAAGCAGCTTTCTTCTTGATTCCTCGCCGTAATAAAGTTCCTTAGCCATTTCTATTTAAATCCTCCTTAGTGAGTCATTTTTGACGATTCTTATTTCTCGATAGTTGCGAGAATGTCCTTCTGGTTGATGATGGTGTACTCAACACCGTGATACTTAAGTTCGCTGCCGCCGTATCTGCTGAATACTACGATATCGCCAACCTTGAGCTCCATTGGCTCATCCTTGGTTCCAGGGCCTACAGCGAGAACTTCAGCCTGCTGTGGCTTTTCCTTAGCGCTGCCGGAGAGGAGCAGACCTGCTTCAGTCTTCTCTTCAGCTTCCATCTTCTTTATAACAACTCTTGCTCCGAGTGGCTTGATTCCGATACTCATTGTTTTGCCTCCTAGTTATTGTTCTTTGTTAGCACTCTTGTCGTCCGAGTGCCAATCACCTTCTCTATTCTACTCATGCCCCTGTTCATTGTCAACAGTTAAATATGAAGAAATCATCACTTTCGCAGTCAATGCAAAAGCCTGCTCCGTCTTGCCGGAACAGGCTTTAATTTGCTTTGATCAGGAGATGCTATTTATCGTTATCTCTATAGTAATAAAAGAGATACTGCTGCGCATATCCTGCCAGTTCTCCGAACTTATCGCAGGCAAAACGCTCCATTCCCTTCATGTCGTTCTCATCGAATCCGTACATGTCGTTCATTATGTGCTTCACCCATGTATCGACAGGAAAAGCGCCCACATCTCTCAGTCCGAAGAGCATTATGCAGTTAGCCACCTTCGGCCCGACGCCCCGATATGAGAGGATGTCTTCTCTTGTTTCAGGAAGATGTCCGCAGTCTCTGTCTGAGACATATCTCTCGGCTGCAGCCCTGATGTAGCCTGATCTGTACCCCAGCCGCAGAGCAGCAAGGTCTTCCTCAGATGCCGCTGCCAGCACTTCAGGCTCAGGAAATGCATACCATTCGCGGCCGAAAGCTTCGCCGATATGTTCTCCATACCTGCTGCACAGCGCCTCAATGCATTTTCTTATCCTCGGGATGTTGTTGTTCTGTGACACGATGAAGGATATCAGGGTCTCGAAGAGGTCCTGCCTCAGGATCCTTATACCGTATCCGTACTTTACTGCGCTTTCTATTTCCGGTTCGTTTCTTACCAGCTCGTCCTTAATAGCTCCGTAGTCAGTTCCGAGATCGAAATAGTCTCTCCAGAAGGCCTCGTCACCGCCCGTCGCCTCGATCTGCAGACTGCAGAGCCCCGCCTCAGCAGCATCATCTTGCTTAAGGCTTATCCTTGCAGCATATTTCTCTGCTGCACCTATGTAGTCTCCCGTTCCGTCACCTGCAGGCACCCATCTGAAGCACTGGCCGCATTCAAATACGTGCTCAAGGTCGATATCTCTTACATAATCAATAACTATCCTGTTCATCAGCAATCCGTCTTTCAGCAGATCAGTGGAGCCTCTTGGAGTGAAGCTCGTCTGCACTTTCCGCTATATCCCTTATCCTTACGTTCACGCTCTCGATCGTAAATGCCGTCATCTCAGCGATCGCATCATACACATCCTTCTGGAACTTCACACATTCATCGACCGTCCTCGGGTCCTTGAGCGCCCTGACATCTATAGTCACAGACATGTTCTGCGCTTTGCCGTTGCTCATCCTGTCGGCTACGACAAGAGTATCCTCATACTTAGCCGAAGCGATCCTTATGATATCCCGTATGACATGCTCATTGATGGTGAATGTCCCGAAGTAGCTGAACTGCGGTCTTACGACTGTACGGTCCTCAGGTCCGTCCTCTTCATCCTTTTCATGTCTTCCTACGGCATTCCCGAGCGCCCTGTCTCTGAATATCTTCAGCGGATTCATGAAGTATCCTGCAAAATCCCTTCTCAGCTGTCCCACAGGAGCAGGGATTACATGCTGGCCCTCATCGTTACGGTGATGCGCAGCCTCTGCGCGCTCTTCCTCAGTCGTTACATCCTCTATATATATCCTCTCTTCAGGCTCATGCAGGCCGAGCTGCTCAGCTATGATGTTCGTCATCCTGTCTGATGTCCCGATGATCATCAGAGTCTCAGGATGGTACCTTACAAGAGCGCTCTTGACCTCGTTTCTGTGATCCTCATAGTTGAACAGAGCTGTCCTCATAGCCGCTGCCTTGGAGGCACACTTCTTGGCAGATGTCCCTGCAACGATCTGCCCCTTGTAGATGAGCAGGCCGTCATCTATGATCGCATCAAAGCCTCGTCTCTGTGCCAGAGCCGTCGCCTGATAGCTTTTCCCCGTGCCGCTTTTGCCTGTAAAAGATACTATTTTCATAGTTATATTACCCTCTGTTCATATGAACACTGTTAACTCAAAAATGTCCTAAGATGCTTATATTTCAATGTTTGCAGAGTTTTTACAAATTGTTTACAAACAACTTCACATGTGCTATACTGCGCATGTAGATATTATTTTCTAAGAAGGAGGATTTACTTATGGCATATAAGATTTCTGATGACTGCATCGGTTGCGGCGTTTGCGCTTCCGGATGCCCTGTTGAAGCTATTTCCGAGGGTACACCTTATGTTATCGACGAGAGTGTTTGCATTGACTGCGGCGCTTGCGCAGCTAACTGCCCTGTAGGTGCACCTGCTGAAGCTTAATCAGCAGAACAGCATATTGAATGCTTACTTAAAATCCCGTAGCTCAGGCTACGGGATTTTTTCTTTGCCATGACCCGCAGTCGTGCAGATCATTCTGAAGACGCTACTTGTCTTCGTTTTCCTTCTCGCTCATGCTCTTGATCATGAATGAGAGAGCATGAAGGCTGTCTGAAAGATGAACTGACTCGAGTGCCACATTCTCAGGTACTACCAGGTCAACAGGGGCAAAATTCCAGATACCCTTGACTCCGCCGGCGATCAGGTCGTCAGCTACCGTCTGGGCATTCTCTCTGTTGACGCAGATGATGCCTATATCGATGTGCTCTCTCTTGCAGTAATCTGTAAGCTCGTTATAGTCCATTACCTCAACATCATTGATCCAGTTGCCGATGATCTTAGGATTGACATCGAAGAGCCCCATGATGTTGAAACCGATCTTGTAATAGTATGTGTAGTTGGTGATAGCCTGTCCAAGGTTACCTACTCCGACAACTACAGTCTTGTACTCTCTGTCAAGGCCGAGGATCTTGTTGATCTCCTTGTACAGCTTGTCTACTTCATATCCGTATCCCTGCTGTCCGAACTCACCGAATGTATTGAGGTCCTGTCTGATCTGAGATGCTGTGTAGCCTATCATCTCGCTCAGTTCATTCGAGGAGACCTTGCGTACTCCGCGTGTCTGCAGATGTCCCAGATAACGTCTGTATCTCGGCAGTCTCCTTATTATTGCATTGGATACCTTTGGCTTATTGCTCATTCTGATTCCCCCATTCCGGCTGAAACGCACCTTGCGTCACTGAACTACTTGTTTGCTTCGATATACTCAACGATATCCGAAACCTTGGTAAAGTTCTCAGCTACTTCATCAGGAATCTCGATTCCGTACTCATCCTCAACTCCGAGAATGATCTCAACAGCGTCCAGCGAATCAGCTTCAAGATCCTTCATGAAATCAGTGTCCATTGTTACTGTTTCAGGATCTACGTCAAGCTGCTCTACGATAAGTGATTTAACTTTTTCAAAAACCATTTATTCCACCTCTTTTTTCTGTAGCGACAGCTCAGCATCAGCGCCGGCTATCATTATGATTTATCGTGTTTTCCTATGTATCGATTAATATTATATTTATTGCGGCCTTTTATGGCAACAATTTTGTAGGATTTTTCACAAGCTGTTGTTAATTATATTTAACATTGTTGTTAAATCCAATTAATTCAGGTACTTACTGCAGTTCCATCCACTCATCATAGAGCGAGGATATCTCTGCTTCACACTCAGCCATCAGCTGCGACTGCTCCTGCATCCATTCGAAGTCTGCCGCCCTTTCAGGGTCCGACATCTGCTCTTCTATGTCTGCGATCCTTCCCTCGAGCTCATGGATCTTCTCTTCGATCTCATCGCCTCTTCTTGCTTTGCGCCGGTCTTCAGCTTCCTTCTGCTTCTTCGCCTGCCTGTCTGCTTCTGATGATCTTACCAGTTCGAGCGTCTTTTCAGTCTCTGACGGTCCTGACGGTTTTCTGCCCGTCTGCTGTGCATCCCCGTCTCCTTCTGTCTGCTCAGGAGAGGTCTTCTCCAGATAGTACTCAAAGTTGCCCTTGTATTCGACTATCCCGTTCTCCGTCAGCTCAAGGATCCTGTCCGGTATCCTTGTCAGAAGGTATCTGTCGTGGGATACGATTATGAGTGTGCCGCCGAATTCGAGCAAAGCGTCTTCGACCACCTCTTTCGAATCGATATCCAGATGGTTGGTCGGCTCATCGAGGACAAGCGTATTGGCGCCCGAGAGCATCAGCTTGAGAAGTGACAGCTTGGCCTTCTCTCCTCCGGAGATGTCTCCCACCATTTTGAAAACATCATCGCCCCTGAACAGGAACCTTCCGAGAAGAGATCTCATCTCGGTGTCCGTATACAGGTGATAAGCGTTCTTCATCTCTCCGAGGACAGTCTCGTTGTCATCAAGAAGTCTCTGCCCCTGGTCGTAATATCCGAAGTCGACGTTGTAGCCTACCTTGAGATATCCCCTGTCAGGCTTCTCGATCCCCATGAGTATCCGCAGCAGCGTCGTCTTTCCGATACCGTTGTCACCGATAATACAGATTTTCTCGCCTTTTCTTACGTCAAGGGATACGTTCGAGAACAGCTGTCTGTCTCCGTAGCTCTTGGCAAGGTCCTCACATACGAGCACCTCTCCGCCGCTCTTGTAATTGCTCTCGAATCCCAGCTTCATCCGGCTCTGTTCGCCCGCCGGCCTGTCCTTTATATCTATCTGTGCGAGTCTCTTCTCTCTCGACCGCGCTCTCTTGGCTAGATGCTCAGTCCCGTGCTGACGGAACCGTCTTATCATCTCCTCCTGCCTTGCTATCTCGGCCTGCTGCTTCTCGTATTCCCTGCGCAGGGCTTCCATCCGCTCTTCTCTCTTGACGAGGAATTCCGAATAGTTGCCGGTATATGCCGTCAGTGTGCCGCCGCTCATGTCGAAGATTTTCTTTACAATGCGGTCGAGGAAATATCTGTCGTGGGATACCACGAGCAGGGTTCCCTGGTAATTCTTAAGATATGATTCGAGCCACGCCAGCATCCTCAGGTCGAGGTGGTTGGTCGGCTCGTCGAGGATGAGTATATCAGGCTTTCTTAACAGCATGCACGCAAGGGCAAGCCTCGTGCGCTCGCCACCAGACAGAACATCTATCTTCTTCTGCTGATCCTCATCGGTGAAGCCCATCGCCCTCAGGACTGCCGCCAGCTCGCTCCTGTATGTGTATCCGCCCTGTTTCTCGTACTCCTCTATAAGCGCAGTATATGCTGCAAGGCTCCTGTCGAAGTCTGCCCTGGTATGGTCAGATATCTTCTCCTGAAGCTCCTCTATCTCCTTCTCCATCCTGAAGAAGTGCTCAAAAGTCTTCTCAGCTTCCTTTATGACAGTACCGCCGGCGAAGAAATGGTTCTTCTGGCGGAGATAACCGATCGTCATATCGCTTCTGATATATATATTTCCTGACGACGGCTCGAGATCGCCTGCTATTATGCTGAGAAGAGTCGTTTTGCCCGAACCGTTAGGTCCGACAATGCCTATCCGGTCGCCTTTTTCCACGCCAAAACTGACATCCTCAATGATGATGTCAGTTCCGTAGGATTTGCTTATGTCTTTGCCGGATAAAACTATCATTTTTGATACATTTTTATGACAACGGGGACGGTTCTCGTTGTCATGTTTTTGTTCTAGAACTCGAGTGCGGGCACTGCATCAAGGTCATACCCCGAGCGCTCTCCCGCCTTGTATGCGTAATATGCTGCGGATGCTATCATGGCTCCGTTGTCGGTGCAGAGGACCGGACTCGGTCTCAGCACGTCTATGCCCTGTGCTGCTGCCTTTTCGCTTATAAGCTCTCTTAGTCTTGTGTTGGAGGCTACTCCGCCTGCCATGACTATTCTCTTCTGGCCGTACTCGACCGCTGCTCTGACAGCTTTCTCTGCTATTACCTCAACGACCGCTTCCTGGAAGCTTGCCGCAACATCATTCACATTGATCTCACGGCCCGCCTGCCTCTCGCTGTTGAGATAGTTGAGAGCCTGGGTCTTGAGGCCTGAGAAACTGAAATCATAGCTTCCCGGCTCCAGCCATACTCTCTTGAAATCTATGGCTTCCCGGTTCCCTTCACGGGCTGCCTTGTCGACCTTAGGTCCGCCCGGATAACCGAGGCCTACGACTCTTGCAACCTTGTCGAAGGCTTCCCCGGCAGCGTCATCTCTTGTCCCGCCTATCTTCTCACACCTGTTGTAGTCAGGGACATTGACTATGTTGGTGTGTCCGCCTGACACGACAAGTGACATGAACGGTGGCTCGAGATCATGGTGCTCAAGGTAGTTGGCCGCTATGTGCCCGTGCATGTGATTGACTCCTACAAGCGGGATGTCACATGCGTACGCGATGCTTTTTGCTGCAGCAACGCCGATGAGCAAAGCTCCTACAAGTCCCGGTCCGTAAGTGACGCCGACAAGATCTATGTCTCCGATGCATACATCTGCATCAGTGAGCGCCTTGTCTATGACACCGTTGATGTTCTCAAGGTGCCTTCTCGAGGCTATCTCAGGTACGACTCCGCCGAACTGGGTGTGGATGCTTATCTGCGTGCTGATGACGTTGCTGAGGATATCTCTTCCGTCCGCAACCACGCTGACTGCAGTCTCATCGCAGCTTGTTTCTATTCCGAGTGTAAGGTGTCTGCCGTTTTTCATTGAACTTCTATTTAACTTCTATATCCACTTCGAGGTCGTTTCCTTCCCCGCTGTCTTCGTCTTCTTCACTGAGGTCCCTGTCCATAAGGACCGCATCTTCTCCGTTATCTCTGTAATACCCTTTTCTCTTGCCGACCTCTCTGAATCCGCTTTTGCGGTAGAGAGAAATAGCAGGTACGTTGCTGTGTCTCACTTCGAGATTGATCACACCGCAGGTACGCGAAGCTACCCCGATCATGTGCTGCATGAGTCTGAATCCGATCTCATTTCCCCTGTATGACGGGTCTACCACGATGTTGTACAGCTGTGCCTCACCGGCTACGAGCCACATGTCCGCATAGCCTACCGGTTCCCCGTTTATTTCAGCTACGGCGACATATGCCTTCTCATTGAACGAAACATCGCGCGCGATTTCTTCCGCGCTCCACGGGGACACGAAAGAGTCCCTCTCTATCCTTGCAAGAGCCGGTACATCTGACAGCCTTGCCTGTCTGATCCTGAGAACTGCCATGACTACCTCGCTTTCTTTATCTTATCGCTCAGAGTCCCGTCCCTGAGCCTCTGCTCAGCTTCCGAAAGTCTCATGTACTCAGGAAGCAGCCTGTCATATGAAAGGGTATCCCCTCTTTCAGCCTTAGCCAGTGCGATCTCAGCCACACTGCCGGCATCCTGATATCTGATGCCTTCATCTGCGAGAATCAGCTGTCCTCTGATCCCCTTCGCATCAAAGGCATCTTCTATTATATCCCCGTACGCATCTATGCCGTCACCTGTGAAGAATACCCTGCCGCCGTTTGCCATGACTCTGTCAGTCAGTTCTGCGAGCAGGTCTTCTATCATGTACTGCTTCTCAGGCATCTCGCTGACAATGCTCTGATTCTCACCGTCACTTGTGAAAACAGCCTGCCACGCTCCCGCATAGGTCTGGTGTCTTCTCGCATTTATTACAGGCACCACATACAGGGCTTCTGCAGCGATAGCCTCTGAGAGAACTCTCCGCGCCATAGCCTCAAGTGCAGAAACAGCTATGCATGGAATCCCGAGCATCTGTCCGAGGGTCCTTGCAGTTGTGACTCCGATCCTGATGCCTGTGAAGGATCCCGGTCCTGCAGATGCAGCGACATGAGTCAGTTCCTTCTTCGTGATCCCTGCTGCCTTAACAGCTTCATCACTTATGGTGATTATGTCCTTGAGATGGTTCATCTCAGTCTCAGATGAAGCACAGTAAACGGAGCCGTCCTCTTTTATGACAGCCGCCGATCCGTATTTACCTGTAGTTTCAAGTGCGAGAATATGTATCATTTTTATTGTAATTTGTAATAAGGAATGAAATGCATTTCTATAAAACAGTTATCTTTCGTGCACCTTCTTCAGCATACTCGATCATCACCACGAGTGCGTCAGGAGGCAGCACGTCTGCTACGATGTCAGCCCATTCTATTACAGAAAGCCCGCTGTCTTCAAGATAATCTTCCGCTCCCGTGTCCAGAAATTCCATTCCGTCCGAAAGTCTGTATACATCAAAATGGTACAGAGGCAGCCTACCGCTTCTGTACTCTCTTACGATGGTAAATGTCGGGCTGATGACTTCTTCCTTAACTCCGAGCCCCTCAGCGATGTACTTGGTCAGTGCTGTCTTGCCTGTTCCGAGGTCACCGATGAGAGCGACTATGTCTCCGGGTTCTGCCGCCTCAGCGACAGTGAGGCCGAGAGCGCGCGTCTCAGCCTCACTGTTTATGAAAAAAGTTCCTTTTTCAATGTGTTTCATTACTTGCCTATTCTGCAGCGTTCTGTCCTGCTCTCTCAGCAGCGGCTACCGTCGATCCTCTGTGCAGGAATCCGCTGACTCTCTTGTAGAGAATGAATGTCAGCACCGCATTGAGTCCTGCCTTGAGCAGGTTGAACGGAATGATCGCTGTCGGCAGCATTGCCACTACAGCTTCTCTCGGAGCTCCCATGTACAGCGGTGTGATGATGAGGTTCATTATGCACATCACAGCTGTTGCCACGATCACTCCTGCCACGAGGGATACTACCGCTCTCTTCCTGGTCTTATTCCTGGCATACATGAGCCCGATAACAACTGCCACGATGCCTGTAGCAACAAAGTGCATCAGGAATCCGTACAGTCCGTCACCCCCGAGCATGAATGCCTGGATAAGGCAGACAACGAGCGTTACTATGAGTCCCGCTGCCGGGCCGAATGCGAATGCCGTGATATAGATAGGCACATCTGCCGGATCATACACCAGGAACGGTGCAGGCGGGAAAGGTATCCTTACGAGCAGCAGCAGCACCAGAGATACTGCTGTCATCATTGCGAGTCTGGCGATCATCGCCGTGCTGAGTCTTGAGTTGTTCATAACATATTCCTCCTAATTGAATCTGTTAATAATTAGTGGAATCTGTCAGGCATTAATAATGGCCCTGATCCTGGGGTCAAGGCCATTCCATCACTACATACTTCTCTATGTCCCTGTAATGTAATGTTTCTTTCATCCGGACTATACCGTCGGTACTGGAATCTCACCAGTTCGGCCTTGCGGCTCGTGGACTTACGCCTGTCGGCGATCACCACCGGTGTGGACTTTCACCACGCCCTGAAACAGATTTCTGAAAATAACTATTTGCAGCAGAGAGCGTATATAGCTCTTGCGTAGATACGCGCCATCTTCATGAAAGACTCTACGCTGAGCTTCTCGCCCGCCTGGTGCATGGTATCCTCTTCGCCCGGGAACAGAGCTCCGTAGCAGAGGATATTGTTGACCATCTTGGCATAAGTGCCGCCGGCCTGAACACTTGCAGGTGTCTCATTGTCGCCGGTCTCATCCCTGTAGGCCTTAAGAAGCTTGCGGACCATAGGACTGTCCAGCTCCATGTAGATAGGATTCTGCACCATTCTGGTGATGATACCGATAGAAGTATCCTTGATGCAGCTGTCCATTCCGACTACCAGATCAACATCACTGTATGTGACCGGAAATCTGATGTTTATGGTAAGTGTTGCAAGTTCTTCGTTAATATTAGCGATTCCAACATTCAAAATCAATGGTCCTGACTGATTATCTTCGAATTTGATACCGAATCTCTCTCCGTGGAAGTCAAAACCGATGTGATCGTTGTAGAATGCGATGTAATCGTTCAGTTCTTCATTTGCAAAGCTGACCCTTCCGAGGAATTCCATCATGATGCTGATGGCGTTCAGGCCAAGCTGAGGGCGTGCACCATGTGCTGCATCACCCTTGACTTCGATGACAAGTGAGCTGCCCTGCTTCTTGGCTTTGATTTCATATCCTGTCTCGGCTGCATATGCCCTTACCTTGTCAGCAATAAGATCATAATACTTCTTGTCACCGGCGATGACTGCCTTTGCACTTCCCGGCACCATATTGTGGGCTGTGCCTGCTTCCAGTTTTGTCAGTCTCAGGTCGTCCTTGCCCGGTGTCTGTGTGAACTTTCTTGCGAGATCGAATACCATGATTCCCATCTCGCCGTTTACGATCGGGAAGTCTCCGTCAGGAGTGAATCCCATGTCAGGATGTCCGAATCTTTCTGTATAGTAGTTGATGCTCGAGTCGCCGGTCTCTTCATCGAGTCCGAGGATGATTCTTACATTGTTTTTGAACTCAACGCCTTCCTCACGGAGAGCCTTGAGCGCATACATACAGGCAACTACAGGACCCTTGTCATCAGAAGTTCCTCTTCCGTACAGGAATCCGTCCTTTTCCACCATTTCAAACGGGTCTGTCTCCCATCCGGATCCCGTAGGTACTACATCCAGATGCCCTACGATAGCAAAGTTCTTCGCTTTTTCCGCCTTATCTTCAGCTGCTTTGTAATCTATATATCCTGCATAATTATCAACGTTGTGGGACTCGAATCCCATTGCTGCGCCTACTCCCAGCATGTGCATGAGAGAGTCGTGGACTCCTCTTCCGTACGGCAGAAGATCGCCCTCTGCTGTCTTTACAGGATCAGACTTGACACTCGGCATCGATATCGACTCCTTAAGTGTTCTCAGCATGTCATCCCTGTAGGAATCAAGTCTTTCAAGATAACCCATTTATTTTGCCTCCGCTTCCTGATTGGCCTCAACATCTTCAAGCTGTTTTGCTTCGGCCTCACTTTTTGTTATATATTCTGACACGACCATGTTATCACTGATCGTGGACAGGTTTACCGTCCGTACAACGTTGCCTCTTTCATCAAAGTTGAACACTCCTGTCGCGCCCTTGAGGTCCTTAAGATCGAGCATTGCCTGTCTTATTGCCGGACCCTCCATCGACTTGGCATTGTGAATGGCATTGATGAGCAGCAGATATGAGTCATAGCCCAGAGCTGCGTTCTCAGTCGGTATGTCATCAGCTCCGTATCTGGATTCATACTCTATCTGGAATCTCTGAGCCTCTTCTGTCTGCTTGTCAGATGACTGTGTGGTTCCTGAAATGACGGACATGTAAGGGAAAACGACTTTGATGTCAGGGTGTTTCTGCATCATGCTGACAAAGTCGCTGTTTCCCCAGCTTCTAGGTCCGAGGTATGTCACGGAAGTGAGATTCTTCTCCTCAGCCTTGGTAAAGAACATATCCATCGCTTCAGTTCCGAGAGATACAAAGCAGACAGTGCTGCCATCAGCTCTGATATTTTCAAGAGCCTGATCCATGCTCTCCTCATCGCCGGTGATCTCTTCCACGATTCTGATGGCTTTGGTCTTATCCCTCTTCGTATACTTTCTGATCTTATCGCGGAATCCGTCGATGAGGGCAGCCGTGCTGCTGTCATTCTTAAGGCTTATGAGTGCGATCTCAGTTGAACCGAGCTGTCTGTAAGCGTACTCAGCCAGGCCCTCTCCCATCTGCGACTCTGTTATGCAGGCTCTGAAATAAAATTCATTGGTCTGCGTGATTAGCGGATTGGTCGCTGACGGTGTGATCGTCGGGATGCCCTCAGCCTCAATATACTCTGATGCTGCCAGGGATGTTGCTTCTCCCGCACTTCCGATGATTGCTACAGGCTTCATTGCTATAAGACCCTGTACTGCTGTTCTCGCAGTACTCACCTTGGACTGTGTATCCACCTTGGACAGCACGACCTTGTATCCGTCAACATTGCTGTATATGCTGTTTGCCAGTTCTATTCCCTTGAGCTCTGCCTGTCCCTTATCCGACGTTCTGCCTGTCTGCGGCTCAAAGACACCTATCGTTATAACAGGCATCTGGTCCTCGTCTTTTTCCTCAAAATAAGCATGCCTGAAGCTGTCGAATGTCGTACATCCGGTCAGCAGGCATACCGACATGATCAGCGCCGTCAGGCATATCAACAAAGCTGCTTTGCTACCAGTCTTCACGTTCAAGTATCTCTTTCATCCTTTCAATGGTGTCAGCGTCATTCACTTCTCTGCGAACGCGCGCAGATCCCCGCAGTCCTTTCGTATAATGGACCACGAACTTGCGGAACTCCCTGACGCCGGTCGTCTCTCCCTTGAGCTGCGTCAGCATCTCAAGGTGTCTTATCATCATGGCTGTCTTCTCTTTTCCCGACGGAGCAGGTTCCGGTTCCAGGCCGTCAAGGCATCTCCTGAGGTCCCTGAATATCCACGGATTACCCATAGCTCCTCTTCCGACCATAACAAGATCGCATCCTGTCTCATCAAGCATCCTGATGCCGTCTTCACCTGTGAAGATGTCTCCGTTGCCAATGACAGGGATGCTGACAGCTTTCTTTACTTCTCTTATTATATCCCAGTCAGCAGTACCGCTGTAGTACTGCGGTCTTGTCCTTCCGTGCACAGCCACCGCAGATGCGCCGCCTGCTTCAGCAGCCTTAGCGACTTCCGGAGCATTGATGCAGTCATCTGTGAAGCCTTTGCGTATCTTGACTGTGACTGGCTTGGATGAGCCTCTTACAGCTGCCGCCACAACGTCGTGCACCAGATCCGGATCCTGCATCAGCGCTGATCCGTCGCCGTTTTTCACGACCTTGGGAACAGGACAGCCCATGTTGATATCAAGGATCACGTTCTGCAGGCTGTCGAGTTTTGCCGCAGCATATTCTATCACATCAGGCTCGCTTCCGAATATCTGGATCGCAGCGGGCCCCGCACCCTCAGGTATATATGTCAGCTGAGGTGTCTTGCGGTCCCCGTAATACAGGCCTTTGGCACTGACCATCTCCGTATATGTCAGTGAAGCCCCCTGCTCTTCGCAGAGGGTCCTCATTACAGCATCCGTGATTCCGGCCATCGGCGCAAGAAGGAACGGTGACTCCAGTCTGACATTTCCTATTCTGTATTCCATCAGTCCTGAAGCACCCTTTTCTTGTGCAGTCCCCTGTTCTTCTCATACAGAATCTGAAGACCGCTCAGGGTGAGTCTTCTGTCGATTATATCTATGCAGTCAACGCCGCTCTCGACCATGGTAGCCATACCTCCGGTAGCAACTACCTTTATATCCTCCGGAGCAGTGCCGGTCTCTGCAGACATCTCCTGCTTCATGCCTTTTATCATGTGCTCGGTAAAGCCCATGTGTCCGTATATGAGACCTGACTGCATCGCCTCAGAAGTATTCTTGCATATGTACTTGCCCGGGATCTCGAGGTCAACATTAGGGAGCTTGGCGGTGTGTTCAAACAGAGCAGCTGCCTGTGTCTTGATTCCCGGAGCGATCGCTCCTCCGATAAAGCTGCCGTCTGCCGTCACGCAGCAGAATGTAGTGGCTGTACCGTAGTCGACAACGATAAGGTCTCCGCCGTACTTGGTATGTGCAGCGACTGAGTTTACGATACGGTCTGATCCTACCTGTCTCGGGTCATCATACTTGATCTTGAGACCTGTCTTGATGCCCGTTTCAATAACTATGGCGCTGAGGTCATAGTACTTGAGGCACATGTGCTCAAGTGTAAAGAGCAGTGACGGCACTACCGAGGATATGATGATGTCATCGATATCCGAAGGGTCGATCCCGTCATGCCTCAGCATCATGTCTATCATCGTACCGTACTCATCGGCTGTGCGCTTGTTGTCAGTAGCCATTCTCCAGCTTTCCACAAGCTCCTCGCCATTGAAAACTCCGAGTACCAGATTGGTGTTACCTACATCGATAGCAAGCAGCATTCTATATTTCCTCCAGTCTCTTGATAGCCAGAGCCATTGTAAGCCCAGGAATGATCCTGTTGGCTGTCATCTCAGCTCCGAGTATCTCATTAGCCTTCTTGAGTCTGTACTGAACAGTATTGTTGTGGATGTTCATGAACTCTGCAGTCTTATTCGAATTCATTCCTGCATCGAGAACGAATGTCGAAAGTGTATCGAGAAGCATCCTTCCCTTGTTGAGGGACACCTCTCTCTCAAACGGCTCAAGCAGGTCAAGATACATCTTCTTGAGCATAGTGGAGCCTGTCTGCATGTATACGCAGTCGCAGACCATGGATATCTCATACTTGGAGAAAACTCTCTTGTACGGGAATACCTTCTCTATCATTTTGCTCGTCCTGTTGATGAGCTTGAATCCATCTACTACCGACTCGAGCTGCTCTATTCCTGTGATGTGGAAAATTCTCGCATCCTTACGCCCGCTCTTGAGCCTGTCATACATCTGCAGACACGCATTCTTCACGGAGATGCCCTTATCCTGACCTTCCTCAGAATAGATGATGCCGTAAGTCTCGTTTCCTTCGTTAACAGTCAGAGAACTGAATCCGTAACGGTTTCTGAAGTCTGCGAGGATCTCGAACAGTTCGCTCTCCTCAATATCTCTGATGAGGAATGCGCTCGGGAACTGCATGCCGCGAAGTCCGGATTCATCGAGCAGTGTGTGGCAGAACGAGAGATCGCCGCGTACAGCGGACTTGATGAACTCAGCCCTTGAGTCTCTCTCAGGCGTGTACTTCCACATTCCTATTGCAAGCTGGATGGTTTCAGCCAGCTTGGTCATCTCTGCGGCAGAGTAATTGTCCTCGTTATCAACGATCATGAGGATGTATCTGGTGTTCTTGATCTCGATGCTTCCCCAGTATGTAACTACGCCCTGTATCTCAACTCTTGTGAAAGTGCTCTGATGAAACACTTCCTGCTTGCGCGCGTGCTGAACAGCATCTTCGATGCTTACTACATGTCTCGTCTCAACAGTGAGGATAGGATTGAACTCCTCAGTCAGAAGCACCACCTGATACCCGTTGTTTACGGCTGCCTCTCTCAGAGCGAACGGGAAGCTGCTGTGCTTCTCAAAGTTGAGCAGATGATAAATAGTATTATTAAGAATGTTGTCACTGTAATTGTGTCCATACAGGATCTTATCGAGCACCTGTTCAATAAGCATTGAATAAGTGACTCTTCCGTCATCTCTGATCGTTATAAGCGGAAGGCCTGCGGCCTCAGCAGCGTCAACCACCTTCAGGTCAACGCTTGTTACCCCTTTATCGCTCAGATAAATGACAAGTGCGCTTACTTCTTTTTCTCCAAGTCCCTGTACCGCTTTGACCTGTGCATCTATGTCGCCCCTGCTGCTCCAGAAGTGAGTGATGACCATCTGTTCCCTGATACCGTTTCTCTCAACTCCCATAGAAAGATCGGTCTCATCAAGAACAGATACAGTCCTGACTCTTCTGTCAAGGCCTTCATGGCATGACAGGACAGTGCAGCCTGCGAATGCATCAAGTTTCAGGCAATCATTTACAGTTATTCTCATTATTTCTTATCCTTTTCTTCAGTAGTTGCAGCGTCGTCTGTCTGAGCAGGCTGTTCTTCTGCCTTGCTCTTCTTTGAAGTGCGTTTTCTCGTAGTTTTAGGTGCGGTTTCAGCTGCCTTTTCCGCACCGGCATCCTCTGAAGAGTCTGCAGCCTTTTTCTTAGCTGGTGTTTTTCTCTTCTTAGGTGCAGGCTTAGCTTCTGCCTCAGCTGTCTTTTCAGGAGCAGGTTCTGCCGGTGCGGTCTCTTCTACAGTGACCTCAACAGCAGGAGCAGGTGCTTCAGGCTCAGCTTCTGCAGGCTTTACCTCTTCGGCCTGCACTTCAGGAGCCTTTTCCTTCTCCTCGGTCAGCTTCTTAGGCTGTACCTTTTCTTTCCTGCGCCTGTCAGTAGCTCTCTTATACTCTTCATAGCCGAATTTATCTTCCGGCTCTTCAGACCAGTCCATGACGCCCTTAGGCCGTCCGAGGTCCTCTGATGACTCGAGCAGAGCTTCCTGCTCAAGACGTCTCTGTTCCTCGATTTCCCTGCGTCTCTCGGCTTCGATACGTTCACTCTCTGCGGCTTCCTGCTTGTTCTTGCGTTCGATCTCGCGGTTCTCGCTCTCGACTTCCGCCTGAAGTTCTTCAGGGGTTACCTCGCCGTTGAACAGCCTCTCGAACTGCTCCCCGTCGATCGTCTCTACCCGGAGAAGCGCCTGTGCAACTCTCTCGAATGCTTCGTCGTTCTCCTGCAGTATTCTTCTTGTCTCTGCATAGCACTCTTCAAGAAGACGTTTGATCTCATGGTCGACTTCAGATGCGACTTCCTCTGAATAGTTCTGTCTGGTGGAGAAGTCTCTTCCGAGGAACACCTCATCATTGGAGCTGAATGATACAGGTCCGAGTTTCTCGCTGAAACCGTACTTGGTTATCATCTGCCTTGCAATATTGGTAGCTCTCTCCAGGTCA
>JAZQHU010000014.1:0-7690 GCA_045540775.1 Anaerovoracaceae bacterium | reverse complement strand
CGCTTTCAAATGCACGCAGCTGGAGATCATACAGCTCTTTTATATCCTTCTCTTTAGCATACTCATAGTCCATTTTGTTTTCTCCTAATAATCCTAATCCGGTCTCAATCTTAGCTCTGTATCATCAGGAATCCTGATCCTGGCTTTTCTCCCGGTCTTTCCAGTCCATATCCATAGCCCCTACAAACTCCGATAGATCCTGACTCATTATTATACTTTTCTGAAGAATCCGCAACTGCGGAGATATATTTGATTGCGCCTATTTATCGCTTGCGGTTCAAAAAACTACTTGACACAGCATTAGCAAGATTCCTAAGTTTGTCGAATAACATAAAAAGCGAACAGCTTGATGCACCGCTTTTGAAGTGTCTGCTTCTGTGTATGTATCTATAAATGGCTCTGAGAGAGGCGGAAGGATACATGATAGGAAACGGGGCCTTTGGATAATGACGGAACTACTGCAGCGGAGCAAAGATAATCGAAAACGATTAAGCTTTAATTATTGAACAAAATCCGCAGAATTGCTTGCATCTGCGTTTCTTTTTATATATGATTAGCCCACTCAACCACTTTAAAGCGCTAAAGCGCATTATTTACAGACAAGAGGACATTATGAACATAAACATCAAACTGCTGGTAACAGTCCTTTCGCTCCTCCTGATAGCAGTCGATCTATTCTTCGCAGCTCGCGCATACCGCAAGCACACTGTTCCCGGACGATATCTCGGAAGACTGGGTTCACTTGCAGCGCTCATTGCATTTTCATATCTCATAAGTATTCTTGCAACCGATTATGTGGGGGCCTCTGTAATGGCGAGCATTTATTTTGCCTCCATAGACTGGATGCTGATAACGATGATACGCTTCGCAACAGTTGTATCTACCGGAGAACCGATGTCAGAGGACAGGTTTCTGATGAAGGCGTTAAAAGGCTATGCGGCATTTGATTCGCTCGTGTTTGCAGTTAATCCCATAGCAGAGATCGCCATCCACTATGTTCCGAGGAATACAAGAATCGCATATTTTGCATATGAGATGATGCCGCTGTATTATGCTCATCTGGCTTTTACATATCTTATGGTAGTGGCTGTCATCGGGATACTTGCACGAAAGTGCATAAGGACCCCGCGTCAGTACAGGGGGCAGTACGCGGCTCTGATCATGGCGGTTATCGTGGTTGTTCTGATCAATGCGGTGTTCCTGATTCCGGCAGACAGCCACACATTTCTTGATCTCATAGATGCATCAATACCCGGGTACAGCATAGGCATTCTTATAATGTACTGGAGTGTTTTTCAGTACAACAGCATACATCTCAAGCTGGAACTGTCCGATCTCATGTTCGATAACCTAGACCGCGGAGTCGCCTTTTTCGACTATGACGGCAGGCTTGTATACAAGAACAGGATCATAAATGAACTCTTCCCTGATCTGAAAGATAAGGAGCGTATATTTACAGCTGAATTTGCAGAGAGATGCGGGATCGGGGTCAGAGAGCACCGTATCGGCGACAACTACACTATCCAGTGCATGGCTCAGCGCGGGGACAAGTCAAGCCAGCTGAGATGCGATTATACGAGGCTGAGGAATGAATCGGGCAAAGTGATAGGAAGCATGTTCGTTCTCACGGACGCCTCGGAGGAGATAGATGCGCTTACGGGTTATCATATCTGGACGCGTTTTGATGAGTATATATATGAGAATCCGGACGTCTTCAAGCATCCTTTCGCCGTTGCGGTGTTCGACATATGCGGTCTCAGTGCGATTAACACTGAACAGGGTAAGGATGCGGGAGATCAGTACATACGTGAACTGTCTGCGATTATCCGCAGTGAGATGCCGGAGGAGACTTATTACATCAGAGGATATGACGCACACCTTATCGCAATCGCTTATTACAGGACAGAGACAGAGATGCGTATGATTGGAGAACGGATCGTGGAACTGTCGCCTCTGAGACTCAGCGTCGGATACAGCACGACAGATTCATATGATCCTGACGTCGTATCACTTATCAAAGAAGCATCAAGATCGATGACCATCAAGAAGCTCCTAGACGGAAAATCAGCTCACTCACATTCGCTGACGTCTCTTGTAAGGGCCCTCAGAGAAAGCGACAGCGACACAGAGGCGCATGTAAGAAGAACTCAGAATATGGGCAGAGTGCTTGGTGAAAGGATAGGGCTTACTGATCTTCAGCAGAGTCAGCTGCAGTTGCTCTGTCTGCTGCATGACATCGGCAAGGTCGGCATCCCGCTGGAAATACTCAATAAACCGGGCAAGCTTACTGATGAAGAGTGGAATGTACTCAGGACACATGCAGAGAAAGGCTATGAAATAGCAAGAAGCTCGGAGGAGTTCAGGGACATCGCGGATATGATCCTGTACCACCACGAAAGGTGGGACGGAAAGGGTTATCCGAGCGGACGAATGGAAGCAGAGATACCCCTACTGTCAAGGATCATTTCGGTAGTGGATACGTATGATGCGATGGTCAATGACAGGTCATACCGTAAGGCTGTGAGTGCTGAAAGTGCCAAAATGGAGATCCTTCAGTGCTCGGGCAGCCAATTTGATCCGGATCTTGCGAATGAATTCCTTCTGATGCTCGAGGACAGACCTGAACTGGCCAGGGGCGAAGTGGTAAGTGAACCGGAGAAGGTCAACCGTAACTGGAGAAGATATACAGCCGCGGAACGGGAAGGTTCAATTGTCAGGACGAGAGGTGCAGAGGAGGCTGCTCTGAAGCAGGGCCCTCCGGCTATCATGTCACATCCTGTAAGCTTCAGCAGATATATCATGAATCTCGATGACTACATAATGCATGCTGATGATGACTTCACACGCATGACGGGCTATACAGGAGATGACATCAAGGAAATGAATCTCAGGCAGCTCGACCTGATACCTGAGGAAGACAGGGAGAAGTATTTTGAAGCTGTCGAGCGGCAGCTGATGAGTGGAGACATGGTGTTCATGGAGCACAGATTGAAGAGGAAGGACGGGCAGACAATTTATGTATTCTGCTTCGCCAAGAGATATTATGATTCGGCGGCCAAGGTAGTGAGGACAGAGGTCGTTATATTCGACAGCGCCTCTACACACGCTTATGCCGGAACTCTGTAAAAAGTGCGGGATTCCATAACCGCCTGTCTACGGCCTAAAGCCTTGAAATACTTATATTTCAAGGCTTTCGTAAAATCGGTGCCACCCGTAAAACGGGTGGTTCGAACTGGGGCTATAAGCCCCCTTTACTGACCCGCGCCTCAAGACGCGGGTTTTCACTTTGTTCAAGCCTCAGTGTCATTGCCACTTTGGCCGCCCCTAAAGGGGCTTACTTAGCAAATGGATCTGACGGGAATGATGTCCTGTACCTTTTTAGGCACAGCGAACTTTTCCTTGTCCTGTTCCAGGACATTAGTAAGTGTCTTTATCATAAGCGTACAATTCTCCTTTCTCAGAAATGTACGCATTTTAAAACGGGCAATCACTGATGACTGCCCGCTATAGACCGCTTATGGTTTAAAGAAGCTCATTAAGAGCGCTCATGAACTTTGCTGCATCTCCTACCACCCCATAGTCTGACTGGTTGAAGATCTTGGCGTTCTCATCTTTATTGATATTGATGATCAGCTTGCTCTTGGTCATTCCGACTATGAAGTGAGCTGCACCGGAAATGCCTGATCCGATGAATACAGACGGTTTTACGGACTTGCCGCTTGTGCCGATCATGTTGGACTCACTGTCGACCATGCCTGTATCGATGAAGTTACGTGACCATGCCACAGCTCCGCCGAGCTTATTTGCTACTTCATTGATAGATGCCCATCCTGCCTCGGATACTCCACGGCCTGCAGCGACTACGACGTTAGCCTCTTCGAGTTTCACGCCGCTTACGATCTCCGGTGTAAACTCAAGAAACTCCTCTTTGAGCTCGACACTTCCGAGGAATGATGCGTCGAAGTCAATTACTTCGCTGCACTCTCTGTGGCATACTACGCAGTCGAGGATGCCCGGCCTTATAGATGCCATCATTGGTCTTGCATCAGGAATGTAGATCTCGCTGACGACCTTGCCGCCAAAAGCAGGTACCATGCAGTTGATCCTGTCTCTCTCATTATCTACTACTATATCAATCGCATGAGCAGCGAGGCCTGTTCTTACCTTGCCTGCTGTTGTCGGAGCCAGCTCTGATCCGATGCCGGATGCTCCTATCAGCACCATTTCCGGCTCATACTCTTTGATGAGAGCTTCCATTACAAGTGCGTATTTTTCAACTGTATAATCCTTCAGCAGATCGCTCTCAGCCTTGTAAATCTTATCTGTATGCGACTTGATTTCCTCTACCGCTGCATTGACATCGCTTCCGATGATGACCGATGCAACAGTCCAGTCCTTGGCCTTGGCAATCTCATCAGCCTTGCCGAGAAGTTCGTAGAAAACATTTACCGGTTTGTTGTCTGAAAGTTCGGCAAATACCCATATTTCCTTGTTAGCCATTTTACTTGCCTCCCTTCAGTCCGAGCACAGGTGCGATAATATCGTATACCTTCTGTGCTGCTTCCTTCTCATCTTCCGCTTCGATCATTACGCAGTCCTTGCCTGCCTCGACCGTGTGAAGGTCTCCGTTCTGTGACGGCGAACCCTTCAGGCCGAGGTATCTCTCATCGAGATCTCCGAGATCGTCAGCCGAAAGGATCTCGAGCGGCTTCTTCTTGGCTTTAAGAATAGCGATCGCATTAGTCAGTCTGACCTTGTTGATTCTCTGGCTGACACCTACGACAGCCGGCGACTTGAGTCTGTACTTGGCAAATCCGTTGTCAAGTTTTCTGGTGACTACGAATGAGCCTTCCTCTTCCCGCATCTCTACTACATTGGCAGCGTGGCTCATACCAAGCCATTCACCAAGCTGCGATGGAACATGAGCAGTCGCGCCGTCTGCACTCTCATTGCCGAGCAGCACCAGATCATACGGGCCGGTCTTCTCGATCGCTTTGGACAAAGTATAGGATGTTGCAAGTGTGTCTGCTCCGCCGACCTTGCGGTCGCTGACGAGGAATGCTCTGTCAGCACCCATCGCAAGCGACTCCAGCATCTGCTGTTTTGCCATCGGAGGTCCCATGGAGATCGTGGTGATCTCGCCGCCGACGCGCTCTTTGATGCGCAGCGCCTCCTCAATAGCATGCTTATCGGATGTGTTAATGATCGTAGGAATTCCCTGTCTTACGAGCACCTTGGTTTCCGGGTCGATGATTATCTGATCATAGTAGTCCGGATCCGGAACGGACTTGATGCAAACTGCTATTTTCATGGTAAAGCCCCTCTTGCTTATTACATTGTTGCTGCGATTGTGCTCAGGAATGTCTTGTTGCTGCAGCAAGCATGTGCTGTCATCTTAACGTCTCTGTAGAAGCGCTCGATGCCTGTCTCATAGATAAGGCCTGCGCCGCCCATGAGGCTCATGCACTCGCTTGAAACTTCCTCAAGCAGCTTCTCGCCCTCGATCTTGAGTGAAATAGCTTCGTTGATGTCAACTTCGCCATTGTTCATGTTGAGCATATGTCCGTAAACTGAGTTTCTGAAGTTGTTGATCTTAGCCTGGAGTCTTGCAAGGTCGTTTCTTGCTGATTCGTGCAGATCCCATACGGATTTGCCCTCTTCCTGGATTCTCTGCTTGAGGTAGTTGACAGTCTTGTCAAGAACTGCTTCAGCTCCGCCGAGGTCCATTGCTCCATAGAATCCGCCGTAGAGGTCCGGGCTCATGCAGTATGGGTTAGGGAATCTGTCTTCTTCGCTGACCTTGAGGTCGTTGAAGTATACGGTTCCTGTACGGCTTCCCTTGAATCCGAGCTTGTTTTCGATGTGTCCGTGTGAGAGGCCTTCCTGACCCTCTGATGCGAAGAAGAGATCGAATCCGTTCTCGCTGAGAGACATGATCATGAATGTGTCCGAAACGTCAGACTGCGAAACGAGGACCTTAGTTCCATTGATTGTCCATGTGTCGCCGTCCCTGACTGCCTTAGTTGAGAAACCTTCCAGGAAGCTTCCGCCAAGTGCTTCGTTGCCGGCGAGGCCCATGAGGATCTCTCCGTTAACACAAGGTACAAGATATTTCTGTTTCTGCTCTTCTGAGCATCCTCTTCTCATTGTCTCATTGAACATGTGAACGAGCATTGCGGAGAATGATACAACATAGCTCTCCTTAGCCAGCTCTTCAAGAAGAAGTGCTTCGTTGATATAGTCGACGCCGCTGCCGCCGAGCTCTTCAGGCATGTTCAGACCGAGGAATCCCAGCTCTCCCATTTCCTTGATGAGGCCCTTACAGTCAGCCTCTTTCTCTTCCATCTCCGGAACAAAAGGTCTTACTCTTGTCTGAGCAAATTCTCTGAATGCACCCTGCAGAAGTTCTCTCTCTTCGTTCATGTACCACATAGTCTACCTCCCATTTGAAACTTATATATTCACGCGGCACTTATTAGTTGATTTATTTCCTGACTAAAGCTTAACAATACAAGCAGGTGCAATATATGCACAAAATGCTGTTTTGTGCAAAACTTACTCATTTACATACTATTGGTGAAATTGCTATCATAGTTATATATTGAAGGTGGCAGTATCAGAGCTCAGCTAATTCAGCCAGTTCTAATTAATTGAGTAGTAACAAGACAACTGGCGGATAAGCTGATGGGTGTGCGGATAGATAGATGTACCAGAGGAGCAGAATCATGGCAATAAAAGATGCAACCAAGAACATTATCGCTAATGAACTGATTGCAATGGTCAGAGAAATGCCTATTGAAAAGATCCGCGTAGGGGATCTGTGCAAAAGATGCGGAGCAGACAGACGCACATTTTACTATCACTTCACTGATAAATACGACCTTATCGCATGGATCTTCACACGCGACTACATAGCATCTCTTGAAGCAGAGCAGGGGCACTTTACCCTGCAGCACAGCATCAACATACTTGAAAGGATGTACCGTAACAGAAAGTTCTACAGAACAGTCTTTTCAGATAACTCTCAGAATGCGATCAGGCATTATACATACCAGTTCTTCTACAAGCTCGGTACCGATGCTATGAAAGCCCATTTCGGGCTTGATACCCTTCCTCCGGTAATGGAGTATGCTGTTATGTCCCACTCACACGCGACGATCGAGATCACTATGGAATGGTTGCTTGGCGAGAAGGACTATACCCCTGAGCAATTCGCCAGACTTCAGTATCACTTCATGCCGCAGGATCTGAAGGATGCATATGGGATCAAAGGTGAGTAGTGACATACTCCCACCACTTGTAGAAGTGGGGGCTTCTCGCTCAACAGCTCTGACGAGCTGAGTATCAACGAGCTATCCCCGTGTGCCCCACGGTTCCTCTTTTAGATATAAGTTTACTTTTGTCATGAGGCTTTCAGTCTCATTGCTTCCATCCTGATGTTTATCGCGGCATTTACATCTCTATCAATTACGCTGCCGCATTCACATCGGTAGATGCGATCACTGAGGGTCAGTTTTTCTTTGATCCTTCCGCATCTGCTGCATCTCTTGCTGGATGGATAGAACCTGTCTACCTTCACAAGTTCTTTGCCTCGCTCTTCCAGCTTATATGCAAGCATGGTTCGGAGCAGCCCGAAGCCATTGTCAGAAACACTTTTGCCGAAATGCAGAGTCTGACTCATCGCTCTCAT
>JAZQHU010000013.1:0-121918 GCA_045540775.1 Anaerovoracaceae bacterium | reverse complement strand
TACGCTCATACAGTCTTGCGAGGTCCATGAGAGCTTCTTCCTTGTCCTCTGTCTCGAGAACCTTGGTGTAGTTCAGGGATTCCATCTCTACCAGGATGTCGATACCCCAGCAGTTTGCAAGCCAGTTACTGAAGTTAGCATAGTAGTGAGCCGGGCAGGACCATACGATACCTCTGTATCTCATCTTGTTGCGCCATGCCTGCTCGCGCTTCTCATAAGCCTTCATCATGATGTCATTGACTTTCTCGAAGGTCTTGTTAACACGAGGGTCAGCACCGACGTCCATCTCGTAGTTCCACTTACGGAACAGCTCGTATGAAGGTCCGATGATCTGCGGATAGTCAGTCTTGTTTACTTCCCACTTCTGCAGCTCGTAAGCAGTCTCCTCATTGAAGCGCTTCATCTGCTTGAAGTAAGCATCCCAGCTCCATTTTGCACCTGTAACGTCCTCAACGAACTTGATGCAGGCCTTGATGTCATCTACAGCGTAGCGTGTGGTTTCCTCATCCTCGTATCTTACAGGGAATGTCAGGTGGAATACCGGCAGATCCGGGAATCTTCTTGACATATATGAAGAAGCCATTGTCGATCCGTCGCAAGGCATCGAGCTTGAGATGAAGCAGGATCCCATGTGCGGCAGAGCGTCGATTACGAGAGCTCCGCACTCGGATGAAGGTACCGGGCATGTATCAGCAGGGAGGCCAAAGCTCTCTACTGCATCGATGTAAGGTACGCATGTCAGCTGGTCGATCTCAGATACGAGGAATACTGGCATGAGCTGGTAAGGGATACCGAGGAGGTCAGGGAATCCTGCCATGATCTGTCCCATTGTCATCTCGTCGAAGAGTACGACCTTCTTGTTCAGCTGATGTGAGTTACCGTTCTTCTTATCGCACTTAGCGAGGAATACCAGGTTCTCAGCTACATAACGGAAGATATCGTATGTCATCAGGTGTGACATCTTCAGGGCGCTGCCCTTCTGGCCTGATGTGTTCTTATCCATGAAGCCTACGCAGCAGAAATATGAGATCATCCATCTGTAGTAGAATGTTGAGTTGAGCGCCGGTACGAGGTCTCTTGAGAAGGTTGTCAGCAGCATAAGCCACATCTTTCCCCATCTGTAGAAGTCGTATGCAGTATCTGCAGCGCCTCTCCACTCTCTTCTTACAGGAACCATGTCGCCCTTGCGGTAGAGCTTACCGAGAGTTCTCTCTCCGTAGAGGAATACTTCCTTGCGTTCCTCATTGCTCATCTCGAGACCCTGCTTAACTTCGAGGGCTACTCTGGCAGCATCGTTCTTGCATCTGTCGACCTGCTTCATGCAGAAAGCTTTGATGTCTGCTTCCTTGGCCATTTCAACGCAGATCTTTCCGACTTCCAGGAGGTTCTGGCCCTGTGCCTTGAAGTCCATGTTGTCCTTCGCACGCCAGAATGCAGGATTCGGATATTTTGCCTTGCCGTTAGCGGCTGCTTTCTTTGCTTTGAGTTCTCTTCTTTCGGCAAGAGAGTTCTTGATGCCGAGCAGTTCTGTGCTTATTACCATTACTTCTTGCCTCCTTTCCCCTTCTGGATCTTCTTGATCTCAAGCGATTCAACGAACGCCTGGAATCTTGTTCTGAGCTGACCGGAACCCTTAGCGTTGTACAGTCTGTCGATCGAGAGGATCGGCCAGCCGTACTCGTCTGCCATGATGTGGCTGACGAGAGCTCTTTCAAATCCCCAGAAGTCGCAGTACTTCATCTGTTCGTAGATGATTCCGTCAGCATTGAATTCCTTAGCCAGTCTGTCAGCTGTGTCTCTTCTCTGCTGTACCTTGTTGTCTGCGATGTAACGTGCGCACTCTGAAGTGTTCATGTAGTGGCGTACGATCTGCGGAAGAGCATCTTCCTTGTCGGAAAGCTCGATGACTTCTCTGCCAGGGATCGATCCGAAACAGTGTCTGTCGAATACTACTCTTGCGCCTGCATCCTCGATCATCTTGGTGAACTCAGGGTCGTCGATCTCGGAACCTACGATGCCGACTCTTGCTCTCGGCAGCTTTTCATCCGGTTTTCTCTTCTTGAGTTCCTCAAGTGTCTCCTTGAGATAAGGCAGGATGAGGTACTTAGGGCATGTGTATGTAACCAGGTTGAGGACATGGAATTCATATCCTGTGATTACCGGGTTGTCAGCCTTACGCATCTCGCTGATCTCCTGCATTACCTTGCAGACTTCATTGTGCTCAGCAACAGCCTTGCGGATAGCAGCATCGGATACGTCTACGCCCAGTTTGTCATGCATTACTTCAAGAAGTCTTACTTCCAGCTGTCTCTGCATGTGGTTGTATGAGAACTCCTCTGTCTTGTACGGTACATCAAGGTGTGTAACGAAGAAGTTTTCCTTGGTGTTGCACTTAAGGATGCCGAAATGCTCATAGAATCTGTTCATCATTGAGCATGCATCAACTCCTGCAAGACCGTCCAGGAACTGGAATCCTCCTTCGATAGCCCTCTCCAGAAGAGCTCTTGCGTACTCGCATACGTAGTTCGACATGTAATATGTTGAAATATCGATCGAACCCGTTCTCGGAGCACGGAGTCTTACTGATACGCAGTTGTCAACGTTCAGGAGAACTTCCGGAATGTGATAGCATGTATAGCCCATGATGAGCTTGCCATCCTTTTTCGCCTGTTCAACCAGCTCGTTGTCAGCGTTGTCAAGAAGGTTCTCGAAGTAGATCAAATGCTTCAAGTCTTTCAATGTAATAACCTCCCTCTCTCTACTTATATCTTCAGTTATATAAGATCCATTTTATGGAGTGCTTCGCGTGTGCCCTTCATTACCGGTGAATCCTCCGGCAGGTCGAATACGCTGACTCCCATTATGTCGTTATCGGCATGTGTCTTATCATCAGGGATGTAAGTCAGTATCTCAGCCGATTCGACTTTTACATATGGTATGGATTCCTCTTTTACTCTGTTGACGATGACTCCGCACTTGTCGTACATTACGAGTTCATCGGCAACCTGCTTGATGGTATCCACTACCTTGCAGCCCTTGCGGCTCGGATCAGTGATCAGGAAGAGGTGTGTGACCTTCTCCATTACACGGCGGTTGATCTGCTCGATCCCCGCTTCGCCGTCAATGACTACGTAATCGAAGTCATTTGCCAGAAGGCTGATAACCTCTTTAAGATATGCGTTGACCTTGCAGTAGCAGCCCGCAGCCTCAGGTCTTCCGATGGCGAGGAAGCTGAACTTGCTCTCCTCGACCATTGTGTCGAAGATCCTGTATCTGGCCTCGTTGAGCATCTCGATCGCTTCCTTAGGGTGCCCGTCCTCTACGCTGTTGACGATCTTCTTGCGGATGCCGTCCAGCGTATCAGTCGGCTCGACTCCGAGAGCGGTCGTGAGTCCGATGGCAGGGTCTGCATCGATAGCCAGGATCCTTGCGTCAGGGTATTCCTCGGTCAGGATCCTTACCATTGCGGAAGAGATCGATGTCTTTCCGACACCGCCCTTCCCTGCAACAGTCAATATTTTGGTGTCATGATTACTGTTTTCCATTAGTGATTCCTTATATCACGTTTTTGAAGCAAAACTGCTTGATTTACGTGATGTCGTAGTTTCTCTGTTCACGTTTTTGAAGCAAAACTGCCTGATTTACGTGATGTCGCAGTTTCTAATTTCACGTTTTTGAGACGATTTTGCCCGTTTTACGCCAACTCGATTCTCTTGCCGTCACGTTTTTGAAGCAAAACTGCCTGATTTACGTGATGTCGCAGTTTCTCGGTTCACGTTTTTGCGGCAGAATTGCTTAAATTACGTGAATGACGTTTTCTGATTACTGGTCGTATTGATACTACACAGAAATCAGAAGAACGAGCAAACTGTGTCTGTATAACCCGAAGGGTCTTCGATTGGAAGTCCCGCGATCAGAAGTGCCTGATTGAACAGAACTTCGCACATCTTCTTAGCCTTTTCCGGGTCGTCGAGCCTTGCTCTGTCGAGAGCAAGGAACGCCTTGTGATCAACGTTGAGTTCGAGAATTCTCTTGGCCTTCATTCCGAGTTCCGGATTGACTGCAGTGAAGTACTTCTCCATTTCGAAGGTGATTCCCTCACCGCTTGAGATGACTACCGGATGGCTCTTAAGCTTGGTCGTTGCTTTGACTACATCGACCTTGTCTCCGAGAGTCTCCTTGACAAAATCAAAGGTATCCTTGAATGTCTCGGTCATCTGCTCGTCTGTCTTGCCGTCTCCGAGATCGAAGTCTCCGTCGATGACGGACATGAACTTCTTCTCTTTGTACTGCCTGATCATGTCAGGAATGAACTCATCAGTGCTGTCTGTGAAGTACAGGATCTCAATGCCCTTGTCCTTGAGGATCTCAGTCTGAGGCATCTTGTCTACGGCATCAAAACTGTCGCCTGCTGCGTAGTAGATGTACTCCTGATCCTCTTTCATCCTCTCAACGTACTCAGCCAGAGTAACAAGCTTCTTCTCCGTCGATGAGTAGAACATCAGGAAATCCTGGAGCTCGTCCTTGTACTTTCCGTAGTCGTCGAGTGCACAGAGCTTGAGCTGTCTGCCAAAGCTCTTGTAGAACTTTTCATATTTCTCACGGTCCTTGTCGCGAAGCTCTTCAAGCTTTCCGCGGATCTTTTTCTCGAGATTCCTGGATATCAGTCTGAGCTGTCTGTCATGCTGGAGCACCTCTCTCGAGATATTGAGGGAGAGATCCGGCGAGTCAACGACACCCTTGACGAAATTGAAGTACTCAGGAAGCAGATCCTTGCACTTGTCCATGATCAGGACGCCAGAGCTGTATAGCTGCAGGCCCCCGGTGAACTCGTCCGTGTAGTACTTGTTCGGTATAAGTTCCGGAATGAACATCAGCGCGTCATAGCTGACCATTCCCTCGACTGAGACTGTGATGGTCTCAAGCGGAGGTGTGTCATCCTGGAATGTCGACTTGTAGAATTCCTCGTATTCTTCCTTGGTAACGTCTGCGCGTTTTCTCTGCCACAGAGGAACCATCGAGTTGAACACTTCATATTCGAAGACCTCTTCAAATTCAGGATTCTCAGGATCGGAGCCTTCCTTGATCTGAGGATGAGGCATCAGCATCTTGATAGGGAAGCGGATGTAGTCGGAGTACTTCTTCACGAGTTTGTATATAGGGTACTCTCTCATGTACTTGCTGTACTCGTCCTGTTCCTCGCCGTCCTCTCTGATGTGCATGATGACGTCAGTTCCATGACCGTCTCTCTCAGCTTCTTCGATCGTATAGCCGCCGGCACCTTCGGACACCCATCTGTATGCCTTGTCTTCGCCGTACTTCTTAGTAACGACTTCGACTTTATCAGCTACCATGAACGCGGAGTAGAAACCTACACCGAACTGTCCTATGATGTCCACCTGGTCGGCAAGGCTTGCCGCCCCTGACTTTTCCTTATCTGCCTTTTCGACTTCCTCGGCAAATTTCTTGCTGCCTGAGAAAGCGATGGTTCCGAGATTCTTCTCGAGGTCTTCCTCGTTCATGCCGATCCCGTTGTCGCTGACCGTAAGTGTGCGGTTCTCCTTGTCGAGTGTCAGGATGATCTCAAAATCACTGCGGTTCATTCCGGCCGACTTGTCGGTCAGAGCGATATAGCACATCTTGTCGATGGCATCCGAAGCATTGGAGATGATCTCACGCAGGAAGATTTCCTTGTGCGTGTAGATCGAGTTGATCATCATGTCCAGCAGACGCTGGGATTCGGCCTTAAACTTTTTCTTCATAATTGCAATAACTTCTTTCTATGTTGATTTACTTTTTCTGCATGTATTCAGTATCGATCAGATCATATGGTACTGTATGCGGATCTCTTCTCTCCATGTTGTCGAAGTGGTTCTTCATGAACGGCTCAACAACGTAGTAGAGCAGTTTGCCGTCGAGATCGAAGAAGAATACGCAGAACAGACCTGCATATACGCCGATGAAAGCGCGGATGATCTTCCCGATGAGGGATTTTTTCTTTTTCTTCTTACCAAAAAACATGGCGGCTCCTTTCTACCAGCTGTCGCTGTCGTCAAAATCAAGCAGTGACGGATCGAGCGGTTCCTCGCCCATTACTGTGAACATGTAGTCGTTGATGATCTGTCTGATCTGTGATCTAGGAACAGTTCTCTTGTCAGGCAGTGCGTGCGGCATCCAGATAGCGTGGATGTTGCGTGCTCTGAACTCATCCTCGAAGAGTCCTACAACGCCCTGCATTCCCTTGCACTGCAGCTGGTCATACATCATGACCATGTCGCAGTTGAACTTTTCCATGTTCTCCCAGAGTTCGAAGATGTGCTGCAGTCCGCCTACAGCCATTCTTCTCATCGGAGCCCATTCGTGATATTTCGCGATATCGAGCAGGCAGTTCTCATAAGTGTCTGTTCTGATATCCAGGTCGAACATCAGTGAGTCCATGTTGATGATGGTGTTGAGTCCCCAGCAGTTATATGCCCATGTGCACCATGCTGAGTAGTACAGAGGAGCGCATGACCATGCGATGACTCTGTGTCTTGTCATAGGGAATGTGTTGATGTCTTCGTTTACGCACTTCTCCATGATCTTTCTGACTCTCTTGTCAACATCATGCCAGAAAGGTCTCTCACCGTACTGTGAGTAGAAGATTCTGTAGAGAGCCTGAGCAACTCCGTTGATAGGATAGCTGTGTGTATTTGCAGCTACGTCCCATTTCTCTCTCTCGAACTGGTTCTGCTGATTCTGCAGCTTGATGTGCTTAACGAGCTCATCCCAGTGGAATTCCATGCCGGTCTGCTCTTCCATGAACTTCCATGCCATCTCGATTTCCTTAGCGCAGTTTTCGAGTACGCTGTCGTCATCGAACTGCATTACCTGAGGCATAGCGAAGAGCGGCTTGTTCATCATCCAGTCCTGAATGATGGATGTACCTACAGAGCTGTCGCAGGCTTCGTTTGTAGTAACCATAGCGACATATGAATCAGGAATGTCGTCTGCGATGTACAGACCTGCCTCAGCCTGACACATCGGACATGGATCTCCAGGAAGACCGTATGCCTGAACAGCGTCGATGTAGTTAAGTACTGTGTGGTTGTTGCAGTGGCATGTTACGAAGTAAGGGATCATCTGTGTCGGGAGATAGTAACCGCCCTGATCCATGAACGGATAGATGACTCCGCCCCATACTGTCTCGTCGGTACCGATAGTCTTTGCTCTGAGAGCAGGATCACCGCCGATGTTGGCATCTCTGTTGAACCAGCCTGTGATCTGATACAGGCATGCACTTGTGATTCCTCTGAAGTGCCATGCTGACGCTTTCAGAGCCTCGCCTCTCATTCCTTCGAGGCATCTGTCGAACCAGTGCATTACTGTGAGGTATGTCTGGCCCATCCATCTGTATCTCCATGTTCCCTTGAGGAACTGGACAGCACCCTTAGGGCCGCCGCCGTATACCATCAGGTCATGGACGATCATGCCGTAGTTGTACAGCCAGATATTGTTGAAATAGTACATGGTATCCTTGATACCACGCCATTCTCTGTGTTTATACAGACCTGTCTTAGGAATATACAGGTCTCCGAGTCTTCTCTCTCCGTGAGGCTTGCCGTAGACGAAATCCTTAGCAGCCTTCTTGAAGTCGACTTCTTTGAGTTTCTTCAAATCAGGTTTCTTCATGTCTACTTGCCCTCCTGTATCTTCTTGAGCTCTACGCTCTCAACGAATGCCTGGAATCTTGTCCTGAGCTGTCCGGATGCAGTGTTGATGTACTCCTTCTCGATGGAGCATACAGGGAATCCGTAATCTCTCGGAAGAACGATGGTATCGATCATTCTCTCAAAGCTCCAGTACTCACAGAACTTGTTGGACTCCACTATGATTCCGTCTGCCTTATACTCTGTCGCATAGTCAGCGAGAACCTTCTTGCGGTGTCTCATTTCCTTCTGTTCCATGAACCTTGCACACTGGCTTGTCAGCAGATAGTGCTTGGCAACAGCTGTAAGTGCATCATCACCAGGCTCAACGTTGATGTGGTTCCTTGCTTCGAGTGATCCGTAGCAGTATCTGTCAGCTACTACGAGTGCTCCGCAGCTCTCGATCAGCTTGATGAAGTCAGGGTCGTCGTTCTCGGATCCTGCAAGCAGAACCTTGATCTTGTAGTTAGGCTTGTCATCAGGCTCTCTGGTCTTGAGCTCTTCGAGAGTCTCTCTCAGCTTGTCAATGATCAGATACTTAGGGCATACCATCGATGCGAGTGTGATAACGCTGAACTCATATCCTGTGATGGTCGGCTTGTCGAGCTTACGGAAGTTGCCGATCTCTGTGATGATATCGTTTACTTCGTTGTTGATCTCGATCGCCTTCATGATAGCTTCATCAGATGTGTCAACGCCGAACTCATCATGCAGGAAGTCAAGAACCTTGAGCTTCAGCTGTTTTCTGAAGTGGTCGACGCTGTTCGCGTTCTTCTTGAACGGAACGTCTGTGAAGGATGTCTTGAACGTTGCGTTGTTGATAACGCCGTCCATGTAGTCGAGATGCTCCTGGAACCTGCAGGTAACAGTGCAGGTCTCTGTAGCGAGCTGGGCGTCGATGAAATTGTATCCGCCCTCAAGAGCTCTCTCGAGAAGTGATCTGCCGTAGTGGCATGTTCTTCCGGACATGTAGTATGTCGCCATATCCGGGGATGTGCACCTAGGCGCTCTCAGTCTTACCGCGAAGCAGCCAGGCAGATCCAGGAGGACTTCAGGCATGAAATAGCAGGTGTAGCCGAGGCACAGATTGCCGTCTTCCTTGCCCTTGCGCACGAGGTCATTGTTGGCCTCCTGCAGCAGGTCCTCAAAGTAGATCAGATGCTTTAAGTCACGCATTATGTGTCACCTTTCCTCTCCCTCTCTGAGTAAAAAATCAGGTTGATTGAGCATGATTTCATTTTTTATTTAACAAATGGTCACATGCCGCCTCACCTTATACTATTGGTATAATTTTAAGGCTCTTGTGATTAATGTGTCAATGGGATATACTCATGAAAACGGCGGATTTCACGCCATTTCATGTATTTATTTGAAACATGATTTTCCACTTGTTCAGAATCCCCCACATGGGGATAATCCTTTAAGAAAAAACACAATTTATAGTGACCAGCTGTACAATAAACACCACATAATGCAGGCGCGATTGACAATTGGTTAACTATATATTCTGTGTAGAAACAGGAGGGCAAAATGCACGATCACAACCACCCGCACACACATTCCCACTCAGGCGCTTCTTCCCCGGAAGAGGCTCTTGCTCTGCTCACATACATGCTCGGCCACAACCGTCATCACGCAGAGGAGCTGCACGATCTCGCACATTGCTTTGATGACGTTGCCGAGGACCTGATCCACCAGGCAGTCGACAAGCTCGGCGAGAGCAACGACCTCATAGAGCAGGCTCTTTCTCTCATCAAAAACGCGAAGAATATATAGCTTTTGTTGCGCATTTCTTTTAACATATAGTCAGTGGTTATTATTGGGCCCGGGAATTTTTATGTTTATAAGGGAGAATATGTAAGAGTGTAAGGAGGCAATTATGAAGAAGACTTTACTGGCATTATTCGTGTCGCTTGCCATGATCGTGAGCCTGACTGCCTGCGGAGGCGGCGGCTCATCTGAACCGGCTGAAGCGGCTGAACCTAATGCAGGGCTGAGAGGCATCGTATTCGCAGTGCCTGACGGCTGGGCAGTAGAGAGCGTCGGAGAGAATTTTGTTTCATACAAGATGGAAGACTCACCGGTGACCCTGCATATCAGCGCAATGGATCAGGAGGATATCAGCTCCTTTAATGATGAGGACAGCAGCCTGACCGTTCAGGAATATTTTGACAAGAATTACAGGGCATCAGACGAGGACATCAAGAAATATGATCTGGAGCAGAAAGATATCAAAGTCTGCGATACAGATGGACTTCTTGTCTCACGTAAGACCTCCGGCGGTTACGCATATAAGAGTGCTGCCTGGATGACTGAGGATGTCATCTATAGCATCGGCATGAGTAATACCGACAACTATGATGATAAAGGTGAGCTTAAGGATGATGCTGTTGCTCTGACGGGTGACGAAGAAGCTGTTCTTGACGGCGTTATTGCAAGTGCAAAGCCGGGCGACGGAGAAGCTCTGAAGAAGCAGACCCTTAAAGCAGATTCTGTCGGAGATCTTTCATTCACAGCTCCTGAAGGCTTCGAGCTTACAAGTGTAGATGATGGCTACGTATCCTTCGAGAAGGGTGACGTATCTATGAATATCAACAGAACTACTGAAGAGGATTTCGCACAATGGTCATGGGACGGTGAGGATGCCCCGAAGTCAGTGGAAGAAATGTTCAAGCAGAACGCTGAATGGGCAGAGGCTGCCACTATAGCCGGAAACGACGGTTATATTGACAAAACACCGGACGAAAACGGAAAGTATTACTCAGCTTCGGCAAGTGTCATGGTTGATGGTGTTCTGTATGAAGTCAATATGGGCACAGATGCTTATGACGAGAACGGCCTCAAGGAAGATGCAGTTGCACTGACTGATGAAGATCTCGCAGCATTTGATGCATTCGTAGCATCGCTGGCTAAGAAGTAATTCTTCTTACAGCAATATGCCCGCGGCAGTATGCCGCGGGCTTTTTTGTTCATATGCTTTTCCGGAAATCTTCCACTCAGCGCTCCTTAGCTGTGGCGACTGTCACTATGTCGCCGATGACATTGATTATGTTGACGATGCCGCCAAAGAGCACCTCTGCACAAATCGCCAGCGGCAGCAGATCGTCCGTATGCAGAAAGGCGAAAATGATGACCAGACCGATGACGAATGTTCCCGGCTGATTAGGCGCACCCAGAGACAGGAACAGTACCAGTGCTCCGATCGATACTATGAGGATCAGTGAAAGTTCCGTTCCGCTTATGTATATCAGAACGAGGGATATTATCGTCAGCATGTAACAGTTCCCGTCCAGATTGATCTGCGCGAGCACCGGCAGAAAACGCTCCAGTCTTGCACGGTCGAACCTGAATACCCTCGCACAGTATCTTACATTGAAAGGTACCGCATCGATCGCAGAGTTGATCTTCATATTCTCGTATATGAGCGGAATCAGATCCTTTATGAACGGTTTTACCGGTACACCTGCTGCTTTCAGCCTGATGGCATAGAATACCACCATCAGTACCAGGCTGAGGATGACGATTATTCCAAGCAGAATAATACCCCATGCGGCAGCGAAACCGTAGGTTATGAGAAGATCAATCACTGCGGCAAAAACAAAGACCGGAAGTGCTGACATTATGATACTCAGCACTCTGGAACACAGCACATAGCCCGCATCGACCGCTGTCTTGAGGACATCAAAATATTTCCCTACCGAACAGAATGCGTACGTAAAGAGAATGGCGAGAATCAGGAGCGGCAGCGGGGATATCGCAACGAACGGCTCGAAGATGCTTGGCGGAATAAGCGATGAAATGATACCGGAGAACGAAGATCTTCCCACATTAAGGCTCACATCTTCCTGAATAAGCCCCCTGGCAGCAGAATCCAGGTTGATCACAACAGCTGTTGCGGCAACTGCCAGAATTACTGCGGTGATCGATGTGGAGAGTGTGATTCTCTGCAGCTGTCTTATTCCTGAGTCTCTCTCCGACAGGATGTACACGTCAGTCAGGTTTTTGATAAGTGACAGGAATGTAACCGGGGCGCCTATCATGAGTATCGCATTGCTGAAGACCGTCTCGAACGGAAATATGATATTGTCCAGCAGCCGGACTGCATTCGCTTCGCCGGCTGCGAAGTAAACAGGAAGATACACAGCAAACCCGCATGCGACAGCAATCAGGCACCACATCATTACCTGCCTGTAACTACGCCTTACCGAAATGTTTATCCTGTTATATCCGGAGTGATAGCTGTGGTCGAGCTTGTCGGCATACGCTCTGAGGATGCGGTTCTCGGGTGAAAACGGATCCTCGCTGTCATCGAGAGGATCGAACATGCTTCCCTCGAACCTTATGGTTATCCTGACATCTCCGAAACTGGCTCCGCCGGTGATGGTCAGGATCTTGTCCTCCCCCTCCTGCTCGATCAGGTTGTGGTGCAAAGCCTCAAAGACCAGCATCGTCTCGTTGACCATCTCCCCGGAGATGCCGTCATTACGGAGTACATCCTCTACGAACTGCCTTGCTTCTTCAAATTTTCCTGCAGCGATCCTTATTTCTTCTTTCTTCATAGCCCTCACCTTGCGGGGTATCTGTTCAGTTGCTCTTGTCCCTTTTCTAATAATTTACCCTTTTGTGCATAATTCCGCAACAGAACAAGTGCAGCTGCAGAGGTTTCCCTTCCATGGCTGCACTTCCCTGTAAATAAATACGGCAGGGAACCGTGTTCCCTGCCGCACAGGCTGTATGCCTTTACCACATATTTTCATCAGGAATATGCTCGATCGTCGGATCGATAGGCTCTTCGCGCATTACAGTTCTCATGTACTGGCTGAACTCATCGCGGATAGCCTGACGTGTGTATACACGCGGGTCGCAGAGGTCGTGGCATACCCATACAACATGGATGCCTCTCTCTCTTCCCTGCTCCTCAAACATTCCGTGCATTCCATCGAGGGCTTTGCATGACATGTGCTCCCACATCATGACCATGTCAGCATTCATCTTCTCGCAGAACTCCCACAGCTCATCGACCAGGACCTTGTATCCGCCATGTGTGCGGTTACGCATGATCATGTTCTCATTGAGCCATGCCATGTCATAGTATGCCTGCTCTCTGTTCTCAGGCGTATCCTCGTCTGCGATCATTCTGGTGTTGACCATGGACAGCATGTCTGTCAGAGGAACAACGCCCCAGCAGTTCATCATCCAGTAGAGCATGTGGATGTTGTACTGCGGCTGAACGCCCCAGATGATGCATCTGTGCCTGTATTCAGGCGCCATCATTGTCTTTCTCTTGTATCCCTGATATACCAGCTTGGTGATCTTCTTGTCGATCGGTGGGAACTCAGGCGATCTGCCGCAGTTGCCCATGTAGTTGGTGTCATTGTAAAGGGAGAATACCGAGCCTACGAACTGCGGATAGTATGTGCTGTTGATGTCCAGCCACTCCTGTCTCTTTCTCGTAGCATCGTTGACTCTCTTGGCACATTCGAAGTAACGGTCCCAGTTCCACTTCTCGCCGGCGTGGTCCTCTACGAATTTGATCGCCGCCTTGATATCCTCTGCAGCATACTTCTGTACGTCATCTTCTCTGTGGCGCATCGGTGCTGCCAGCTGGAATGTCGGGATGCCGTATTCGCGCTCGAGTCTGTGAGCTATGACTCCGTTGCCCATCAGAGAGCCGTCGCAGGTAGTGTTGACCTGTACAGCGCAGCATCCGAGTACGGCAAAATCATCATCGATCGAGATGCCGGCCTCTGCTTCAGGCATCGGGCATACATCGCCCGGAAGTCCGAATTCCTGAGCTACGTCGAGATAGTGCGTTGTCGAATACTGTGTCAGGAGGTTGGCTACGAACATCGTAGGTACCTCTCTGAGGATGGCCTTGGTCTCATCGAAGCCCATCATGAATGCAGTCATGGCGTTCTCATCTGTCAGAACGCAGTGCTTCGAGTACTCCTCATCGTTGCCGGTCCTGATGTCGCCTCTGAAGATGTTGTCCATCGTTTTGGCTACATCGTAGATAACGAAATTCATCGCTGTGTGGGTGATGCGGAGCGGCTCGTCGCGAAGGCCCAGTGTGAACTTGTCCATCATGTGCGGAACTGCCAGGTAGTTGGCCATCCATCTGTAGCGGAACATCGCCTTGATATTCCTCGGCTTGGAGATGAATCTGGCGAGAATGGACATGATGTACAGCCATCTCGTGTAATCATATAAAGTATCCTTAACGCCTCTCCACTCACGGCGTCTCATTACCTTGCTCTTGCCGTTGGTAGGATAGAGATGTCCGAGGGTCTGCTCGCCCTTGCGCCTCTTAGGATTGTCTATCTTCTTGACTTTCTTGAATGCCATTACTGTTCACCTCCCTGAAGCTTCTTGATCTCGATGCTCTCAACGAAGGCCTGCACTCTTGTACGCATCTGACCTGCGCCGGAGGCTATGTTGTAAGGTCTGTCAACTGACAGTACAGGGAAGCCGTAGTCTTCTCTCAGCATGTGTGAGCCGAGCATGCGCTCGTACGCCCACGGATCGCAGAATTTGACCTGCTCATAGATGATGCCGTCCGCTTTGTATTCCTTTGCGAGGTCCGCTACATATTTCTTGCGGCCGTAGACCTTATCCATGTTCATCATACGAGGGCAGTTGCCCCAGTATACATAGTGGCGGCAGACCTGCGTCAGTGCGTCTTCATCCGAGTCAGGGTCTATCACGATCGGCTCTCTGCCCGGGAATCCTCCGAAGCAGTATCTGTCAGCACATACATAAGTGCCGCAGTCCTCGATCAGCTTGATGAATGCCACATCGTCCACTTCCGAGCCGACAACCATGACGCGTGCTCTCCACTTCTTTCCGTCAGGCTCTCTGTGCTTTATTTTCTCAAGGGTCTCTTCCAGTTTGTCGATGACCAGATACTTAGGTGCGACATATGTTGCAAGCGTCAGAACGGCAAGTTCGTAGCCTGTGATCCTAGGATCATCCTCCTTGCGGAATTCTCCGAGCTCCCTGATGAGTCTGCACACGTGATTGTGCTCTTCAACAGCCTTGAGGATCGCCTCATCTGAAATATCTATTCCATACTTCTCATGCAGCGGTTTAAGTATGTGATTCCTGCACTGCAGCACGAGCAGCTCAACTCCGTTCTCGTCCGCCTTCAGCGGGATCTCCATGAACTCATAGAAGAAGTTTTTCTTTCCCTCGTCCATGGTGCGCAGCAGATACATGTTCTCAGCCGCACGGTTCATCATTGTACATCCGTCAGCGGCTATCAGGCAGTCGGCAAAATTAAAACCTCCCTCGATAGCTCTCTCCAGCAGCGCACGGCTCGTCTCGCACAGCAGATTGGTCATATAGTATGTTGCTATGTCAAGTGAGCCGGAATTAGGCGCAAAAAGACGAACTGAGAACGCATTGCCGAGGTTCATCAGCGGTTCCGGCAGGTTTTCACATGTGAAAGCTGCACAGATCCTGCCGTCGGCCCTGGCCTGTTCGATCAGTTCGTTGTTTGCAGTCTGCAGGAGGTCTTCGAAGTACAAAAGATGCTTAAGATCTTTCATAGCTACACCTCTTTCTTATTCCCTCTCCTGAGAAACAGAAAAGTCCCCGCCTCCGTTTAAGCGTGAGTATGCGGAGACTTGGTCATTTCCGGTACCTTTGTTAAAAGTGTAACTCTGCACTTATGTATTTTCAAGAACTTACGATACACATCTGCAGGTTTTTATAACATATGGTTACTAAAAAAGAGGTTTTCAATATTTGCTTATTGCCCCATCATCTCTGTGAATGTCTTCATGACTCCCGGGATATCGATCTGCTGCGGGCAGACCTTTGCACAGGATCCGCATCCCACACATGCAGAAGGAAGCTTGTCCTTCTCGAAGGCCGCAAGAGCCATCGGTGCGATGAATCCGCCGCCTGAATATGAGTGCTCGTTGTAGAGCGACAGGATCCTCGGGATATCCAGTCCCTGCGGGCAGTGAGTCGTGCAGTATCTGCATGCCGTGCAAGGTACCGTTCCGGCGTTCTTTCCGGTCGTCTCAAAGTGTGCTGCAGTCAGAAGTGTCGCTATGTCATCATCGTTAAGCGGCTTCTTCTCATCGAAAAATTCTATGTTCTGCTTCAGCTGCTCGAAGTCTGACATTCCTGATAGTATCATCGTTACGCCAGGCACTGACTGAAGGAATGCGAATGCCCAGTTGGCCGGTGTGTAGTCCGGGTTGCTCTTGGAGAGGATCTTCTCGGCACCGAGACAGGATTTTGCCAGCTTGCCGCCTCTCAGTCCTTCCATTACCCAGATAGGCATACTGATGTTGTTGAGTTCTTCTACCTTGCTCCTGGCATCCTGGAACTCGAAGTCAAGATAGTTGAGCTGGATCTGGCAGAACTCAAGGATCCTCCAGTACTTCTTAATGAATCTGTGCATGGTCTCGAGTGACCCGTGGCAGGAGAATCCGAGGTGCCTGATTTTGCCCTCTTCTTTCTTCTTAAGGAGATAGTCCGCCAGACCGATCTCATCATCGAGATACTTGTCTATATTCATTTCGCACACATTGTGGAACAGATAGAAGTCAAAATAGTCCACCTGGCACTTCTCGAGCTGCTTCTCGAATATCTCCTCGATATGGTCAAAGTTCGAGAGGTCATAGCCCGGGAACTTGGATGCTATATAGAAATCCTTGTGATCATACTTCGACAGCGCCTGTCCGATCACAGTCTCACTGTTTCCATCGTGATAGCCCCACGCAGTATCATAGTAATTGATGCCGTTAGCCATCGCATAGTCGACCATCTCCTGCACCGCTGCAGCATCCGGTTTTGCATCATCGCCATCGATCACCGGCAGCCTCATGCAGCCCATGCCAAGGCCCGACAGTTTGATATCCTGAAAATCGTTATAATACATCTCATTCCTCCATTTGTGTCATCCGGGACGGTCCCTTTTGACACATTATGACAACGGGGACGGTTCTCCCTTTCATCTTTTGACACACTACTTCACTATAATAAAGTTCTCAGTAAGATCGATCTGCTCAAGCGTACCGTCGAAAGTCGTACGGATGCCCATGATGTCGGTAAACACGATCTTTCCGTCAACGAACTTGATGTCCGCAACATTCTTCGCAAGAAGATTGCTGTCGTCAACACTGTTTCTGTATACATTTGAAAGGCACATTGCTTTTCTCCTTTCTCCTATTTACTGTATCTCTTTCTGATCTCTTCCCAGTCGACCTCTTCATTCCTGTAGAAGTACTCACGGTCGCGGTCTCCGATCTCGCGCATCACCCTGCACGGATTGCCGACCGCTACAACGTTGGCCGGGATATCCTTAGTCACCACGCTGCCTGCGCCTATGACTGATCCTTCTCCGATAGTAACTCCCGGAAGGACTGTCACGCCTGCGCCCAGCCATGCGTTTTCCCCGATGTGGATGTCCTTGTTGAACTGCAGCACTGTGCCGTATCCCGTACGGAGTTCAGGCAAAACAGGATGTCCTGCAGTCGTAAGTGTGACGTTAGGTCCGAACTGCGCCCAGTCTCCTATGTAGATGTGTCCGTCATCAACAAGAGTCAGGTTGAAGTTGGCGTATATGTTCGATCCGAGGTGCACATGTCTGCCGCCCCAGTTCGAATTGACCGGCCCCTGAAGGAATGTGTTCTCACCGCATTCAGCAAAGATCTCCTTCATCAGCTCCTGTCTCTCTTCAAATTCAGAAGGCCCCATGTGGTTGAATCTCCACAGGGCGTCCTGATACTGCATCTGCTCAGGCATGATTTCATCCGACCCGCAGTCGTAGATGAGACCTGCCTCCATTCTTTCTCTTTCAGTCATTATTTATATCCCCATGTGTCAAAACATGACAGTGAGAACCGTCCCCGTTGTCATATTCTTTCTGCGATGATCGCTCTGTCGAGGCCGGCGAGGTCTCTGATCTTGTGTATGTCTGTGAAGGTCTTGGCCTTGCCGAGTATCCTCTTGACGGAGCCGGCCTGGTCATAACCGATCTCCAGGACGAGCACGCCTCCTGTTCTGAGGTGTGCACCGGCATCCTTCGCGATCCGTCTGTAGAAATCGAGTCCGTCCTTGCCCCCGTCAAGCGCAAGTCTCGGCTCTTTTTCCCTTACCTCTATACTGAGCCTCTCGATCTCTTTTGTCTCAATGTACGGCGGGTTGCATATGATCATGTCATATTCCCTGTCCGGCGGAAGTGCGTCAAACATGTCTCCGAGGAGGAATACGCACTTTCGGTTGACTTCATTGAGTCCTGCATTCTGCATGGCTGTCTTCAGCGCCTCTTCGGATACATCGGTCATCGTCACGATCGACTCTGGTGACTTGACCGCAATGCTGACTCCGATGGCTCCACTGCCTGTGCACATGTCGAGCACGTCAGGATGCGCCCAGCCCTTCTGCTCAATTATCTTCAGAGCTTCTTCAACTACGACTTCTGTATCGAGCCTTGGGATCAGGACATTCCTGTTGACTCTGATAGGAATGCCCATGAAATCCTGCACACCTGTGATGTACTGAAGAGGTGTGCCGGTGAGGCGGTCCTGTATCCGTCTCTCATATTCCTCAAAGTCATCCTCTTTCATGAGTTCCTTGCTGTGAGCAATGATCTCAGACTGAGTCATTCCTGTCGCATATGAGAGTATTATGCGTGCTTCGTTCTTGCCGTTCTCTATCATGCTGAGCGCGGCCTGTCCCCACTGAAGGGCATTCTCAATGGTAGTTATATCATTGGTGAATCTGTTCTTCAGCGATCTCTGTTTTGCCTCCTCCTGGAAGTGGTCAGCTATTCCCTGTGCGAGCGAAACACCTTCATCAGAAGTCTCTACTATGGTATAGCCCTCGTCATCGAGCTCATTGAGGAATTCAATGGCCTTGTTGATGCCTTCTTCTCCATTCTCCTCTTCATCTTCGAGGTTTTCCTCCGGCAGTTTCTTGCTCATCACTTCAGAGCCCGGCTTCCATAGTGTATCTCCGATCATATTGCCGTCCTTATCGACGAATCCGTCGATAACCGGAAAGTCCTTGTCCACCAGAACTGCCTTGAGAGAAAGAATTGCGACTTCAAGCTGCGCATTGGTCGGCTCGGCTGTTGTGAGCTTCTGCAGCATGAGGCCCGGATAGCTGAGGATCCTTACAAGTCTGCCATCGGAGCGGCCTGCCCATTTCAGCAGTTCATAGCTGATTCCGGCTATTACCGGTATCAGAACAAGTCTCGATATGATCCTGAGCGCCAGATTAGGCCATCCGAGCAGGCTGAAGAGCAGCAGACTGATGATCAGGACGAACATCAGGAAGCTCGTTCCGCATCTCGGGTGCAGTGTGTAAAACTGCTGCGCGTTTTCAGGCGTCAGCTCGAGGTTGTTCTCGTAGCAGTGGATCGTCTTATGCTCTGCTCCGTGATACCTGAACAGAGTCGATATCTCCTCCATCTTACGGATCAGAACGATATACCCGATGAATATAAGTATCCTGAGTACACCCTCTATCAGGTTCAGTGCTATTGCGTTTTTAATCCACTTTCCCAGGAAGTTGACTGCCCATGTAGGGAATATGACGAAGAGCGCTATCGAAATGACTATGGCGAATACAAGAGATGCCGACATCAGGATATTCCATGCAGCTCTCTCTCCGAATCTGCCGTTGACCCACTTCTCGAATCTTGTCTCTTCCTCTGCATATTCCTCAGGTGCATACTTCTCGAGTATGTCTGCGGATTCCATCAGTGTGGACATTCCGTTGACAAGAGACATCGCAAAAGCAATGATGCCTCTGATGAACGGATACTTCATCGCCTTAGGCTGCTCCTTCTTGAGCTTGGTCTTGAGGTAAAGCTCGCCGGAAGGCAGACGCATCGCGATCGCGGTCCGTTCAGGGCCCTGCATCATTACGCCGTCCATGACAGCCTGTCCGCCGATAGAAGTCGGACACGCTTCCTTTATGAAAATTTTACTGTAATCCAGTTTTGCCATTTGCTTAGTTTATATACCCCTTTGAATGATATGCTCCGTCCCTCTGCACATATCTATCTCATCTTCTTGAGCATGAAGTTGACAAAATCCGCATTGCTCTTGGTGCTTGAGAGGTTATCAATGATCTCCTCAGTGACATCCATTACATTGCCGGATGCCATCGCCCTTCTCAGCATGAACATCACCTGATATTCCTCCGGTGTCAGCAGCAGATCTTCTCTTCTTGTTCCCGACTTGTTGAGGTCGATCGCAGGGAATATCCTGCGCTCGCTGAGCTGCCTGTCGAGATGCAGCTCCATGTTGCCGGTACCTTTGAACTCCTCGTAGATGACATCATCCATCCTGCTGCCTGTATCAACAAGCGCAGTTGCGAGAATGGTGACACTGCCGCCTTCCTCGATATTCCTTGCAGTTCCGAAGAACTTCTTAGGCGGATGAAGTGCTCCCGGGTCAAGACCGCCGGACAGTGTCCTTCCGGAAGAAGGCACTTCCATATTGTATGCCCTTGCGAGTCTTGTGATCGAATCGAGCAGGATCACAACATCCCTGCCGGACTCTGCAAGTCTCTTGGCCCTCTCTATTACCATCGAAGCGACCTTGACGTGGTGCCTGGTCTCCTCATCGAAGGTGGAGTAGATGACCTCGGAATGCTTCAGACTCCTCTTCATGTCTGTGACTTCCTCAGGTCTCTCGTCTACAAGAAGCACGATCAGCTCGATATCCGGATACTTATCCTCGATAGAAGCTGCGATCTTCTTGAGCAGCACCGTTTTGCCCGCCTTTGGCTGAGCAACGATAAGCCCTCTCTGGCCGCGGCCGATAGGAGCGACAAGGTCCATCACTCTTGTCGAGAGGTCAATGCTTGAATTCTCAAGCACGATTTTCTCATTCGGAAAAACCGGTGTCAGGTCGTCAAAATGCGGACGTCTCTTCGACGCGCCCGGGTCCATCCCGTTGACTGCCTTGACATACAGAAGAGCACCGAATCTCTCACCTGCACGCGGCTTTCTGGTGATGCCGAGGATCTTGTCTCCGGTCCTGAGACCGAATCTCCTGATCTGGCTGTTTGAAACATATATATCCTTGTTCGAGGTGAGGAAGTTGTCGAATCTCAGAAATCCGAATCCGTCATCAGCTATCTCCAGTATTCCTTCGACCTCAGGTCTTTCCTCCTGAGCCTCTCCTGCAGCCTTTTCATCAGCTGCTTCAGCGTCTTTGCTTTCAGCGTCCTCTGTCACTTCAGGAGCCGGCTCCATCATTTCCTCTTCAATTACGTTATTCAGTTCGTCAGACATTTCCCAGTCCTCCTTTTTTAAGATAGGGTTCAGTTAAGAATGGATTGAATATATAGATTTACAGCTGTGTTGTTTTACAGGTTACAGCTCTTCATTTGCGCCTACGGTCGTCAGGATCTCCTCCTCCGACTTGTCGACCTGGCTGACTTCAAGTTTCTCTATGTCATCAGGGTCGATCGCCTCGCTGAGCGCGAGCAGTGTAGGCGACAGATATACAGTCGACAGCTGCTTGCCGTCGAGGCTTATTATCGATCTTTCGGTGAAGTTGCTGCCTCTTATGTAGTACCTGTCTCCGATCTTCTTGATTTCCTTGATCGAGATGTCCTTATGGCCCATCTTCATATCTGATGGCTTATACGGAGAGGTTCCGCCGAAGACGTAGTTCTTTCCGTAGAGCATGTCATATGCGATCGCCTCCATGTCATCGAGGTATGCAGGGTCATCTTCGGATACCGTCTGCTGGTAGTCGAAAAGAATTCCTTCATGCGAGAGGCCTGCATCATCAAGCAGGATCGCCCCGCTCTGATAGGAAGCGATGTTTCTGTCCTCCTTCTCAAGACCGATGTTGTCCCAGATGACATACCTCGTCTCGTACAGGCTGTCCAGCTTATAGTTCTCTTCCTTGACATCAAGCGCCGGGATATGGTCTCCGTATATGATCATGACGGTAGGCTCATCAGCCTCATTGATCGCATCTATAAGATCCCCTATGAATGTATCCATCTCATGGCATTCATTGAGGTAGTATTCATACTTCCACTTCAGTTCTTCATCATCACAGGTGACCGTTGTATACGGGTTCTTGAAAACACGCTCTGTCGGATATGCACCGTGGCCCTCGACGGAGATGACATGCAGGAAGTCTCTTGCCTCGGACTCCTTCATGATTTCCAGGATCTGATCCGTCAGCACGGTGTCCTTGCACCAGTTGGTCGGCGTGAATGTTACATTGTTCATGTACTCAACAGAAGTGAATGAGTCAAAGCCCATGTTTGCATATACTTCGTTTCTGTTGTAGAAAAGTGCCCTGTGGTCATGAAGAGCGCTCGTCTCATAGCCGTGGCTCTTCGTCACATACGCCATGTTCTCAAGAGTTTCCTTGCGCAGCTTACCCTTGTACGGGTACTCGCCCGGTCCGAAGAATTTTGCGCTGATGCCGGTAAGCACCTCAAACTCAGTGTTCGCCGTTCCCGCTCCGCAGGCAGGCACCATGAACGTTCCCGATGTGTACTCCTTGCTAAGCTTATTGAAAACAGGTGTAGGATCCCTGTCGACTGAGATATTGGCATAGTCCTGTGCCACGGTGAAAGACTCCATCTGGAGAACTATGATGTTCGGGTGCTCCGTGCTGTCATCTTTGCTCTTAAGGATGGTGTCCGTGCCCTTCCTGGTCTTCTCCTCAAGAAGCGCTGTCATCATTTCCTCAGAGTATCCCCTCGGCCTTGCTATTCCGGCGTTGGCGGATGTCATGATGAAGCAGTAAGGCATGCCGTAGTCTCTGTAAGCATAGTTGAGGTTTCCGAAGAAAGTGCCGATCACATTGGCCCTGATCAGGCCGACCGTTGCCCCGCATGTGACCGCTACTGTGAGGAGTATCGCTGCGATGCTCTTGGCGTAGCGGATGTTCTTCCACTTTTCGCTCCTGATGAAGATCATGACTATGGCCATGACACCGAGAACAAGGGCGATGCCTCCGAGAACGATCTGCCACATGCTGTAGTATGTGGTCATAATTGTGAGGCCGTCTGCAAAATTCTGCAAGTCATATAATGTGAAAGGTGTCATTCTCGAGAGCAGGATCGCTCCGTTGACAGAACCGATGATGATCCATACGAGCGATATAATGAACCATGCAAATCTTCTCCTCTTGAACAGAAGCGCAAACGTCATTGTCGCAAATATGATCAGCATGTTGTAGAGGAAGATGACAGGATGCGTCACCATCCATCTGAAGCCTTCAAAGATGCCTGTTGAAAGGCGCGCGAAACATTCTATGTACAGGTTGATACCGAATGCATACAGCAGCATCAGCAGTACATATCTGAACTCATGGCGGTCAGCATCAAAATACTTTGCTGCACGCCTCGGGAATATTTTGAGAAAAACTCTGCCGATCCAGTTCCCCAGCCTTTTGAAAGGCGCTGCAAGGATAGCCAGGACCCATTTCAGAATTTCAAATTTATCTTGCAATTATACCTCCTTGAGAGAATCTGCCAGTGCGGCAAACTCCTCCATAGTCAGACTTTCGGCCCTGCGCTCGTGAGCGATGCCGGCTCTGTCTAGAGCATCTGCTATCTGTGTCTTTTCATAATCCCCCAGTGACATGAGTGAGTTGAGAAGCGTTTTGCGCCTCTGTGAAAAGCCCGCCTTGATGCAGCGGAAGAAGAGGTCTTCATCCGCAGGGTGAACAGGGCATTCATCCCTGATATCCATTCTGAGAACAACCGAATCCACCTTAGGCACAGGGTAGAAGCACTCTCTTCCTACTGAGACTATGCTTGTGACATCGGCATAGTAGTGAACAGAATAGGTTATCGCGCCCGAGAGCTTGGTTCCCGGCTCTGCTGCGATCCTGTCGCCGACCTCCTTCTGCATCATGGCTGTTATGCTCGCCGCTCCGGTATCTGCCTCGAGCAGCTTCATGATGATCGGTGTTGTAATGTAGTATGGCAGGTTGCCTACTATCCTGACCTCTTTGAGACCGTATTCTGCGATTTCCCTGTCTATGAGCTCCCTCAGATCGATCTTCAGAATGTCCTCGTGAATGATCTCTACATTTCCGAGGCTGAATGTCTTGACCCTGAGTCCCGGGATGACCCTCTCATCCAGCTCGACAGCGACGACTCTTCCCGCTCTTTCTGCAAGCGGAAGTGTCAGCGCGCCGGTTCCCGGTCCGATTTCAATGACCAGAGTGTCTTCAGTGACACCACTTCCGTCAACGATTGCCTCTATGACCTCTTCATCAATGAGGAAGTTCTGTCCGAGGCTCTTTGACGGTCTTACTCCGACGCCCGCAGGGGCTCTGCCCTTTACCTTATTTCTGTTGTCTTTATGGTTCTTGCTTTTTTTCATTCAGTTCCTGTTATATGTTCCCTTTTTCCGGGACATGAGATTACTGATGCAGTGATTCTCTGCTGTTTGCAGCAGTTTCTGCCAGCACCTCATATCCGATGCGGAATCCCCTGAGCCTTGTCAGCAGCATCCGTGCATTACAGTATCCGATGCCGAGTTCACGGCATACAGCATTTCTGAGCTCCGCCGCCCCTTCTGTTCCGGACAGTCCGAGAGCTGTGAGGTCACTCATCGTTATCTCCCTGTATGCATCTGCTGCGTCTCCGCTGTCTCTGCCGGCAGCGGTCCCGTGCAGCTCAAGAGCTTTTTCGAGTGCTGCTTTTATGTCTTCAGGACGGGCATTCTCGATCCCTATGTCATCAGCCCTTTCAGTTTCTTCTCTTGCCATGTAACACTGGACTGCATCCGGAAATCTCTCCGTCAGTCTGCGTCTTATGGCTTCGCCCGCATGGTCAGGATCGGTGAGGATTATGACCCCGATCTCCCTGTATGCCTTTTCCATTACTTCCCAGGTCGTTTCCCTGATACCGAATCCGTGCGTCGGTATTATCAGGTCATCCGCTGCCCTGGAAACAGCATCAACATCGTCTTTTCCTTCGACAATGATGGCCATTCCGGTCCTGATCCTGTCGTAACTCTGTTCCTTACTCATCAGAGGCTTTTTCCTCCTCTGTTTCTTCAGTTTCCTCAGATGATTTTCCGCCCTTTTCCGCATCCTTTGCTTCAGCCTCATCATCTGAAGACACTTCTCCGTCCTCAAAGACGAACATCTTCTCTCCCGGATCAAGCAGTCTCAGCTGCTTGCGCGCCTGCTCCTTGATATAGTCCCTGTCGCCTACACGTCCGAGCTCCTTCGTCAGTCTGTCCCTCTCCTCTTCGAGCTGGGCGTGCTGCTTTTTCAGTGCCCGGTTCTCAGCCTTGAGCCTTACTATCTCGCGTGTACACGTTGTCAGGAGCACGGCAAAAATGAGGACAAGCAATACAACACGTCTCCGTTTCTTGCGGACCACGGTTTTTCTGTTTGCGTTTCTCCTCTGCTCTATTCTCGCAGCAAGCTCCCGGTCCTCCTCGGAGAGATTCTGCATCTCATCTGTCTGAATGACCGGGTCACTGTATTGAGTTCTGCTCATGTGATTTCTTCTTATTCTCGACAACTTATTATTCCTCCGGTTCCTGCCGCGCTATATTCCGAGTATCGGTCTCGGGTTGACAGGCGATCCGTTGAGATGGATCTCGAAGTGCAGGTGTGATCCGAAGCTGTGTCCGGTGTTTCCTACCAGCGATATGTTCTGTCCCTGATATACCTTATCTCCGGCATTGACAAGCAGTCTGCTGCAGTGTCCGTATCTGGTCATTTTGCCGTCACCATGCTGGATGTCTACGCACAGACCGTATCCGCCGTACCAGCCTGCTCTGACTACAGTTCCGCCGTCGGAAGCGTATATCGGTGTTCCGGTCGGTGCAGCCATATCAATACCTGAATGCAGACGTCCCCACCTGTATCCGAAGCCGGATGAAAGGGTGTAATGCTGGATAGGCATTGCAAATGTTCCTGTAGGTGCTGTCTTAGGTCTTTCCGCAGTTCCGACAAGGATTATCTTGTCCTGCTTCTCCCTGATGACCTCAGTATCTCCGTCTCTCTTCGTTACTTCTCCTGCGACCTTGGTGATTGTTCCATCGAAGATCTGGACTCCGTCCACACCTTCCTGCGAGGTATATGTATCGCCCTTGTAGTAATCGTCCGACTCCTTCTTTACGGTCTCATATTCGATGGTCTCTTTCATTCTTCCTTCTTCGACCATCCTTACGCTTACAGGCTCTACCTCTTCATGTATGCATACAGTGTCGCCAGGAAGGACCTCCTCTGCGACCTCACTGTTATCCTCGTTGAAAATGTTTACCGGATCTGCGCCGAATGTCTGCGCGAGAGTGTCCAGTGTCTCACCTTCTTCTACGATATGATAGATCTCCATCGTACCGCCTTCGGTCATCTTCGTCATTGCGTCGTAATTGCTCTGTACGCTTGTGAGAAGCACATTGACCGGGCGGATCTCGAGATTATTTGTGAAGTCAGCTGATACGAGCTCCATACCTTCATCAGGAGTACTCAGGTAATCCCTTGTCTGAAGCAGCAGGTTTTCAGCATCTTCATCGTTCTTTACGATCGCAACAAGCTCTTTTCCGTCATAGACACCTGATGCTTCCGTCTCGATGTCTGTCATGTACACGAGCTTGTTTACTGCAGTATCCGCATCGTCAGTACTCTTGCCACGTGCATCGACCTGTTTGAAAGTCACGTTCTGATTGGCCGTGAACTTTATTTCATTCTCTCCGGAAGAATTCTCGGTCAGCATTGTGCCTGCAATATCCAGTACGTCGGTAACATCTTCCTGGTTGGCTACATAACCGAGAACTTTGCCGTTATATGAGTATTCATATACCGTATATCTGTCAAATATTACGAGTACAACGGCAACAAGGATGCCTATGGCAAGCATCGCGCCTCCCATGAGCCTTCTTGACTGTCTGTACGTTGAAGCAATCCTGTGGCTGGCTGCGACAAAATCCCTTCCGGCTCCGGCTGCAGCTGCATCTAAGCCTGACTGCAGTCTGTCATGCAGATCCATGACAGCTCCGGCCTTAGCGTACTTCTTCTCGTTCTTTGCAAGGGAGTCCTCTATCTTCCGCAGCTCGGATTCAGACGGCTCCGCCTGTGTGGCTGTGAATATGGAAGGCCTTGCGGATGAAGCTTTCTTCTTCACCGGAGTCTTCTTTTCCTTCTTATTCTCAGCGGCTGTTTCTGGCCCGGCTTTTTCTTCTTCACCTACAGCAGTCTGCTCAGGCTCTTCTGCCTTCTCCGGTTCTGCCGGTTCCTCCATAATTTCTTCAGAGTCGGTAAAGGTAGGATCTCCCGGCTGCATGTCATGCTCAGCCAGATATCTTGCGTACGACAAAGCCAGAGCCTTCAGCTCATCCCCGTCTGCATCAGGCAGTACTGTCTCGGCTCTCTCTGCATATACCGGCACAGGCTGAACCTGCTTTGCCGCATCATTCACGTTATCCTTTTTTTCTTCTCTGATATCTTCTGTCAGCGGTTCCCTGTTCTGCTGATCCATTCATATGCCTCTTCTGCACGTTCCTTAGCGCATGTGCAGACCCTTCCTTCATCTGTGTATCCGGTATCCTTGCAGATATTACATCTGTACGTTCTGTCCAGATAATCCTCAGGATATCCGTTCTGTGCGAGGAGTTCTTTCTTCTTCTCCTCTATCTCCTGTCTTCTGTCTTTGAGTCTCTGCCTCTTGTCCTTTGCGTCAGGCCCCGGTTTCATGGTGATGACCAGGCTGTTTATCTGTGTCTCGGCGGAGAAAATGTCCCGCATTTCCGGGATCCTGTTCATTACCTCGCTGAGCCTTGCCTTGCGGTTTTTTTCGCCCTCGTTCCTGATATAGTCGTAATAGTCACGAAGGACTTTACGGCTGACTCTGGCGCTTTCCTGTGCTGCCGCAGGCTGCCCGGTCTGTACAGGCTGTCCCGCTGATGCCTTCTGAGTCTGTTCGGCCCTGGTGTTGATCCCTCCCTTTTCCAGGATCCTGTTCTCCAGCACCTTGTTCACATATCTCAGGTTAGGATCTCTCACCCCGCCTGCTGCCTTGCACGCATCGAGGACATCCTTAAGACTGCACCCCATCTCGTCAAACCAGCGGTCCATTATCTCACGGTCCGCAGGATTAGGCAGTCTGCTGAATCCGAGCTCTGCGAAAACCTTTCTGTATGCATCGTTCCGCTTGCTCCTCTTGTCCAGCATCTGTTTGACAGCACCGACATCCCGCGCACCTTCCTCCGTCCAGCGGAGAGCCACTTTGCAGATATAGTCGATACTCGTCTTGTCTATTCCTATGCAGTAGTCGATGGCAAAATCCAGAACATCCGGTTCTATGTTGTATATCTTGATGCTGTCGGTCAGCTTGCCGGCTTCGTGAGTCGACAGAGTGCGGCCTGTCAGCATCTCATATCTTCTGAACATATCCCTGAGCTGCCGGTTGATAAGCCTCTCGATGATCGATGCGGCACTCTCTTCAGTGTCCTGCGCCGCTTCTGCCTCATCCCCGGTCTGTTCTTCTGCTGCTGCAGTCTCCTCTTCAGCATTTCTGCTGCCGCTCACAGGATAGGATTCTTCGAGCGTTTTGCCGTAGAAGAGGTCGATCTGTCTTATGAACTCAATCTCCTCAATTCCGCCTTCGCTGTCAGGTGTCAGTCTGACAAGGCCCTTGGATTCCCAGTATTTCCAGGCATTATCCACATCCTTCTCAGTTATCCCGAGCGTCAGGGCCATGGTCCTTGAATCGATCTGCTGTTCATACTGGGCATACATCAGGCCGAAAAGGAACACCTTAACACAGTCCCCCGGAGCGTCCGGGAGAAACTCGTTGATGAAGAGGTTCTCCACCCTCGTCTTATACAGGAAGATGTCCTTCCGTTCACCTGTTTTGAGCCTTGCTTTTCCCATTCTCTGTTATTTGATCCTCATGGCATACTGTGCATATGCACAGTATGCCCTATGATATTAAATACCTGCCCTAGAACTGCCCCTGTGCGGTAGCTTCAGGCGCGAGATTACCAAACTTAACGTATCTCGGCACCCATGCGAGCGTAGCGGATCCTACCGGTCCGCTTCTGTGCTTTGCTATATTTACGATGCAGGTGAGCCCGGCGTTATTGTCTGTCTGCGCACGCTCATCATCGCTCTGATAATAGTCGTCTCTCTTGAGGAAGATGACTATATCCGCGTCCTGCTCGATGGAACCGGAGTCTCTCAGGTCAGAGAGCTTCGGCATGTGGTCGCCGCCTCTCTGTTCAGGAGCTCTTGACAGCTGCGACAGCAGTATTACAGCGCAGTTCAGCTCCTTGGCCATGATTTTGATGGATCTTGTGATGGCTCCGATCTCTTTTTCTCTCTGTTCTATTCTGTACCCGCCCATGCTCATGAGCTGGAGGTAGTCAATGATTACAAGGTCCAGACCGCCCTTTTCCTGTTTGAACCTGCGGCACTTGTTCTTCATCTCCATCGGTGTGATCGACGAGGATTCATCGATGACCATATCAGTACCGTAGAAGCTGTCCTGGGCTGCACTCAGGCTGTCCCAGTCCTCAGGGCTTATCTCTCCCTTTCTGATGTTCTCAAGCGGAACACTGGATGTCATGGAGAGAAGTCTCTGTCCGAGCTGGAGATTGGACATCTCAAGGCTGAATACCATTACCTTGTTGCCTATGGATGCTGCATGTTCCGCAATGTTGAGCGCCCATGCGGTCTTTCCTACGCCCGGTCTCGCAGCAAGTATGATAAGGTCTGTCTTCTGGAATCCTCCGAGGATGCGGTCTACATCCCTGAATCCTGTCTCGATTCCCTTTATTACTCCGCCCTGCCTCTCGAGCTCCTGGATCTCCTTGATGTTCTCGAAGATAACATCGTTGATATCCTCGTACTGGGATCTCTGAGACTTCTGTGCGATCTCGAGTATCCTCTGTTCAGCGCTGTCAAGAATATCCTCAGGCGGCAGGTCATCCGAATATGCTGCCTCTCTGATTTTCTCTGCCTCGGTGATGAGCTGTCTCATCTTGGACTTGCTGCCCACCGTCTCGGCATAATATTTTGCATTCGAAACAACGATGGTTTCATCCATCAGTTTGCTCAGATATGTGATGCCTCCGACGAGCTCTGCAGTCTTTCTCTTTCTGAGTGCGGAGTAAACCGTCGTAATGTCCACGCCGGTACCCTTCTGCTCCATCTCGAGCATCGTGCGGTATATCTCCTGATGCTCAGTGAGATAGAAGTCATCCGGTCTCAGTATGCCTGCCACATCGGCTCTTGCATCCTGGTTCTTGAGCATTGCTCCGAGCACTGCTTTTTCCGCCTCTATATCATTAGGCGGTATCAGCACGTTGTTGGTTCTTTCTTCATCCATTTGTTTTACCTGAAAACCGTATGTATGATGCGGGAAGTTATATTACTTGTCTCCCTCGATAACTACTTTGACCTTGGCAGCAACATCCTGGAACAGCTTGACTGTGACCTCAGTCTCTCCTACTTCCTTGATAGGCTTGTCGAGCACGATCTTCTTCTTGTCGATCTCTGTTCCGAGCTGATCGGATACTGCCTGGGCAATGTCCATGGATGTGATCGATCCGAAGAGCTTGCCGTTGTCGCCGACTTTGGTCTTTACGATGACCGGTGCAGCTGTAAGCTTTGCAGCGAGCTGCTCTGCAGCTTCCTTGTCCTGTGCGAACTTTTCGGCTGCCTTAGCCTTCTCTCTTGCGATGGCTCTCTTGTTTGCCTCTGTTGCCTCAACTGCAAGGCCTCCCGGGATCAGGCGGTTGCGTGCAAAACCGTCGCTTACCTTGACTACATCGCCTTCTTTTCCTGTTCCCTTTACGTCTTTCTTAAGAATTACTTCCATAGTTACTGATTCTCCTGATTATCCTTATCTATGCTTGCCTTGACGAACTTACGCAGCTGCTCTTCGACATATCCCATCGAATCGTCTATCTGTGCAGCAGCCGATGTGAGGTGTCCGCCTCCGCCGAATTTCTCCATGATCGTCTGCACGTTGATCTCACCGAGAGATCTCGCGCTTATTATGGTCTGTCCTTTTTCATTGGTCGCGAGTGCAAAAGCGGCTTTGACGCCCTTGACCATCAGCAGCTCGTCTGCGACCTGCGCATTGATGATCGGCGTATTGCCTGTATGTCCGCGTGTCGAAGCGTATGCTACACCGTATTCGGTAAAGTCCGCTCTTGCGATCGTGCTCGCTTTGCTCTTGAAGTCCGTCTTGTCCATCTGGAAGAACCTCTTTACTTCAGTGGCATCGGCGCCCGCTCTCTTGAGCCATGCAGCCGCCTCGAAAGTGCGCACTCCCGTCCTTCCGGAGAAGTTGTTGGTATCTACCATGATGCCTGCAAGCAGGGCTTCCGCCTCGAACTTGGTGATGAACCTCTTCTGTGCAAAATTCTGTATGAGCTCCGCCATCAGCTCACTCGCCGATGATGCGTAGGATTCTATATATGCGACAGATGCATTCTTGAAGGAATCTTCTGTCATCCTATGGTGGTCTATGATGATCCTGGAAGTGCATGCCTCGACCAGATCATAGCACTCGACCAGCATAGGCCTGTTGGTATCCACTATGATAAGCAGTGTCTTAGGCGTAACCATTTTCAGGGCTTTTTCCTGCTTGATGAACTCGTACACCTCAAGATCTGCTGCCTGATCGTAGATGGTATCCAGCGCTTCATTGTGCCTGTCCATGACGATGAAGGCTTCCTTGCCGAGGAATCTGCAGATGCTGTATGCACCTATCGCGGATCCGAAGGCATCCATATCAGGCCAGCGGTGTCCCATGATCAGGACCTTATCCGCATCGTTGATCATCGCTCTCATGGCGTGTGCGATGACTCTTGCCTTACCCCGGTTGCTCTTCTCTATCGCCTGAAGCGTTCCGCCGAAGTACCTTGTACCTTCGTCTGTCTTGACGACTGCCTGGTCACCTCCGCGGCCGATCGCAAGCTCCATCGCGGATTCTGCGAGCTCGGTCGATTCCATGAGCGAAACATCCGAGACTCCGACACCGATGCTGATAGAAGCAGGGAAGTCTATCTTCGATTCGATTTTGCGCACCTCATCGAGAACGCTGAAGTTGTCATCTGCCATTTTGACCAGCTTTCCGAAGCTGGAGTACATTACGTATCCCTCATCTCCGGTGCTGATAACAGGTGAGTCGTATGAAGCGCCCCATTTACGGACTATTCCGTCTATCTGAGCAGGTATTACCCTTCTGCTGTCATCACTTGAGCTCGCGATAAGGTCGTCATAATTATCTATGTTGATATATATAATGACCGCCTTATCCGCCTCGAGCCTGGTCCTGAAGGACTCCCTTGCCGTCGTTTCATCGAAGAATACGGCGATCTCATCCTTTTCCTTAGGATTCTCATTGGTCCACAGCTTGAAGAGTCTTTTGTTTCTCTCGATGATTATCTCATCATCATTAGCCGTCAGAAGTGCTTCTCTCTTTACTCCGGTAAGAGCGAAGAAGTTCGATCCGACTATGTCCTCATACACGAAGACGTTCTTGATGAAGGAGTTGGCCTTGACGATAATTCCGTCGGCATCAACGACACAGACCGGGAACGGCATCTGCGTTATATAGTTCTTTCTCATGACACCACCTTTTATCTGAATGCCTCTCTGATAATATCTATAAGTCTGTTCAGTTCCTCTATGCTGTAATACTCAAGCTCCAGCTTTCCTCTGCTGTCGCCGGTAATGTTGACTTTGGTTCCGGTAAGTGTCATAAGCTCGCGCTCGACTGCAAGAACATCATCTGTCTTGCTCTGCGCCTCAGCCTTAGGCTTGCGGCGTTTTCTTTCAGGCTTGAGCTCATCCTTGACTCTTTCTGCCAGTTTTTCAGTTGCTCTTACGGAGAGGTCATTGCGGATGATCTTGTCCGCTATCTCCTTCTGCTTGACCTTGTCCGGTATATTTATGATAGTTCGTCCGTGTGCTGCGGACATCTGTCCGCTTGATACATACTCCTGGATCTCAGGCGGCAGTTTCAGCAGTCTGATGCTGTTTGCTATATAAGTCCTGCTGCGTCCGAGAGAAGCAGATACCTGCTCCTGCGTGAAACCATACTTCTCTGTCATGGACTTGAGACCTCTGGCTTCTTCAATCGGATTGAGGTCCTCTCTCTGCATATTCTCGATGATGGCAACTATGGCATTCTGCCTGTCATCGAAGTCCCTTACAATACACGGAACAGTCTTAAGCCCTGCGATCCTCGATGCTCTCCATCTTCTCTCTCCGGCTACCAGCTCATATCCATTCGCCCCTTCGCGTACGATCAGCGGCTGGATAACTCCGTTGGTCTTGATTGAACCTGCCAGCTCATTCAGCTTTTCCTCGTCAAAATGGATTCTCGGCTGTGCGCTGTTAGGCTTGATATCATTGATGTCTATGTAGAGGACACGGTCTCTGTTGTCCTCTTCTGCTGCAGGTTTTCTGCTCTTCGGTGATTTTGCCGGTGCCTTTTTCGCCGGCTCCTTCTCTTCCTTAAGAGTCTCTGCAGTGTATTCTTCTTCGTTTATAGGGGCTGCATCCGCGAACAAAGCGTCCAGACCCCGTCCAAGTCCTGCTTTTCTGGCCATGTCTGTCACTTCGCTTTCTTTCTTGCCCTCTCTCTTGCGAGGAATTCCTTGGTAAATGCCTGATATGCCTTGGCTCCCGGTGCCGATGGATCATACTTGATGATAGGCACTCCGTAGCTTGGTGCCTCTGCAAGTCTGACGTTTCTCGGGATGATGGTCTCATACATCGCGCTTCCGAAGAAACTCCTGACGTCCTGGACTACTGCCTGTGAAAGGTTGGTCCTGCCGTCAAACATGCTGAGGATGACTCCGTCTATATACAGATCCGGGTTCATTCTCTTCTTGACCATCTCAATGGTGCTAAGAAGCTGGCTTACTCCTTCGAGTGCATAGAACTCACACTGGATAGGGATGAGCACGCTGTCAACAGCTGTAAGGGAGTTGATCGTGAGGATTCCGAGTGAAGGCGGGCAGTCAACGAGAATAAAATCGTAGTCATTCTTGACTGCGTCTATTACTCTCTTGAGTCTTCCTTCACGGCCTTCCATCTGTGCAAGTTCTACTTCAGCGCCTGCAAGATCAACGCTTGCAGGGATTATGAACAGGTTCTCAGTATTGGTAGGAAGTATTGCCTTTTTTACATCAAAATTCTTATCGATGAGCGCATCATAAAGAGTGACCTTGAGCGTTCTCTTGCGGGTACCTATACCGCTGGTCGTGTTGCCCTGCGGATCTATATCCACCATAAGTACTTTCTTGCCCCTGTTGGCAAGGCACGCTGCAAGGTTGATGTTGGTAGTTGTCTTTCCGACACCGCCCTTCTGGTTGAAAATTGCAATAGCTTTACCCATTGATTGACCTCCCCGGGTTTCTGATTCAGGACGCACTTAAGGAAGCCCCCTGACGGGTCTTCTCTGTAAATTCACGTACTTCCTCATTAAATACTTCCATGTATTATACTTCTTTTTGCTCTCAAATTTCCACTTTTCTTAACAGTTGTATGTGTAGATTGGGTGATAACACTGGCCTAAATAACATACATCAGACAAATTGTGGTCCTTTCCGTTCTGAAATACAAGATATTGTGTATTCTCTCCGCTTTCACCACCCTGCGGTATTGTCAGTTTACTGATATATTATGGCGGGTAATGGCGTTTTCGGTAGTTTTCGTTTGATTCTGGCAGTTTTATGTTTCACGTGAAACATAAAAGCGGATGCGACGTTCTGTCACATCCGCTGAATCGTCTATGTTGTCATTTGACAGATAATTGTTTCACGTGAAACGTTTATCCCAAGACTCAGTATTTTCTGATTACCATGAGCACATGTCCGGAGATGTCACCGGCAGCGCCGGCAGGTTCTTCCACTCTTTCAAGCCTGCCTCTGAACTTCTTAAGAGCCTTGCCGGCTTCTGCAGTCTCAGCTTCGTAGTTCTCCCCCTTATACGGTATGAAGTATCCGCCGGTCTTAACAAACGGCAGGCACCATCCGGAGAGCTTGTCCAGACTTGCTACAGCTCTGGATACGCAGAGATCAAAAGCTCCGCTGTATTCAGGCTTACGGGATATCTCCTCCGCTCTTGCATGAACAGTACTGAGATTCTCTATTCCGAGTGTCTGCGCAAACTCATCGATAACTCTGAGTCTCTTCAGTGTAGAATCGAGAAGAATAAATTCCTTGTCAGGATCGGCTATAGCAAGCAGAGCTCCCGGAAAGCCTGCGCCTGTTCCTACATCTATAACCTTCTTCGCATCCCTGTATTCAGGAAGCGTAGCGATAAGGAGAGAATCTGCAAGATGCTTCTGCATGGCTTCATCCCTGTCCCTGACAGCAGTCAGATTGATATGTTCATTTCTTTCAAGAACCATATCAATATATGCGACAAGCTTAGATGTCTTCTCTTTGCCGTACTCTGTTGTAAGCTTCCTGATTAAGGATTCTGTGTCTTTTGTGTCTGCCATTAATATCGTTCATCCGGACAAACCGGTATAAGTGTTTGAAAATAGTAGTTATCGGTCTTATTACTGCTGCTCCTGAGATGATCTCATCTCCTTCTCGAGATAGATGAGAAGAACATTTATATCTGCAGGAGAAACTCCTGAGATCCTGCTTGCCTGTCCGACTGTAAGAGGACGTATATCTGAAAGCTTCTGTCTTGCCTCAAGCCTGAGCCCTCTTATCGAATTGTAATCAAGAGATTCGCTGAGCTTCTTGTTCTCAAGATTCCTGAGCTTTTCAACCTCGCTGATCTGCTTGCGGATATAACCATCATACTTAAGCATTACTTCGACTTCAGTCTTTTCATTGCTTCCAAGCTGAGGCCTGGTCTCATCATCTATCTCTGCAAGGTCATCATAGGAGATCGCCGGTCTTCTGAGAATATCTGCAAAGGTCTGGTTGCCTGTCTCTGCAATATCCCTGCGTTTTCTTTCAATGAGTTCCGGATCAGCATCTGCAGGTGCGAGATCGCACTCATGCCTGAGAAGAAATGTTCTGAAGCTGTCTATATCTGTCTTCCTGGCTCTGAGTCTGGCGACTTCTGCATCCACCTTTCTGCTCTTCTCCAGATATCTCTGGTATCTCTCTTCAGAAACTGACCCATAGTCATATCCTATCTGTGTCAGTCTTCTGTCTGCATTATCCTGCCTGAGCAGCAGTCTGTATTCAGCACGGGATGTCATGATCCTGTAAGGCTCATTGGTTCCCTTGGTGACAAGGTCATCGATAAGGACACCTATGTAAGCCTGATCCCTTCTGAGAACAAGCGGCTCAAGGCCCTTTATCTTTCTCACTGCATTGATACCTGCTATAAGACCCTGCGACGCCGCCTCTTCATATCCGGAGCTGCCATTGAACTGGCCCGCACAGAACAGTCCTTCAAGGATCTTGCTCTCAAGGCCCGGTCTCAGGGAAAGCGGATCCACGCAGTCATACTCGATGGCATAGGCAGGTCTTACTATCTCAGCGTGTTCGAGACCCGGGATAGTAGCATAGAAATCATGCTGCACGTCCTCAGGAAGGCTTGAACTCATTCCCTGTATGTACATCCAGTCAGTATCGAGGCCTTCAGGCTCAACAAAGAGCTGATGCCTCTTCCTGTCTCTGAAACGCGATACTTTGTCTTCGATAGACGGACAGTATCTCGGACCTACTCCGACGATGTTACCCGAGTACATCGCTGATTTTTCAATGTTTTCAAGGATTATCCTGTGAGTCTCCTCATTGGTGTATGAAAGCCAGCAGGAAATCTGATCGATATCATATTCCCTGTCTTCATTGAGGAAGCTGAAAGGGACGATCTTATCATCGCCCTTCTGCTCCTTCATTTTGCTGTAATCGAGCGAATCTCTCAGCATTCTGGCAGGTGTACCAGTCTTGAATCTACGGATAGGGAATCCCAGTGCACGGAGGTTCTCACCGAGAGCGCATGCAGGCGGGAGTCCCGCAGGACCCGACACTGTGACATCGTCGCCAATGAAAATTTTGCCCCCGAGGAATGTACCGGTGCATATAACGACCGCATCTGCTGTATACTCTGCACCATCAGTGGTCCTGACGCCCGATATCCTGCCGATCCTCTTATAACCGGAACCGGTCTCAGCTGCTGAGTTCTGCTCTATTGCCGCCGCATCGGGATCATCAACTATGAATTCAGACACTTCAGCACATATGAGGTCCAGTCTCTCCTGACCCTCGATCGTCCTGAGCATCTCATTGTGATAGCGGTGCTTGTCAGCCTGGGCTCTGAGCGAGTGTACCGCAGGGCCCTTGGAGGTGTTGAGCATCTTGGACTGGATGAATGTCTTGTCTGTATTGACTCCCATCTCGCCGCCGAGAGCATCTATCTCTCTTACCAGATGACCCTTGCCAGTGCCTCCGATCGAAGGATTGCACGGCATCATGGCAACAGACTCTATATCCGTGCAGAACATCGCAGTCTTCATGCCCATTCTGGCCGCAACAAGACCGGCCTCGCATCCAGCGTGGCCGGCACCGATTACAATAATATCGTATGTGTTCAATGTATTGTTACTCACTAATCTAATCACTTTCCGAGGCAGAATTTGCTGAATACTCTGTCGAGCACCTCGTCTCCTACCTCTTCACCGATGATGTTTCCGAGAGAATCATATGCATAATGAGCCGAAAGTTCAATAACTTCCATCGGATCACCGTTCTGGATCATCGTTATAGCCTCATTTATGTTCATCTCAGCATTCCTGAGCATCCGGACATGTCTCTCGTTAGTGACTATATTCATTTCCTTTGCATTCAGTCTGCCGAGATCATACATCTCAGTGACTGCATCCGCAACAGCCCTGACTGCCTCAGGTACGCCGCCTCCGACAAGAGACGTGCTTACAACAGAAGCACCCGGGAGTTTTGCCCTGACGTCATCCTCTGTGATCGTGACGCCGAGGTCATTCTTGTTGATGACAACGAGGAGGTGCTCGTTATTCATCTTTTCAATGTATTCAAGGACTGTGTCGTCTTTGTCGTCGAGGTCCTGACTGCCGTCAAGCACGAGAATGATAAGATCTGCCGACGCCATAGCCTGAGCCGTGCGCTCAATGCCTATCTTCTCGACTTTATCTTCAGTGTCTCTGAGACCTGCGGTATCCACAAGAACGATCGGAACGCCGCCGATAGAGACGCTTTCTTCAACCGTATCCCTTGTCGTCCCCGGAACATCAGTGACTATGACGCGGCCCTCTCCGAGCAGAGCATTCATGAGAGAGCTTTTGCCTGCATTAGGCTTGCCTGCAATGACGACTCTGACGCCTTCACGGGCGATGCGGCCGATAGATGCGGTATCCAGAAGTTCCTCGATATCGTTAAGCACCCATCTGAGCTGTGAGATAAGTGTGCTCCCGTCGTAGTCGCCGGCAAAATCCTCGTCTTCGTCAGGGTAATCAATGTCTACTGCCATCTGTGCGAGCACATCAAGCATGGTCTCGCGCATCTCACGGATCTTGTCACCAAGTCTGCCTGCGCTCTGGCTCTCTGCGATGCTGAGTGAAAGGTCGGTCTTGGCTTTGATTATATCTATGACAGCCTCTGCCTGTGACAGGTCCATCTTGCCGTTGAGGAAGGCGAGCTTGGTGAATTCACCCGGCTCAGCCATTCTGACGCCTTCAACCTCAGAGTCGAGGACCGCCTGCAGGATGTTCTTGAGGCCTGTGTTGCTGCCGTGCGCCTGGATCTCGAGCACATCTTCGCCGGTGTATGAATTCGGACCCTGCATGAAGATGAAAATAGCTTCATCAATGACCTCGGCCTCAGGATCAGCAGCATTTCTGCTGACTCTGCTGAGGTACGCGTGTCTCGGCTCGATTTCCTCAGGGAATCTCACCATGAGCCTCTTCATTATATCCTTGCATCCCGGCCCACTGACCTTGACGATGCCTATGCCGGCTTCGCCCGGAGCGGATGAAATTGCAGTAATTGTGTCGTTCATAATATGCCTTCTCTCTTATATGACAACGAGAACCGTCCCCATTGTCATCTTATTGCATGAAGGAATGAGGTTCCTTCACCTCTGTAATCTATGCCGAAGTATTCGCCGATGGTGGCGGCCATGTCTGCGAAGGTGTGAAGTGTGCCGAGATTGATGCCGTTCTTCAGGCCATGTCCCCATGCAAGTACCGGAACGTACTCTCTTGTGTGGTCTGTTCCGGTGTATCCCGGATCGCAGCCGTGGTCTGCTGTGATGAGGATGATATCTTCATCGCCCATTTTCTCCATCAGCTTTCCGAGCTGCAGGTCAAAATCATTGAGTGCCCTGGTATATGCCGGTATGTCTCTGCGGTGTCCGTAAATCATGTCAGTATCTACAAGGTTGACATAGCAGAGTCCTTCAAAGTCGCAGTCCGCAACGTCGATGGTACGGTCCATGTTGGCATCGTTTCCCATGTTAGGTATGCTCACCATCACGCTTTTGCCTGCGAATATATCCTTGATCTTGCCGACTCCGATATTGACAAATCCCGCATTTTTCAATGCATCAAGGACTGTCTCTCTCGGTGGCTGCAGACTGAAGTCATGTCTTCTTACAGTCCTTTTGAACGGCCAGTCTCCTTCGAAAGGTCTCGCAATGATCCTTCCGCAGCCGTGCTCGCCATGCATTACTTCTCTTGCGATTCGGCACATGCGGTACAGTTCTTCTATAGGTACAATGTCCTCATGCGCAGCGATCTGCATTACAGAATCAGCGCTGGTGTATACGATCATTGCGCCGGTCTTCATGTGTTCTTCGCCGTAATCCTTGATGACTTCGGTTCCAGAGTACGGCTTGTTGCAGATAATCTTTCTTCCCCATGCCTTTTCCAGGGTATCCAGAATATTCTGCGGGAATCCGTCCGGATATGTAGGAAGCGGTGTATGGGATATCATGCCGGCCATCTCCCAGTGGCCGACTGTTGTGTCCTTGCCGGCTGACTGCTCCTGTGCCCTGCCGTATATTCCTTCTATATCTTCAGGCTTTACCGGCTCATCAGACTTAAAAGATGTTCCGTCGATGTTGAAAAGCCCAAGGCGTGCCATATTAGGCACATCAAGAAGACCGCTCCTCGCGCATGTTCCGAGCGTATCACTTCCGGCATCGCCGAATGCTGCCGCATCAGGTGCTTCACCGCAGCCGACGCTGTCGAGTACTATCCAGAAAACTCTTTTGCTCATTTTCTCAGTTCTCCCTTGCTCCGGTACTGAATGATGCCGGCCGGCTATTCTGCATCGCTCTCTTTTTCAGCCCTTGCCTTATCATCTGCTATCAGCATTCTGATAGCTTCAATCGCAACACGGATAGCACGATCTGTATCATGCTCCTGCTTATTAGGCAGTCCGGCCTTTTCTCTCTCCTGATTGGCAACTACAAGGAAAACAGAACCTACTCTTACTTTGCGGTATGCACCGACAATGAAGAGTGTTGAGGACTCCATCTCAGAAGCCTTGCATCCAAGACGCAGCCATGCGTCCCACTTGTTCAGGAGCTCATGACTGTTAGGAAGTGCTTCCGGCATGTGCTGTCCGTAAAAAGCATCCTTGCACTGTACGACACCGGTATGATACTTAAAACCGAGATCGCGTGCTGCAAATACAAGTGATGCCGCAACTGTCACATCCGGTACTGCCGGATATTCGATCGGAGCATATTCCTTGGATGTACCATCCTGCCTTACAGCACCGGTAGCAATAACGATATCTCCGCCCTTTACATTGATATCCATACCGCCGCATGTGCCTACTCTGATGAAAGTCTTGCCGCCGACATTGCAGAGCTCTTCAAGCGCGATCGAAGCCGACGGTCCACCCACACCTGTGCTGGTGCAGCTGACCTTGACTCCGTCAAGTGTGCCTGTGTAAGTGACGAATTCACGGCTGTCAGCAACCTTGACCGGGTTGTCAAAATATGCCGCGATCTTAGGTACTCTGTGCGGGTCTCCCGGAAGAATTACGTACTCTCCGATGTCTCCCGGCCTCAGTCCGACATGATACTGATAGCCTGCTCCTTCTGTATAATCGATCATATTTTGCTCCTTACGTTCGTAAAACTATATAATTTAGTTACGATTATTATAATATTATTTCAAAACCGTCCATTTTAATGGTCTTTTTGCCAGTTTCCGCTGATTGACGATATAACTGCAGGATTTTATTTTTCGAGTTCCTTTACAGCCTTGACGATGCGGCTGGTGCCGAGTCTGTCTGCTCCGAGTTCGAGGAATTTCTCTGCATCATCGAGTCCTGCGATGCCGCCGGCAGCCTTCATTCTGACGCCTTCTCCGATGTTCTTTGAGAAGAGTTCGATGTCCTCAAATGTAGCACCGCCTCCTCCGAAGCCTGTCGATGTCTTGATAAAATCAGCTCCTGCGAAAGTAACGATCTCACACATTTTAGCCTTTTCTTCATCGGTCAGCATACATGTCTCAACGATGACCTTGAGGATATGATCGCCGCAGATCTCCTTGAGTGTTCTGATCTCGTGCTCGAGCTCATCCCACTTACCGTCCTTGACCCATCCGAGGTTGATGACCATATCGATTTCATCAGCGCCGTTGTCTATAGCGTCGCCTGTCTCGAATGCTTTGACTGCTGTTGTGTTGTATCCGTTAGGAAATCCGATGACTGTGCAGATCTTTACTTTGCCTGCTGCATATTCGGATGCCTGTCCAACATATGAAGGAGGTATACATACCGATGCAGTCTCATATTTGATACCATCATCTACTATCTTCTTTATGTCTTCCCATGTAGCTGTCTGCTTGAGCAGTGTGTGATCAACATGGCTGAGAATTCCTTTTACATCCATACCCCAGTAATCGCATGGCTGTCTGCCTGAAGCCATGCACTCCTTTCTTTTCTTATTCCTGTATGCACTGTCTGGCAGTGCGTATCCATACATAGTTACGATATCACAATGGAGGGATTATCACAACTCAGCAGTTTCTTTTGTCAACAGCTGCGGATGCTGTTACAATTCAGTTAAAGTCATCAATTAAGAGAATCATGCAGTCGCAGCGATTAATTTAATATGCGGCATTCATTACGGCTATGAATAAGATAACAAAAGATGAAATAATCAGGCATTTTGACATGATACCGCTAGATGTCGAAGGCGGCATGTGGAAAGCGATGTTCAGAAGTGACGAGCAGATCCCGGAAGGGCAGCTGGAAGGACGTAAAGGTCCGCACGATCTGTACGGTTCGATCCTGTATCTTCTTACAGGCAATTCCGTATCCCGTATGCACCGGCTGGCAACTGATGAGATATGGCACTTCTACACGGGTGCGCCTTGCGAACTGCTGGTGCTGTGTCCTGACGGCACAGGATACACTGAAAAGCTCGGTCATGACATAGCCGGCGGAGAAACTGTGACAGCTATGGTCCAGCGCGGATGCTGGCAGGGAGTCAGGATGATCTCGGATGATGTAAATGATTTTGCACTTTTCGGAACAACGATGGCACCGGGATACGAAGACTCTGATTATGAGGACGGGACTGAAGAGCTGCTCGAACAGTATCCGGAGTTCAGAGAACTTATACTACCGCTGCTGGCAAGGCCGGAACAGGAGAGATAATTATGAATACTATCATAGTGGGCGGCGGCTTCATCGCCCGCACACACTTATCTGCGGTCTGCAGTCTCGGTCATGAGGTGACATGGATCGTCGGAAGAAATGCAGCAAGGACTCAGGCATTTGCTGAAGAAAACAGAATAGATAGCTGGACTATAGATATTGATGAAGCTCTGGCTTCTGATGCAGAGGTCGTGCATATCTGCACGCCGCCGGCAGAACATGCTGGAATCATCAGAAAATGTCTTGCAGCAGGCAAGCACATCATCTGCGAAAAGCCTCTGTGCATGGATCCGGATGAAGCAGCTGCTCTTGCCGAAGAAGCTGAGTCCGCTTATCAGGAGCGCGGTATCATTACAGCGCTGTGCTGCAATGTAAGATACTATCCTGCCAACCAGGAAATCATGCATCTCATCCGCTCGGACAGGAACGCGCGTCCTCTTGTAATGTCCGGCTCATATCTTCAACAGTTCCACATTCCTCCGCACGATGACGGATGGAGATTCGATCCGGAAAAGAACGGCGGCCAGCGTGCAATAAGTGAAATCGGCACTCACTGGTTCGACCTTGCCTATGCATGGTCAGGTATCAGGATATCCTCAGTCTTTGCTGAGCTTGGGAACTGGTATCCGTACAGATACAGGAAGGATGGCAAGCTGACACTTGATCCTGATGGCGAGAAGATCAAAGTCGACACCGAAGATACAGCAGCGATCCTGATGAGATTCGAAAACGGAGGAATAGGAACACTTCTCCTCTCAGAAACAGCGCCCGGTCATTCAAACGACCTGTCAATTGAAGTCACTGACCTCAGAAATTCATACAAGTGGGAGGAACTCCACCCTGATATCATATGGTATTCAGAAGGAGGGGCTATGGCGAGCAGGCAGCGCAGACAGTATGACACAGTTTCTGTTGATTCAGATAAAGATGCAAATGCGTCCTCTGCGGATGTGAGAGAAAGGACTTTCACTGCACTTTTCAAAGATGTATATGCAGCGATTACAGGAGATGAGCATGGAAAGTATCCTGACTTCACAGACGGAGCATATATAGCGGCTGTCTGCAGCGCGGTGAAGAAGAGTGCAGAGACAGGAGCGTGGGTGAGTCTGATGTAGCCGATTCTGCAGCATTGGCTTTTTTGCTGGCAATGCCGCATGTTTTACGCCAATCACGTTTTGCATAGAAAAAGACCGGAACCAATGGGCATAGCCATTGTGATTCCGGTCTTCTGTCTTAGTGCTGATTATCTCATGCCCTTGTCGTAAGGGATTCCTTCTGCCTTAGGAACTCTGGAGCTCTTGGATGTGAATGCAAGTACTATCAGGGTGATAACGTATGGCAGCATCCTGTATACGTACGGGCTGATGCCGATCTCGTTCAGTGCGAATATTCCGTCTCCATTTATATCGAGAGTTGAATATGTCGCTGCGATGCACTTGAACAGACCGAAGAGGATCGATCCGCCTGCGATGTTCAGCGGTGTCCAGTTACCGAAGATCATTACGGCGAGAGCAAGGAAACCGTAGCCGGCAACGTCTCCGTTGGATGTCATGTTTGCTGTTGTCATCGAGAAAGTGAATCCGCCGATACCAGCCAGGAAACCCGAAAGCCCCACACCGAGATATCTCATCTTATATACATTGATACCCAGTGAGTCAGCTGCCTGTGGGTTCTCACCGCAGGATCTGAGTCTCATTCCTGTCTTGGTCTTATACAGGAAGATGGATACCAGTATGAAGATTAAGATGCAGATGTAAGTTGTCAGATATACCTTGTTAATAAAGAAGTCCAGGAAAGGACCGAAGCTGTATCCTTTAGGATATCCGAATGTTGAAGGCTTGATCATAAACCAGCCTGCAGCTCCTCCCGTTACCATGCCCATGGAATTCTGCTGTACGATCATGTAGATGAAGAACATTACAAGAGCAGGAGCGAGCATGTTCAGCGCTGTACCGCCGATTGTCTGGTCAGCTTTGAGGTTAATAGCTGAAAAAGCCAGCAGCATTGAGAATACTATTCCGCAAAGTCCTGACAGAATGAGGGATATAATCATTATCAGCTGCCCCTGATCCTGTGTCCATCCGCCTTCCTGAAACATTCTTACGAATACGACTCCCATGAATGCACCGAAGATCATGATACCTTCAAGCGCCAGGTTGATGATACCTGATCTCTCAGCACATACACCTGCGAGAGCTACTATCATCAGAGGAACAGCATATAACATCATCTGTTGAAGTAAGAATACCATTATTTCTGTCCTCCTTTCTCAGTCTCTGCTTTTGTAACTCCGGCTGCTTCGTCCTTGTTGTCTGCAGCAGGTGCAGGTTCGGCATTCACATTGCCGTGATCATGTTTTATTCTCTTTGACAGCATTGTCTTGATCAGCATTGAGAATGCTGACAGATATACTATGACTGCAATAACGATATCTGCGATGTATTCGTTATATGCTGTGAGTGATTTAAGCTGTAATCCGGAAATGTTCATCATCGACATGAATATTCCGGAGAATATAGCTCCTATTGGATGGTTGGCAGCAAGCAGTGCTACCGGGATACCGTTGAATCCCTCTGCCGGGAGCTTCTGGTATGTCGACCAGTAGAACTCTGTGTTGCCTGAGAGGAAGTAAAGCGATGCTCCTGCAGCAGCGAGTGCACCGGCGATTGCCATCGACAGGATGATATTCTTCTTGTCGTTGATTCCTGCATACTTAGCTGCGTGTCTGTTGGAACCGCAGGCTCTCAGCTCATAACCGAAAGTAGTCTTTGTCATCATTACCCACATTGCCACAGCTATGATGCAGGCGATCCAGAAACCTCCGTTGGCCTGTGAACCTGCAAATATTTTGTCCATGAGCAGCTTAGGTGTTACTACTCCGACCTGCTTGAGCGGGATGATATATCCTACTTTGCCGCCTTCTGCGGAATTCTTGAACAGCTCATGCGCATCGAACCACCAGGTAACCAGGTTGGCAGCTATCCAGTTGGTCATGATGCATGTGATTACCTCGTTAATATTGAGGAATGCCTTGAAAATACCAGGAATAGCTCCCCATAGAGCTCCGAGGATGATTCCTACGAGGAATGCACAGAGCCATGCTAATGCTTTTGGGCATCCGCTCCAGCCGAGCCAGAGTCCGACGGAGAGAGTTCCCATTGTTCCCATCAGATACTGGCCTGCAGCTCCGATGTTGAACAGTCCTGTCTTGAATGCGACAGCTACTGAAAGTCCTGTCATGATCAGAGGCACAGCTCTGAAAAGCATGTTTCCGATATTGACTCCGTTGAATCCAAATGTCAGCTGTCCTGCTGCGTTTCTTCCTGTTGAGAATACTCCGAGGAATACCAGCTTTATGCCTTCCCATACGCCAGAAGTGGATATGTTCGACTTGGACATTCCTACCACTATTACGATTATGGCACCTACTGCCATACCGATGAGGATAGAGATAAGAGCGGAATAAACAGCAACTGCTCCTTCGGATTTATACCATTTGAGCTTGCCTGTTATAGGATCTTTTCTAGGCATTTGCTTCCCCCTCCTTTCCCTGTCTCTTCGCACCGGACATGTAGAGACCGAGTTCTTCAGGTGTAGTCTTCTTAGGATCAACTTCACCAACTATCTCGCCTTCGTAGATAATGAGTATTCTGTCGGAAAGTCCCATTACCTCTTCAAGTTCGAGGGAGACCAGAAGTACCGCATGTCCTTTGTCTCTTTCAGCTACGATACTGTTGTGGACGTTCTCGATGGCGCCGACGTCAAGACCTCTTGTAGGCTGTACAGCTACCAGCAGAGGCTCATCTCTGTCAAGTTCTCTGGCAATGATTGCTTTCTGCTGATTACCTCCGGACATAGATCTTGCAATAGTAACAGGTCCCTGTCCGGATCTTACATCAAAGTCATTGATAAGCTTTTCTGCATATTTTCTGACCTCATCGAATTTGATGAAACCGTGATTCTGGAATCTCGGCTCCTTATACTTCTGCAGCACCAAGTTCTGCTCGAGAGTGTATCCAAGAACGAGACCGTGCTTATGTCTGTCTTCAGGAATGTGAGACATTCCTGAAAGAGCTCTCTGTCTGATTGAAGACTTGGATATATCCTGACCATTGAGAGTAATGGTTCCTGCCGAAGCCTTTTCAAGACCGGTAAGTCCGTAAACAAGCTCAGTCTGACCATTTCCGTCGATACCTGCTATACAAAGTATCTCACCTGCATGCACTTCGAATGAAACGTTATTGACAGCATTGTTCTTATGGATTTTGGACGGTACCGTAAGACCTTCTACCTTGAGAACAGTCTCTCCCGGATTTGCAGGCTTCTTGTGGATCTCAAGCTGTACCGGACGGCCTACCATCATGTTGGAGAGTTCCTGCTTGTTGGTATCCTTGGTGTTAACTGTTCCGATGTATTTACCTTTACGCAGTACCGTAACTCTGTCGGATACAGCCATGATCTCGTTTAATTTATGCGTGATGAACAAGATAGATTTGCCTTCCTTCGCAAATCCTCTCATTATTTCCATAAGCTCATCTATTTCCTGAGGAGTAAGAACTGCTGTAGGCTCGTCGAAAATAAGAATTTCGTTATCCCTGTACAGCATCTTGAGGATCTCTACTCTCTGCTGCATTCCTACAGTGATATCCTCAACCTTGGCATCAACGTCAACTTTCAGACCGTATTTTTCTGAAAGTGCGATTACCTTCTCTCTTGCTTCCTTCTTCTTGAGAAAACCAAGAGCACCGGTAGTCTCTGCACCGAGAATGATATTGTCGAGCACAGTGAAAACATCGATGAGTTTAAAGTGCTGATGGACCATTCCAATGCCGAGAGCGGTGGCATCATTAGGATTGTTGATCTTTACGACCTTTCCATCCTTCTTTATCTCACCTGCTTCAGGCTGATACAGTCCGAAAAGAACACTCATCAGTGTAGACTTGCCGGCTCCGTTCTCTCCGAGAAGAGCATGAATCTCACCCTTCTTAAGCTGGAGCGTTATGTCATCATTGGCCACGATTCCGGGAAATTCCTTGCGGATGTGGTTCATTTCAATTACATATTCTGACATAGTCCTTTTCCTTTTTTATGACAAAGGGGACGGTTCTCTTTGTCATCTTTATAATAATTTTCTTATTTTCAAATTATGACAATGAGAACCGTCCCCACTGTCATACTTTGAAAAAAGGGGGAATAGGTATTCCCCCTTGATTCGACTTTCTCTCGATTATGAGCTATGCCGCCCGGAGAGGCGGCATAAGCTTATCAATTCATCAATAATAATAATTTACTATTTTACGAATTTGATCTTTTCAAGTCCTGCTGTGCTTGGGTCAGCCATTTCAGCGTTATCGTCGATTGTGATTTCGCCGGACTTAACCTTCTCAAACAGTGCATTGTAGTCTTCTACTGACCAGTTCTGCAGTGACCATGTGTCTGTAGGAAGTCCTACCATGTCATCAGCAGCTCCGAGTACCTTATCCTCGCCCTTTACAGCGCTGTCAGCATAGTACTCGCCGATTGTCTGGATTACAGAACCTGCAAGATCCTTCATAGCTGAAGTGATTACAGTATCTGAAAGAGGTGACTGGTCTACGTCAACGCCGATGATTGCACCGTCAGCTGCGTCAGCTGCTGCTGTTCCGGAATTGAACATTGTACCACCGCACATGAAGATTGCTTCAGTACCAGCATTATACCATCCAGCAAGCATAGCCTGGAGGTCGTCGGAAGCCTGGAACTGTGAACCATACTCCCAGCTGTATCTCATCTCAACGTCTACGTCCTTTTCCTTGGCTGCATCGTTAGCACCCTGAGCAAATCCGTATCCGTATCTGATGCATGCAGGGTTAGTTCCACCACCGCCACCGGAGAATCCGAGCTTTGTGTAACCTTCCATTACTGTTGCGTAACCTGCAAGATAGCCTGCCTGCTCCTCTTTATAGGTAATACCTACAACGTTAGGCTGTCCAAGGCTGCCGCCGTCTACGAAGATGAACTGTACATCCGGATATTCAGGTGCTACAGTCTCAAGAGCTGTTGCCTGCATGAAGCCTGTGGTAACGATTACCTTAGCTCCTGCATCTGCAGCGTCTCTCATTGCCTTCATTCTGTCTTCATCAGTAGCATTTGCTGCATTAGCAGGCTGATAATACTTGTAAGTAAGACCATTGTCATAAGCATACTTCTTTACACCATTCCATGTGAACTGGTTGAAAGAACCATCCTTCAGCTGACCAACGTCTGTTACCATTGCTACTTCATAAGTTCCGTCTTCTGATTCGCAGTTATCATCGATATCATCATATGATGATGCTGCAGCTGCATCTTCAGAACCGGAATCTGCAGCTTCTTCGGATGATCCGCCGCCCCCGCATGCTGTGAAAGCAAATACCATCATAGCAGCGAGGAGTAAAGCAAGAAATTTCTTCATAATTGCCCTCCTCAAGGTTTTAAAGAAAATAATAACTGGAAACAAATCGTTTCCATACTGTCATAATTATAATCTATCACTTAATAAAAAAGAATAGCGACCAACTAAAAAATGAAACAAAAAATAGTACAAATAACAGGAATAATATATGTAGACAATTACTTAATTAAACACACAATATCTGCACTATTTTGCATTATAATGATGACATCGGGGACGGTTCTCAATGTCATCCTTTTCGGCATTTTATGTCATTAGGTATGTTATTAGGGACGGTCCATTTTGACACATTTTTATAAAAAATGGGGAGCTATTATGGCAAAACTATATTTCAAATACGGAGCTATGGGATCATCCAAGTCAGCCCAGGCTCTTATCACCAAGTTCAATTATGAAGAGAAGGGTATGAGCGTCTGGCTCATCAAGCCGGGCACCGACACAAGGGACGGAGCGGATATAATCCAGAGCCGCATAGGTCTGAGGCAGCAGGCACAGATCATAAGTCCTGAAGATGATATCATCGCGGAATATCACAAAGCGGGTGACTACGATGTGATCATCGCCGACGAAGCTCAGTTTCTCACACCTGAACAGATAGACGGCCTCCGCACACTCGTGGATGAGTGCGACCTGCCTGTACTTTGTTTTGGCCTGAGAACTGACTTTCTGACTCACTTCTTTCCGGGTGCAAAACGCCTGATGGAACTGGCGGATTCTATCACAGAGATAAAAACAATATGTGAATGCGGACGCAAGGCAACCGTAAATGCGAGAATCGATGAAAACGGCCGCATCATCACAGAGGGGGATCAGGTAATGCTCGGCGGAAATGACAGATACACGGCAATGTGTCACAGATGCTGGGTAAATAAGATAAAGGAGCAGAAACTGTGTCAATAAGGACGGTCCTTTTTGACACACAATTGAATTTTTCACATGACAAAAAACGATTATGTAGTAGTAATAGGAGGTGCCAACGTTGATATCGGAGGCACTCCTTATAATAAGCTCATACCTGATGATTCCAATCCGGGCAAAATCAGTATTACATTCGGAGGTGTAGGACGCAATATAGCACACAATCTCGTCAATCTCGGAGTCAAAGTAAATCTGATTACAGCCGTAGGCAATGATTCGTTCGGTAATGAAATCATCAATTACTGTGAAAAGGCAGGTATAGATACTGAATACTCTGTAAGAGCAGATAACATACGCTCATCAATGTACATGTTTATCAATGATGAAAAAGGTGACATGAAACTGGCTCTTTCAGACATGGATATATGCAGCCACATAACACCGGAATATATAGATGAATGTGCAGATATAATAAACAGATCATCCGCTGTGGTAGCAGACTGCAACCGTACTCATGAAACACTGATGCGCATTAAAGAAGTAAGTAAGGTACCGATTTTTATAGATACTGTTTCAGTAAATAAATCACCTAAAATAAAAAACAATCTCAGCGGAATATATTCAATCAAGCCTAATATCATCGAAGCGGAATTTCTCACAGATACCAGAATCAATAATTCAGAAGACTGTGCAGCGGCAGCAATGAAACTGATTGATCAGGGAGTTGAAAAAGTATTCATTTCAATGGATAAGGATGGAATACTTGCCGCAGATAAGGACAGAATATATGTAACAGCCAATTACGATGCCAAACCTGTATGCACAACTGGAGCAGGGGACTCTTCAACAGCTGCAATCGTATGGGCTTATCTTCTTAATCATGATGAAGATTATCTCGTCACAGCATCCAAGGCTTCAAACGCAGCCGCTGCAATGACAATAGAAGTACAGGAATCAATAAATAATGAAATAACACCTGAACTACTTCTTCATAAGATGAACGAAAGCGGAACCAATATAGATATTTTAAAATAATGATATTGAGAACCGTCCCCACTGTCATAACATTAAAAGAAGGAGATCAATTAGATGAATAAATACCTGGATATAAAACCTGAAGTAAAAGAAGCTATTGAAGCAGGAAAGCCTGTAGTTGCTCTCGAATCAACTATCATTTCACACGGAATGCCTTATCCTCAGAATGTTGAGACTGCTCTCCAGGTAGAGCAGATCATAAGGGACAACGGCGCAGTACCTGCAACTATCGCAATAATCGGAGGCAGACTCAAGGCAGGACTTACACCGGAAGAAATAGAATATTTTGGAAAAAAAGGACCTGAAATCACAAAGGCTTCAAGAAGAGACCTGGCAATGCTGTGTGCAAAAGGTGAGGATGGTGCATGCACCGTAACCACTACAATGATGATCGCACATATGGCAGGAATCAAAGTGTTCGCAACAGGCGGAATCGGTGGAGTACACAGAGGTGCTGAAGTAACAATGGATATAAGTGCCGATCTTGAAGAACTTGCACAGACACCTGTCATGGTAATCTGCGCAGGATGCAAATCCATACTTGATATAGGACTCACACTCGAATACCTGGAAACTCACGGAGTACCTGTAATAGGTTTCGGAACTGAAGATATGCCTGCTTTCTATACACAGAAGAGCGGTTTCAAAGTTGATTACAAAGTAGACAGCCCTGAAGAGCTTGCAAAATTCTTCAATACTCACCTTGAACTCGGTCTCAAGGGAGGAATTCTTGTAGGAAATCCAATACCTGATGAATATTCAATGGATCCGGATGTAATTAACCCGGCTATAGATGCAGCTATCGAAGAATGCAACAGACTGGGTATCAAAGGAAAGGCTACAACACCATTCCTGCTTGCCAAGGTTAAGGACATAACAGGAGGCGACAGCCTGGATTCAAATATAAGACTTGTATTCAATAATGCCAGAGTAGCAGCACTTACAGCAGCAGAACTCTGCAAATAATTCATTATATAAAAGAGCATTTACAGCAATAAAGTTGTAAATGCTCTATTTTTTAATTGATATGATTTACCATGATCTGAACCATTCTTCAACATCATTATATAATTCTGATGCTTTGTTGGTAATTTTTTCAATTACTGATATATCCACATCACGGATCAGTGTATCTCCATTTTTATCGTAGTTATACATTTCATAATTTTAAAAAGAGACAATATTAATTCATTCTGATAGGGAGTATGAGATATGCATATTTATCTCCCTTAAGAGGCTTTATAACACAAGGGCTGATGCTGTCTTTGAAGTTTATAATTATCTCTTCATCCTCAATTACACTGAGAGCATCCTTCAGATATTTTGAGTTGAGACCTATATTGAGACTTTCTCCATCATTTATTATCTCAACCTTTTCCTCAATATTACCTTCTTCATTGAGTGACTTTATAACAATAAGATCACTGTCTATGTCAAATCTTATAAGATTGTTGTTCTGTACTGAAGCGAGAAGGGAAGCTCTCTCTGTACTTCTTAAGAGCTCATTTCTCTTAACTCTTACATTAATATCTCCCTGTTTGCTCAGGATTCTGTTGTAATCGATGAATTTTCCTGAGAAAGTGTTGATTATAACTCTGTTGTTGTCAAATTTCATGACAACCTTGCCGTCTGCTATCTCAAAACTCATTTGATCCTCGCCGTCATCACTTATGATTTTGGCGGTTTCATTTATGAGCTTGGCAGGAATAACAACGCTTATATCATCATTATTTGTTACTTCAATGTTATAGGTAGCTATCCTGTAAGGATCAACACCTACCATCTTCATCTTTCCATCCTTTATTTCAAGAAGAACTCCGGTAAGTATTCCATTGAAATCATCAGTTGAAGCACTGAAAGCAGTCTTTCTTATCAGCTTCTTTACATCTTCCTTGCTGAGATATATCTGATTCACACCATCATTGATCCTGATTTTAGGAAATTCATCAGCTCTGAAGCATATAAGTTCAGAATTGGAACCGCCGCATCTGATCATTATCTTTACAGATGAAGGATCATAATCAATCATCATCTCTTCTTCAGGCAGCTTATTAACGATAGCAGTAAACAGCTTTGCAGGTACAACGAATGCAAAATCATCACTGGTCTGTACGCTGATGCTGGATTCTATCGTAATGTTTGTATCAGTAGCAGTCAGCTTCATAAAGCCGTTTCTAACTTCAACAAGAATACCTTCAAGTATATTTGAAGTTGATCTTACAGGTACTGAATGAGACACATTGGCTAAAGCCCTGTTCAATTCAGATCTGCTGCAGTACATCTTCATATCGGTCATCCTCCGGTATTATATTTATATATAAGATTATAGTATTAACAGTAGGGAGTGTGGATAATGTGGATAACTTCTCAAAACATTGAAATTTAAACACATTCATCTACTCATTTCTTATTAAAAACAAAGTTGATAATTATTATATAGAATGTGAAAAACTATTAGAGATTAAGAAAAATATTTCGAGGAGCGAGAATCCCGCAGAAGCCTTAATAAATTGCTGCTTCGAGGACTCGAGCGAAGCGAATATTTTTCTTAATATTTACTATCTTCTGCCTATATTCAGCTTTGCTTTTATAGTTTCTACATTTTCACGCAGCTCTTCATCATACTTCAGCTCATCTTCTATCTTTTCAACTGCATGTATAACTGTTGAATAGTGTCTGTTTCCGAAGAGTTTTCCTATTTTAGGAAGTGAAAGATCTGTAGTTTCTCTGCAGAGATACATTGCTACCTGTCTCGGAAGAGTAATTTCTGCATTTCTCTTAGGAGAATCCATGTCAGCAATCTTGATTTTATAGTGATTGGCCACTGTTGATCTTATTCTTTCAGGAGCAACAGCCTGCTCATTATCTTTAATGATGTCCTTGAGTATGCTCTTGGCATTATCAACAGTTATTTTCTCATTGAGAAGCTGAGATAATCCGATGACTCTGTTATATGCACCCTCAAGTTCTCTTATATTATCCTTGACCTGGTCAGCTATAAGACAGAGAACATCATAAAGGTCAGCATTCATTTCAAGATCAGACTTTTCAGCGAGATTCTTGAGAATAGCTACTCTGGTCTCATAATCAGGCGGCTGGATGTCTGCAATCATGTTCCAGCTGAATCTGGTTCTGAGTCTTTCATCGAGACCCTTGAGACTTACCGGCGGGCAGTCACTTGTAATGACTATCTGCTTGTTGTTCTGGTAAAGTGTTTCAAAAGTATGGAAAAATTCCTCCTGTGTTGCTTCTTTACCCTGTAAAAACTGTATGTCATCTATGAGAAGTACATCCACTTTTCTGTATTTATTGCGGAAACTTCTTGTTTTGTTGTCATTGATCGCAGTAATAAGCTCATTTGTGAACATTTCAGTGGAAACATAGAGTACTTTAGTGCTCGGATTGTTCCTTATTATCTGTACACCTATGGCCTGCATCAGATGAGTTTTGCCCAGACCGGATCCTCCGTAAATAAAAAGAGGATTATATATTTCTCCCGGAGCCTCTGCTACTGCTACAGATACTGCATGTGCATATTTATTTGAGTTGCCTACTACAAAATTTTCAAAATTAAAACGAGGGTTGAAGAGTTTCTCCTGATTAAGAGGGTTCTTCATCCTTGTTGTATCTATCTTATTAACGTCGTATTCTTTTTCCTGCTTGATTACTACTCTGTATGGTTTATCAAGGCTGCTGTTCAGTGCATTTTCAATCTGATTGAGGTAATGTTCATTCAGATGATTGACTAATTTTGACTGATTCGGCCATGCAAGATAAATAATACCTGCTTCTTCCTCAATGTGATGAATGTAGAGAGGGGAGATCCAGGTATTATAGCTTAGTTCAGTTGTATTTGCCTTGAGGTAATTGAGAGTAGTACCCCATATCTTGTTTTTGTCCAAAGTTCCACTCCTATCACTTATGTATCCATTTTACATAAAGTTTTCCACATATGCAAAGGCTGAAATTCAGCATATTCAGAGTAAAAATTAAAAACAAAAATATAGTTATCCACATGTTGTTGATAAAGTTGTTAATAAGTATACGGTGATACTACATATTGTGAATAAGTGATTTTTTGAGAAATTTGTATTAAATTTAGACACTTAAAATAAGGTAGAGTATGAGTATGAATAACTTGACTTGAAAAGGCCGTTAAACTATACTTTTTAGGCGTATGTGCTCTTGAAATTCAGAGAGCAGCAATTTTTTAATTTTTTACATTATATATTAAGTTAAAGGAGTAAGAAAAATGAAAAGAACTTATCAGCCTAAGAAGAGACAGAGACTTAAGGAACACGGATTCCGCAAGAGAATGGCTACAGCTAACGGCCGCAAGGTACTCAAGAGAAGAAGAGCAAGAGGAAGAAAGTCCCTCACAGCTTAGTTTCAGGATCAGGTGTCCCAGGTGAGAGATAACAGCGAACTTACTCTCAGAAAACAGAAGGATTTCAGCAGAGTTTATAACAGAGGAAAATCCAGGGGAAGCAAGTATGTTGTTGTGCTGTACAGAAACAACAATCTTGGATATACAAGAACAGCATTTGTTTCCAGTAAGAAGGTCGGTAATTCAGTAGAAAGAAACCGGTCGCGAAGACTCATGAGAGAGTCATACTATTCCGTACGTGAATTTATTAAGGAAGGTTATGACATAGTATTCGTGGCAAGGAATACTATAAAGGAAGCAGGAAAGAGTGAAGTGCAGCGTGCTATGTACGGTGCATTAAGAGCCTGCGATCTGTTGAAAGATAAAGAACATTAAAGGGACATGAAGAAGAAATACTTTATTCAGAGATTTTTAATATTGATGGTAAGGGCTTATCAGCTTGGTATTTCACCTTACATCGGAGCTCACTGCAGGTATACACCTACATGCAGCGCATATTTTATAGAAGCAGTTGAAAAATACGGAGCTCTCAAGGGAAGCTGGCTGGGTATCAGGAGAATACTCAGATGTCATCCGGGCCGCCCGGGTGGATATGACCCTGTACCATAAGAACGGAGACAGATAATGGGAATAATTGCCAAGCCAATCGGATATCTGCTGATGTGGATATATAAATTAGTAGGAAACTACGGTATTTCGCTCATTATTCTTACATTCATTGTAAAGCTTGCTCTCTATCCTCTGTATGCAAAACAGATAAAGTCTTCGGGCGATATGGCTGAGATGTCTGAGAAAGCTCAGGAAATCCAGCGCAGATATGCAAATGACAGAGAGAAGCAGAATGAAGAGATGCAGAAACTTTATTCTGAAACAGGATTCAATCCTATGAGCGGATGTCTTCCTATGCTTATTCAGTTCCCTATAATCATGGGATTGTTTGCACTTCTCAGAAATCCGATGAAGTACATGCCGGCCGGAAATGAAATGATTTTCGCTAATCACGAGTCCTTCCTCTGGATCAAGGACCTCGCACAGCCGGATGCCTGGATTCTGCCTATATTAGCAGGAGTAGCCACTTATTTTGCATTTGCCATGAACAATGCTATGCAAATGCAGCAGCCGGGCGCATCTGCAGGACAGAACAAGGCAATGAATGCAATAATGAAATATTTCTTCCCGCTTAGTATCCTCTGGCTCGCAAGATCATATCCTGCCGGACTTGCCATTTACTGGGCAGGCGGTCAGATCATGCAGATTTTCTTTAACATCAGAATCAATAAGATAAGAGAGCAGATGAATAAGGAAAAAGAGCAGAAGAAGCTGGCAGAGAGAGCTGAGAAGGAACTTGCAAGGAAGAAGAGAGCAAGAATGAAAGGATATGTTCAGTAAATGAGATCTTCAGAAAAATGGGGAGTCGATGTTGAGACCGCTGTCGGCCTTGCACTCAAGGATCTCAAGCTTGAAAGAGATGAGGTAGAGGTAGAGGTTCTGGAGGAATCGTCCAGCGGTTTTTTGGGAATCGGCTCAAAGCTCGCCAGAGTTAGAGTAACGGCGAAGGAAGATAAGGGAAACAACGTTAAGGAAAAGGCTACATTCGATGATATAGATGCCATCCTCGCAGGTCTCCCTGAGAATTCATCTTCAAAGCTGCCTGATGAAGTAAGGGCAGAATACGATAAGTACGAAGCAGAAGAGAGAGAGGATGCAAGAGCCAGAGAAAAGGCTAATGCAAAATCAAGAAGAAACAGCAAATCGTCAAAGAATAAAAAATACGACCTGTCAGTAGAAGATTCGATGCTGTATGAAGTAAAGAAGCTCGATCCGGTTCAGGGACATCCTGTTGAAGCTTTCCTCAGAGATATCGCTGATAAGATGGGAATCGACCTCGACTTCAGTGTAAAGGCAGGTGAAGAGCTGGTATTCGTAGAGATCACCGGCAAAGATACAGGAACTATCATCGGCAAGCGCGGAGCTACACTCGACGCAGTTCAGTGTCTCGCAAGCTATGTAGTAAATAAGGAAAACGGCAAATACACAAGAGTCATCCTGGATGCTGAAAACTACAGATCCAAGAGAGAAAAGACACTTGTCAACCTCGCCAACAGACTTGCAGGCAAGGTAGAGAGAACAAGACATTCAGTCACACTCGAGCCGATGAATCCTTATGAGCGCAAAGTGATCCACTGCACACTTCAGAATCACCCTAAGGTAAAGACAAGAAGTGAAGGCAAGGATCCATACCGCAAGGTGATAATAGAACTTAAATAGTTAATTAATATAAAGCAGCACTTATATATCGCACTGCTCGCGTCCTCGAAACTGCAGCAAATAGTAGAGGCAGTTTTTGCGGAATACTCGCATTACGATATATAAGTGCTGCTTTTGTATGCTCATTTTTTAATCAACCGGCAGGATATGCATTTTTTCAGCGGAAAATACGTCAGCGGAAGCCTGAAACAAATTTACAATTTCCAGCTGTTAATCTACAGGTGTAAACAATACAGATTATGGATACAGAAAGGAAATTGATCATGAATACAGTAAAAGGCATGACCGGTAAAAAGAAGAAAATAGTTCTGCTGCTGTCAATGGAAATAATTATTATGGCAATAATAATTTTGGTAACGTTCATAAAACCGATTGTTAACGAATACATTAGTAAGAAGGAATACTTTGAATCAATAGAGAAAACACAGGGAGCTCTTATAGACAGCAATTATGAAGCTGCAATGAGACTACAGGAAATGGTGTTAAATAGTGAAAGTGCGTGGTATGACGAAGATGATAAACAATGGATAAGACCATGCACAATTTATACTACAAAAAATGTGGATGATTCATTCATAAGAAATTCTTTAGGAGATGACGAAAGAAAGTATGCTTGCTTCATCGGAGAAGAGACCGCTTTAACAGATTACCTTATCTGGGGATTCAAAGATAAATACTATTGTTATGACTACGAGTTATATGAAAACAGTGGTGTAGTGGAATGGAATATAGATGTATACAGCAACGTCAGTCCTGAAGATCAGGAGCTTATAACTTCCACTGCACAGGAAATCGCAGGTAAAGCAATTGGCAGTGATGCAGAGAAAATCCGCACAATAACAAAAGAAATTGGCGACATGCTGACATATGAAGTAATAGAAGGAGACAATCTGGCAACGGTCATAAGAGGAGGCAAAGGCTGCTGCAGACACTATGCGGATCTGCTTTTTCTCGCCTGCACATATGCCGGAATTGATTCCAGAATAATCTTAGGAAAGTGTGAAGAAAGTGAAGAATATCACGCATGGAACATCGTAGAAGTCGATGGTAAGTGGTATCACGTGGATCCTACATGGGAGGATGCTGGCTACAATAATTGGGTACTGCTCGGTTCTGAAACGATAAGTGAAAACCGCGAGTTATATTCAACATATGAGAAAATCAATGAGCTTTATAATTTCTCGGAAGAAGATTATGCGGCATAAGCAAGTCTGAAAAACAAATTTACATTTTTGCACTGATACAATGCACATGTAAGTAAGAGCGGAGGCGCTCGGTATCAATATGAAACGGAGGTAAATAAAATGAGAAACAATTATGGACAGGAATTAATGGAACTGAAGGCATCTTTTAGAAAGGCACTTATCTTCTGCGCAGCATTCAATGTGATAGTAGCAGGTACTCTGCTTACAGAGCTGGCAGGTGCGCTCCTGTACGATCCGGCAATGGGTATAGGAGAGGTGCTCCTCGGGCTGATGATTACAATCGTACTTTTCGGATGGCTGATCTCATGTCTGGGCTTTTCGATCGTAAACTACAGATATACCAGAAACCCGATGGCAAGCATCTGGGAATGCCTTCAGGCGACAATATCCGGAAAGAAATACGGAATCGCTTATGCATGGAAAGGTCCGCTGAACGCAATGGAAATACTCAGCAGCATAAGGGACCTCAAGTCCATGGCAGCAGCAAGGAATAATGATACTGCAGTAATAGCAAGGGCAACTGATTTTTAACAGGCGGAACATGAAGGCCCTTAATGTTGAGACGCAATAGATGGTGAAATGATATGAGAAACATAAATCCTGAAGCAATAAAATACTGTATGAAGGCCAAAGAGCTGCTCGTTATGAAGGAAATGGAAGGACCGGCACTGATGACGATAAGAAACTCTCTTGAGTCACTGATCAAATATCTGTGCAAAATGTGTTCTATCGATTACGATACCAGAGAGACGGATCTTAGCATCATGATCGACTCGCTGTATAACAGCGGCATGATAACAGATGGAACAAGGTCTCTGATGCACAGAACAAGACAGCTTTGCAATAAAGGAGCACATGTTGATGAAGACATATCTGCAGCCGATGCCGTTGATGCTTACAAATATATGGTTGAAATCCTCAGGGTTGTAAGTGAAGGTCTCAATGAAGAGAGTGTGTGTGCGGCCAATGATGCCAATAATGTGCCGATGGAATATCCTGACTATTATTCGCAAGACAGACGCTATTACGGAAAATGGGCGAACTGCTATACCAGACAGTCGCTTCTGATGATACCGGAATATGTTCAGCTGGAGAGAAAGGCCGCAGCCGGCGATGTTGCGGCCTGCCTGGACATAGCAAGAGGGTTTCTCCCTAAGAATCAGGAAATCCTGTGGAATGATAATCAGCTGATCAACATGCCCAACTATATTCACAGGGGGCAGGCATATAATCAGGCTGAAGCATATGACATAAGATACTACTACTGGATAATGAAGGCTGTAATGAATGCGGGATGGCGGATCAATGAAAAGGACTTCCCGATGAAATATATTGCTACAGCAATATGGGAAGCAGATCTGATGTGGATCAATCATCTTTCCAGTCCCGATTACAAGTTCTTTATAAGCGGTATTTCGGAGTATTACGATCAGAATTCCAGACAGTATCAGCATATTCCGGAATATACAAATCAGTATAATATGGCTGCTGAAATGTTCAGATGTGATCCGGACAGTTTTACAGCGGATATGATGTGCTATGGTCTGAACGATAATATCTGCCAGATCAGGAGGGTGGTATTTGAAGGCCTTACAGAATGCAGAATTGTAGCACCGGTCTTTGAAGACGCAGTACGCAATCCTCTGTTCAAGCTGAGATTCATCGAATACTGCGGTAAGGCCTTTGTTAATCAGGTAATGAATCCGGAGCCGGGGGATATGTGGGTCCTCACACCTGAAAATGCAGAAGAGATAAACCGTGATTATATGACTCTGAGAAATGCTGTCCCTGGCTGTATTCCGGAATCACTGCATGTAAGTGCCGGTGATCTCATAACATGGAATATTCTGGAGCCTTATACCATAGGTGCGTTCTGCAATAAGTATTACTGTCTTGCACGTAATAATGCAGACATCTGTGCCCGCCGGAATGTGGGAAAAAAGCAGGACGGTCATGGTGTTCTGAAGGGCATAAGAAGATTATTCAGTGCAGGTTAAAGTATTAGTATACATGGATTTAATATAGTATTAAGTGTAATATAAATAGTATGAGTGAATTAACTGATATGACAAACACTAATAATACATCCGGCCTTAAGAGTGAAACTCTGCTGGCGGATCGCTACAGGATCAGAGAGAAAGTCGGACAGGGAGGATTCAGTATCGTATATGATGCTGAGGATACTCAGACCGGCAGACGGGTAGCGGTCAAGGAGTGCACCATCCCATCAGAAAAAGAAAGATTTCTCCGTGAAGCAAAACTGCTTGAGGACTTTGCTGATGAAGATGCTGTTGTTACTGTGCTCGATTTCTTTGAAGATGGCGGAACGGCATATATCGTAATGGAATATCTTGACGGCGAGACGCTCCGTAGCAATATAGAACGCAATGGCCGCTGGGATATAGAAGAGACCGTTAAGCGCATGTCTCCTGTAATGAAGACTCTCGGCCGCATGCATGCAAAAGGAGTCATCCACAGGGATATAAGTCCGGACAACCTTATGGTCATGGGCGATGGCAGACTTATACTTCTCGACTTCGGTGCAGCCAGACAGTATGAAGACAGTACTCTTTCAAGGATGGTTGTCAAAGCCAGCTATTCACCTCCGGAGCAGATGGATGCGAAGGGGATTTTCGGCAGCTGGTCTGACGTCTATTCTGTATGCGCAGCCATATATTTCTGCATCACCGGAAGCAATCCTGAAGACGCTATATCCAGGCTGATGCTTGATGAGCTGAAAAAGCCATCGGAACTCGGTGCGAAGATACTGCCTGCAGCGGAGAAAACGCTGATGAAGGGCATGGCGCTTGACAGCAAAGACCGCATAGGAAATATGGAGCAACTGAGGACGGAGCTTGAGAACACATATCCTCCTTTGAGCCCTGAGGAAAAACTTGCGCTGAAAAGAAGAAAGAGGAACAGGATCATAGCGGCCGCAATAACGGCTGCAGCCGTCGCTGCGGTTGCTCTTGTGATCATCAATATAGATAATATACGTGCTGCTTATCATTATAAAACAGGTACTGAGACAATCATCATCGACGGTACCGGGATGGATGATGAAGAGTTTGAAGCCAATGCGGCAAAGGCAGAGGCGCGGATGTCTGTGATGTCCGGCCAGGAGGCGAAGTATGAACGGTTTGGCCATACCATAGCCATGGAGATCCCTGCCGATACTTTTGGAGTCAATGATGCTGAGACCGCCGAGAACTGGGTGAATTGTGCGGTAAGTGCACCAATGGAGCTGTTAGTGTCTGATGGGGAAATACCAATAGGTTACCTCCGTCCGGCAGAAGATATTAAATCCTTTAATGCAGATGGTGATACTGCAACAATTGAGTTCAGTGAAACCGGACAAATCAAATTCAGGGATTATCTCTCAGAAGAGGGGAAGTCTCTTGAAATCCGGAGTGTCGCAGTCTTCGGACATGAGCCGGACTTTTATATAGATGGTGTTTACAAATACAATGCTGATACTGCAGGCGACGGAAAGACGATAACGATAGGACCGGAAGTAGGACATTTTTACCTGGCAGAGCTGCTGTTCACTGAGGACCCCTTGACCAAAGCATTTGCAACAACTGCTGTTACAGAGGTCAAATGGGAGGATCCAGGCAAAGCCGGAGAATCAGGTGCTCATCAGGTGGCTGAAGAGGAACTGAAAGACCTGTCGGCTAATGGAAATACGCTGCGACTGAAATACCGCGTAAAAACTGATTCGTATGACGGCGAGCGGAGGGATATTGAAAATGTTAAAAAAGCGCCTTTGATTATGAAGCAAAGGCTGGATGCGCTTGATATCCCTTATGCCATCGGAACAGGGAAATACGATGAAGAGCTGATAATTGTTGATGTCCCGGCCAGTTCGGTAGATCTCGAAAAAGCAGCCCTGCCCGGATGTGCAATACGCAGCATTGATTTTAAAATAAGCGGGTTAAAGGTAAGTGAATTTGATAGCACGTCATCATGGACCGGTTCAGTAAAGCTGTCAGATGCGGGCACAAATTCATTCCCGGTTATCCCAAAGAACAGCGATGATCTTGATGACAGACAGAAATTTCTGGAATATCTGGAGTCTTTAAAAAGTGACGGGGAGACTCATTTGTATTTGAAGTATGACGAGGTCCCTATCGCGAAAACCGGTATCGATGATGCGATAGCCGCGGTAGAAGATGATAAGGATCTGCAGTTCGATGAGTGGTGCGCAGCCGACGGCAGGGAAGAGGATGTGAAAGCTCTGTTTGACTATATGACTAGTCAGTTTCCGATACAGGAAGAGTCACCTTTTGATGATGTGCTCTGCAGACTTGAGGACATGCAGAATATCGACAAGGACGGACATATAACCTGCTATGATAATGCTGCGGACAGTACTTTTGAATGTGAGCAAAGAGCAGATAGTTACATAGACGACTGGAACCGGCGTTATGACGGAATGATGACATTCAACCGTACCTATTTCGGAGTGGAGGAGCCTTATTATGAAGTTAACTATGGCGACAGACTTTATATATACGATAAAAGGACATACGGGAATGCTGAATCAGTTATTGAGAATTTCTGCGAGGTTTACCGGGACAACAAGGAAAAGCTTGAAGACGGGACTTTCAAGCACATAACGTATGAGACTTGCGGAAAGTATATATATATTCTTGCAGATGCGGACGGTAATTACTATATCTCAACAGTGCCTGAAATCTCCGGGGTTGATGCAAAAGAGATAATAAGCCGGGACAGTGAATTGAAGCACCTGATAACAACCGAGACTAATGTCTGGTAATCTTGTCCCACTCCTTTGCGGCGCTGCCTGAACGCAGGTATGTTTTATACAGGTAGAAGTTTTCTTCCGACATTGCCATCATTTCGGCCTCACCTATGAGGAACTCGACAGGATCATCGGCTTCCATGTAGTCCATAAAGAACTCATCCGAATAATTGCCTTCGGTAAGAGGGTCAAAGCCGCATTCGGCAAGGATAACATCTAAACGATCTCTGTTGATCCGGTGATCCTTCGGAATGTCGGAGCCGCTGTCAAAGAAAACAAGAAATGCGATCAGGGTCGTACGGTCAAGATCAGTTTCACCGCGAAGCACCTTCCTGAGGTAGTTCTCACCTGCACGGCCCTCCTGATAAGATGGCTTTTCGGAGTCAAGCTCTCTGCGCTCTATTTCATTGCGCTGCCAGAGCAGGAGTTCCTCGTCGGTCATCGACGGATCGGCTTTACGGTAACGGCGTATATAAGAGGCGAGAGTTTTCTTCTCTTTTACACTAAGGCTGTCGATGTCGCCATACTTTTCAAGCAGGACATCAAGCCAGTCACTGGAGGTGTATTCAAAATAGAAATCCTGAAATGCCTGGTAGATATTTCCGGCAGATATTCCGGAATCAGAAATGAGCTCTGAAGCCTCTTCGGGACTGTGCTTTCTGCGCTTGAGAGGAGTTACACTTCTGAATACAGAGAGCCCCTCAAGTGCATATGCGGAATTGCGGCCTGAGGCCAGTGCTTTTACATAGTTATCCCTGCGCGTTTCCAGAAAGTACATCAGGTATTTGCAGAAATAATAGCGGCTTTTCTCACGCTGTGAACAGAATGAACTGATGTTGGAAAGAAGAAACTCACCAAGCCTGCGGCGGTCAAGCTGATCATCAGAGAGACCTTCCTGCAGAACGCGTGTCTTGTGCATTGTAGCAGCGATCCCGTTGTCTACGGTAGAGTTATCCATGACATAGTTGCGGATATCATTCAGAGAAATGCTTCTCATCGACAGGGCGTTGTCAGCAGAGAGGTCCTGCCTGTAGCTTTCCGCTTCCGCGTATACGCTGCGCCATTCTTCATATCTGAGACCATTGCTGAAAGCATAGATAAGAGTAGCCTCAGTGAGATTTCTGGAGTACAGCTGCGCGCAGCCGTTTTCCCTGAGGCTTGAGTTCACCTCATCAAGGGTGCGCCTTTTTATAAATCCCAAAGCAATAAGACGGTATCTGAGAGGGACCGCCTTGATAGCCTTCTGATTACCGGAGAGGCAGATGTCTACCATCGAACTCTCGTTGGCCGAGTTCAGCAGCTCTGAAATCAGGGAATCAAGGAGACTTTTATTCTGATAGTCTTTGTTTTCGCTCATGATCGTGCTCTCTGTCCACAATGGATTTCTGAATAAACCGATATGAATATTTTATAAAAGATGTAGGAGAAATAAAAGATGAAAAACCGATATGTAAGAATACTGACTGTTATGGTTGCTCTGCTGCTGGCGGTGCTGACATTGTCGGCATGTAATTCCGGGGGCGAGAATACCAACCCGGTTGAAGAAGAGAATCCTCCTGTTGCTGAAGAGGAGGAAGAGGAGGAACCCGAAGATGATGCATCAGATGCTGAAGAGGTAACATATGAGGTTAATGGTAAATATGTACTGAAACAGAATCTCAAAGTCAGGGAGGAGCCTTCCTCAGACGCAAAGCAGATTAAAAGCAGTGACCTCTCTGAAAACGACATAAATAAGGCGGCTCCGGGTGAGGATGCAGTCCTCAAAGCAGGAGCGCGGGTTCTCTGCCAGGAGGTAAACGGAGACTGGATGAAGATAGATTCCGGCTGGATCTGCTGCAGAGAGGGCAAAGATGTATATATCACAAAGACGATCACACTCTGGCAGCCCAAGAATGAGGACGGTTCTTATGCCGACGATTTCTTTTATGATGAGGACGGAGAAAAGTTTTATATCACCGAAACAGAAGATAAGCTGACCGGCACCTATGCTGTCAGCGGCATCAACACGGACTCCATTGAGTTTTTCTCTGACGGGACGTGCATGTATCATACCAAGCCGGGCAACGGCGTTCCTCAATTTGATGAGAACGGGCTCTGCGACGGGAGATACAACTACCGTAACGGAAAGGTGTATTTCAGGATCGGAGGCAGTGTGACCGCAGATGTTTATGAGATTGAAGACGGCGAACTTGTACAGCAATAGTTTTCACAGCGAAAGTGCACTGAAAACAAAATTACATTTCTGGTGAGTAACATAGTTATAGAAGCTGACAGCAAGGAACTGCAGAGTTATATAACAGGAGGAAAACAAAATGAAAAAGTTACTCACCACTATACTTATCACAATCATCTCAGTTATGGCACTTACGGCATGCTCATCGGGAAAAACTGCAGGGGAGGAGCCGGATCAGCCGCCCGTGGAGATTGAAGTTAATGATGAAAACAATGGCGATGAAGCAGAAGATGAGGAATTCTCAGAGGGTACCTACGCTCTTTCGGACCTTATGTTTTATGACCTCGATACAGGGGAGTGGGTCACCGCGGATTTCATACCGGGAGCGGAGAAATATGTTTTTCACGATGACTATACCTGTGAGTACATCTTTAAGGATTACCCGAGTTATGAAGATATGCTCGCAGACAGCAATTACGAAATTGTGACAAAGGAAGGAACATATGAATTCAATTCCGAAGAAAGCGTTATCAGCATGACGTTTGAAGATATGCAGGCATCCGGCACCATTGACGGTGATCAGCTGACTGTAGAATTTGAAGACCACGGCATAAGTGCAGTAAGAAGCACCTACACTCTGGAAGGATAGAAGACACCTGATTCCCCGGTCAACAAGTAAACGAATATGAGATACAAATAATAAACCTGCACCGTACAGTGCAGGTTTATCATTTTGACATTATTATCAGATTACGAATCAGGCAGATACTATTCTACAGCCCCGGATGAATTGAATGTCTTGGTTACAATGACCTCATCTCCGTATGTGTAGTTTACTACGATCTGGATACCTTCGATTTTGGACTCTTCCTCAAGCTGCTTGCACAGACCTACGAAAGTATCTGTTGTTGAATCAAGTGCAGATGCGAGCTGCTCTTTCATCATGTCACTCTTGATAACCTCTTCGGTAACGTTATCGATGGATGCGAGATCGTATGTATAAATAACGTCGTTTCCGCTGAAGTCTACTGTGAGTCCTGCTGTATCAGCTGCTTTCTGTACCTGCTCAGATGCTTCCTTATCCTTCGCTACATACTCCTCGATCGTCTTAGGGGAGCTGCATGCTGTAGCCATCAGTGATAATGACATTACAAAGGTGAGAAGCAGAGCTACCATACTTTTTCTCTTCATTTTATGATCCTCCTTTTTTTACCCTTATATTTAACATCAATAAATATATCAAATAATAAAACCAGCAGATAATATATTAATTATCTCTGTTCAGCAGGCTTCCGATAAGGCCACCTCTTCCCGAAGTACCGTCGTCATTGGTGATAGCATTGCCGCTGCTTCCGCTGCTGTTACTATTACCAGTGCTGTTGCTGCTGTCATTATTGGTATTACCGCTGTCTAAAGAATTGCTGCCGGAATCATAATTACTGTCGTAATCATTGCCGTATGTGTCGTCGTAATTGTTCTGGCTGTCATAGCTATTGTTATTACTGTTGTTATTACGGCTGTTTCTGGCTTCTTCAGCTTCTTTCTTGGCTTCTTCAAGCTCTTTCTGAGCCTTGGTCTTGACCTTGGCGACCTCGCCGTTGAAATTATTTATGATCTCATAAACGTCCTTGCGGGTTTTTGCTGTTTCAAGATCCTTAGTTGCTTCATCTATAAGACCTTCAACAGTAGTTGCCTCTTCAGTGTCATAGTCAGAGATCCTGACCATCTCGATGTCCTTCTTCGCATCGCGGGCAGCCAGTTTTCCGTCAAGGATGCTGTATCCGTAAGCGCCGCCGGCAGCGGAAGCGAGCATCAGTATGAGAACCAGAAGAATCTTAGCACCAATACCGCCTTTTTTATTGTTCATTTCTTTATCTCCAATCTTCGGAAAAATGCGTATATCTATGTGGATTATATCATAAATAGAGTAAAGTGGCGTAATATGAGAACTATTAATTTGTGAAGCGCTTCATTTATTTGTAAAGTGCACATAATAATATTGTATAATTTGAGATAAATAAAGACATTATTTGATCCGCGGCCGGTAGCAGCCGCGGACAGGAACGGGATGCAGCATGAAGATAAACAGTATCATTCTTGAAAACTTCAGAAACTATAAAAACCTTGAGCTTGACTTTGATGACAGCCGCAATATTATCGTCGGCGAGAATGCCCAGGGCAAAACGAATCTGGTCGAGGCGATATATCTCACCGCTTTCGCAAGGTCGTTCCGCACTAATAATTCGGCGGATCTCATCATGTTCGGTGAGAGCAGTGCCAGAGTGAGTACGGACATCACATCGGAAGATATTGATAAAAATATTAATATAGTTATAAGAAATGACGGTAAAAAGATGATAAAAAAGGACGGCAAGGTCATAAGCAAGACGACCGAGCTTCTGAACAATGTCGTTGTAATCATCTTTTCGCCGGATGATCTGAGGATAATAAAGGACAGCCCGGACAGAAGACGCTCTTTCATCAACCGCGAACTATCGCAGATGAGGCCGAGATACTACGAGGTACTCAAACGTTACAATGACGCACTGAGACAGAAGAACGCTTTGCTCAAAGGGTACTTCAATATAAAGAAGAAAACATTCACCCGCGCTGACAACATATCACTAAACGATATAAATGCGGGCGGTAAGTTGCCGTCTCTGGAAGGCCTGGCACCGGGAGAGGGTGACAGGAGCAGATTCGACAACAGCAGGCAGTATAACGAGGACATGCTGGATGTGTTTGATCACCAGCTTGCGGATGCAGGATATGAGCTGATCAGGTACAGGAAGGAATTCGTGGAGATGCTGTCCGATGAGGCGGCCGAGATAATGAGAAAAATATCGGGCGGCAGGGAAGAACTGCGGATCGGTTACAGGACGACCTGTGATTTTGTCACTGCACCTGAAGGAAGGGAGATACTGTACAAGCAGTTCTATCACCACAGAGACAGGGATATATACAACGGCAGCCAGAGCATAGGACCGCACAGGGATGACATCGAGTTCTATATAAACGGCAAGGATGCGAAGAAGTACGGATCGCAGGGACAGCAGAGGACCATCGCGCTGTCACTCAAGCTGGCCGAGATAAGGATAGCAAGGCAGCTTCTCGCTGAATCGCCTGTGCTGCTTCTCGACGACGTTCTGTCGGAACTCGACCTCGACAGACAGAGATTCCTCGTAAACGAGATAGATGACGTGCAGCTCTTCATCACATCAGCCGAGCTGAATGAAGAGGTCATCAGAGACTTAAGAGGGGGCACATTATTCCGCATAGAAGAGGGAACAGTGACCCGCGTAGATAAATACTGATGAGAATGGGGACGGAAAGGCAGATTCTATGGGAATCAAGCGGAAAAACCGGATAGCTGTAATACTGCTTTCATTGATAATGGTGCTGACGATGATGCCGTCGGCATCTTTTGCTGCAGGTGAAGATCAGACCGTTGTCAGTAATGAGGCGGCAGCGGCAGGATCAGATACTCCAGTCACTGAAGAAGACGGTAATAATACTGAAGAAAAGCTTCAGAAAGAAACTGGTGGGGCTAACAGCAACTCTTCTGAAACTGCCGATAATAATGAAGATACTCAAAAGGAAGATCAGGATAATAAGGAAGAGAATACAGAGGAGTATCAGGCAGACGCAGCTGACGGATCAGCAGAAACGGTTCCGGAGAAACTGATGAAGGCTGACGCTGCGGAAGACAGTTTCTATCCGGAAGGGTTTACCATGTCCATCCCTGTTCTGAAGATCAAAGTGACCGGAGGATATGGGGAAGCGGCAGAAACAGGAAAAGCTGCTATCGATGCCATGAATGAGAGTGAAGATCACTCATACAGATGCACCGGCACCATGGACGTGGAAGTGCCTGATGGATTTGAGTATGCAGATCAGGCATCCGGGACAGAGCTCCGCAGCATGACCGGACTTAAAGTTGAATATATAAGGGGCAGGGGCAATTCCACCTGGAGCCATGAAGGAAAGAGACCGTACAAAATCAAGCTCAGCAAGAAAACCTCACTGCTCGGCATGCAGGCCAATAAACACTGGGCGCTTATCGCCAATGCGTTCGACCCTTCGATGATGAGAAACAGGATCACGTACTGGATAGGCAGACAGCTGAATATGGATTTTACACCTGATGCTGTCCCGGTTGACGTGTTTATAGGAAGTGATGCAGACGGTGACGGCGACGGGAAGCCTGACGGATACGAGTATTACGGCTGCTATCTGCTGACACATATCCCTAAGAATTACATAAAAATAAATGAACCGGCTGAAAGTGTAAAAGATGGAATAGAACTTACAGGCGGATATCTTCTGTCGATGATGCAGAACGGCGATACGACGGATGTATTTACTACCCGCAGGGAGGAATCTATTCAGAATATACTTCCGGCATATGATAGAGAAATCGATGAAGATGCATATGAAAACGAAACTCAGAAAGAATACATAAGGAAGTACATTCAGGAAGCAGAGACCTCACTGTTTGAGGGTGAAGTGGCTGATGACAGTGATCCTTCCGGATACCGCAAACTGGATTACCATGACTATTTTGACATGGATGCCGCAGCTCTGTACTGGATGATGCAGTTCTTTACAGACAACGGCGATGCATACTCGACCGGAAGCTCTTACTTCTACAAGACCAGGGATACAGACTCGGCGAAAGGGAAGATATACTGGGGCCCGCTGTGGGACTTTGATTTTGCATGGAACTACGGAACAGAGAGTCCTTATGAAGACATGAATACTGTTATGGGCTGGATGGTTGCCATGCTCGGCAACCAGGACGGGGAATTCGTAGAGCTCAGCAGGGACAAGTGGAATAACGAGCTGAGACCGGCTCTTGTGAACATAACAAAGGACGGCGGCCTGCTCGATAAGTATTATGAAGAGACCGTAACAGCTCAGCGCTGTGACTACGACTTAAATCATGAAAAATACAGCAGGACTACTGACGAAGGCAAAACAGAAGAGGACCTTGCGAAAGACTACAGAAAAGCAGTCGAGGACCTGAGAGAATGGATTATTCAGAGAACAGACAGGATGGACAAGCTCATGGGGCAGGAGATTGAAGACTTCTCCCATGCTGTATATGTTAAAAGCAGCAAGGATGACAAGCACCCGCAGGTTTTCTATGTCCGCGACAATTACTTTTTCAGATGGACCCCTGAGGAACCGCCTGAGAAGAAAGGATACATTTTCATCGGATACTATACCGATGACACCTCCGAGGCACTGGCAGATCTCAGCATCACAAAAGAAACTTACGCGACCGCGAAGTATGTGAAAAAAGAAGACGCGACCAGGCTTAAGGAAATATATTTTGCCCGCAATGATGTGTGCAAAACGCTTGAAACAAATGAATTTACACCTGACTATAAGTGCTTCCCGGAGGATGCTCAGGATAAGACCATAATATGGACTTCCTCCGATGAGTCCGTTGCGACAGTCGATAAGTCCGGCGCTGTGACATTTATTAAGGAAGGAAAGACTGTAATCACTGCCCGTCTGTCCGGCGGCACCTCGAAGTCGTACAATCTTACGATAACGAATGATCAGAAGGATCCTGAAAAAGTAATAATAGAAGGTGGCACCATATACCTGAAGCCGGGCGAGATCGGTGAGTTAAAGTACAGAATCACACCTTCTGACTCGGAGTACGAACTGTATATTCAGGCAGAAGATGATGAAATAGTATATGCTGACGAATACGGTCTCCTGTATGCCAAGAAGCAGGGCAGGACCAGAGTAAATGTCACAGCGGAATACTACATTCCGGGCGATGGAGACGACCCGGGAGACTGGATGAAAGTAACAGCCGGGTGCACAGTTGTTGTCACTGACGGGAGTGGCCGCATCAGTACGGATGTAGAGACAGAAGGCATCAGCGGGAATGCATCCAACCTCGCCGAGGTCGTGCATGCGATCCTGACAGAGGATGAAAAAGAGCGCCTTGCTGCTGGAGAGGACGTAAGATTATGGCTCAGCATGAAGGCGCTCAGTGAAAGTGCCGTGCCGGATCAGGACAAGCAGATACTGTCATCATACAGAGAGAAGTACGGGCTCACTTCCGGACAGTATATGGATCTCAGCCTGTTCAAGAAAACAGGGGATGACGCAGCGAAGGCGGTCCATGACTCAGTTGTACCTGTAAAGTTCAGCATCACGATCCCTGAAGAACTGAAGCTGAGCGATGCGGCTGCGGACGGCCGCGGTACCAACGAGGAAGGGGAAAGCGTTATCCGCACCTTCTACCTGATCCGCGTCCATGACGGAATAGCAGACTGCGTGGCAAAGGGCACCGGAGACACACTCGAGTGCGCATCCTCCCTGTTCTCCACATATCTGCTGACATACAGAGATGAAGAGGCGGGTGACGATGAAGTGCCTGTCATCGATGACAGTACGGATGGCGGCAAAGACGGCAGCCGTTCATCCACGAAGACAGTGAAGACCGGAGACGCGAGCTTCCTTCTCCTGTGGGTGGCAGTGCTCGTGCTGGCCGTTCTGCTCGGCATCATAATGCTTGTTATATACAGAAAAAATCTCGACAAAACAGATAGTTAATGTGTCAAAAGGGACGGTCCTTTCTGACACACCCAATCGACAAAAGGATGACAGTGAGAACCGTCCCCATTGTCATCAAACTGAAAGGCATGTTCTATGGGAATCAAGCGGAAAAACCGGATAGCTGTAATACTGCTTTCACTGATGATGATGCTGACAATGGTGCCATCAGCTGCTTTTGCTGCGGGTGAAACAGGCGCAGGAGAGGGAAACGGGGATGTGAACGTCGCCGGAGAGGCCGGAAACTATGAAGAAGATGCTGTCGCAGCTGAAGGCGGGGAAAATGTAAATAATGACGGCGGCAGCGTGGAGAAAGACACAGAGGCAGCAGTTGCAGATAATAAAGATAATGAAGCAGCCGATGATACTGAAGAGGGAGAAAGCACCCCGGAAGCAGATGCAGAAGTGGTCACTGAGGAAAAGGCAGTAACGCTTTCTGCCAATGCGGCCGGTCCGGACATAACGGAGGAGATACAGTTCTCGATCCCGAGGGTCATCATCACTATAGACAGGGGCATCAGCGGTACTGAGACAGGTAAGGCGGCCATCGATGCTATGAATGCCAGCGAGGATCATTCATATAAATGCACCGGCAAAATGGATATTCTTGTGCCGGAAACAGCTGACGGAAGCAAATTCAGATATGTGGATCAGCCGGCGGGAACAGAGCTGAAAGATCAGAAGAACATCGAGCTTGAGTACATGAGGGGCAGGGGAAACACCTCATGGGACAGCAAAGTAAAGAAACCATACAAAATCAAGCTGGCCAAAGGGAGTTCTCTGCTCGGAATGGATAAAAACAAGCACTGGGCGCTCATCGCCAATGCCTATGATCCTTCCCTGAACAGAAACAGGATCACATACTGGATCGGCAGACAGCTTGGCATGGACTTTACACCTCAGGCATACCCGGTGGATCTCTTTGTCGGGGCAGATGATGATGGTGACGGCAAGAATGACAGCTGTGAATATTACGGCAGCTATCTCCTTACTCATATTCCTAAGAATTATGTGAATATCGGTCAGCCGAAGAAGGCTGTTGCGGCCGGCAGTGAGAGTACAGTCGGCTACCTCATGTCAATGGTGCAGGATTCAGGTTCTGAGGATGAGTTTTCCACTCTCAAAGATGCGTCATACCAGAATATCAATCCATCCTATGACGAGGAGAATATGAATGATGGCATGGCGGATTACATACGCCGCCACATGCTGGAGGCAGAATACTCGTTATATGAGGGAGAGAGCCCTGACGGAAAGGATAAAGAAACCGGCGAAACCATATATAAGCAGCTGGACTACAGGGATTACTACGACACAGAAGCAGCTGCAAAGTACTGGCTCGTACAGGAATTTATCCTGAACTGCGATGCCTACGGAACAGGAAGCACGTACCTGTATAAAATGCGTGACGGCGAAGATGGTACGATCGGCAAAATATACTGGGGACCGCTGTGGGATTTTGACTACGCCTACGATTTTGCTGAGAACGATTTCGATGATACGTTCATGACGGACGTTGGCTCGATGAACGCGCTGCTCTACGACAAGAGTAAAGGCGGTATGCATGATCTCCTGTTTAACACCGAGTGGCCTCGGCTTAAGGACCTTCTGAATGAAATAGTAAAGGATGGCGGTATTCTTGATCAGTATTATGAAGAAACCAGGATATCCCAGGGCGAGGATTACAGGACACATGGAATAGAGCATCCCGAAACCGTTCCTGAGGATTACGCGGGGGCGGTAAACGTTCTGAGGCAGTGGATCATAAAAAGGATCGCATGGATGGACGATATGCTTGATGCCCATGCTGCCGGCATCTCACATAAGGTAACGCTGAAAGACGACCCGGACGACAAACATCCGCAGGTTTTCTACGTGCTGAACGGAAAGTACTTTAGCGGAAGTCCTGAGGAGCCTGAAAAGAAGGGCAATATATTCCTGTACTGGACCGTGGACGATCCTGAAGGGCCGGATCACGGTAAAAACCTGAACGAGCTGGAAGAGATAGACAGGGATATTGTAGCGGTAGCGGAATACATATCGGAAGAAGATGCAACCAAGGTGAATGATATCATCTTCGCAAGGAATGTTGATGGAGCCACACTGGAAGACGGGATATACTCTCCTGTTTACACACTTCTGCCTGACGATGCCCAGGATACAAGAATAAAATGGACCTCATCAGATGAGTCGAAAGCCACAGTGGACGAAGACGGAAGGGTCAGTCTGCATAAGGCCGGAGAAGTGACAATTACAGCAAAGGTATCCGGCGGGTCCTCAAAATCCTTCAGACTTGTCATCAACGAGAGCCCTGTAGAGATTTCAGATCTGAAGCTGTCCAGGGATACTATATATATGAAGAAAGGCGATGTAAGAAAGCTCGCTTTTTCAGCCGTACCTGAGAATGCACCCGGAAGCATTCTGTGTATGTCGGAAGATGAGGATATTGTGCGCTGTGACACGATTGGGGTTTTAACAGCAAAGGCTCCGGGACGTACAGTAGTAGATATTCAGATTTCAGGAAGCGCAGCAGAAGGAGATGGGAGAAGTTACGAAAAACCCTGCAATGTTGTGGTCACGGATGACGGAAGTGAAGGCTCTCTGAAGACAGAGACGCATACTGACGGTATCACGGCTGCAGCGACCAATCTGGCGGAAGTAGCTGCCGCTTTGCTCACCGATGAAGATAAGGCAGACCTCTTCGGCGGAGCGGATGTTAAAGTCTGGCTCGAGATGAAAGCCCTTGAAGAGGAAAATGTGCCGGCCGGAGATGTGGATCTGCTGCTTGGATATATGGATAAGTACGGCCTCACTGCCGGACAGTATATGGATATAAGTCTGTTCAAGAAGATAGGTGAGAATGATGCAGAAGCGGTCCATAACCCGAAGGTGCCGCTGAAGTTCCGCATAACGATCCCTGAAGAACTGAAGCTGAGCGATGCTGCTGCGAACGGCCGCGGTATCAATGAGGAAGGGGAAAGCGTTGTCCGCACCTTCTACCTGATCCGCGTCCATGACGGCACAGCAGACTGCGTGGCAAAGGGCACCGGAGATACACTCGAGTGTAAGTCTTCCCTCTTCTCGACATACCTGCTGACTTACAGGGATGAAGAGACGGGAGACGATGAAGTGCCGGTCATCGATGACAGCACGGATGATGGCAACAATAGCAGAAGCTCTTCATCGAAGACAGTAAAAACCGGAGACACGAGCTTCCTTCTCCTGTGGGTGGCCGTGCTGGTGATGGCCGTTCTTCTCGGCATCATAATGCTCGCGATATACAGAAAAAATCTTGATAAAAAAGATGAAAAAGACCGCGAATAATTATATTTTCTGAAGGCTCCGGAACGGATTTCCGGGAGCGGTCAGAGGCTGCAAAATCATGCATTTTTGCAAAACGCTGAACAACATGGAATTACTGGCTTTCAGGACTTTCATGACGAATCGGGGGCGAAAATTGCCGATTTGAGCGCATTTTTCGAAAATACAAGATGTTGGGGTAAAACTTGCATAAAAACGGCTTATATGGTAAAATTTGGGCGTAACATAAGGGATGTAACGCCCATTTTTTAATGTAAGGGATAAAAAGCTGACAATGGGGACGGTTCTCATTGTCATAAAAAGTGTCAGAATGGATGGTCATTTTTGACACACCCATTGACAAAAAAGATGACAGGGAGAACCGTCCCCATTGTCATACAGAAAGGCAAAACAGAATGGCTCAGAAGCAGGAGTACGGCGCAAGTCAGATAGAGGTACTGGAGGGTCTTAAACCGGTACGTCTGAGACCGGGTATGTACATCGGAAGTACAGGCCCGGCGGGACTCCATCATCTCGTATACGAGATCGTGGACAACTCTGTCGACGAAGCGCTGGCAGGATTTTGTAAACATATAGAGGTAACGATCGAAGAAGACAACTCGGTCACCGTCCAGGACGACGGACGTGGAATGCCGGTTGACATCCATCCTAAGATGGGCATCCCGGCCGTCCAGGTCATCCACACACAGCTGCACGCCGGCGGTAAGTTCGGCGGCGGAGGATACAAGGTATCCGGCGGTCTCCACGGAGTAGGTGCTTCGGTAGTTAACGCGCTGTCCACTCACATGGTCGTACAGGTCAGAAGAGACGGCAAAATCTACGAGCAGGAATACTTCAGGGGCGAGGACGCAACCGAGCTCAAGGTAATCGGAGAGTATTCGGACGGCAAGACCGGATCGAAGACAAGATTCTGGCCGGATGGCGAGATCTTCGATGAAACCATTTACGACTACGAGACACTCCAGAGAAGACTCCGCGAGATGGCATTCCTCAACAAGGGCCTCGCTATCTCACTCGAGGACAAGAGAGTCACTCCGACCAGAAAGGACCACTTCCATTTCGAGGGCGGAATCAAGGAGTTTGTTGAATACCTGAACACCAACAAGGACGCAGTCAACCCGACAGTCTTCTACTATGAAGCTGAGAAGCCGGGATACTCTGTCGAGGTCGCTCTTCAGTACACCGACAGATACAGCGAGACGATCATGTCGTTCGCCAACAACATCCACACCAACGAAGGCGGCTTCCACGAGGTCGGATTCAAATCCGCTTTGACCCGTACCATCAACGACTACGCCCGCAGGAACAAGCTGATCAAGGACAATGAGGACGCTCTCCAGGGTGACGACGTAAGAGAAGGCATCACAGCAATCATCTCCGTCAAGCTGACCAACCCGCAGTTCGAGGGACAGACCAAGGCCAAGCTCGGAAACGCAGAGGTCAAGGGCTTTGTCGAAACCAACACTGCAGAGCAGCTCAGCTACTTCCTCGATGAGAATCCAAAACAGGCACGTATCATCGTTGACAAGTGCCTCAAGGCTCAGCGCGCACGTGAGGCTGCACGCAAAGCGAGAGAGATCACGCGTAAGACTTCGGTCCTCGAGACGACATCTCTTCCGGGCAAGCTTGCAGACTGCTCCGAGAAGGACCCTGCACTGTCAGAGATCTTCCTCGTAGAGGGTGACTCCGCAGGCGGAAGCGCAAAGCAGGGAAGGGACCGTTCAAGACAGGCTGTCCTGCCTCTCAGAGGTAAGATCCTGAACGTTGAGAAGGCAAGGCTCGACAGAGTCCTGAGCTCCGACGAGATCAAGAACATGATCACAGCGTTCGGCTGCAACATCGGCAGCGAGTTCGACATCGAAAAGCTGAGATACCACAAGATCATCATCATGACCGATGCCGACGTCGACGGAGCCCACATCAGGACACTGCTGCTGACATTCTTCTTCAGATATATGAGACCGCTGCTTGAAGGCGGATACGTCTACGCAGCCCAGCCGCCTCTCTTCAGAGTCAAGCAGGGCAAGCAGATCTGGTACACATACTCGGATGCCGAGCAGGATAAGCTCCTCGCAGAGCTCAAGTCTGCAGGCGGCAACAACAAGATCGAGATCCAGAGATACAAGGGTCTTGGTGAGATGGACTTCAACCAGCTGTGGGAGACCACGATGGATTACGACAACCGTACCCTCGTAAGGATCACGATCGACGATGCAGAAGCAGCAGACGAGATCTTCACCACACTGATGGGAGACAAAGTACCGCCGCGCAAAGCATTCATCGAAGAGAACGCGAAGTACGTAGTTAATCTTGACATATAGTCAGTACAACACACAGGCGCAAACAGCGTGAGTTGACGTAAAGCCAGCGATTTTGCTGCAAAAACGCCAATTGGAAAAGCGTGATATGACGTAAATCCGGTGAAACGGTTACAAAAACGCCAATCAGCAACACGTGAATTGGCGTAAATCCGGCGATTTTGCTCCAAAAACGTCAATTTGCATAATACGAGTTGGCGTAAATATGGCGAAATTGCCTCAAAAACGTCAACACGCGACGCCTGAGAATACTTACAAAACCTATTGCTTATAAACAAGGAAAAGGCAAAATGGCAGACAATACTATAGAAGAAAAAAGCACGATCATAGAACACGAGATATACGATGAGATGAAAAACTCGTATATCGACTATGCGATGAGCGTCATAGTCGGCCGTGCTCTTCCGGATGTCAGAGACGGACTCAAGCCGGTACACAGGAGGATCCTGTACGGCATGCACTCTCTCGGCATCACACCTGACAAGCCTCACAAGAAATCGGCGCGTATCGTCGGTGAGGTTATGGGTAAGTACCATCCGCACGGAGACAGTTCCATCTACGAGGCCATGGTCAAAATGGCTCAGGACTTCTCCACGAGGTACCCGCTTGTCGACGGCCATGGTAACTTCGGTTCGGTCGACGGCGACGGAGCTGCTGCTTCGAGATACACCGAGGCAAGAATGTCTCCGTTCTCGCTGCAGATGGTCAGAGACATCGAGAAGGACACCGTCGATTTCATGGACAACTATGACGGCGAGGAGCAGGAGCCGGTAGTACTCCCTTCAAGAGTGCCTAACCTCCTGATCAACGGCTCGAACGGTATCGCCGTAGGTATGGCGACATCGATCCCGCCTCACAACCTCGGCGAGACTATCGACGCATGTGTCAAGCTCATCGATGAGCCGGACTGTGACATCGACGAGCTTATCAACATAATCAAAGGACCAGACTTCCCGACAGGAGCAATGATCCTCGGCAAGAAGGCCGCAAGGGAAGCTTATCTCACAGGTCAGGGCAAAGTCCTCGTAAGATCCGTATGCGAGATCGAGGAGCACGCTCACGGAAGGATGAGGATCGTCGTATCCGAGATCCCGTTCCAGGTCAATAAGGCAAGACTCATCGAGTCGATGGCGGACCTTGTAAGAGACAAGAGGATCGAAGGCATCTCGGCTATCAGAGACGAGTCCAACAGAGAAGGAACCAGGATCGTCATCGAACTCAAGAAGGATGTCAATCCGAATGTCATCCTGAACAGGCTGTACAAGCACACCGCTCTTCAGACCTCGTTCAGCATGATCATGCTGGCACTCGTCGACGGCGAACCGAAGATCCTTAATCTCAGGCAGATCCTCGAGGAGTACCTCAAGCATCAGAAGATCGTAGTCACAAGAAGAACTAGATTCGACCTCGCCAAAGCAGAGGCCAGGGCTCACATCCTCGAAGGACTCATCATCGCGCTCGACAACATCGACGAAGTCATCGCGACCATCCGCTCGGCATACAATGACGCCAAGGAAAAGCTGATGATCCGCTTTGGTCTCACAGAGATCCAGGCACAGGCTATCCTCGACATGAGGCTCGCCCGCCTGCAAGGACTCGAACGTGAGAAGATCCAGGCTGAGTATGAAGAGCTGCAGAAGAAGATCGCTTACTACAAGAGCCTCCTCGCAGACGAGCACCTCCTGATGGGAGTCATCAAGGACGAGCTGCTCGAGATCAAGGAGAAGTGGGGCGATCCGCGCAGGACCAAGATCGTTGCATTCGAAGGCGACCTCGACGACGAGTCGCTGATCGAGGAGCAGGATGTTGCGATCACGCTGACACACCTCGGATACATCAAGAGAGTGCCGGCCGACACATACAAAGCACAGCGCCGCGGAGGCAAGGGCATCGTCGGACTGACGACACGCGATTCTGATTTTGTCCGCGATCTGATCATCACAAGCACCCATGATTACCTGATGTTCTTCACAGACATGGGCCGCGTATACAAGATCAAGGCTTACCAGATTCCTGAGGCATCAAGGACGGCCAAGGGCACGCCGGTCATCAACTTCCTCAACCTCAACAGTGAGGAAAAGGTCACCGCAGTCATTCCTATCAGAGACTTCCCGGCTAACGAGTGCCTCGTTATGGTCACCAAGCAGGGTACGATCAAGAAGACTCCGCTGTCCGAGTTCGACACGAACCGCAAGACCGGACTCATCGCGATCAACCTCAGAGAGGACGACAAGCTCATCGCAGTCGCACAGGCTCGCGGTGATGAGAACATCTACGTTGTCACAAGAGAGGGCAAAGCCATTGCTTTCTCCGAGAAGGATGTCAGGCCGATGGGCAGAGCTGCCGGCGGCGTAAGGGCTATCCTCCTCGACAAGGGCGACGAGGTCGTGAGCATGGAGCTCGACATCGACCAGACAAGGAAGATGCTCGTCATCTCCGAGAACGGATACGGCAAGAGGACGCCGCTTGAGGAGTACAGGCTGCAGTCCAGAGGCGGCAAGGGCGTTGCAACTTACGACAAGACCAAGTTCGCAAGGACCGGCAAGCTCGTCGGAGCAACTCTTGTTGACGATGAAGACGAAGTCATGATCATCAATTCTGACGGAGTCATCATCAGGATCAGAGCCAACGAGGTCAGCACTTCGGGCAGATCGACCCAGGGAGTCAAGATCATGAGGGTCAATGAAGAGGGCCGCATCGTATCCTTCGCCAAGGTCGTCGATGAAGAGAACCAGGGCAGACCTGGCGACGACAGCGACGCTGATGCAGAGGGTGCAGATGAAATGGCTGAAGACGTTGAATTCACGGAAGAAGCCGACGCAGAAGACCTCGTGGCAGAGGACCTCGAAGAAGAATAGCAGAAACTACCGATAACAAATAGTTACCGGCGAATAGAGACATTACGGGTGCAATTCGCAGGACATGCAGTTGCACCCATTGTCAATTAAATACAGAGAAACATTGCGAACGGTTGTTCTCAAAGCCGCTTCGTGGTATAATTAAGCATCTGAATAGTCAGGCTTTTTCCGGCCGGGCCATACGCAGGCAAAAGTGCGCAAGGATGCTTAAATAAGTCCTTGCGCTTTTTTATTTATACCAGAAGAAAAGGAGAACACCGATGAACGCAGTTAATAATATCTGGCTGGATACAGTAAACAGACAAAGACTGAATCCTGTAATCAAAGGCGAGTACAGGACAGTGACCGAACTGGTAACGCAGGAAAATGGCAAGACTGTATGCCCTTACTGCAATGAAACATATGAAGCGCTCGGAGGTCTTTATCAGCATATAAGATTCAGACATGGACTATCATCTAAGGCTGTATTTGATAACCTCTGTAAGAAGGAGACTGACGGGGTTTGTATAATCTGCGGCAAACCCACGCCATATAGGTACGGAGGATATCTCATGACCTGTTCCAAGGCGTGTAAGGCAGAATGGGTCAGTATAGATGAAAGACGGGCAAGAAAGATAAGCCTTAAAATCAGGAAATATGACACTGAATCGTTTATAGAAAAAGCCCGTAGTATACATGGAGATAAATTTGATTATGCACCTACCCATGTAGGAATACTGCATGACAGGATAGATGTTATATGCAAAAGACACGGACTGTTTAACACTGTAGCCAGCTATCATCTGGAAGACATGTGGGGTGGATGCAGAAAGTGCGCAAGCGAAAGCATGATTGCGACAAAGGGTGCATGGTCAAATAGTAGAAAAGAAGAAGTAAATAACACCCGGAGAAAAACTAACCTTGAAAGGTTTGGCTTTGAATCAGGACCGAATCCATTCGGATCAGAAGAGTATATAAGAATAATCCGGAAAAGGTATGGAGTAGAGAATCCATTCAGTTCCAAAGAAGTACAAGAAAAAATCAAAGAAACAAATCTTGCAAAATACGGAGTCTCTAATCCGGCATACCTTGAGAAGACCATTAAGGCAGGTCATACAAAACAGGCAAACAGGAAAAGATATTTAACACATAAAAAGAATAACTCTTTCAATGCTTCTAAACCAGAAGATGAATTCCATGAATTTCTGATATCAGTATTCGGAAAAGAAGATGTAGAAAGACATTATGGGGATGACCCAAGGTATCCGTTCGCATGTGATTTTTATATAAGATCACTGGACCTATTTATAGAATTAAACCTGTATTTTTCACATGGCTTTCATTGGTTTAATGAAAATTATCCGGCAGACATAGAGAAACTTGCTCTATGGAAAGAAAGAACAACAGGGAAGGATCTATACAGCGTGGCAATATATGTCTGGACTGTAAGCGACCCGCTGAAAAGAAAAACAGCACAAGACAACAACCTGAACTATGTGGTTTTGTGGAACATAGAAGATATAGAAATTTACAAGAATGAGCTCATTGGAAGATTCGTACTTAAATGAAACAATGATCTCATTGAAGCCGAAATCGTAGATGATGACAAGGGGGCTGTTCTCAGTGTCATATTTCTACAAACACAAATAAGGAAAAGGGATTGTAATTAATGGCAAGAAAAGAAGCTTACGACAATAACAGCATATCGATGCTCAAGGGAGCGGATCGTGTCAGGAAGCGTCCGGGAGTAATCTTCGGGTCGGATGACCTCGAGGGCTGCATCCATGGGTTCTTTGAGATCCTTTCTAATTCCACTGACGAGGCAAGAACAGGCCACGGAGACAGAATCGAGGTTATACGATATCTGGACGGATCGATGCAGGTCAAGGACCATGGACGCGGCGTCCCGATGGACTGGAATGAGAAGGAACAGCGCTATAATTCTGAACTTGTGTACGAAGAATTATATAGTGGCGGGAAATTTTTGGACAATAACTATGATTATTCATTAGGATTGAATGGTCTCGGAGCCGCTGCTACTCAATATGCGTCTGAATGGTTCGATGTCACATCGGTAAGAGATGGATACGAGTACAAGATGCACTATGAGAAGGGCGTTGCTGTTGGCGAGCTTGAGAAGAAAAAAGTAAGAGGCAGACCGACCGGCACTACACAGAGATGGAAACCAGATAGAGAAGTCTTTACAGAAGTCGATATCCCGCTTGAAAGGATACAGGCGATTCTGAAACAGCAAGCAATTGTTAATGCAGGAATCACGTATTCACTTCATGATGAGGAGACGAATGAAGATTTTGAATATGCATACCCAGAGGGTATCCTCGGCTATGTCAACGAGCTGGCGCAGGATGAGGCGATGACGACTCCGTTCCAGTTCTCAGGCGAGGGCAGGGGCCGCGACCGTGCGGACAAGGATGAGTATTCCGTGAAAGCGGATATTGCTTTCTGTTTCAGCAACATGACGCAGGAGCTCAAGTACTTCCACAATTCATCGTACCTCGAGCACGGCGGGTCGCCGGACAAGGCAGTCAAGAGCGCTTTTGTCGCGGCCTTCGATAAGGAACTTAAGGCACGCAACAGGTACACCGCCAAGGAGGCCAAGCTGACATTCGGCGATATCCAGGACAGCCTGATCCTGGTCACAAACTCGTTCTCGACCCAGACTTCATACGAGAACCAGACCAAGAAGGCGATCAACAACAAGTTCATCCAGGAGTTCCTGGCAGACCTGATCAAGACCAACCTGCAGATATGGTTTATCGAGCACAAGCCTGATGCGGACAAGATAATCGAGCAGGTGCTGATCAACAAGAGGAGCCGCGAGCAGTCCGAGAGCCAGCGTATCACGGTCAAGAAGAAGCTCATGGAGAAGACGGACGTTACCAACAAGGTCAAGAAGTTCGTCGACTGCCGCAGCAAGGACCCGGAGAGAAGAGAGCTCTTCATCTGCGAGGGCGATTCCGCTCTGGGCAGCCTGCTGACTGCGCGCGACCCTGAGTACCAGGCACTCATGCCGATCAGGGGCAAGATCCTCAACATTCAGAAGGCGTCCCTGCAGAGCGTTTTTGCATCGGACATCATCATGGACCTCATCCGCGTCATGGGATGCGGCATCGAGGTCAGGGGCAAAAAGCTCCCTAAGGACATTCCGCAGTTCGACGAGGAGCGCCTCAAGTTCAACAAGGTAATCATCACAGCGGATATGGATGTCGACGGTTCGCACATCGTCTGCCTCGTGACCACCATGATATACAAGCTTTGCCCGCAGCTTATAGAGCGCGGCTACCTGTACTACGCGATGACTCCTCTCTTCGAGATCACCGACCGTACGGGCAAAAAGCCGGAGACTTTGTACGCGTTCAGCGATCAGGAGCGCGACCGCATGATCGAGGGCAAGGACCCGAAGAAGATCACGATCCAGAGATCCAAGGGACTCGGTGAGAACGATGCCGAGATGATGGCAAAATTCATTACACCGGGCACCAGGAGATTCATCCGCATCACTTCAGCAGAGGCTGAGGAGATGGAGAAGTGGTTCGACCTGTTCATGGGCAACGACGTTGCGCCGAGAAAGCAGTACATAGAAGCACATGGACACGAGTTCATGGATGAGCTGGATATAAGCTGATAGACCGGAATAATTATCAGACAGAAATCAGGAGGGGCAATACACGCATTCATTGGCAGAGGAATCAAGGAGGTCTTATTATGTTCCGCAAAGTGCTATTGAAAGAGGCGGTAGTTGCTATGATGCTGATCCTTGCAGTCAGCCTTTCATCCTGCAGTAAGATCGATGAAGCAAAGAAAGCTATCGAGGATTCAAAGACCGCAGGGGTAAAGGTCGAAGATGGGTGGACCATCAATGATAACGGCGAGTTTATGTACGTTGCTGTCGTTGAAAATACGACGGATAAGACCATCACAAAGGGAGAGCTCCACCTTGAGGGACTGGATGCAGAGGGAAATGTACTGAACGATAAGGACATCGATCCGGGGCTTTTTACGATTGGAACAATATTTCCCGGGGAGAAGGCAATGTACATGATCTGCAGCGCAAATAACGGAGAAGACGGGAACAGCCTGTGGCCGGAGACTCCGACTGAATTCAGATACGAAGTTTCAGATATCGTATTGGGAGAGACTGATCGGCCGCACATAACAATAGAGGATGCGGAAAGGATCATAACCAACGGAGACAGTTACATTTATAAACTGACTCTGAAGAATAACAGTGAGAAAGATTTTGACTGGCAGCAACTTTATGACAACAATGGGAATCTGGAAATCAACGAACTGCTTAGAGACGGAGACGGCAAGATAATTGGTATGGTGACTCTGTGGCCAGATGAATATGAGCAAAGCGGGAAGTACCCTGTTATTCCTGCGGGCGGAGAGATCACAACAGAGGCTTATATGGGAGAGTTCGTAGAACTGCCGCTGTCAGAAGTGGAATCACAAGAGGTCATAATCACATGGTGGTAAAGGCGGCCGGAAACAGCCAGTCAGATATATGCCATAAAGAAAAGGTAAAGAAGTAAATGCCTAGAAAGAAGAAAGAAGAACCAAAACCAATAGTTGAAAATATTCAGAATGTCTCGGCGCCGGAGGTACTGAAGAACAACTTCATGCCTTATGCGATGAGCGTTATCGTTTCGCGTGCGATCCCTGAGATCGACGGACTCAAGCCGTCGCACAGGAAGATCCTGTACACGATGTACGAGATGGGCCTGCTGAACGGCGCGAGGACCAAGTCAGCCAACGTTGCGGCGAGGACGATGCTCCTCAATCCGCACGGCGACGCGTCGGCGTATGAGGCAGCGGTCAGACTGACCCAGCACAACGACACTTTGCTCACACCGCTGATCGACGGCAAAGGTAACTTCGGCAAGCACTACAGCCGTGACATGGCTTACGCTGCTTCGAGGTACACCGAGATGAAGCTGATGCCGGTAGCCGCGGAGTTCTTTAAGTCGATAAAGAAGAACACCGTGGACTTTGTCGACAACTACGACTCCACACGCAAGGAGCCGGTGCTTTTGCCTGTAACCTTCCCGAACATCCTCGCTAATCCGACTGAGGGTATCGCCGTAGGAATGGCTTCATCGATACCGAGCTTCAACCTCATCGAGCTGTGCGATGCGACCATCATGAGGATCCAGCATCCGAAGAAGGACATCGCCGAGGTCATGCCGGGACCGGACTTCACGACCGGCGGCATGCTGCTGCTCGACACCGAGGCAATGGCCGAGATCTACCGCACGGGCAAGGGCTCGGTCACTTTGCGCGCAAAATACACAGTCGATACCAAGGCCCGCATCATCGAGGTCAACGAGATCCCGTATTCGACAACGGCCGAGGCTATCATCGACGGCATCATCGCTCTCATCAAGCAGGGCAAAGTCACGGAGATCTCCGACGTCCGTAACGAGATCGGTCTCCACGGATTCCGTCTCGCGATCGACTACAAGCGCGGAGTCGACCCGGATGCACTGATGAAGAAGCTGTACAGGCTGAGCAAGCTGCAGGATACCTATTCATGCAACATGACAGTCCTGATCGACGGGCACCCGAGGCTGCTCGGAGTCAACGAGATACTCGACCAGTGGATCAAGTGGCGCAGGACCTGCGTTGTCCGCGAGCTCTACTACGATTACCGGAAGAAGGCGAAAGAGCTGCACCTCCTCGAAGGTCTGGCCAAAGTCCTCCTCGACATCGACAAGGCGATCCGCATCATCCGCAGGACGGAGAAGGATGAGGACGTAGTTCCTAACCTGATGAAGGGTTTTGCCATAACGCAGGAGCAGGCCGAGTTCGTGGCCGAGATCAAGCTGCGTAACCTGAACAAGGATTACATCCTCAACAAGACGAAGAATATCGAGCAGCTCAAGGAAGATCTGGCGCTGATCGACAGGCAGCTCCGCTCCGAGAAGGAGATCGACAAGCTGATCATCCACACTCTGAAGGAAATCCAGAAGAAGTACGGCATCCCGCGCAAAACGGAAGTCGTCACGGAGTACGAGAGTGTCGCTGTTCCGGCGGCAGAGGAAAAGCCGGATTATCCGGTCAAGGTCTACGTCACGAGAGAGAACTACGTGAAGAAGGTAGCTTTGACATCGATCAAGAACGACCCGGAGATCAAGTTCAAGGAAGGCGACGAGGTACTGGCGGTATACGACAGCTTCAACTCGAAGGAACTGCTCGTCTTCACCGATCAGCAGGCTGTATACAAAGTCCAGCTGTCCGATCTCAAGGATTCCAAGCCTTCGGACATCGCCGACTACGCCAACAACATCTGCGACATCGAGCCGAACGAGACCATCATAAAGATGTGCACCTCGGATGCGGGCGAGAATGTCCTGATCGGATTCGAGAACGGCAAAGTTGCGAAATTCCCGCTGAACGTCTACGAGACCAAGCAGAACAGAAAGAAGCTGGTCAATGCGATCGGCAGCGCGGCGAAGGCTCTGAGGATATGTATTATAAAGGAAGACGAGGACTTTGCGATGCAGAGCTCGTCGGGCAAACTGCTCGTATTCGAGAGCAGCAAGATCCCGCTCAAGACGACCAAGTCAACACAGGGCGTCCAGGTCATCAGGCTCAAGAAGGGCGAGACTGCAGTCTCATTCGGAAGAGTCAAGGAATACCGCCTCAAGAAGAAGGAAGACTACCGCTCCACCAACATCCCGGCAGCCGGCAAAGCGCATGCGAATGTGCAGTTAAGCCTGTTTGATTAAAGGCAAAAGGAGACTATCCGGGAACCGCTGAGCACGGGTCTTTGTCCGGAAATAATAAGAGTGTAACGAAAAGAGCCTGCACGCCGGTGCAGGCTCTCTCCGTCTTAGGTATTGAAAGGTTTATTAGGTGGTATATTATGAAGAAATTTGTTGTCATTTCCTTTGACAATGATAGGATAATGCATATAGCTTAAGTGAAACTTAAACAGAGATGATATATATAGGAAACCACGTATCAGTAACAGATGGATATGAGGCGATGGGCAGGCATGAGATCTCGCTTGGCGGTGATACTTTTGCCTTCTTCCCGCGCAACCCGAGGGGCGGCAGATCGAAGGAAGTCACGCCTGAGGACATCGCAGCACTGAGAAGGCTGATCGAAGAAAACAACTTCGGCCCGCTTGTCGTGCACGGAGCATATACAATGAACCTGTGCTCTGCTAAGGAAGAGGTGCGGGCCAACTCGCTTGAGATGATCACAGACGACCTCGCCAGGCTGCAGCAGCTGCCGGGTCACTTCTATAACTTCCACCCGGGCAGTCACACGGGGCAGGGCACAGAGACCGGGACCGGACAGATCGCTGAAGGTCTGGTTACTGCGATCGCAGAGACTGAAAGAAGGACCGGCACGGACCTTGCGAATACCGTTTTGCTTGAGACCATGACCGGGAAGGGCAGCGAGATGGGCGGATCCTTCGAAGAGCTGCGTGCGGTCATCGACAGAGCTGCCGAAATCGCAGACGGAAGACTTGCCGGACAGGCAGACTTGCAGGGGATTAGAGCAAAGCTCGGCGTATGCCTCGACACCTGCCACGTATGGGATGCGGGCTATGATATCGTGAATGACCTGGATGGAGTACTTGAGGAGTTCGACCGGATCATAGGGCTCGAATACCTCAGGGCGATCCACATAAATGACAGCAAGAACGAATGCGGCGCCCGCAAGGACCGTCATGAGAAACTCGGGCAGGGCCGGATAGGTGCAGAGGCACTTAAGCGTGTCGTCCGTCACCCGGTTCTGCAGGGCAAGCCTTTCATTCTTGAGACACCGAACGAGGACGAGGGCTACAGGCAGGAGATCGCGGCCATCCGCAGCTGGATGCTCTAGCGTCAGCGGTTTTGCGCTGTTCAAGTGAAAACAGTTACGATATTCCGGAAAATTACCCAATGTGTCCGATTATTAATATGTATAAATTGCATTTAACCGCAGTTGGAATATAATTACTGCAAGCAGACACAAATACCAGCAGAAACAGGGTGTGCGAAAACAATTACAGAGACTGAACACCTGATGAGTACTTAACCGGGAGGCAGGATATGAGAAAGCTTCTTATAGTAATAGATATGCAAAACGATTTTATCGATGGTGCGCTCGGCACGAAGGAGGCGGAGGCCATCGTGGAGAAGGTCAAGGCTAAGATCAGAAGCTATGATCAGCATGACATCATTGCTACAAGAGATACACATGAGGTCAACTACCTTGAGACGCAGGAAGGCAGGTATCTTCCTGTCGAGCACTGCATCAGAGGAACAGCGGGCTGGGAGGTCAGGCCGGATATAGCGGAGCTTCTTACCGAAGCAAGGGTATACGACAAGCCGACTTTCGGCAGCACCAGAATGGCTGCGGACATCGCGGAGATAGCGGCGCGTGAAGAAATCGAGCTCGAGCTGATCGGGCTTTGCACGGACATATGCGTGGTTTCCAACGCTTTGCTCCTCAAGGCGACGATGCCGGAGGTCAAAATATCAGTTGACCCGGCATGCTGTGCAGGCGTGACGCCGGAAAGCCACGAGGCAGCTCTTAAAACAATGCAGATGTGTCAGATCCAGATAGCAGAATAGGATGCTGCAACTGATCAGCAGGAATATATAAATGAAAGAACGAGGCAAAATATGATCACCAGATCTTTCGGGAAACTAAGTGACGGCAGGAGCGCCGGACTGTACATATTACGTAACCGTAACGGGATGGAAGTGCATCTCACTGATTACGGTGCGGCGATAGTCAGCATAATTGTTCCGGACAGGAGCGGGAAGCGGCGCGATGTCGTGCTCGGATACGATGATGTATCCGGATACGAAAACGGCAGCTCTTCAATTGGCGCGACCGTCGGAAGAGTGGCCAACCGCATCAGCAATGCGGCCTTCGACCTGAACGGCAGGCACTACATCCTTACGAACAATGAAGGACAGAATTGTCTGCACGGAGGCAGGGACTTCTATGTTCAGAGACTGTGGCAGGCTGTGATCCCGTTCGGCAAAATCAGCACCGGAGACATCGCAGCCACATATGCGACGGAAAGCATGAACGACTGGAGCCGCGAGCGCAGAGGAAGAGATGCAGGGATGACCAATGCGGTCGATCCCGGGGCGGATACCACTGATGTGCGTCATGCATCAGGTGACAGCATGACTTTCACCCTCGACAGCCCGGACGGGGATCAGGGGTTCCCGGGAGATATTCATATCGAGCTGACCTACACTCTGACAGATGACAACGAGCTGCATCTGGATTACAAAGCTGCATTCAATAAGAAAAAGGAATCGGCCCTGCCTGGACAGGCAGATAACAGCACGGATGATGAGGAGTGCAGGACTGCACTGGAGACGCCGCTTAATCTGACCAACCACAGCTACTTCAATCTGAACGGCCATGACAGCGGCACCGTTCTTACCCAGGAAGTGTGGATCGATGCGGATTCATTTACCGAAGCCGACAGACGCAGCATCCCGACAGGAACTTTGCTTGAAGTGAAGTGGACACCGATGGACTTCAGGAAGCCGAAGGAGCTGGGCAGGGATATCAACACCGACTACGAGCAGCTCAGATTCGGCGGCGGATATGACCACAACTTCGTGATCGGGAACGGGCAGGGAGAATACCGTGAGGCAGCTTCCATGTATGCAGCGGACAGCGGTATCAGGATGACAGTATCTACTGACCTGCCGGGCATACAGCTGTACACATCCAATGGCCTCGATAACGAGATGGGCAAGGACGACGCAGTATACGGAAAGAGATGCGCGGCGTGCTTTGAGACACAGTTCTGGCCGGACACCATTAATAAGGAAAACTTCCCGGGAGGTATCCTGAGAGAAGGAGAGGAGTTCACATCCCGCACCACGTATGCATTCAGTGTAGTTGAAGAAGTATGATGACACCGGGGACGGTTCTCGCTGTCAGCTTTTATGACAGTGAGAACCGTCCCCATTGTCATAAAAGGTAAAGCGCAGGCTTCCGGATCGATTCGGGTCGATCGCAGCGCCTGCGCTTTTGAAATGGTTACACATTTATGACTTGAGGAGGGTCATTGTGTGTTTGAACGATTTAATGAAGATTACGGATCTGATCCGTTGACATGAATTGCTTACTATTTATCGTATTTAGGCTGAGCATAGCCTCTGATGCAGCCCCAGCCTACCGGGATCTCACGTGTAGCTACGATTCCGATGCCTCTGTTGCCCTCGATGCAGGTGATCTGTCTGCCCTCGACCTTGACAACGAGACCGATGTGAGAAGCGGATGCGTTGTTCGGCTGTCTGAATCTGCCCCAGCTGTATACGATGATGTCGCCCGGCCTTGGAGTGATGGTTCCATCCTCCTGCCAGATACCGAGTGACTGGAAGATCTTGATGTGTCTAGGGACACTGCACTCTCTTCCGATCTTGTCAACACAGCCAGTCTTGATGGCAGCGGCGCTGATGGTAGCATCGCACCATGCGTCTGAATATTTCATCTTGTAGCCGGCCGGCCAAGGAGTTACCGAGTTGTAGATATCGATGATACCCTTATGCTTGCCGTTGATCCTGCTGTATCCCATCCATGCTGAGAATGTATCTATCATAGCCTGTGCGGTGCCCGGTCTGGAAACCTTGACAGGGAAGGATGTAACTGCACCGGTATGTGTCTTCATGTTGATGTTGGCGGTTCCTGCAGAAACACCTGTGATGAGGCCTGTCTCGTCGACTTTCGCTACGCTGCTGTCACTGCTCGACCATCTGATCTCTGTCGAATAAGCTTTTTCATCGAATTTGAGCTCAGGCTTTGCACATGAACCAGCCATTACGATGGCCACATTCGCCGGATTGGTTACTTTAACGGATTCGAGATTCTTCTTCGAGCTTCTCGAAGTCACAGCGCCGGCCCAGTTCAGAGGCTTTGAGATCATGATCTTTCCGTCGACTCTTTTATACGAAACGATGGAGTACTGATAGAAGGTATCCTTTTCAGTTGCCTCGGTATCGGTATATGAAGTCTCAGTGCCCGGCATGACCGTCGCGATCCTGCGCCATGTATCGCCGGTAAGATCCTTTCTCAGGATGTAATAGCCTCTTACATAAGACGAAGGAGCTGTCCAGGTCAGTTTGATGCTGTTTCTTTTGCCTTCAGCCTTGAATTTTGTCGGTACGACAGAGTAGCGTTTCTCTTTGATGACTCTTCTGTCGATATAGAGGTTATAGCCATTGACAGTCTGGGATCTTGAAGTCGTGTATTCAGACTTCGAAGCCTCTGATGATGTTTCAGCAGTGGATGCTGTTTCAGTCGTTGAACCGGATACAGCTGCGAAAACATCCGCAGGTGCTGCCATCGGCGCGATCATCGCTGCCGTCAGCATCAGGCTCAGTGCTAATCTGGCCAGGGTATGTCTGATGGTTATGTTCTTGTCTGAAAGTGTGCTGTTCTTCATGATTCAGGTCCTTCTCTGTGATTCCTATTACTTCACCGTCCGTCCGGAAAGGATGTGCCGGTAAAGTTTTGTTTACGGTAAAGTCGCCTTTACGTAAGCTCATCATAGCATCCGGAAATCACGTCCGTTCTGAACATCCATTAAGAAAGCCCTTTGCTTAATGAATATTAAACAGCCTGCCGGTGGGGCAGGCTGCATGCTTTGTAAGTGTATTCTATATGTTGTGTGTCTCTTGCGAAGACATACAAGACGGAGCAAATTGTTCCTATTTTATATATTTAGGTCTTGCATAACCTCTGATGCATCCCCAACCGACAGGAATCTCTCGTGTCGCAACGACGCCGATGCCTCTGTTGCCCTCGATGGCTGTGATCCTGCCGTTCTGGACTTTGGCAACGAGACCGATGTGAGAAGCGGACGCGTTGTTCGGCTGTCTGAATTTGTTCCAGCTGTAAACGATGATGTCACCAGGCTTTGGAGTGATGGTTCCATCCTCCTGCCAGATTCCGAGAGACTTGAAGATCTTGATGTGTCTAGGGACACTGCACTCTCTTCCGATCCTCTGGACATTGCCTGTCTTGATCGCAGCGGCAGTGATCGTGGCATCGCACCATGCATCGGAGTATTTCATCTTATAACCCTTAGGCCACGGAGTGACGGAGTTATAGATATCGATGATGCCCTTATGCTTGCCGTTCAGCCTGCTGTATCCGTTCCATGCATAGAACGTATCTATCATGGCCTGCGCGGTACCGCCCTTGGTGACCTTGACTTTGAAGGACTGGATATTTCCGGCGTGAGTCTTGGTATAGATATATGCCGTACCTCTGGAAACACCGGTAATAAGACCTTTGTTGGTTACTGTGGCGACTTTGTCATTGCTGCTCCACCATCTGATGTACTTCGAATAAGCCTTCTTAGGGAAGGACAGATAAGTCTGAGCGCATGACCCTATCATGATCACAGATACGTTGGCAGGATTGGAAACGGTCACGGATGTGACGTTCTTATACTTGCTCCTGGTAGTTATAGCGCCTGCCCAGCCGGTAGGGGTGGAGACCATGATCTTGCCATTGACCTTCTTGTATGCGATGACAGAATAGCGGTAGTACGTATTCTTGCTGGAAGCATTCTTATCCGTATAGGTAGTGGCCTTCGGACCGAGGACCGAGATGACACGCCATGTATCGCCTTTAACATCGCGTCTCAGGATGTAGTAGCCGGTGATTGCATTGGAAGGCGCGCCGGTCCATGCCAGCTTGACACTCCATCTCTGGCCTGTGACCTTCAGCTTGGTCGGTGAAGCCGCAATGCGCTTTTCCTTTATGACATTCCTGGCAAAATAAATCTTGATGCCGCAGATGTTCTGGGTTTTGGCAGTCGTATATTGTGCTGTCTGTGTGGACTGTGTATTGCTGTTAGTCGCGGCAAAAACATCCGCAGGCATTGCCATCGGTGCGACCATAGCAACGGTCAGCATCAGGCTCAGCAGTATTCTTGCTGCATGTTGTCTCAGCTTCTTCATTTTATAACTCCTTCTTTCGAGTCTCTGTACTGTGCATTTATTGCACAGAAATATTCCGTGTAATGAAATATTAGCACCCGGAAAAAGGCAAAAAACTCAAGATCCTTTAAGAAAAGCCTATGCTTAAAGAATATTAAACAGCCTGCCGGGAAGGCAGGCTGTTTGATATACATGGATAATCAATATATAGTGTTTCTCTTATAAAGAGGGGCTATCTGTATGAAATCCGCAGCTCAGGAGCTGCAGATGTGTGAGTCCGGATATACGTTTCCGCACGGATCAGTCGAGTGCTGAGCGTATAGTAGCCTCTATCTGTGCTGCGGCTTCCTTCTGGGCATGCTTGTCCATCTCTTCTATGTGTACAAGAGGATGAACGGTGATCTTGACATGCGCCGGCTGGTAGTTCTTCTTCTCTTCGTAGAGCTTGTACCCGCCGTCGAGAGTGACCGGGAGAATAGGTACTTTGCCTTTTTCCGCAAACTTGAAGGAACCGGCCTTGAACTCGTTCATCTCATGACACTGTGAACGGGTGCCTTCAGGGAAGATGACCAGTGCGAAGCCCTGTTTCAGCAGGTCAGTGACTTCTTTCAGTGACTTTACAGCTTCACGGGCATCGCCGCGCTTGAGAAATACCGAGCGTGTATATTCAATAGCGTTATACAGGACCTTGTACTTGCGCCACTCTTCCTTGGCAACGTAGCCCATCTGACGGTGGTTTCTGAATAGCCATATCATGGCGAGCACATCGGCAAAACTCTGATGATTTGCATAGACCATGTATGTCGTGTCGTCGTCAGGAATGTTCTCCTCGCCTGTGATCTCGAAAGTGACACCGAGCTTTGGAGCCATTCTTTCGATGACGGCTTTCTGTCCCTTGCGGATCGCTTCTTTTTCACCCTCGACATCGCCCGCCTCGCGCAGACGTTTTATCTCGGGAATATATTTCTTATAGCTGTCTGCTGCGAAGTAGAAGCTCAGAAGTTTAGGTACTGCTGTAAAAGGATTGAGCATGATGATTCCCCCTGTGATCGTTTGATTTACACAGGTATTATAGCACGGCAGGTATCTTATACCAAAAGGAGAAGCACAAAGGTTTTCCGGGCAAAGCTGAAGGAGACTGACAAAGTGATGTAAGGCTCTCTTGCTTGCCCAGATTGCATAAAGTATAATCATCTGTGTCCGGAGCGCAGTCCGGGAAAATATATAGCTTACAGCATATATATTATATAGAAGAAAACAGGAGGCAATTATAATGAAAACTCTTCTTACCGGCGGTGCCGGATATATAGGATCGCATACAGCAGTAGCCATGCTCGAAGCAGGCCACGAGGTAGCAGTTGTCGACAATTACTACAACAGTTCTCCGGAAGCGGTCCGCAGAGTAGAGAAGATCACGGGCAAAAGCGTGACTCTTTACGAGGCAGATGCAGCAGACAAGGATAAGATGAGAGAGATCCTGAAGGCAGAGATGCCGGATTGCATCATCCATTTTGCCGGACTCAAGGCAGTAGGCGAGTCAGTTGCAAAGCCGACAGAGTACTACAGGAACAATATCGATACAACGCTGACCCTTCTCGAGGTCATGAAGGAGCTGGGACTGACCAACTTCGTATTCTCCAGCTCAGCAACAGTATATGGTGAGGACAACATCCCCCCGTTCCTTGAGACAATGCCTAAGGGTGCATGCACCAACCCGTACGGATGGACCAAGTGGATGCAGGAGCAGATCCTGAGAGACGCAGAGTTCGCAAGCAACGACACACTCTCAGTTGTTCTCCTCAGATACTTCAACCCGGTAGGTGCTCACGAGAGCGGCATGATCGGAGAGGATCCGCAGGGCATCCCTAACAACCTGATGCCGTACATCTCGCAGGTAGCAGTCGGCAGAAGAGATCACCTGACAGTGTTCGGCGATGACTACGACACACCGGACGGCACATGCCGCCGTGACTACATCCATGTTATGGACCTCGCCGAGGGACATGTCCGCGCAGCAGAATATGCAGTCAGCCACAAGGGTACAGAAGTGTTCAACCTTGGAACAGGCAATCCGTACAGCGTACTCGACATGGTCAATGCATTCAGCAAAGCCTGCGGCCATCAGGTCAAGTATGAGATAGGACCTAGACGTGCCGGTGACGTTCAGGACAGCTGGGCCAACGCAGACAAGGCAAAGGCAGTCCTTCACTGGGAGGCAAAGCGCGGCATCGATGAGATCTGCCGTGACGCATGGAACTGGCAGAGCAGCAATCCACAGGGATACGGGGAGTAATATATGAAATTTGTGATCCAGAGGGTGCAGCACGCATCCGTAACAGTAGACAATGAAGTTATAGGAAAGATCGGAAGAGGCTATATGGTCCTGATCGGCGTCAGTGATACAGATGACGAAGCCGTAGCAGACAAGATGGTGGACAAGATGATCAAGCTCCGCATCAACGAAGATGCAGAGGGCAAAACCAATCTGTCACTGGCAGATGTGGACGGAGGACTCCTCCTCATCTCACAGTTCACACTGTATGCCAACTGCAAGAAGGGCAACAGGCCGTCTTTCACAGAGGCAGGTTCACCTGACAAGGCCAACGCGCTCTATGAGTACATCATAGAGAAGTGCAAGGAGAGAGTTCCTGTAGTTGAGAAGGGATCTTTCGGAGCACACATGGCAGTTGAGCTTCTGAACGACGGGCCGTTCACCATCGTGCTCGATTCAGAGAAGCTGTAACGGAAGCGATACATAAGATACGGAAGAGACATGAGGCAGGCCGCAGAGCCTGCCTCGCTTGCTATCGCTGCATTTCATACAGTATAATTAAATACCGAAACTTAGCATGAGGAAGTATACGCACTGAATGCAGGAAAAGCTCCTGATCTGAGGGAGCAATGCAGGAAAGCGAGGGAAGAGCCATGAAGAAGACCCTTTCAAGAATAATGGTACTGCTGCTGGCGATGGTGATGGTGATCACCTCGGCGCTTGCAGTATTCGCAGATACAGAAAATGTACAGCCGGCCGATGAAGGAATGACTGGCGGCGCTCCTGCTGAAGAGATTCAGGAAGACGGTAATAACGGAGTAAGTCCTGATGAAGGTCAGGCCGGAAGCGATGAACAGATTATCAATGACCAGCCTGACGGACAGAGCAATGGAGATGAAGATCCTGAGCCTGCAGCGATCTACACTGTCACATGGAGGAACCAGGACGGAGCCGGAGAGCCGATTGAAGTCGATAACGGGGTAGCGGCAGGATCAAAACCTGTTTTCGATGGCGAGGAGCCTGCCAAGGCCTCGGATGGCACATATAATTACACCTTTAAAGGCTGGTCTGAAGAGCCGGGCAGTGAAACAGGAAAGGCTGCAGCTGATCTCCCTGAAGTGACAGGAAATATAACTTACTATGCCGCATTCAGTAAAAAGGAGATCCCGCATACTCACAGCTACGGCGCATGGACGATTACAGTCAAGCCGACTTACTTCAAGACCGGAAAGAAAGTCCGCAAGTGCAGCTGCGGTGAGACCCAGACACAGACTGTCGCCAAACTGACCGCCAAGAACAAGTGGATCAAGAACAACGACAAGTGGTACTACTTCGGCAGTAACGGCAAGGTAATCAGCGGATGGCACAAGATGAAAGCCAGAGGCACCAATACCGTCAAATGGCTGTATTTTACTCCGACCGGAATATACTGGAAATCAGTCAGCAAAAACACCAAGAATAAGTGGGTCAATGCCGGCGGCTACAAGTTCTACTTCACCAAGTACAAGAAACCGGCAGGTCCCGGCTTCAACTTCGTTAACAGCAAGCTGTATCACATGAATAAGCTCGGGGGTGTGATGTACGGAAAGTTCAAAGCAAAAGACGGCTACACGTACACCACCGCGAAGGACGGGACAATCAACGGAGTCCCATACTACAGGATCAGATATAAGACTTTTGTCCTCGTGGACATCTCGGATCAGACCATCTGGTACTACCAGAACGGCAAGCAGAAACTGAAATCTGATGTCGTTACGGGAACAAAGGGCAGGACACCGACACCGACCGGTGTTTTCAAGGTCCGCAGCAAACTGAGGAATATCAATCTCGTAGGACCGACCTGGAACTCACACGTCAAGTACTGGATGGCCTTCAAGGGGTCCGCATACGGACTGCATGATGCAAGCTGGAGAACATCGAAACAGTTCTCCAACCACAAAACATATCTGAAAAACGGATCGCACGGATGCGTAAACCTGAGACCATCCTTCGCGGGAAAGCTCTATAATTCAGTCAAGAGGGGAACTGTTGTAATAATCCGGAAATGATGACGGACAATCACCGGAAGACAGAGTTTATAAAGGAAAGAAGCATGATATACGCAGCAGTACTTGCCGGCGGCAGCGGAACGAGAATGGGCGCAGACAGACCAAAACAGTTCCTTGAGTTCGACGGCAAGCCGGTAATCATTCATACGGTAGAGAGATTCATGGAGTGTGACGGGATCGACAGGATAATAGTCATGACTCCTGCCGGCTGGTGCGGATATACCGGTGAAATACTGGCAGACCACTTCGGGAAGGACATGATACGGGTGGAGGACCCGTCTCAGGAGAGCGGTAGCGGAGCCGGAAGGATCACGGTTGCGGCCGGAGGCAGCACCCGTAATGAGACTCTGATGAACGCTATCGCGGTCATTGAAGAAAACGGCGATCTGGATGATGAGACGATCATAGTTACTCATGATGCCGTGAGACCGTTCGTGACAGACCGGATGATCAGAGAAAACATTCTGGCCGCAAAAAATACCGGGGCATGCGAGACCGCATTCCCGGCAACGGATACCATAATAGAGACCGATGACAACAGGTATGTGACAGAAGTCCCTGACAGAGCCAGGCTGTGGATGGTACAGACACCGCAGAGTTTCAGGGCAATGAAGCTCCGTGACCTGTACATGAGCCTCAGCGTCGAAGAGAAAGAAGTTCTCACTGACGCTGCAGGGATCTACGTCAGGAAAGGTGAACCTGTCGAGATCGTAAAAGGTGAAAGCAGCAATATCAAAATCACCTATCCGCAGGATATTGCGGTGGCAGAAGCTATACTCAGTGCTTTACACTCCTAGATACCGAGCTCGAACTTAAGCTGCGGTGTAAGAGGTTCGTAATTGATCATCTCGAAATCTTCGAGAGTGATGTCGGAGAACTCACAGCCTGCTTCCTTGTGGAGCACAAGCTGAGGAGCAGCCGGAGCCTCACCTGCAGCTTTTTCTGTTGCTTCAAGTTCTGCAGCTCTTCTCAGCATCTCATCCGCATTTTCCATGTGGCGGTCGTAGATCTGCTCGTTTGCTACGAAATGAGTGAAGACGCCCGGCTCTTTGCCCGTAACCCTCGCGATCATCATCAGGAGAGCGGCGTACTGGATCTCGTTGATCCCGCCGGCACCCGATGCAGTCAGCATGTCACCTGACCTCTGGATGAGGACCATATCAAGATAATCACCGCGGACATTCCATATAGTAAGGAATGCGCATGGAGCAAGACCCGGAGTCTCGTGAAGATCGGTCTCCTGCCACAGTGAGACGACCTTGCGGCGGCCGTAAGGGTCTTTTTTGATATTATCGATCAGCTGGTTCATGAGGTCATAACGCTTTACGGTCGCACCGTATCTCTGACCGATCGTACCGTCGCCTATATCCCATGGATCCCACCAGGTTACTCCCATCTCCTTCATCTCGGAAAGGACATTGGTAGGGTTCTTATATATAGTGAATATCTCCCTGATGCCAGTCTTCCATGCCTGACGGCGGAGAGTACATACAGGGAACTCGCCTTTCGAGAGGTCGTACTTGCGCATCACATGATTGACACTGATCGTGTGCGCCGGCGTTCCGTCCTCATACTTAGGACGCGGATTTTCATCCTTGTAGCCGTTATCGAGGATGTTGTGTATATCGTTTACAAGATATCTGTCTGCCTTGGTCATCTTTCTTCTCCTGTCAGAACCTATTGTCTGCTTATCCGGTTCGATTGCTACAATTATAAAATGCAGCATCAACGCAGGCAAGTCTAATCTCTGTGTACGAAAGCATGACAACGGGGCAGGCTCAGTCTGTCAGAAAAATGTGACAAAAAGAACCGTCCCCATTGTCACATAGTGTATTATATGCGTATGGACAGGATCCTTGAGACGGCGATGACGTATCTGAATAACAGCGGAGCGCTTATATACTCCTACCATGGGAACACTTTCCTGCAGGACGGTGAGCTGACTGATCCCGCGAACGGGGGAAGAGGCCGGATCGACTGCTCTACGCTGGTGCATCTGGCTCTGTCCGGCACAGCTTTCGGGGACAGCCCATATGTGACCGGAGATGCCGGCAGGTTTTTTGATGCGGTGTGTCCGTGGTATGATACAATCATCACGTTCAGAGATTTATTTCTGAAATATTCCGGCCGCAGCAGCGATATCCGCCGGGCTTACGGTCTGGCAAGATACTGCAGGGAAAATGGTTCTGAGACTGGGCAAAACGCTGAACGCAGTCCCGGTGACCTTGTTTTCTTCGAAGCTCCGCCGTCGGTCTACGGGGAATACGTAAAGTATGGTGCATACATGGCTATATCTCATGTCGGAATAGTCACTGAAGATACAGATATAATGATTCATGCGACCGGAAGGAGCGACCACACATACAATGCTCATCACGACCCGGTGCAGCTGACAAGGATAGAGGACAGGGGAACACCTGTCATAACTGCAAGAATGACGTTTTAACAAAAGGATGCGAGGGACCTTAATGGAAACGAAAGAGATTCTGGAAAGATATAAAAACGGAGAAATCACGCTCGAGGAGGCCGAACACTACTTCAGCCGCAAGCCGTTCGAGGAGCTCGGTTATGCCAAGCTGGATATGCATAGAGAGGTCCGCTCAGGATTCCCTGAGGTGGTTTACTGTGCCGGCAAGCCGGATGAGTTCATAGTGAACATCTACAGGACTCTCCTGGAGAAGAACGGCGAGGTGTTCGGTACGCGTGCGACTCAGCATCAGTATGAGCTGGTGAAGGAGGCTATACCGGACATCGAGTATGATCCTGTGTCACATATATTAAAGAAGGAAACAGACAAAAAGCATACGGGCAAAGTCGCTGTATGCTGCGCAGGCACAGCGGACATCCCGGTTGCAGAGGAAGCTGCACAGACAGCGGAGTTCTTCGGCTGCAATGTTGTCCGCACCTATGATGTAGGTGTCAGCGGGATACACAGACTGCTCTCAAGAGTGGATGACCTGCAGGAGGCAAACTGCATCATAGCGGTAGCCGGCATGGAAGGCGCACTTGCAAGCGTTGTCGGAGGACTTGTGAGGAATCCGGTCATTGCGGTGCCGACCTCAGTCGGATACGGCGCGAGTATGCATGGACTTTCCGCGCTGCTGACGATGATCAACTCCTGTGCGAACGGGATCGCAGTCGTCAATATAGATAACGGGTATGGAGCGGGCTATCTGGCAACTCAGATCAACAGGCTCGCATGGAACGGAGAAGAATAAATGAAGACTTTATACATAGACTGCGGCATGGGGGCTGCAGGAGACATGCTTACAGCAGCTCTTCTTGAAATCAAATGCAGGACTGAAAGCGGCAGACCTGACAGAGAGGCCGTAGAAGAGTTCGCTGCCGGGTTCAATAAGATCGGCATCCCGGGAGTCGAGATGAAGGCAGTGCAGTCCGAGAAAATGGGCATCACGGGTACGCACGTGCACATCTATGTTAACGGCGAAGAGGAGCATGAGCCTGAAGCACCGCATGAGCATGCGCACATGCACAGCCATACACATGAGTACTGCCACGAGCATTCGCATGAGGATGTGCATGAACATGTTCACCATGAGCACGTACACACACATAATCATGAACACCATCACGATCATGACCACGACCACGGACACCATCACCATGTTCACCGCTCGATGAAGGACATTGAAGAGATCATCAGCGGACTGGACGTAGATGATGCTGTAAAAGAAGATGTCCTGAATGTGTACAGGATCATTGCCGAGGCAGAGGGCGCTGTACACGGCAAGCCTGCGGGCGAGGTCCACTTCCACGAGGTGGGCACTATGGATGCCGTCGCTGATGTGACTGCTGTATGTATGCTGATGAGAGAGATCTCGCCGGATGAGATCATTGCATCGCCTGTAGCCACGGGCTACGGTTCGGTCAGATGTGCGCACGGCGTTTTGCCTGTGCCTGCACCAGCCACAGCCCTGATACTCAGAGGAGTGCCTGCATACGCGGGAGATATTCAGGGAGAGCTATGTACACCTACGGGTGCTGCGCTCGTAAAATATTTTGCACAGAAATACTCGCAGATGCCTGTAATGAGCACCGAAGCGGTCGGTTACGGACTCGGAACAAAGGATTTTGCGAAAGCCAACGTGATCCGCATCTTCTACGGAAGCAAGGTGGATATGTAAAACAGGAGGTCGGAAAGTGAGTCTCAACAGCACACCTTCAGGAGAGAGAATACATATAGGGATATTCGGCAGGCGTAATGCGGGAAAGTCAAGTGTGATCAATGCGCTTACGGGGCAGAACCTTGCGATAGTCTCAGATGTGCTCGGCACTACAACGGACCCCGTGCAGAAGGCCATGGAACTGCTGCCGCTGGGACCGGTCGTGATGATCGACACTCCGGGACTTGATGACGAAGGCGAACTGGGAGAGCTGCGCATCAGGAAGGCATACCAGATGCTGAACAAGAGCGACATCGCACTCCTGATAGTAGACGGAAGCACAGGCTTTACGGATGAAGATCTGAGGATCCTACGCAGGATCATTGACAAGGAGATCCCGTATGCTGTCGTTCTGAACAAGGCTGACCTTGTCAGCGAAGAAGAGCGTGCAGCTGTGACAGGGAATTACCCGCTCGATGGATCCCGGCTGATGTGGGTCAGTGCGGCAGACGGTACCAATATCAGAGAGCTTAAAGAGCGGATAGCGGAGCTGGCTCCGGCAGAGGATAATGACAAAAGGATCGTCGGTGACCTGATAGGTCCGGATGACCTTGTTGTACTGGTTATTCCTATAGACAAGGCGGCGCCTAAGGGCAGACTCATACTTCCGCAGCAGCAGACGATCAGGGATATCCTCGAGTCAGATGCGGCTGCAGTAGTAGTCAAGGAGAACGGGCTCAAAGAAGTCTTTAAGTCGCTGGACAGAAAACCATCGCTCGTCATCACTGACAGCCAGGTTTTCAAACGCGTAGCGGAAGAGACTCCTGCGGACATCCCGTTCACGTCATTCTCGGTTCTGTTCTCAAGATATAAGGGGGACCTTGATATGCAGGTGGAAGGAGCGCATGCGCTGGATCATCTGGAGGACGGAGATACGATACTGATCTCTGAAGGCTGCACTCACCACAGGCAGTGCGGCGACATCGGCACTGAGAAGCTGCCTGCATGGATCAGAAAGCATTCGGGAAAGGATGTCAGATTTGAGTTCACGAGCGGCACGGAATTCCCGATGGATCTGGAGCAGTACAGGCTGATAGTCCACTGCGGAGGATGCATGCTGAATGAAAAGGAAATGAAATACCGTCTCAAGTGTGCGGCTGACGCAGGCATCCCGATGACTAACTACGGGACTGCGATCGCACACATGAACGGCATACTGGATAAGAGTCTGGAAGTGTTTAACAAATGATGACACGGGGACGGGTCACTTAATCGGTGGTTACCTTCCATACACCGAGGAGTATGAGAGCGACTCCTGCGAGCTGGATAACGGAGAATGGCTCGCCGAGGAATATGACACCGGCTGCTACTGAGATGACCGGTATAATATTCTCGAAGACGGTGATTTTGGCCAGCTCCAGATATGTGACTGCATAGTTCTGAAGCAGGAAGGCTACTACGGATGAGAGAACTGCAAGATAAGCGACCGGAAGCATTACACCGGGATCGGTGAATCCGGATTTTAAGAGGGGCAGGAAATCCTGCCCTTCCTGTATTATTGCCTGGATAGTAAAGCAGACAAAGCCCATTACCATCATTATGAAGGTGCGCTCAAACGGGGTGAAGTCATCTGCTGTTGATCTGCTGAGGATATAGAATGCAGAGGCGGATATTACTGCGACAAGCAGATACAGAACGCCCCTGAACTGTATAGCGCCTGAACTTGTCTGGGTGGTGGATATTATGAAGACACCGATGATGGAAACTATGATCCATCCGACGGTGCGCCTGCTGATGTGTTCGTGAAGGAATATCGCTGAAAGGACTGCTGTTGACACAGGGATCAGGGATATCATGACACCGGCGAATGAGGAGTTGGTGTACTGGATCCCGAGAGTCTCGCCGATGAAATATATTACGGGCTGGCACAGGCCCATTACGAGGAATCTGCCGACAGGCTTGCCCCTGAGTGAGACTTTGAATACCCCGAAGACAACAAGCAGAATCATCACCAGCATCGATACCGAGAAGCGGATGACGAGCAGCATAGGTGCGCTTGTATTCTGAAGCGCGATCCTTGATGCCATAAAGCTGAAGCCGAATATGACCGCAAAGCCTGCCGTAGCCAGCAGAGCGGATTTTGTCCTGTCCCTGTCCTGATTCATTTAATACTTTCTCCAGTCCCCTGTATTTCTGATTGACAGTTCCATATTATATGCTATTCCCGGACTTAATACGAGCGCTTTTGCCCGCATTGCAGCGATATTTTTTGCCCTGAGTTCCGGCGATACCGCGCAATGGAACCGGGAATAATATATAATTACTACGACCCGGAAGTAAACGCATGCTGAGCAGGTCACAGAAGGGATCTGAGGAAAAGCAGGATACGCGCCCGGGAGAGGCAATATAAATAAGAAGAACTACTGAAATATAATGATCGAACAGAAAATATTCGGCCGCATGCGGTTCGACACTGAACGCATGGAGGCCTATGGTTTTGCCAGAAAGGGAACGAGCTATATCCTCGGGAAGGACTTCATGGACGGGGATTTTACTGCAGTGCTGACCGTGCACGAGAATGGCCAGGTCAGGGGCAGAGTGCTCGACAACATGAATGACGAGGAATATGTGCAGCTCAGAATGCCCAATTACACAGGCGCATATGTCAACACCGTGAGGGCTGCATATGAAGAGGTGCTGAGGGATATTGCGGAGCAGTGCTGCAGAGAGGTTGCTTTTGCATCGGATCAGAGCAACCGGATCACAGAGGTGATCGCGGAGCGGTATCAGGTGACGCCGGACTTTCCATGGGATGAGGGGGCGCACGCACCGTCAGGGGTGTTCCGGCACAACAACAATCAGAAATGGTTCGGGCTCCTGATGAATCTTGACAGGCGCCTGCTGGAGCCGGATGCCGCAGAGGAGGATGTCGATGTGCTGAACCTCAAGGCGGATGAATCCCGCAGGGATGCCATACTGGGGATGCCGGGCGTATATCCTGCGTATCACATGAATCATGATAAATGGATATCCGTCATACTTGATGATAAACTCGATGATGCTGCAGTTCTCGGCCTGATAGAAGACAGCTACAGACTGACTTCCGGGAGCGGCAAAGCACTGAATGAGCCATTGATCAGAAAGGTCCTCGGCATTGCCGACAGCATACCAGCTGGAAAGGTCGCTTCATATGGTCAGATAGCAAGGCTTGCCGGCATACCTAAGAACGCCCGCCTTGTCGGCAGGATAATGAGCATGCAGGACAGATACGGCAATCATCCGTGCCACAGAGTCGTGAATCACGCGGGGAGGACTGCACCGGGATGGACTGAGCAGAGACAGCTCCTTGAGAATGAGGGCGTAGAGTTCAAGGCGAACGGCTGCGTAGATATGGACAGTTACGCCATCACGGCAGATGATGCAGAAAATATCCTGAAAGCACTGAGCGAAGCAGCGCAGGCTGACAGATGATAATTGTGAATCAGACACGGAGATATAAGATATAAATGAAGAAAAATGAGATCTGGCGTTCATACGGAACGGACTATAAAGAAATGACAAAGCGCCTGCTGGTGCAGTCGGGCCTTGAGGAGATGCTGCCGGGCAAAACGGCGAAGATCGCGATCAAGCCCAATCTTGTAACGCCGGCACCTGCGAAGATCGGTGGGACGACGCATCCGGAAGTGGTTGCAGGCATCATAGAATTCCTGCAGGAAATAGGGTACGGCAATATCGTCATAGCGGAAGGCTCATGGGTCGGAGACAAAACGGCAGAAGCCTTCGATTACTGCGGATACAATTCGCTGGCAGCAGAATACGGAGTGGAGCTTCTCGACATGCAGAAGCAGAAAGGCGTATCCGTGGACTGCGGCGGCATGGACCTGGAGATCTGCAGGTGCGTAAAGGACTGGGATTTCCTGATCAATGTACCTGTGCTCAAGGGCCACTGTCAGACGCACATCACCTGTGCGCTCAAGAACATGAAGGGGCTGATCCCGAATACCGAGAAGAGAAGATTCCATACGATGGGACTGCACAAGCCTATCGCTCACCTGAATGCGGGGATACATCAGGACTTTATAGTCATTGACCACATCTGCGGAGACCTTGACTTCGAAGAGGGCGGAAGCCCGGTAGTCCGCAACTGCGTCATGACAGCCTGCGACCCTGTGCTGGTGGATGCATATGTATGCTCGCTGCTGGGATATGAGACCGGTGCCGTGGAGTACGTAGGCCTCGCAGACAGGCTTGGAATCGGAAGCAGCGACCTGACAGATCTCAGGCTCATAACCTGTGAGGGCGAGCCTTTCGAGGACCTGCCAGAGCACAGACATCTGGATGTCAGCTATGCTGTGGACGAGATCGATTCCTGCAGTGCCTGCTACGGAGTTCTCATACCGGCACTCGACCGCCTGAGAGAAGAAGGGCTTCTGGACAGGCTGCCGGCACAGATCAGCATCGGACAGGGACACAGAGGAAAGACAGGAAAGATCGGCGTCGGCAACTGCACTGCAAAGTTTGACTTCTGCATCAAAGGGTGCCCGCCGAAGGAAGAAGACATATATACTGCGCTGAGAGACCTGGCTCTCGGCGTTACACAGTAACTGCCGGTTAAGATCAGCAGAAATATTGTATCTGACTAACAGAGGTTGAAAAACATGACTTACGAAGAAGCACTCGCATATCTTGAGAATTACACATGGAGCAAGACAAGGCTCGGACTCGGACGCACAAGAGAGCTGACCGCAAAACTCGGTGATCCGCAGAAGAAGCTCCGTTTTGTCCACGTTGCAGGCAGCAACGGCAAGGGCAGCACCTGTGCCATGACAGCATCGATCCTGCAGGCGGCAGGGTATAAGACCGGCCTGTACATATCACCATATATACAGACATTCTGCGAGCGCATACAGATAAACGGAGAGAACATCCCGGAGCACCGCCTTGCGGAGGTAACGGAAAAACTCCGCGAAGCAGCTGAGACGATGGAGGATCATCCGAGCTGGTTCGAGATGGTGACTGCTGTAGCTTTTCAGTATTATCTGGAGGAAAACTGCGACATAGTCGTCCTCGAAGTCGGGATGGGAGGCGAGTTCGACAGCACCAATGTCATAGACGCACCGGAGGTGGCAGTTCTCACCAACATCGGGCTTGAGCATACCGAATATCTCGGCAACACGATCGAAGAGATCGCACGCACCAAGAGCGGGATAATCAAACCTGGATGCAGAGTCGTTTCGTATGACAATGTGCCGGAGGTAAAAGCGATCATATCAGAAGTTGCGAAGGAGAACGGGGCGCCGCTCGTCTTCGCAGATCCGTCCGGGATCAGGCTCGTCAGCAGAGACCTTGACGGACAGGTATTCGATTGGGAAGGAAAGACGTACAGGCTGCCGCTCCACGGAGAGCATCAGCTGAAGAACGCATCCGTAGTGATGGAGATCGTCCGTGAGCTGAGAGAGCAGGGTTGGGATATTTCCGATGAGGCAGTGCGCAGGGGCCTGGCTGAAGTGAAGTGGCCGGCACGCTTCCAGATACTCTCAAGAGACCCGCTGTTCATACTCGACGGAGGTCACAATCCGCAGTGCGCAGAAGCAATGACGGAAAGTCTCGACGCACTGCTTCCGGGACAGAAAGTCGACTTCCTTCTCGGCATCCTCGCAGACAAGGACTACACCCAGATGATAGACATCCTGGGCCCATATGCAGCATCGTTCCACTGCATCGCTCCGGAGAATGAGAGAGCCCTCGGAGTGGAGGCCCTGGCGGATACCATCCGAGCAAGAGGCTTTGAGACATATGCATACAACGACCTTGATGAGGCGATCAGGGCGGTCCTTTCCAGTGCGGAGGTCAACAGGAGACCGTCAGTGTGCTTCGGATCCCTTTACCTTGCAGGCGAGGTGCTGAATTACTATGATAAAGCAATTGAGAATTAAATAAAAAAGGCGAGAGGCTTAGGGCAGATGACGAGAATCCCGCAGGAAGTGATGCAGTCCACAAGTGAGTGGCAGTGAAAACGCAGGAGTTGTGCAAAAACGCAGCGCAGCGGAGCTTGCAAACTCCACGTTTTCACCGAGCGAATGCAGATGGAATGCACACTTCCGAGGACTCGAGTCAGATGCCCTAAGCCTCTCGCCTGATTACTGAATGTGAGGATTGCGTGTCATAGGGCTGTCAATCATTGACCCGAATCTCGGCTGAATGCTATACTTATATAGTCAAATGGAATTATCGGATGAACGGCCCGAGAGAGACCGCTTGCGGCGCCGAAGGTGAATGCGAAAACTCTCAGGCAAAAGGATCGGACCGGGACGATACTTCGGAGAGCGCGCCGGAGAGCACGCACCAAAGGGGCAACCGGAAGCTATGAACACGCGATTTATGCAGAAGGGAATCTCTCAGGTAATGACGGAGGCATGGTAAGCTTACGGGTTTACTATGCTTATTTTATTTGTCGCTAATTGTTAACCCAAAGGAAAATATGTAAGGAGAAAGGAAAAGACAATGGCAGAGCTTAAACGTACACAGCTTTACGACGTACACGTAGCTGAGGGCGGAAAGATGGTAGACTTCGGCGGATGGGAAATGCCTATCCAGTATCCGCAGGGTATCATTGATGAACATCTTTACACAAGACATTTCTGCTCACTCTTCGATGTATCCCACATGGGAAGACTCATCATTGAGGGACCGGACATGGTAAAGTTCCTCCAGCACGTGCTGACCAGCAACGTTGAGGCACTTGATCTCAACAAGGCGCAGTACAGCATCATCCCTAATGAGAAGGGCGAAGCTATCGATGACGCATATCTCTATCGTTTCTCTGAAGAGCGTTATCTTCTGATCGTCAATGCAGGAAACACTGACAAGGACCTCGAGCATCTGTGCGAGGTTATCAAGGACTATGACTGCACACTGACCAACATCACAGCAGACTGGGCATCCATCGCTGTACAGGGTCCTAAGAGTAAGGAGCTTCTTACACAGCTCGCCGGCGGCGTCGCTGTAACAGAGCCTTGGAAGAATGCTCTTAACCATATTGATTTCGAAGGACATGAGGCATATGTAGCTAAGACAGGTTACACAGGCGAGCCTCTCGGATACGAAGTATTCGTAAAGTCAGAGGATGCTGAGTGGTTCTGGAAGAGAATGGAAGAGCTCGGTGCTAAGCCTGCTGCACTCGGTGCACGTGACACACTGAGACTCGAGGCAGGAATGCCGCTCTACGGACATGAGATGTACTTCGAGCCGGGCGAAGAACCTGGACCGGACGATATCCCGATGCCGATCTTCGCAGTATCCCTGGCTAAGTTCGCAGTATCCTTCTCAGACCGCAAGGGCGATTACATCGGCCGCGCTGCACTTGCTAAGCAGAAAGAAGCGTTTGATAAGGTACAGAACAGAGACTACAGCATGTCCGACGTTCTTCCAAGAAGAATTATGCCTATCGCACTGACAGGCAGAGGTGTACTCCGTAAGGGAATGCCTATCTTCAAAGATGGCAAGGAAATCGGATTCGTAACATCCGGAACTATGGTTCCATACTATAAGGCAGAAGGCGAAGGCCTCGAGGGCGGTATCACAGATGAGGTCGTAAAAAGATCCATCGGTCTCTGCTACATCGACTGCGATGTACTGCCTGATGACGCTGTAGAAGTAGACGTAAGAGGCAAGAAGGTTGCTGCAGTTATCGTTGAGAAGCACCTCGACACAATGGCACCTCCGTTCGCTCGTCCAATGATTTACGGAACAGAGATCAGCGAGATGGAATTCAGCGACGAGCCTGCTAACCTCAAGGCTCTCAACCTCATCAAGAAGGCTGAGAAGAACCACCTCTGGAGACAGAAAGAGTGCATCAACCTGATTCCTTCAGAGAACACTCCATCCAGGGCAGTTCAGATGCTTGCTGCAAGCGATCCGAGTGCACGTTATGCTGAGCATAAGAAAGTTAAGTCCTTCTATGACAAGGACATCTTCTACTATCAGGGCACAGGATTCATCGATGAAGCTGAGCAGATCGCTGTAGACGAGCTGAAGAAGTACTTCGGCTGCACAGAGGTAGAGACAAGAGTTATCTCCGGTCAGATGTCCAACATGTGCGCATTCTCAGCTCTCATGGACTGGAAGAACAGACTGAACAGAAAGCAGACTCCGCAGAGACTCGGATACATCCTGAACAACCACATCATCAAGGGCGGACACCTTTCAGCTCAGCCGATGGGCGCTCTGCATGACTATGTTGCTATCGACCCTAAGACAGAGAGAAGCGCAGTTGTAAACTTCCCTGTATGCAAGGACAACATCTTCAAGATCGACGTAGAAGAGACCAAGAAGGTAATCGAGGAGTACAAGCCTGAATTCATCATCTTCGGTAAGTCCATGGTTCTCCATAAGGAGCCTGTAGCTGCAATCCGTAAGTTCGTAGATGACATGGGCATCGATACAACTATCATGTACGATATGGCTCACGTTCTCGGTATCGCAGGCGACTACTTCCAGAAGCCATTCGAGGAAGGTGCTGAGATCGTAACAGGTTCAACACACAAGACATTCTTCGGACCTCAGAGAGGTCTCGTAGCTATGAACTACAAGGAAGACGACCTCAAGTACGGTCTGTGGGAAACAGTTGAGAGAAGAGCATTCCCTGGAAGCGTTTCCAACCACCACCTCGGAACAATGCTCGGTCTCGCAATGGCAGCATACGAGATGAACACCTTCAAGGATGAGTACCAGAAGAACATCATCAACAACGCTAAGTGCTTCGCCAAGGCTCTCAAGGCAGAAGGTCTGGATGTCTGCGGCGATCCTGCAATTGACTTCACTGAGACACATCAGGTAATCGTTTCCGTAGGATACGGCGACGGACCTGAGATCGCTAACAGACTCGAGAGAAACAACATCATCGTCAACTATCAGGCTACACCGGACGAAGAAGGCTTCACAGCATCCGGAGCTCTGAGAATGGGCGTAAGCGAAATGACAAGATTCGGATTCGGCGAAGCTGAATTCAAGAAGCTCGCTGCTATCATGGCAGACTGCATCCTGAGAAACAAGGATGTCAAGGAAGACGTTAAGAAGTTCAGAAGTGACTACACAACAATGCACTACTGCTTCGACGACAAGGAATTCCTCGACACACTCGAAGGTTTTGCAGGAAAGATCGGCTTCTAGGCCATCCGCACGAATCTGAAGGTCCCCAAGACAATTCATAAATAGCAAAAGGCGCTCTGCTTAACGGCAGGGCGCTTTCTTTGCATACAGAATAAAACACCGCCTTTCTATTGTGCGCGGAGTTTATAAAGTATAGAATATAACGGAATATTGATTTCTGGAGCAAAGATGAAAAAGAACGTAAACCTTCGTATCACAAGCACACAGTATACCGAGAACCTCATCCCGAGCGGTGAGGCTTTTCGCCGTGAGCTGGAGAAGGAGGATTCGCTCGAGATTCTCACTGAGGGGACTATGTACCAGAAGAATAACGCAAGGTACATAAGCTATGAAGAGTCTGAGGAGGCAGGGCTGGAGAACTCACACACTCTGGTAAAGCTGAGCGATGACAATATAAGGATCAGAAGATACGGCAAGGGCGATGAGGACGGAATGGACATGACGCTCGAGCCGGGCATACTCAACATAACGAGGTACCAGATCCCGATGATGAACTCGGTCAGCCTCGAGGTCTACACCAACAAACTTGAGCAGGATCTTGATGAGGACGGATACGGAAAGATCTCGGTCGACTACAAGATCAGTTTTGACCAGTATTTCTCGAGACGCAATATACTCGAGATCGAGGTAATGCCTTCTTAGAAGAGCGGTCAGAACAGACATACCGGAAATACATATAAAACCAGGCAATAAAGGAAGGGTGATATGAGAAAGCAGGGGTTCAGCGCAGAAAAGTATATCGAAGAACAGTCCAAGTATATTCTTGAGAGGATCAACAGCGGCGAAGGCAGGCTGTATCTCGAGTTCGGCGGCAAGCTGGTCGAGGACAAGCACGCTATGAGAGTTCTGCCGGGATTCGATGAGAATGCCAAAATCAAGCTGCTCCAGAAGATGAGCGACAAGGCAGAAATCATCATCTGCATCTATGCCGGAGACATCATCAAGAGCAAGACCCGTCAGGACTTCGGTATCACATACGACCTTGAGGTAATGAGACTGATAGACGAGTTCAGAAGCTATGATCTTGAAGTCAACTCAGTTGTGGTCACCAGATATGAGGATGCGCCTTCGGTAAACCAGTTCATTGCCAAGCTTGAGAGACGCGGAATCCGCACATACAGGCACATGTTCACCAAGGGCTATCCGACTGACGTCGATACGATCGTATCTGAAGAGGGATACGGAGCAAACCCGTACATTGAAGTAACCAGGCCGCTGATCGTTGTAACCGGGCCGGGAGGCGGATCGGGCAAACTGGCTACATCACTTTCTCAGGTGTATCACGAGTACAGCAGAGGACGCAAAGCGAGATACGCGAAGTTCGAGACATTCCCTATCTGGAATCTTCCGCTCAAGCACCCTGTCAACATCGCATATGAGGCAGCTACAGCAGACCTCAAGGACAAGAACATGATCGATCCGTTCCACCTTGAGGCTTACGGAGAGACAGCTGTCAACTACAACAGAGACGTTGACGCGTTCCCTGTTCTGAGGAGGATCCTGCACAAAATCACGGGATCTGATGAAGGCTACAAGTCACCGACGGACATGGGAGTCAACAGATGCGGTTTTGCCATAACTGATGATGAGGTCTGCAGGGAAGCTGCAAAGCAGGAGATCGTAAGAAGATACCTGATCGCTGAGTGCTCATACAGAAAGGGCAACATCGATGCTGCTACTCTTGAAAGATGTAACCTGCTGATGGAGGAAGTCGGTGCCACAAGATACGACAGACCGGTTGTTAAAGCGGCTGAGGATTATGTTGAGGTCAAGAGGACACAGGATCCTGAGAAATATGAGAACGTGGTAGTATCTGCGATCCAGCTCCCTGACGGAAGCATCGTAACAGGAAGATCTTCCAGAAGAATGGTCGCAACCGCGGCAATGGTGCTCAATGCTATCAAGAGGCTTGCAGGCATTCAGGATGATATGCTGATCATCTCGCCTACCATATTCGAGAGCATGACCAAGACCAAGGTCGGAGTCTTCCATGACAAGTCAAGCCTCAACCTCGAAGAGGTCATAATGGCGCTGACTCTGACAAGACTGACCAACCCGTTTGCGGAGCTGGCTCTGAGAGAGATACCTAATCTGAACGGATGTATCGCACACTGCACGGCGATCCTTTCGGATAAGGATGAGCAGGCACTCAAGTCGCTCGGAATAGACATTACATCCAATCCGGAATTCTCGAACAACAACCTTTATTCAAAGTAATTGAGACAAAGGCCGCCGAGTGGCGGTCTTTTCCGTAGCGTAGAAACGGTGCTATAATGAGACTGGATTTATGCCCTCATTTATATGAAATGGAGGATTATTATGTGGACTGAATACCTACTGTCTGAACCGAAATACTGGCTTATCCCATGGGTGCTGCAGTCAGTTGCCTATTATTTTGTATTGAAGAAAATGGGGTTAAGAAAGTGGACTGCGATCGCTCCGTTCATTGCGGAACATGAGCTGTCGACAGTTCTGTTCAGAAAGATGAGAACTTTCTGGAGACCTTTCTGCATAGCGGCAGTAATGCTGTCCGCGGCGTACTATCTCGGACCGGAGCAGGGCACCGGCCAGGTATTCATGATAGTCGCACAGGTAGTATACTGGATCTTCCTGATAAGGCTTTTCTACCGCCTGTCGAAAAGTTTTGGACACGGCGTGCCTTATACGATCCTGCTGACTGTGTTCCCTACACTTTTCCTGCTTATACTCGGGCTGGGCAAGAGCCAGTATCACCCGCTTCAGTTCAAAAAGGAAAAGAATCACGGTGCATTCATCAACGGTATGCGCAAACTGACCGTTTTCATAGTGTCAGCAGTTGAGCTTGCAGCGCTGATATTCGGAGTAGGCTTTATTACAGTAAGAGAGTATCCGCCGAGACCGCTCGCCAACATGATACTTAACGATGTGTATAAGCAGAGCAGCGGAATAGAGTCTGACGGCAAATGTGTCACAAGAGAGGAGACCATGGGCGATGCTGCTGCTTCTCTTGCACAGATGCCTGTAAGCAGGGAGAAATTCTTCCCTGACCATTCCGGTGACAAGAGTGTTGTCGTAATGGAATATATCATAGGCGCTGACCTGGAAGACAGGATAGGCTGTGCAAGCGCCAACATCCGCATGATGCAGGATGCCACAAAGAAAGGAGACGCACTGACCTTCGTACTGGAAGCAGGCGGCTCAAGAAGATGGTTCACTCAGGGAATAACCGAGGGCGGATACGGAAGATATACCGTCAGAGACGGTGAGGTCCTGATGGATAAGAACCTCAATATTGAGACCATGGAGAGTCCTGCAGAGCTTACAGACTTCATCAAATGGACCGCAGAAAACTATCCTGCAGACAGATACATGCTGGTACTGTGGGATCACGGCGGCGGAGTGCCGTACGGCTACGGAGTCGATCAGCTCGCACACAGGAAGGATGCCGGTGACAGAACAGGATTAAGCGTTTCGGAGATCGCAGAAGCTGCAAAGGCATCCGGCGTGAAGTTCGATGTTGTGGGATTTGATGCCTGCCTGATGCAGGATATCGAGGTCGCTTCAGCACTGGAACCTTGTGCTGATTACTACCTTGCTTCAGAAGAGACTGAAGGCGGATTCGGATGGTATTACACCTCTGCTTTCGGAAAACTTGCCCAGAATCCTGGACTGAGTTCTGAAGAATTCGGAAAAGACATGGTTTCCGCATATGACCAGTTCAACAAAGCAACAAATGACGGTCAGGCGCAGACAGCGTCAACGCTGTCCTTTGTCGACCTGACTATGGTGAATCCGGCATACGAGAAGGTCACCGGGATCTTCGAGAAGGCTGATGCTGCTATCAAGGAGGATCCGAAGGACTTTGGTGAGCTTGGTCTTGCGGCAATGAACTCATACGCATTCGCAGATAATATTCAGCTGGATCTCGTCGACTTTATCGACAAGCTCGATGATACGGATCTGAATGATTCCATCTGCAGCAAGCAGGAGAAGGAAGACGCGATCAATGCTCTGAAAGCCTGCGTCGTATACAGAAACAGAGACGCTGCCGAGGGAATAAACGGCATGGCACTCGCTTTGCCTTATAAAACGATCGGACACTATACCGAAACAAACACTGAACTTAAGAATCTCAAGCTGGATAAGCAGACTGCCCTGTTCGATGATGTTTTCAGTATAATTGCTGTGCAGAAGAAGGCCGAGCATGAGCAGAAACTTGAAGAGAGGAAAGACAGCAGTATAGGTACATTCTTTGAAGAACTGACTTACACGGATTACACGACCAGCGACTGGTATAAAAAAGGATTTGAGGATTACGATCCTTCGACTGACCTCATAGACATCCCGGTCACAGATACCGGCAACGGATGGCAGGTCCAGATTCCTGAAGAGACATGGGACATAGTTGCTGACTGCAGAACGGCTGTGTACCAGAAGACTGAGGACGGAAGACTGAGATTCCTCGGAAACGATCACATCGGTGACAACGATGCCGACGGTCATCCTATGGTCGACGTGGATGATATGTGGATCCACATCAATGATCATCTGGTCTTCTATGACGCCCAGACACCGAGGGAGACAGAAGAAGGTACTGTATTCTCCGGAGAAACAAAGGCACGTCTGAACGGAGAAGATGAGATCATAGTATACATCGAATGGGACCCTGTAAAAGGAGAAGATGATGCTGTGACAGGACATGTAACAGGATATGATTATGCGGAAGATGCGATGTCTTTCATGGAGAAGGGCACTCAGACATTCAAGCCGGGAGATTCCCTGGAATTCCTGTTTGATTATTATGATGAAGAGGGCAAACTTATAGGCACTGAGGCATACGGCGGCAAGCTGCGTGTGACCAAGCCGGACAATCTGAAAGCAGAAGACAAGCCGCTGCCTGAATGTGATATTCAGTTCCTCGGCGTGCTGACAGATGTATACCAGAGAAACCTGATGACGGAAGTGTTAGAGGGACATATTGGAAACTAGGAATAGCGCGACAGAAATTGAATTAAGACGAAGGCAGAATACGCTGATCATAGTCGGTGCAGGGACCATCCTTTTCGGTGTCTGGTCGATCGTAAAAACGGTCGGTCTGTTCTATTTTGACAAAGCCAGACGCATGGCTGTGCTGAAAGGGATGATAGAAGCCAACGGAGCGGTATGGGAGGACAGATACTATACCTTTGCGGTCATCCTTGCAGTGGTAGTGCTTGCGTGGGACCTGCTTTTCCGCTCCTTTATCGGATGGGCGGCTATTTCCGAGGGCATGGGAAAACACCGCAGCGTCCTGTATATCGTTATCGCGTGTCTGATGCTGTGGACCAGCATATGGACGATAACCGGACTGTCAACGGAGTACGTAAAGTATCTTACACAGTTGAATTCACTAACTTCCGAAACTCCGGGGAAGGATCCTTCTCTGTCAGCGGTTATAATCGAAATCACTTCGTTCATAATGCTGGTTGAGATGGTACACGCTTCGATCAGAATAAGGAAGCTGAACCGTGAGAGCGGTAAGCATATGAAACACAGGAAAACCGGGAAGCACGGAAGGTAGACAATGCAGAAGGATTTTCATTATTATGCAACATACTGCGCGGCATACATCGCCGGCTATTCACACAGTGACAGCCTGGCGATCGCTTACAGTGCGCAGTTTGTGGACTGCTGCTCGGTGACTCTGCTTCAGAAGATCGGAGCATCCAGTCACGCTGCGACTACCCAGCTGCAGCTTGAAATGATGAATGCACCTACTGACATTATCGGGAGAATGGATATAACCAGAATATGGGCATCCTTTCATTTCCTCCCGGGAGACCTGTATGCAAAGCCGGAGAAGAGATGCAGCAGGAGCTATCTCAATAAATACAGAATGATATGCCAGCCTGACGGCGCATTGCTTGCGGATACAGTCAATCTGGCCAGGGGCAAAAGCCTGCAGTCGGCAGGGGTCGCCATGCATGTACTTGCAGATACCTGGGCACACAGGAATTTTGCCGGAACACCTTCGCTGGTGATCAATAACACTAACGGATACTTCTATGAGCTGATACCGGAAGGTGACAGCTTCAGAGAAAGAAAGATGGACTTCAACCATAACCCGTCTGCTGCCGATGATCCTGAGACCGGCAAGTACACAAACAGCCTGTATCAGGGCTCTGAGAATTCGATCATGAACCTCGGGCACGGCAGAGCCGGACACCTTCCTGACTACAGCTGGGCACGCTGGCGGTATATGCCTGCATGGGGAGAATACAAAGAGATAATCAAAGATAATCCGGCGGATTACATGAACGCTTTCTGCCAGATGATATATGCGCTGCGGTATCTGAGAGGTGAAGAGGAAACCTTTGAGACGGGCAAACACGACCGCGGGCCTATACAGCAGTGGGAAGATGAGATAACAGATATCTTCCTTAAGAGACAGCTTGATTCCTGTGCGGACTGGAAGAGACTGGGGGAGAAACTGTCAGGATGTGAGATAGAGGATTTTGACATCGGAAAATACCAGCAGGAATACATTCAGGCAGCGGAAGATGATAAAGACGACACTTTCCTCGGGAAGTTTATAATCGCGGCACTTGGGCAGAAAAGTATGGTGACCAACAGGATATTCACATCAGGAAATGATCTTGCAGGTGTATCCGTGGATTTCAACCGCCGCGGATTCAGAGGAATCAAGGATTTCTACAAACTGGTCAAGATACGTTTGAAGGAGACGGGCAATGGCTAATAGCACCAAAGTCTGGAATATAATAATAGGACTGGTCATGATAGCGGGAGGCGTCTGGCTCTTTTATGATCCGGTTAATGGACTGAAAGTTGTGGCAGTAGTGCTGAGTATTTCATGTACTCTCATAGGTTTTCAGACACTTCTGTACTATCTGACTATGGCGAGACACATGGTAAGCGGCAAGGTGCTGCTGTACCGCGGCATGATATTTCTGGATGTCGGACTGTTCACAACAGCAATGATCAATAATGCCAGAATATATATTGTCCTGTATCTGGCAGTACTGCATGGCTTTTATGGGATCGTGGATATCCTGAGGAGTCGCGAAAGCAAAGGTGTCGGAAATCCCGGCTGGAAGTGGTCTCTGATCAGCGGGCTGACCAACCTTCTGCTTGCTGTCGCTGTGGTTGTGGGAGGACTGTATATAAATTCGGAAGAGGTAGTAGCATATATCTATGCTGCCGGACTCATCTACACAGCCTGCATAAGGATAGCCGGTGTATTCAGAAAAACCGATATAGTCTATATACAATGATGACAATGGAGGGAAAGATAATGAATGAAGCTCTGAAAAAAGCAATCAACGGAATATCTGTTGCTGTAGTATTTCTTAATCTGGCGCTTGTAGTTCTCAAGCTGACCAAAACTGTTTCTGAGGACTGATAATAGATGAAGTTATTTGCTAACGTAAGGCCGCCGCAGGAGGCGCTGGCTTCGGAACCTGTCAGGAGCCTGCTCTTCAAGATGGCGGGACCTTCGATCATCGCCATGCTCATGCAGGCGATGTACAACACTGTCGACTCCATGTACGTATCGAGGATAAGCGACGGATCGCTTGCTGCGGTCACGCTGGCTTTTCCGGTACAGATGATCATGGGAGCACTGTCAACGGGCATCGGGGTAGGTATCAATTCAAGCATTTCGCGAAATCTCGGTGCGAAGAATTATAAGGAAGCATCCGCAGCAGCTGCAAACGGTCTCATGCTGGGACTCTTTACAGTAGCCATTATGGCAGCATTCGGTTTATTAGGTGCGGCAAAGTTCGTCTCAATTTACACTGATGATCCGGAAGTTCTTGCTGCGGGCACGGCATATCTTCGCCTTATCTGTCTGCTGGGATTCGGAAGCATTTTCTCGCAGCTCTCATTCTCTGTACTGCAGGGCTCGGGAAGCATGCTGATTCCTATGCTCTCACAGATAAGCGGAGGACTGGTGGTAATTATCCTGGATCCGATACTCATATTCACTGCAGGAATGGGGATCCATGGTGCGGCTGTAGCGTCGAGCACGGCACAGGCCGTCTCTATGCTGATAGGAATGTACGGTATATTCGTTGTCAACAAGGCCAATCTGCCGGTGTCATTCAGGGGATTCAGACCGGATCTCACTATAATAAAGGACATACTGGCGGTCGGTATTCCTGCAGCAATGACACAGGCTACGACATCGATCGTTGCAGGCATAGTCAACAAGCAGATCGCAGTATTCGGCACTGCGACTGTGGCTGTTTACGGAGCTTACAGCAAACTCAGCTCATTCGCCACTTTGCCTGTATTCGGCGTGACGAGAGGAATGAACCCTATACTCGGATACTGCTGCGGAGCGGAGAACAGCAAGAGGTTCGACGAAACTGAAAAGCTGGCGGTCATAGTGGCCAACAGCTGGACGTTCTTCTGTTTCCTGATGTTCATGCTTATACCGCGGACAATGCTGGGATGGATGAATGCTACTCCTGAAATGTACGAGATCGGTGTTACGTCATTCAGGCTGCTTGCGATGTCGATGTGCATTCTCGGTGCATCGATAGTCATGACTCAGATATTCCCGCCGCTCAAAAAGTCATATATATCACTTACATCGGCACTCATGAGGCAGGTGCTTTTCCTGCTTCCGCTGACGATACTGTTTTCAAAGGCGATCGGGATGAACGGCATCTGGATCGGTATCTGCACTGCTGATGTCCTGAATTTTATATACGTAATAATCATGAACATCTGGGTCAGGAAAAAGGTGTTCACAAAATGGGGACAGGGAGATTCCGCAGAGACCGCTGCTGGAGCGTGACCGGAAAGGAAGGAGACAGGAGATGTCATATAAGATATTACTCACCTCACTATATGAAACGGACAAAGACAGTCCGGTAAGATACTACTATGTCAGGGAAGGCAGCAGGAACTACTTCTGCGATGCTTTTCTTACAGTTGAGGCGAGCGCAAAATTCGTACTTTCCAGATTTGACATAGACGAGATCGTTACGATCGGCCGCAAACTGACTTTCGATGAGGGGGATGACGGAAGGCAGATAGAGCTCAGGGAAGGCAAGTCGTTTTACACGTCAGACATAAGAGACCTGTCGACATACAGCCTGTTCAGATACAGGATCGCTCAGTACATTGATGAGCTGAGGATAGAGCAGCAGGATATGATGGAAGTTCTGTCCCATGAGGATCAGCTGAGGGCCAAGAATTATATAGACAACTTCTACAAAAGCGGGGAATACAGCGGCAGGTTCAACCGCATGTTTGAGGACCTGTCCAGGGACCGTGAGCTGTATGCAAAGTTCCTCGAGGGGCTGGATGCCATCATCCCTAACGAGGATGCAAGGCCGCGCTTCATGACCTGGATCAAGGGTTATCTCTACAGTACGATGAAGGATTCGTGCAAAATGGAGATACTCAGCGAGAATGAAGACGTCAAGGTCAGATTCATTCCTACCAGTCTTTCTGAAGAAGGACAGCTTCCGGTTGACAACATCCTGCAGCTGATACAGGTCATCGTAGGTGAACACGAGGAAGATGTCGAGATCTATGTGGCTCTCAACAACGATGACATGACGGACAACTATGTTCTCATGAACATCCTGGACATCATCGGCACGATGCATGAAGACGGCATCACGGTAAGGAACACCTTCACCACTACGGAAGCCACCAATGCGATCGCGGGAGAGATCAGAGATGACACTCTCGGTTACGGGATCACTGAGCTGGCAGCGGCGACAAGGGCTTTCCTCAAATACGGCAAAGTCGATATGCTCGTTGAGTACTGGAACAGGAGCGGGTCGAGAAATGAGCTGATCGAAAGAATGATCTATGCCATGAGGCGGATAGATATCGGCATTTCTCTGTGCAATATAAGAGAGATGGGGGAAGGCATAGCCACTCTTAGAGAGCTGTTCGCTGAGACCGACCGCATGCCTGATCCGGAGGACTACTTCAGCAAGCTGTTCATGGTTCTCGCTGATGGCATCAGAGCCGATTACGGCAAACTGATGGAAGGCGAAGAGACACAGTTCATAGACCTCGTTAAGTGGGGTTACAGGAAGAAGTTCTACCAGCAGACTCTCACTCTGATCGAGTCGAGGGCACCTCGCGAATTCGTAAACAGGGGCATATACTATTATTGCAACAATGAAATGCTCAAGGAGCATGTAGTCATGCTGCTGGCTGAAGAGCGCGCAGGCATGAAGCCGTATGAGTACTGGAAGATGAATGACATAGATCACTTCTTCATCAAGACGTACATCCGCAAGGGCAATATGCGGAACGGCAATGAAGATCCGCAGCGCACCTACGCAAAACACCGGCTGAAAGGTCTCGACAGCACAAATAACGACATGATCACAGCCTATACAGCCTGTGAGAACAGGGATGTTGTTGAGAATGTCCTGTACGCGTATTATCACATAGGAGATATCCGCAACTACACCAACCATGCCGAAGACAGAGAGGGTGAAGATACCAGACTCATCGTCGATGAGAAGGATGACAGCATCAGGCTCGTCAAGATCACCGAGGCAGTTGAGTACTTCATCAGGTGCTTCGATGAGGCAGTTGCAATGACGGAAGGCAAGGATCTCGATGTGGTCACTATAACATCGGATGAGGTCAGAGCATTCGCCAAGAGGCTGGAAAGACGCGACTAAATAAAGAGATTGAAAAAACCATCGCGCTCTGCTATCATAACAGAGCGCGATATGCTTAATACGCTGCTGTAGCTTAATGGCAGAGCATCTCATTCGTAACGAGAAGGTTGTGGGTTCGACTCCCACTATCAGCTCCATTTTTGAGGACTTTCGGGTAATTCCGGAGGTCCTTTTTAATCGCAAATCTTCACAGTAATCTGGTTGAAAAATCAGAAATTCCTGCTATAATCAGCCCATCTATATATAGGTAACCAGAAGACGGAGGGCTCTCCGTCTTTTTTGTTGCCTTGATAT
>JAZQHU010000012.1:0-2765 GCA_045540775.1 Anaerovoracaceae bacterium | reverse complement strand
ATGGAAAATCAAAGGTGAGCCGGCAGGGAATTATCCTGAACGATCCTTCAGCTGAGAGAATATGGAAAGAAGAAGCATTTCCTATCCGCGGCAGATCCAGGTCAAAATGGCTTGCTTACAATATGGCTATGAGAGCCCGTGTGTTTGACGACTGGACAGAAAGCATGCTCAAACGGAACAACGATGCATTGGTACTTCATATTGGGTGCGGACTTGACAGCAGGCATATGAGGGTAAAAACCCCCTGCTCTGAATGGGTGGACTGCGATCTTCCGGATGTCATAGAGATTCGCAGGAAGTACTTTCAGGAAGATGAAACGTACCATATGATGGCTCTGGATGCGTCAAAACCTGAGCAGATCGAAACGCTCCCGGATCATGATACAGCCATTGTTGTTCTTGAGGGACTTAGCATGTATCTAACCAACAGCCAGGTACGTGACTTATTGCAAGCGCTTGATAAAAAGTATCGGGAACTTCATATTCTGATGGATGTTTATACCGAATTCGGTGTCAAGGCATCGAAATATAAAAACCCTGTTAAAGAAGTGGGCGTTACTGAGCTGTATGGGATAGATTCTATCGGGAGCATCATCGATGGACTTCGAATCAAATTTGAAAAAGAGCACAGCTTCACTCCTGCTGCGCTGGTCAAGGAGCTTGCGCCAGTCGACAGGCTGTTCTTCAATATGCTGTTTACAGGCAAGCTGTACCGAAAGATATATCGCATGTACGAACTTAAGGCATAAGTTCAAAGTTGTATTGATGAATGAGATGAGCAAGGTGATTCGAAAACACATAGTTTGCTATGCCTGGGTTCAAGGAGTCGGCTTCAGATACAGGGCCAGACATGCCGCTAGTCTATATGGTGTAACCGGATGTATAATTAATAATAAATCTTTGATTATTAACGGAACCCTAAGGATTATACGATAAGGAGGGTAACGGAATGTATAGCGAGAAGATTATCATAGGAAAGGGAACAGAGTTCCCGCTGGACGGCTTGCTTACTTTCCCTGATGGTACGAAAGGTCCTGTTCCTGCAGTTGTTATGGTGCACGGTTCCGGCTCAAGCAACATGGACGAAAAAGTCATGAAACTGACTCCGTTCCGTGACCTTGCTGAAGGGCTTGCAAGGCATGGCATAGCGTCCATCCGGTACGATAAGAGGGCATTCGTCCATGCAAGAAAGATGCTTAAGCAGATCATCTCAGTTAAGGAAGAGACCATAGATGATGCAGTGCTTGCGATCAACATTCTGAAATCCGATCCTCGTATCGATGCAGAGAGAGTTTTTATTCTCGGGCACAGTATGGGAGCTATGCTTGCACCAAGAATAGACAGCGATGGGGGAGATGTCAGAGGCCTTATAATGATGGCAGGTTCGCCGTACAGGCTGGAAGATATCATGATCAGGCAGATCAGTCAGGCACGTGGGAGTAAATCTGTCATGAAATGGATGGCGGTCATTGAAGACAAATTGTTCATTAAGAAGTTCGATGATCTCTATATAATGAGTGATGAAGAGGCAAAAAGAAAAAAGTTTGCCGGGGGCACGACTCTTTATTACTTTAAGGAAATGGGACAGAAAACAGCCACAGATTATCTGCTTCAAAGCGATAAGCCTGTATTGATAATGCAGGGTGGAAGAGATTTTCAGGTTCTGGCAGATGACGATTATCGGAAGTTCAAAGAACTTCTGGCGGAACGCAGTAATACTTACTACAAATTATATCCTCAGCTGAATCATTTATTTGTTGATGCCGTTTATGACGATATAAGTAAGGTGTCTAAGGAATACAGCACAGAGAGACATATCGGAGAGGAGGTAATAACAGATATCACCTCATTCATAAACGCCTGCTTTGAGGAGGAGAAAGATGCTGAGAAATAACAAATATATCTACATTCTGATCGCTCTGATCAGCGCTGTCATACTGATGTCTGCATGTGGACATCAGAAAGCAGAACCTTCCGGTGATCCGGAATATGCTTTGGATTACCGTATTGCCGGTCGGGATGAAGGCGTCGGGATGATGATGTCCAACGACGCGTATTACGAAGGCTTCACTCAGAATGATCTTGATTTCAGGATGCAGAAAACGGGAGCCTCCATGGAAGAGTATAAAGCCTTTGCGAAAGAGCAGGTGCTTGATTTCACAGATGAGCAGAAGGCAATAATTGATGAGCATATGGGGCGCATCGAAGGTGTAATTGCGGAAAAAGGCTATACGATTCCGGAAATGGATCAGATAGTGTTCATCAACACGACTATGAAAGAAGAGTGTGACGCTATGGCGTATACCCATGGTACCCAGATTTATATCGACGGGAATGCTTTGGTAAAAATCAGCAAGGAAGGGGAAGAAAGTGTCAAACGCCTCGACTATATCTTTGCCCACGAGCTGTTCCATTGTATCACACGGTGTGATCGTGATTTCCGCTCAGAAATGTATCAGATCATTGGATTCACTGCACAGGATGAAGATTTCGCTATTCCGGAGTCGGTAAAGGAGTACTTCATATCCAATCCGGACGTGGAGCATCACGACTCTTATGCGACATCTGTAATAAATGGTGAGCCAGTCAAGTGTTTTTCTGCTTTTGTAACTACAAAACACTTTGAAAAGGAAGGAGACAGATTTTTCGACAGCGCCACAACCGCGCTGGTGCCGATCGACGGCACAGACGAGTACTATACGCCGGAAGATGCGGACAACTTCGATGAGGTTTTTGGTAAGAACACAGGCTATGTGATCGATCCG
>JAZQHU010000011.1:0-54867 GCA_045540775.1 Anaerovoracaceae bacterium | reverse complement strand
CACGCTGAACACGGTAAATACATTCGCTGACGGAATTGCCGTAAAGCATCCGGGCGACCTCACGTTCGACCTCATAAAGAAGTATGTGGATGATGTCGTGACAGTCACCGAGGGCGAGATAGCAGTAGCCATACTTGCTCTCATCGAAAAGCAGAAGCTGATCGCCGAGGGAGCAGGAGCTGTAGCGCTTGCAGCCGTAATGGCAGACAAGATCCCGGTCGAGGGCAAGAACGAGGTCTGCCTTGTATCGGGCGGCAATATCGACGTGAACATCCTCTCCCGCGTTATCACAAGAGGTCTTGTGACAAGCGGCAGAAACGCAACGCTGCAGATCGCGCTTGAGGACAAGCCGGGGCAGCTCGTGGATGTAGCTACGATAATCGCTTCATGCGGAGCAAACGTGACCGGAGTCCACTACGGACATTCCGATCCTAACACGGCGGTAACAAGCTGTGTGCTGACACTTGAGATAGAGACAAGAGACTTTGAGCAGCTCGAGCAGGTAAGGGACACACTCAGGGCTGAAGGCTTCAATCTTGTGTGACAGCAGACAGATCATAATAAAGGGTATACGTATACAACAAGGAGGAGACAGAAAATGGAATACACATTCCCGGTAACAAGAACAGCAGCACCTAAGGAAAAGCCGGACCAGAAGGCTCTCGGCTTCGGAAAGACATATACAGACCATATGTTCATCATGGAGTATGATGAGGGACAGGGTTGGCACGACGGAAGGATCGTCCCTTACGGACCTATCAGCCTTGATCCGGGTTCGACCTCACTTCATTACGGTCAGCTGATGTTTGAGGGTCTCAAGGCTTACCGCAATCCTAAGGGAACACTCAACCTGTTCAGACCGGACATGAATGCAAAGCGCCTCAACAACACCAATGAGCGTATGTGCATTCCTCCGATGGATGAGGAGCTCTTCCTTGCTGCTGTCAAAGCGATAGTCAAGGTAGATGAAGACTGGACACCGACCGATCCGGGAACATCACTGTACATAAGACCGTTCATCGTTTCGCCTGAAGTAAGTTTCTCAGTACTTCCTGCCAAGAAGTATCTCTTCATCATCATTCTGTGCGCAGTAGGTGCGTACTATGCAGGAAATGAGAGCAAGCTGCACGGCAGCCGCATCCTTGTCGAGGAGAACTACATCCGCGCTGCTGTAGGCGGTACAGGTGCTGCCAAGACTGCAGGCAACTACGCATCCGGAATGATCGCTTCATACAAGGCGCATGATCACGGCTGCGAGGAAGTACTGTGGCTTGATTCCAAAGAGCACAAATATGTAGAAGAAGTAGGAACATCCAATGCATTCTTCAAAATCAACGGCAAGATCGTAACTCCTGAGCTGACAGGATCCATCCTGCCGGGCGTTACCCGCGACAGCGTAATCAAGCTGCTGAGGAAGTGGGGATACGAGGTGGAGGAGCGCCGCATCGAGCTCGCTGAAGTATTCGAGGCAGCTGAGAACGGCACACTCGAAGAGGCTTGGGCAACAGGAACAGCATGCGTGATCTCGCCAATCGGCGTTCTTGTCTATAAGGACAAGGACTATCCTGTCAACAACGAAGTAGTCGGTGATCTCAGCCAGAAGCTTTATGACAATCTGTATGGAATGCAGATAGGAAAGCTCCCTGATGAGATGGGAGACTGGATAGTAGAGATCTAAGCCTCTGTGATCTGAAATGGAGGTTCCGTATGGAACTCAGGACTTTGCAGTACTTTGTTACTGTAGCTGAAGAACTGAATATTACGAGAGCTGCAGAAAAGCTGCATATGAGCCAGCCGCCTCTGAGCGCCCAGATCAAGAATCTTGAATCTGAGCTGGATACCGTACTCTTCATAAGAGGGAAGAGGCGTCTCAAACTGACAGAATCAGGCCAGCTCCTGTACAGAAGAGCCAAGGATATCCTGAGCCTTGCTGACAGGACACAGGCTGAGATCCTTTCGATGGGCGAGGGTATGAGAGGTACTATCGCCATAGGACTTGTCGAGGGTATGGCTCCGGATATAGCGGCTGAGTGGTTCGCGGGATTCATGAAACTGCATCCGAATGTGAGATTCAGGATCCTCGACGGGAGCACTGATGATCTGCTGGAAAAACTCCGCAGCGGTATCGTAAGTCTGGCGGTCATCACTTCGCCATGCGACAACTCACTGCTGCACAGCTTCCATGTCGGCGAGGAGAAGATGACTGTCATCATGAACAAGTCGCACCCACTCGCCCAGGATAACGGGAGAAAAGTGAGGATCAGGGATCTTGTCGGAGAAAATCTTATCGTTCCCAGCAGGAGAGCTCTTATAGATACCATATACAAATGGTTCAGGGGGATAGGTGCCGAGCCGCAGATCGTCTGCGAGATGGACAGTTACCTTGATGCTGCAGCACTTGCGGGAAGACAGGTTGGACTCAGCATATATCCGAGGACTGCATATATCCCTAATGAGTCACTTGTGTACAAGGAGATAGCGGGCAAGGACAAAAAGCTCGAGTATCTCTTCGTGTGGCGCAAGGGACATCCGCTTCCGACCATCGAGGAGCGGTTCATTGACTTCGTGAAGGAAATGGTGGCAGAAGCGGAAGCTGAGTGATGCAGAGCATACAGTTTTCCGCACATATACGGGATCATGACAGAGAGGGAAGCCTTACGGCAGGCCCTCTCTTTTCATATGCAGAGGATATGGAAGGGCCTATGATATACGTATTTTATTTGAGGAACCTATGGGGGTATTTTTGAAATATGTTTTAACTTCGCTATGCAGATATATATCTGCACACAGAAAGGGGTGACTGGAATGAGTACGGTATCTGACTATTTCGGATCAATGGTATTTGACGACAAGGTAATGAGATCTATGCTTTCAGCTGATGTCTATCACGCAATGAAGAAGACGATCAATCAGGGCAATTCCCTGAATCCGGAAGTAGCCAATGCTGTTGCTCAGGCCATGAAGAACTGGGCGGTATCCAAAGGAGCCACACATTTTACGCACTGGTTCCAGCCGCTGAACGGAGTCACCGCTGAGAAGCATGACAGTTTTATCCAGGGGTCGCCTGACGGAGGAGTCATCATGGATTTCTCCGGCAAGGAGCTTATAAAGGGTGAGCCGGATGCCTCATCGTTTCCTTCGGGAGGTCTCAGGGCCACATTTGAGGCCAGAGGATACACCGCATGGGACCCTACATCATACGCATTTATCAAGGGCAAAACGCTCTGCATACCTACGGCTTTCTGCTCATACAGCGGTGAGGCGATGGATGAGAAGACATCTCTTCTGAGATCGATGGATGCTCTCAACAGGCAGGCTCTGAGGGTGCTTCACATCCTCGGAAACGATTCTGTGAAGAGAGTCGATGCTGTCGCGGGAGCAGAGCAGGAATACTTCCTGGTCCCGCTGGAGCTGTATGAGAAGAGACCTGACCTCAGGTTCACCGGGAGGACACTGTTCGGAGTCATGCCGCCTAAGGGGCAGGAGCTCGATGATCACTACTTCGGACCTATCAAGCCTGAGATCACGAGGTTCATGGAGGAGCTGAACGACGAGCTGTGGAAGCTCGGCGTATACGCCAAGACCGAACACAACGAGGTAGCACCTTCGCAGCATGAGCTTGCCTGTATATATTCCAAGGTCAACGTAACGACCGATCAGAACCAGCTTGTAATGGAGATGATCAAAAAGGTCGCGGAAAGCCACGGGTTCGTGGCTCTGCTGCATGAGAAACCTTTTGACGGTGTGAACGGAAGCGGCAAGCACAACAACTGGTCTCTTTCGACTGACAAGGGCGGCAACCTGCTCTCGCCGGGAGATACTCCTCATGACAATGCACAGTTTCTTCTCTTCCTCTGCGCTGTCATAAGAGCTGTGGATGAGTATCAGGATCTTCTCAGGATATCTGTAGCTTCTGCAAGCAATGACCACAGACTCGGAGCAAATGAGGCTCCTCCGGCTGTCATATCCATTTTCCTCGGGGATGAGCTGACTGAAGTCCTTAAGTCCATCGAGGAGGATGAGCCTTATGAGAAGCATGAAGAAGTCCTCATGAAGCTCGGAACGGCAGTGCTCCCGGGATTCAGCAGAGACAATACCGACAGGAACAGGACTTCGCCTTTTGCCTTCACCGGCAACAAGTTCGAATTCAGGATGCCGGGCTCTATGAGCAGCATAGCGTTCCCGAACGTCATCATAAACAGCGCCGTCGCGGACTCTCTTGAGTATTTTGCCGGAAAACTCGAAGGTACGGACAACCTTGCAAGGGATGTATATGACCTTGTCAGGGAGACTCTCAGAGATCACGGAAGGATCATTTTCAACGGCGACGGATACACGGACGAGTGGATCGAAGAGGCGGAAAGAAGAGGACTCTCCAACTACAGGACGACAGCTGACTGTGTGCCGCATCTTACAGATGAGAAGAACGTCGCCATGCTGACTGCTCAGGGGGTCTTCACCAGGACTGAGCTCGAATCCAGATGCGAGGTAATGCTTGAGAACTACTGCAAGACCATCTGCATCGAGGCTAAGACGATGAGGTCCATGGCAATCAAGCGCATCGCGCCTGCGATCGAGAGCTACTCGGCAGAGCTGGCAAGAAATGCTGCAGACAAGAGGAGCATGATACCTGAACTTGAATGCAGATTCGAGGAGAAGACGGTGAGGTTCCTCTCTCAGCAGACTGACCGCATCTATGAAGATGTGGATGCCATGGTCGCTGTGCTGGATTCACTGAGCGGGGAGGACTACCGCTCGGATGCAGAGGTCATACGCGACAGTCTCCTGCCTGCAATGGCGCAGCTCAGAAGGGACAGTGATGCAGCTGAGGCTGTGACCTCGAAGAAATACTGGCCGCTTCCTAACTACGGACTTCTGATGTTCGGAGAGAAATAAGGAGGCTGATCATGTGTACGATTATGACAACGACCGGAAGCCTCACGACGGTACCGGAATTTGAAGAGGCTTTTGCACTTACTAAATACAGAGGCCCTGATGATACCAGGATCATAAGCATCGACCGGATGAAGCAGGTCTCATCATCAGAGACAGACATCCCGGTCAGCTGTCCGAAGGGCATCATGGGATTCCACAGGCTGTCCATAATGGGACTGACGCCGGAAGGCATGCAGCCTTTTATAAAGGATGGCTGCAGCGTCGTCTGCAACGGCGAACTGTATGGATTTGAAATAATGAAAAAGGAACTGGAGCAGAAGGGATACACCTTCAGGTCCGGTTCAGACTGCGAACTGCTGCTGCCGCTGTGGTTTGAGCACGGCACAGACATGTTCAGAATGCTGGACGCTGAATTCGCCTGCGTCATATACGACGGCAGGACGGATGAATTCATAGCGGCAAGAGATCCGATCGGCATCAGACCACTTTATTACGGTTACGACAGGGAAGGATGCATAGCTTTTGCCAGCGAACCTAAGAGTCTGCTGGGGATATGCAGCAAGGTGATGCCGTTTCCGCCGGGGTGTTACTGGCAGAAGGGGGTATTTACAAGATATCGCGACATGACATCGGTCGATGGATATGTCACAGGAAGTCTTGAAGATATCTGCGGTAACATAAATGCACTGCTGACGAAGGGGGTCAGCAAGCGTCTGGTGGCTGATGCCAGGGTCGGTTTTCTCCTCTCGGGCGGCCTCGATTCATCTCTCGTATGCTCGATAGCTGCGAGAGAGTCGGCTGAGCCTATAAGGACTTTTGCCATAGGCATGGATGTCGATGCTATCGACCTTAAGTATGCGAAGAAGGTCGCTGAATATATCGGCAGCGATCACACCGAGGTCATCATAAGCAGGCAGGATGTGCTTGATGCACTTGATTACGTCATATATCTGCTGGGGACTTACGATATCACGACCATCAGAGCTTCGATAGGGATGTATCTGGTGTGCAAAGCCATCCATGAGCAGACTGACATACGTGTCATACTCACAGGCGAGATATCCGATGAGCTGTTCGGCTACAAGTATACTGATTTTGCTCCGTCACCTGAGGCTTTCCAGGAGGAAGCCTGCAAGAGGGTACGCGAGCTTCACATGTATGATGTGCTGAGAGCTGACCGCTGCATATCCGGCAACAGCCTCGAGGGAAGAGTGCCGTTCGGAGATCTCGACTTCGTGCAGTATGTAATGTCGATAGACCCTGCAATCAAGGTCAACACATACGGCAAGGGCAAGTACCTGCTGAGAAAAGCCTTCGAAGGTGACTATCTGCCGGATGAGATACTCTGGAGAGAGAAGGCCGCATTCTCAGATGCCGTAGGACACTCGATGGTGGACGACCTCAAGGAGTACGCAGAGACGCAGTACACTGATGAGGAATTCGAGGCCGGACGCGCAAAATACAGCTTTGCGCAGCCTTTTACCAAGGAATCGCTTCTGTACCGCGAGATATTCGAAAAGTATTATCCGGGACAGGCGGAAATGATAAAAGACTTCTGGATGCCTAACAGGGAATGGGAAGGCTGCGATGTTGACGACCCGTCAGCACGCGTACTCTCAAACTACGGAGCCAGCGGGATATAAGTAAAAGTATCAGTATCAGGGAATCTGTTCGCAGACTCCCTGATTGCGTTTTTTCGGAGGTGAGAATAATGAACAAAAAGTATATCTTCGTGACAGGCGGCGTCGTCTCAGGTCTCGGCAAGGGCATCACTGCCGCTTCCCTCGGCAGGCTCCTGAAGGCCAGGGGGATCAGGGTAGCTGCTCAGAAGCTGGACCCGTACATCAACGTTGATCCGGGTACCATGAGTCCTTTCCAGCATGGCGAAGTGTTCGTGACGGAGGACGGGGCAGAGACCGATCTGGATCTCGGGCATTACGAGAGATTCATAGATGAGAATCTGAACAGATTCTCAAACCTCACCACAGGCAAGGTGTACTGGAATGTGCTGAACAAGGAGCGCAAGGGAGAATACCTCGGCAGCACAGTTCAGGTCATCCCTCACATTACCAATGAGATCAAGGAATTCATATACAGCGTAGGCAGGGAGAGTGACAGCGATGTCATCATAACCGAGATAGGAGGAACTGTCGGCGACATAGAGAGCCAGCCTTTCCTCGAAGCGGCAAGGCAGGTATGCATCGAACAGGGCAGGGAGAACTGCCTGTTCATCCATGTCACTCTGGTGCCGTACATCACTGGCTCGGGTGAGCACAAGTCCAAGCCGACGCAGCATTCTGTCAGGGAACTTCAGAACATGGGCATCTCGCCTGGGATCATCATCATGAGGTCGGACAGGCATATTGACGACGACATCTACGACAAGATCTCGCTTTTCTGCAACGTCAAGAGGGACTGCGTCATCGAGAACATAACTCTGCCTGTTCTGTATGAGGCACCGCTGATGCTCGAAAAGGCACACTTTTCCTGGATAGTATGCCGCGAGCTTGGCATCGACGCAGGCCCGTGCGACATGGAGGACTGGAAGGAAATGGTAGAGAGGATCAAAGCCGGAGGACGCAAAGTCACTGTTGCTCTGGTCGGTAAGTATATAAAGCTGCATGATGCATATCTGTCAGTAGCCGAAGCTCTCCGCCACGGAGGATTTGAGACGGGGTGCTCTGTGGATATCAGGTGGATCGAGGCGGAGGACATCACCGCAGATACTGAGGATGAGATGCTCGGTGATGCGGACGGCATTCTGGTGCCGGGTGGCTTCGGCGACCGCGGCATCGAGGGCATGATAAGAGCTGCAGGATACGCAAGGACACACAATATACCGTATTTCGGCATCTGTCTCGGCATGCAGATCGCAGTGATCGAGTATGCGAGGAATGTGCTGGGATATGCTGATGCCAACTCTGGAGAGTTCAATGAGAACAGTGCACACAAGGTAATAGACTTCATGCCTGACCAGTACGGTGATATCCCTAAAGGCGGGACCATGAGGCTCGGAGCCTATCCGTGTACCGCTCCTGATGGCTCTGTGCTGAGGGATATCTACGGCACAGGTGATATAAGCGAGAGACACCGCCACCGCTATGAGTTCAACAATGAGTTCCGCGATGAATTTATTGACGCCGGAATGCAGATCGCCGGTACATCGCCTGACGGACGGCTGGTCGAATCAATCGCTTTGCCTGAGAACAGATTCTATGTGGGCGTGCAGTATCACCCTGAGTTCAAGAGCAGACCTAACAAGGCTCACCCGGTATTCAGGGAGTTCATCAGGGCTGCAGGAAAGCTGGCAGAAGACAGGAGGAAATAATATATGTGCGGAATAGTAGGATTTACGGGAAGGCAGCAGGCAGCGCCTGTGCTGCTGGACGGCCTTTCAAAACTCGAATACAGGGGATATGACTCAGCAGGGCTCGCAGTCCGCGACGGCTCTTCGCTTGCAGAGGTCGTCAAATCCACCGGCAAGCTCAGGAACCTTGCAGAAAAGACGGATAACGGCAGAGCAATACCCGGGACCTGCGGTATAGGTCATACGAGATGGGCCACACACGGTGAGCCGTCGCAGACCAATGCGCATCCGCATGTCAGTGGAAACGCCACCGGGTCGGCGTCAGGACCGGTCGAATCTGATGTAGTCGGCGTGCATAACGGCATTATCGAGAACTATGAAGAACTGAGAAGCAAGCTTCTGAGTCAGGGGTATTCTTTCTACAGCACGACGGATACAGAGGTCGCCATCAAGCTGGTCGACTACTATTACAAGAAATACAGGATAGGACCGATCGACGCCATAAACAGGATGATGGTGCGTGTACGCGGATCGTATGCTCTGGCACTGATGTTCAAGGACTATCCGGGCGAGATATATGCAGCCAGAAAAGACAGCCCTATGGTCATAGGTGTTGCGGATGGAGAGACTTTCCTCGCATCAGATGTGCCTGCAGTGCTGAAGTACACCCGTGACATTTATTACATAGACAATCTTCAGTCTGTAAGGCTGCTGCCGGGCGAGGCTCATTTCTTCGATCTGAACGGCGATGAAGTGCAGGTCGAGAGCACTCACATATCCTGGGATGCTGAGGCGGCTGAGAAGGGCGGATACGAGCACTTCATGATCAAGGAGATCCATGAGCAGCCTAAGGCTGTCAGAGACACTCTGTCGGGCATTATAAAGGACGGCAGGATCGACCTGTCTTCTGCAGGCCTTACAGAGGATATTCTCGCAGGAATAAGTGAGGTCAGGATAGCTGCATGCGGATCAGCATGGCATGCGGGAATGGCCGGCCAGTATGTTATCGAGGATCTGGCAGAGATACCTGTCAGGACGGAACTGGCATCCGAATTCAGATACAGGAAGATGATCATAGATAAGAATGCTCTCGTTGTCGTCATCTCCCAGTCGGGTGAGACTGCAGATACTCTTGCAGCACTGAGAGCTGCCAGGGAGAACGGCCTCAGGACGCTTGCTGTCGTCAATGTAGTAGGCTCGACCATAGCAAGGGAAGCGGACAATGTGCTGTACACACTAGCCGGGCCGGAGATAGCAGTTGCCACCACCAAGGCATACAGTTCGCAGCTTGCTGCGATGTACGGGCTGGCGCTGGCTCTTGCATCGGCAAAGGGGAAACTGGATGACAGTGACTACAACTACTATATTGAGGAGCTGCAGGCTATCCCGGACAAGATAGACCGCATCCTTGAAAACAAGGAGAGAATACAGTGGTTCGCATCAAAGTATTCCAACGCGCATGACGTATTCTTCATCGGACGCGGCCTTGACTATGCTATAAGTCTTGAGGGCAGCCTCAAGATGAAGGAGATAAGCTACATCCACAGCGAGGCATATGCTGCAGGAGAACTCAAGCACGGCACCATAAGCCTTATAGAGAACGGCATACTTGTGATAGGAGTCCTCACACAGGGCGAGCTTCTGGAGAAGACGGTCAGCAACATGGCAGAGTGCAAGGCGAGAGGAGCCTACCTGATGGGCATCACGAGCAACGGAAATTACAGCGTAGAGGACTCCGTCAATTTCACAATATACGTTCCGCGGTCTGATGAACATTTTGCCGGCAGCCTTGCCGTCATTCCTCTACAGCTGCTGGGATACTACCTCAGCGTTGCCAGGGGACTTGATGTTGACAAACCGAGAAACCTTGCGAAATCAGTTACGGTAGAGTAAAATTTTTCACAGTAATCAGTGGATGCGGGCCGCTTGCTGAGGCCTGCATTGTCATATCACAGGAAACACGAAAGGAACTATATGGCTGTTAACAGGATCCTTATAATCGATTTCGGCGGACAGTACAACCAGCTGATCGCGAGAAGAGTAAGAGAGTGCGGCGTGTACTCAGAGATCAAAGGTTTTGAGTCGGTCACTCTTGAAGATATACGTGAATTCGACCCTAAGGGCATCATCTTCACCGGCGGACCTCAGAGTGCATACGGAGAGGGAGCACCGTCAATAGATGACGGAATATTTGAACTCGGAGTGCCTGTCCTCGGCATCTGCTACGGAGCTCAGCTCATGGCTTACCGCCTGGGCGGAAAGATCGAGTCCGCGCCTACAAGTGAGTACGGGCACACAGAGGTTACCATGACAGGGAAGGAAGGCATCCTTAAATCTGCTGACGATGTGAACGTATGCTGGATGAGTCATACTGACTACATTAGCGAGCCGCCTGCAGGATTCACAGTTACTGCACACACAGATGAGTGCCCTGTAGCCGCCATGGAGGACCGCAGCCGGGGATTCTATGCGGTGCAGTTCCACCCGGAGGTCAACCACACACAGCACGGAGCAGAGTTCATAAGAGACTTTGTGCTCGATGTCTGCAAATGCGCTCAGGACTGGAAGATGGACTCCTATGCAGAGACACAGATAGCTGCAATAAGAGAGAAAGTGGGAGACGGTAAAGTCCTTCTCGCACTGTCGGGAGGTGTCGACTCATCTGTAGTTGCGGCGCTCCTCGCGAAGGCCATCGGACCTCAGCTGACATGTGTATTCGTTGACCACGGCCTTATGAGAAAGAACGAGGCAGACGAGGTAGAGTCCATATTCGGTAAAGAGGGCAAGTTCGACCTCAACTTCATCAGGGTCAATGCTGCAGAGAGATATTACGCAAAACTGGCAGGTGTTACAGAGCCTGAGAGAAAGCGCAAGATCATCGGCGAGGAATTCATAAGAGTATTCGAGGAGGAATCCAAGAAAATCGGGGCTGTAGACTATCTCGCACAGGGCACGATATATCCGGATATCATCGAGAGCGGCCTCGGAAAGTCTGCTGTCATCAAGTCCCACCACAATGTAGGAGGGCTTCCTGACTACGTGGACTTCAGGGAGATAATCGAGCCTCTCAGGATGCTCTTCAAGGACGAGGTAAGGCAGCTCGGAAGAGAGCTCGGCCTGCCTGAATACCTTGTAACAAGACAGCCGTTCCCGGGACCGGGACTCGGTGTCAGGATAATCGGCGAAGTCACCGCTGATAAGGTAAAGATTGTCCAGGATGCTGACGCGATATACAGAGAAGAGATAGATAAGGCAGGCCTGGCAGGGGAGATAAGCCAGTACTATGCTGCTCTTACCAACATGCAGACAGTCGGAGTAATGGGCGACTTCAGGACATATGATTATGCGATCGCTCTGAGAGCGGTCATCACCTCAGACTTCATGACCGCAACAGCCGCAGAGATACCTTGGGATGTCCTGCAGAGGGTTATGACCAGAATCGTAAATGAGGTCGACCACGTGAATAGAGTATTCTACGACCTGACGAGCAAGCCGCCTGGGACAGTTGAAATGGAATAAATTAAATAAGCTCACAAAAATGCCGCAGCACCTTGTAAATACAAGAGCTGCGGCATTTTAAGTGCGGATCAGTATTCCGGATTAGCCAGACCCATGTTCTTTTCGTTGGTCTTCTTGGCTTCCTGTACTGCCTTAGGCAGCACCTTCAGCAGATAGTCTACTTCCTCTTCGGTGTTGTAGATACCAAAGCTGACACGGATCATGCCAGGTGTGTTTATATCTGAGCATTCGATAAAGCTGCGTATCTGCTCTTCGGTAAGTCCGTACAGTCTCCAGACGTACGGATTAGCGCAGAATGCGCCGCGCCTGGTCGCTACGCCGTAATGATTGGACAGCGCCTCAGCTATAAGTCCTGAGTTCGCATCGCTGAAATTGAAAGATATGACTCCTACGCGGTCGCTGAGATCCTTTGAGTCTCCGTAGATTATGATGTTGTCCATCTTGAGAAGCCCATCCATAAGCCTCTGATTCAGGGCTTTCTCGTGCTCTTCGATGTTATCGAATCCGACTTCCTGAAGTATATCTATGGCCTTGCCGAGACCAACAACGCCAGGATAGTTAGGGGAGCCAGCCTCATAGCTTTTCGGCGCGTCAGTGTATTCGACCCAGTCATCTCCTACGATATTGATCGTGCCTCCGCCGTAGAACTTAGGCATGTGCTGCATAAGATCTTCAGTCAGGCCCACAACAGCGCCTCCGCCGTAAGGCGAGTACATCTTGTGCGCTGAGAATACGAAGAAGTCTATATTCTCGGAAGGGTCATCGCTTGTCATCGAGAACTTCCGGTGGGCAACGATCTGAGCCCCATCAACGATGATCTTCGCCCCGTACTTGTGGGCGAGCTTTGCGACTCTGTGGACATCGGTGACATAGCCAGTAACATTGGAAGCAGCAGTTACAGTAACATATTTGACCTTGTTGTTCTGCAGCTGCTTTTCTATCTCGTCATACATGACGCGTCCCTGATCATCCACCTCGGCATAGATGGTGGTGGCGTTCTCACGCCATGGAAGATCGTTGGAGTGGTGCTCAATACGTGTCGCGAGCACGATATCGCTCTTATCTTCAATAAGCGCGGATGCGAGCTTGTTCAGACCGTCTGTCGTGTTATTGACGTAGAAAACGGTGTAGGTCTCAGGATCAGCACCTAAGAACTCGAGGACCTTGTCTCTGGTATCGTTGTAGAGCTGGGTCGAGTGGTTCGACTTAGGAGAGTATCCCCTGCCGATCGAGCCGTATTTCTTGAGCTCATCATCTACGGCATCCATTACCGGCTGCAGGGCAGGGGTGGTTGCCGCATTGTCAAAATTCGTAACGGTCTTCTTTCCACCCTGTTCGAGATCCATCTGCTCATCGATGCCGACGACATAGTCTCTGATGTTGTCGATAGTATAGCCGCTTTCCGTGCTCTGATCAGACTGCTGACTGCAGGCTGCGAATACGCATAAACTGATGATAAATACAGCGATAAGAGAGATATATTGTTTATATTTACCCATACTGACCTCCTTCAGTAAGAAGTGAACCGGCTGACCGTTTTGATAATTATATAATAAATCAGATGTATTTCGACAATATATGTCCTTTTTTCGTGACCGGTATTCCGTACATGGTGTATAATAGGGCGGGATTAAGGGGGTATTATGGACAGAGGGGAATTGCTTTACAGAGAAATTTTATCCGCTCTCACAGACAGAGCGTATCTTTCTTCGCGCGGGATCAGCAGAAGCAGGGTGCAGGAAAGGTCAGCAGACCTCCGCTACCTAGCAGACATGATCCTGTCCTATTCAGATAAAAACGGCCGCATTACAGCCGGCAATATACTTAAAGCGGGCGCAGTATGCCTTGAAGAGATGAGCCTTATCCCTCAGGAGGGATGGGCTCTTCATTGTTATATGCATGTCCGCGGCACGATATTCCCGCATCTCGGGATACCGGATAACTCTGAAGAATTCAGAAGCGGGCGCGTCACGGCGCTGACGCTCCTCAGGGCTGTCTTCACATATGAACGCAAAGCCTGCAGGTTTGACCCGACGCTGGACATGCCTCTTCTTTCTGACCAGGAAGTTCAGTCTGAGGGATGTGCCGCTGAGTATATAAGGATGCACAGGCTGGTGAGGAGCAGTTTCATATATGAGTTCATGCGCCTCGGAACTGAGGTCACGCCTTTCAATACTCTCGGCCATATTTCCGGTGTGCATTATGTGGCGACATATATGGCAAGGCAACTTCGTGATGCCGGCATTCCTGTTGACGTTGCTCTTGCTTCGGCTGCAGCGGCAAGCCACGATATCGGTAAATACGGATGCCGCAAGAGCGAGGAGAGAAGGGTCCCGTACCTGCATTACTACTATACAGACTACTGCATGACAGAGAACGGGATGCCGGGGATAGCTCACATAGCGGCCAACCATTCCACCTGGGATCTTGAGTTCGAGAACCTCTCCGCAGAGTCGCTGCTCCTTATATACGCAGACTTCAGAGTCAAGAGCACGAGAGAAGACGGCAGAGAGATAATACACTTCTACACACTTGAGCAGGCCTTCGATGTCATCCTCAGCAAGCTCGACAATGTCGATGAGGCCAAGAGGCACAGATATGAAAAGGTATATGCGCGCCTTAAGGACTTCGAGGACTACATGACGGAGCTCGGCGCTGTCACGGACCTTCCTGGTGATTTTGCCCTTGAGGACGGAGTCATCACAGCTCTGCCCGCTGAGGGCACGGGTTACCGCACGGACAGGCCTGTACGCGCAAGGCGGGAGATGTCACTTATCCAGGGCGACGATATCATCAGCCAGCTCAAAATGAAGTCTGTGGGGCACAACATTCGCCTGATGCACTACTTCAACAACAAGGCGGATTTTGCACGTCTCATAGAGGATGCCCGCGGTGAGACCGACTGGAGGAATCTCCGCACCTATATAACCATACTGGGTGAGTACTCGACATATATGACAGAGGAACAGAAGGCTCTGACCCTCAGATTCCTCTATGATCAGCTGATGAACAGGGAGAGTGATGTAAGAGAGCAGTCCGCGCGCCAGATGGGACAGATGACTGCGACTTTCAGGCAGAACTACCGGAAAGAGCTGCCGGAAGACATCCCTAAGCTGGATGAGACCACGACCAACCTCGAGATGTTTGAGATGTATCTGGATAAGATGCTGTCTCCGTCATCCAGGCTGACCGAGAGGCACAGGAACTGGATAATACAGAGCATGGATTTCTACGTGAGTGCGGCGCTCTCAAGCTGCGCGCAGCAGTTCCTGCCGCGGTATTATGCTGTCCTTGAGAAGCTGTTTGAAAACACCGGCAGGAGCGAGAGGATGACGATGGCTGTTCTGAATTCAGTCCTTGCTGTCGATGCGGATACGTGTACTGACAGCTTCAGGGACAAGGCTGCGGGATATGCATGCACGGTCACCGGAAGGTATTCGGACAGCATAGACCTCCTGGCCCTTGATGTGAGGGAAAAGTTCAGAGGAGATGAAGACGGAAGCATCCACACAGCAAGATTCAGGCTGATGGGGATCGACGGCGGAAGCACGGCTGCTGTACAGTCTGATGAGGAAAAGGACGCGGCGCTTTCGGTGATGTTCCTTGATGACCTCAAATTCCAGACCTCGTGGACGCGCAAGTCTGCCAATATACGGTATATGACTGATATCGCTGAGTCATCCGACAGAAATGTCAGGATGCATATCGCCGCACATTTTGTCAATCTCATAAAGGTAAGTGAGACAGTCACGGTAAGACGGGAGGCCGGCGAGGCGCTGCTCAGGCTCATAAGGAATATGCCTGCGGATCAGTGCAATGAGATCATGATCGAGCTGTATAACGGGCTGGACATAGAGGACTACCAGTTCGCAAGACTCATACCTGAGTACCTCGGCCGGATGATCCTGCTCATGCCGGACAAGGAGATCGACGAAGTCACAGGCAACCTTGAGAGCCATATAAGTTCAGGCAATATCAATACGGCTTCGGCATCACTTATGACGGTATCGATAATGCTTGAGCACTTCAGCGAATACCGCAGGAGAGGGAGTGAGGCAAGGTGTGAAGAACTGATAAAACGCCTTACCGGTCTTCTCATGAAGGGCGTTGCCCACTATAAGGACGCTGTCTCTCAGGAGGCCTTCCGGACACTGACTGAGAGGGTGTTCATGAGCAGCGCGGCATCAAATGATGAAAAACGCAGGATCCTGGAACTTACAGGCAAGCGGATCCTTACGCTCATTCCTGACACGGATTCCGAGAGAGACGCGATGGAGTTCTGCAATAATGCGGCAGCTCTCCGCGGGATATACAGATTCATATCGGAATATATAGCCGAAGAGGGACCTTTCGGGTTTGAATGCAGGCAGAAAGCGGCCTTCTTCCCGGGCACATTTGACCCGTTCAGCCTCGGACATAAGGCTATAGCATGCACTATCCGTGACATGGGATATGAGGTGTACCTCGCGATCGACGAGTTCTCCTGGTCGAAGAAGACCCTGCCGCACATGCTCAGGAAAGAGATCCTGACCATGTCCATAGCTGCAGAGACAGACGTGTACATCTTCCCTGATGACATCCCTGTCAATATCGCCAATCCTGAGGACCTCGGAAGGCTCCGCAGTCTGTTCAGAGGAAGGGAACTGTATATAGCAGTCGGATCGGACGTCATAAGAAATGCCTCAAGCTATAAGGCCAGGCCTCAGAAGAACTCGATACACACTTTCAACCATATCGTGTTCGCACGCGAGGCAAGGCAGACGGACAGGGATGCAGAGAACGCATATCCTGTCAGCGGCGATGTCATCAACCTCACTCTTGAGAAGTTCTATGAGGATATAAGCTCTACAAGGATAAGAGAGAACATCGACCTCGGAAGGGACATAACTTCTCTTATAGATCCGGTCGTTCAGAATTATATATATGAGAATAATTATTACATAAGAGAACCTGCCTACAAGCATGAGCTGCAGGCAAGAGATATACACATCTCCGGATATGAGCACAGCAACTGCAGGAAGATAATAAGTCTCAGAGAAGGTCTCACAGGCAGAGGGTACGATTTTGACGCCCTCATGACTGTTCTTGAGCGTCCGCGTGTCAGAACGATATATATCGAGAGAACGGGGAAGAAAGGCTCCAGGGTCTGCGCCTTTGCATCAGGAAGAAGGATCGACAGAAAGGACCTTCTGTTCGAATTCGGCGACACCGATGTCACACGCAATATCAGAAGGAGCGCTAACGGGTCGATAGGCATCATCAATGCTTTCTACTTTGAACGCAGCCGCGATATATCCAATCTCGGGCAGATCCTTCTTACCGAGATCCTGACTGATATGCTCGCCAAGGACTACGGTTACGTCATCTATCATCCGGCTGACCCTGCAGGCCTCAGTCAGAATGTGACAGAGGTCCTGAGAAGACAGGGATTCGTCAACATCTCGGGAGACCATGACAATCCTGTATATGCAGTGGACATCACTGCTCCGGTCGTCCTGTTCCGCGATGTCGAGACCGTGATCAAGGCTCCGCTGAACAAGAACCCGCGGGTCATGAAGGCTGTGGATGATGCTCACAACAATCTGCTGAAGACCTTCTGTGAGCTGTATCCGGGCAAGCTGATCCTTTCCTTCAACACAAGTGCTGTCTACAGCAAGATAATCGAGATGGCTGCGAAGGAGAACATGGTGTCATCGGTACCTGACCCGGCAAAGCGGAGAGGACCGTACATGGCTGTGCCGTTCGGTAAAGCGCTTTCAGATGTCGTCGTTCCGAACACTGTCACCAAGGCTCTGAGGACAGAGAAATACATAAGCGAGTCGGTCCGTGACTTTACCATAAGGGAGTCACGCGGATATGCAGAGCTTGAGGATCAGGTGAAGACACTCAAGTCGTTCAACAGGGATGTGATCCTGATTGACGACCTTCTCCACTCAGGGCAGAGGATGAAGAGGATAGACCCTATACTGAGGGAGAATGAGGTCAATGTAAGGAAGGTCATAGTCGGTCTCCTTACAGGCAACGCAAGGGATGAGATGGCAGTAAGCCGCAGAGCTGTTGATGGTGCTTATTTCATACCTGTAATAACGATGTGGCTCAACGAGAGAGACTGTTATCCGTTCATCGGCGGTGACAGCTTTGAGTCCGGAGACAGGAATGCCTCTATAAACATCATAATGCCTTACACATCATACAGCTTTGTAGGCGGCAGGGATTCTGAGATGGTATACAGATACTCAATGACCTGTCTTGAGAATGCCAGGGACATCATGAAGGTCATAGAGCAGGAGTACCAGGCAGAGTTTGAAAAGCAGCTGACGCTCGGAAGGCTCGGAGCCGTCATCACCAGTCCGCGGAGACCTGATTACGGCGACGGTCTCCTCTATGATGAGAACGCTGCACCGAGCGTGTATATAGAGAGCGACATAAAGAGGGCAAAAAGGCTGCATCTGTCACGCGATAAATAGCTTTCAGAGGAGATATTATGCATAGAATAAAAGAACTGATAAATGAGATCGGAGTGGATGCACCCGTATCACTGGCGGGGCATCCTGTACGGCCGGGAGAGAAGCACAGGGTCAGCATCCTGGCGCTCGGTGATGTCGGGACCACGATGCTGATAGGACTCAGGCTGATGGGAGCGGATGTCATATCTGAGATCGGAATCTGTGATATATGTCCGGAGAACTGTGAAAGGCTGGTCCGTGAGATCAATCAGATAAGATATCCCGACGGAAAGCCTGAGCTGCCGCCTGTAAGGATCGTAACTGAAGAGGAACTCTTCGATACCGATGTATTCATATTCTGCGCCAGCAAGGGCGTGCCGGATCTGGGGAAAGAGAAAGATCCGGGATTCGATGTCAGGATGGCGCAGCTGGATGCCAACCGGGGGATCATAGAGCACTATGCCGGGCTTGCGCGTGCGGCTGAGTATAAGGGACTGATCGCCGTAGTAAGTGATCCGGTCGACAACCTGTGTGCGGCATTTCTCGACGCGTCAGGCCTTAAGCCGTGGCAATTCAGGGGGTACGGCCTCGGTGTTATGAACGCGCGTGCAGCATACTATGCTGAAAGGGACGAAAGATTCAGCATGTATGCAGCGGAAGGCAGAGCCTTCGGACCGCACGGACAGGATCTTGTGATAGCAAACAGTATCGGGAACTATGACGATGAACTGTCACGTGAACTTACAGAGCTGGCAACGGGGGCCAATCTGGAGGTGAGAGCGCTCGGCTTCAAGCCGTATATCGCACCGGCAATGTCATCAGCAGCGATATCGATACTGCTGACACTCAGGGGAGAGTGGAACTACGGCTCACTGTATCTGGGGGATGAGAACAGAGGAGCCTTCCTGGGGATCAGGAGCAGATACGACGGGGATAAATGGGACTATGAGGATCCGGAGCTTCCGGATAAGTTATATGAGAGGATCAGAGATTCATACATCAGGCTCTGCAGCATCAGGTGAGGGGACCTGCAGCAGACATCATAAAAGACAAGAGGAAAACTGCAGGCTTACCGTAATAAAGCCTGCGTGCGACTCGGCGGACAGGTCGTCAAGACTCGACAGCATGCTGCTGCCATACCTTGATGAGATCAGAGACCGGGGAACAGATGTCGTCATATACAGCCACATCAGTGAATTTGAGGATAAGGACATTTCACATGAGAGGATACTGTTTGCAGTAGCTCTGTCAGAAGCGGGGGTAAACATTGAGTACTACCGGCTTCTCGAGTACCTGCGAGGGCACCCGGACTGCCTCGAAGGATCGGTCGGAGGCATAATAGTCGACGGAGGAGGGGAATTCTATACCAAGGCCATCGCAAGGCGCTTTGCGTTCTCTGCCAACATGTGCGGATGTACCTTTCCGGGCAAACCGCTGGTGGAGGCGACGGGATCTCTCGGGAACTTCCATGTTCTCAGCACGATATCCGGCAGGGAGCCGGCTGAAATATACAGAGAGCAGGTACGCGCGCTTGCAGATAAGGTGATGGGCTTCAGCATGCCGGCCGCAGACGGCAAGATAAAAGTGCTGGCCCTGCATGCGAGCACACGCAGGACTTCAAACACTCTTCTTTTGTGGGACATGGTGAAAAAGCATCTGCACAGCCGCGCGGATATCACCGAGATAGCGCTGCAGAACGGTCAGATCTACGACTGCCGCGGGTGCAGCTATGAGGCGTGCCTCCACTTCGGGGAGCAGGAGTCGTGCTTTTACGGCGGGATCATAACCGATCAGGTGTATCCGGCTCTTCTTGAATCGGATGCCGTGGTCCTCATATGCCCTAACTACAACGATGCACTCAGTGCCAACCTTACGGCTTTTGTGAACAGGCTCACATCATTGTTCCGGTCACATGACTTTTCGGACAAGAGAGTGTTTGCCGTGATCGTATCGGGCTACTCAGGTGGTGACATAATCGCCGAGCAGCTCATCGGGGCGCTAAATTTCAATAAGTCCTTCATTCTGCCGGCAGACTTTGCGATGCTTGAGACAGCAAACGACCCTAAGAGCATCCTTGCAGTTGCAGACATAGAGAAAAAGGCGGGGGAATTCGCTTCACATATATACTGATATGCAGGACAGACAGCATGATAACAGACAGCTCCGTATGGACAGGACCATGCGGAGCTTTTTGAGTGGGAAATAATCGAATGGATCGCTTCTGACAGGTGCGATATATAAACGGTATGGAAAGGCAGATGATATTGGTATGACTTAAGCAGGCTTCTGTGTGAGAAAATTCTAATATGTTTTTCAATGTATAACAGCGGCAAAAGGGGAACGGGACAATGGACGCACGGGAGATAATTCAGCTTATTAGGGACGCGGAAAAGAAGACACCTGTAAAGATGTATGTGAAGGAAAGGGAGCCCGTGGATTATGGTTCTGCGAAGGTCTTCGGAGCAGGAGACAGGATCGTGTTCGGGGACTGGACCGAGCTCGGACCGGTACTTGAGAAAAACAGGGACAGGATCGAGGATGTCGTTATAGAAAATGACTGCCGCAACAGTGCTCTTCACCTTCTCGACATCAAGGACCTGCACGCCAGGATAGAGCCGGGTGCCTTCATAAGAGAGCAGGTAGAGATAGGTGATAATGCCGTGATAATGATGGGCGCTGTCATCAATATCGGTGCAGTAATCGGCGAAGGCTCTATGATCGATATGGGGGCTGTCGTAGGCGGCAGGGCAGAAGTGGGCAGAAACTGTCACATAGGTGCAGGGGCAGTCCTGGCGGGCGTTGTCGAACCGGCATCCGCAGTTCCTGTCATAGTTGAGGATGATGTGCTCGTAGGTGCAAATGCCGTGGTGATAGAGGGCGTGCGGATCGGGAAGGGCGCTGTCGTGGCGGCCGGTGCGGTCGTGACAGAGGACGTACCTCCCGGGATGGTCGTCGCGGGATGCCCTGCACGGGTCATCAAGGCCAAGGATGAGAAGACCACGATGAAGACGGCTCTGGAGCAGGGGCTCAGGAATCTGTAAGGCGGTGGTGATCATGGCAATGCATGAACACATGAATCAGGCAGTCTACAGCCTTAAGAGGAGCGCCATAAGGGAGTTCTCTAAACTGGCTGCATCCGTACCGGACTGCGTGAGACTGACTCTCGGCGAGCCTGACTTCGATACGCCCGAGGCAATAGTACAGGAAGCGTGCAGATCTCTTGCTGACGGAGACACACACTATATAGAAAACAACGGTGACAGAAGGCTCCGCGAAAGGATATCTGAGTACGAGAAGGAGAGGGGCCTTGATTACAGCGCGGACGAAATAATAGTAACAGCCGGGGCGACAGAGGCATTGTTCATATCTCTTCTCGGGATACTGGAGCCGGGAGATGAGGTGATCATCCCGATGCCGGCATTCGTGCTGTATGAACAGATAGTGAACCTGTGCAGGGGCGTATGCATTCCTGTGGATACGGCTGCTGCGGGGTTTCAGATAAGAAGGGATGACTTTGAGCCGCTTATAAACAGCAGAACGAAGGCCGTAATCCTGAACTCTCCCAACAATCCGACAGGCTGCGTCTATGACGAAGAGAGCCTAAGAACAGTATACGAAGCAGTGAAAGGAAGAGACGTATTTGTCATCTGTGATGATGTGTACAGATCACTGTATTACGGAAGTGAGTATCACAGTTTTGCTGAGTACAGCGATCTGAAAGAGCAGATCCTTGCAGTGCAGAGCTTCTCCAAGCCTTATGCTATGACCGGATGGAGGATGGGATATCTCGTGGCACACAGCTCCGTCAAGGAAAGACTTGAGCTGGTCCACCAGTTCGACGTTGTGTCCACACCATCCATGATGCAGAAGGCCTGCATCACGGCACTGGATACAGATACATCGCACATGGCTGAGGAATACAGGCGGAGGAGAGACTATGTCACCGGCAGACTCACAGGAATGGGTCTTGAGACAGAAGTCCCGGAAGGCGCCTTTTACGCTTTCCCGTCGATAGGAAAATACGGGATGGGATCATTCGAATTCGCGGAGCGTCTCGTACGGGAGGCAGCAGTCGCAGTGACTCCGGGTGCAGCATTCGGCTCGGATGATCACATAAGGATATCGTACTGCTGCAGCATGGAGGCACTTAAGGAAGGTCTGGACAGGCTTGAGGGGTTTCTTGAAAAGCTTCGGACCGGCATCGGCACTGAATGAATGCAGACCCGGCAGCTGAGGTCAGAGACAGAGAAACAAGGGTTATGGAAAAGCGGGGTAAAAATGAAATTCACCAAGATGCAGGGATGCGGAAATGACTATATATACGTGAACTGCTTTGAGGAGACTGTGCCGGACCCGGCGGGACTTGCCGTCAGTCTTTCTGACAGGCATTACGGTATAGGCGGCGACGGCCTCATCCTCATAGAGCCATCGGACAAAGCGGATGCTTACATGCACATGTTCAATGCGGACGGATCGGAAGGCATGATGTGCGGGAACGGCATCAGATGCGTCGCAAAGTACATATATGATAACGGAATCATCCCGTCTGAACGCACGCATGCGCTGATAAATACGCGGGCAGGGCTCAGGGAGATCAGGCTGGATATCAGGGATGGAAAAGTCTTCCGTGCGACAGTCGACATGGGCATAGCTGAGACTGCTGAGAGTCCGGAAGAGATCATCATAGAGGGAATGCGCCTGAGATTCACTGAAGTCAGCACAGGCAATCCTCATGCTGTTTTCTTCCTGGAAGACAATCCTTCACTTCCTGAACTTGACAGTCTGCCGCTTGAGAAGATAGGGCCTGCCATAGAAGATTCAGGAAGATTTCCGGGTGGAGTTAATGCGGAGTTCATTGAGATCATAAGCCCGGACGAGATAAGATTCCGCGTCTGGGAGAGGGGCTCAGGCGAGACGTACGCCTGCGGCACCGGGGCAACGGCTGCAGCTGCTGCAGGGTGTTTTGACGGAAAGCTTGCAGACAGGGTGCTTGTCCATCTGAAGGGCGGGGATCTTGAGATAGAGTGCGGCAGAGACACAGGAAGATGCTTCATGACCGGGCCGGCAGTCACGGTATTCACAGGTGAAACGGATATATGACAACTGCCGCCTGAACAGGACATTTCTTCAGAAGAACAGGGACCGGAGACAATTATGTTAAAGATGATCAGAAATGATGCTGAGAGATTTTCAGATGAGATAAAGGAACTCAGGATGACCATCCACAGGCATCCTGAGATGGGAAACAGCGAGTACAGGACAGCAGAACTGGTCGAGAACTATCTGAACAGTCTGGGGATAGAGACTGAGAGGATACTTGACACAGCAGTCACTGGACTTCTGAGAGGCAGCAGTTCTGAAGGTGCGGACGGGCATGTGAAGACAGCCGCACTCCGTGCAGATATGGACGCGCTCCCTCTGACTGAAATAACGGGAGCTGAGTTCGCTTCTGAGACATCAGGAGTGATGCATGCCTGCGGGCATGATGTTCACACTGCTGCCGTTCTCGGAGCCGCAAGGATCCTGGCTGAACACAGAGATGAGCTGAAGGGAAATGTCGTATTTCTCTTCCAGCCTGATGAAGAAGGGCGCGGAGGAGCTGACAGGATGATAAAGAAGGGCTGCATGGATGATGTCGATGCTGTATTCGGAGCTCATGTCAGTCCCGATCTGCCGGCAGGACATATAGGGATAAGATACGGCAAGTTCTATGCCGCGTCGGATATGTTCACGGTGAAAGTGACAGGCCTTGCATCTCACGGTGCAGTGAGAGAGAAGGGTATCGATGCCCTTGCTGCTGCTGCGGAGATGGTGACTGAGCTGCTGGCGCTGCCGGGGAAGGTGACACAGGACAAGTGTGTCCTGACGGTAGGGAAAATGAATTCCGGCACTGCCGGAAATATCATGCCGGGAGAGGCCGTATTCGAAGGAATAATCAGGACGCTCGGACCGGAGACCCGCCGCAGGATGGAGGAGGAATTCAGAAAGACTGTAAAGTCAGTTGCATGCAGGACAGGAACGGCTGCGGAGATCGGCTATATACACAGCCACCCGGGCGTCGTGAACGAAGACAGCATGACAGCTCATGCAGAGAAGACTGCAAAGGAGATGTTCGGAGAATCAAAGGTACGCATTATCGATGAGCCGACCATGATAAGCGAGGACTTCGGATGCTTTACAGAAAAAGCACCCGGCTCCTTCTATCACATAGGAGCAGGGTGCACTCTTCCTCTTCACAATCCGGCATTCATCCCTGAGGAGAATGTGGTTACAGAGCTCGCTGCGATGCACGCTGGCGTGGTTATTTCGCTGCTGATGCAGGAGGAAATATAATATGAGTATTCATGAAGAATGCGGTGTTTTCGGTGTTTATTCAGATCATCCCGTGGATGCGGCTCGTATATCCTATTACGGTCTCTATGCTCTTCAGCACAGAGGACAGGAGAGCTGCGGGATAGTTGTCAATGATGACGGTGTTTTCACTTCACATAAGGATCTCGGGCTTGTAGGCGATGTTTTTACTGAGGATATCCTGCGCAGGATGCCTGAGGGCAATATGGCGGTCGGACATACAAGATACGGAACGACCGGAGCGGCTAATAGACGCAACTGCCAGCCGATAGAGGTTAACCACCAGAAAGGGAGAATGGCACTCGCTCACAACGGAAATCTTTCAAATGCGGCACAGCTCCGCTCTTCTCTCGAGATGTCAGGGGCAATATTCCACACATCTACAGATACAGAAACTATTGCATATATTGTCACCAGAGAACGGCTCAGTGCAGGGTCAATAGAAGAAGCTGTCGACAGGGCGATGGATACGATAGAAGGAGCGTACAGCCTTATCATCATGTCGCCGCAGAAGCTTGTCTGTGCGAGAGATCCTCACGGGTTCAGGCCGCTGTGCTATGGAGTGACATCTGACGGCATTTATGTTGTTGCATCGGAAACCGCTGCTCTCGAGGCTGCCGGAGTGGAGCTGATCAGAGATGTAGAACCAGGAGAGATAATCATCTTCAGCAGAAAAGGCATAGAGTTCAGAAGAGGGCACTGCGGCACTGAGGATAAGAAGCTGTGCATTTTTGAATATATATATTTTGCACGGCCTGATTCAGTGATAGACGGAGTTCCGGTGCATGCGGCACGTGAAACTGCCGGCCGAATACTTGCAGAAACACATCCGGCAGAGGCGGATATCGTGATCGGAGTGCCGGACTCGGGCCTTGATGCTGCGCTTGGCTTCAGCAAAGAATCAGGGATACCGTACGGCATAGGACTCATAAAGAATAAATATATAGGCAGGACCTTCATAGAACCTGATGGAAGACATGACAAGGTCAGGATCAAACTCTCCGCAGTCAAAGAGACAGTCAGAGGGAAAAGGGTGGTGCTGGTTGATGATTCTATTGTCCGCGGGACCACCATGGGACGCATTGCAGGCCTTCTCAGAGAGGCCGGTGCCGCAGAGGTACACATAAGGATCTCGGCTCCTCCTTTTACACATCCATGCTATTACGGTACTGACATAGATTCACAGGAAAACCTCATAGCCTGCAGATACAGCATAGACGAAATCGCATCTATCATAGGCGCAGATTCGCTCGGATATCTTCCGGGGGAAAGACTCGGAGAGCTTTGTGATCACAAGGGATACTGCAGTGCCTGCTTCACAGGTGAATACCCAACAGATATTTCAGGCGGCATCAGCAGGGATCGCTTTGAACGCCGCCTGTCAGCAATGACGGAGGAAACAGATGAGTGAATATTCGGGGAAAATAATTCTGGAAAACGGTGAGGAATATTATGGATACCGGTTCGGTGCAGAGGTGGACAAGGTCCTCGAAATAGTATTCAATACATCGATGGCCGGTTATCAGGAGATACTGTCCGATCCGTCATATACTGATCAGGCAGTAGTCATGACTTACCCTCTGATCGGCAACTACGGAATGGCTGATGACGACTTTGAGACAGAGATCCCGTCGATTGGTGCACTGATAGTTCACGAGTACAATGATGAGCCTTCAAACTATAGGAGCAGGGAAACTCTTGGCGATGTAATGCGGAGATTCGGTATCGCAGGGATATACGGTATCGATACAAGAATGCTCGGAAGATCCATAAGGGACAAAGGCAGCCGTAAAGCACTTATAACTTCACCTGACTTATCTCTTGATGAGGGGCTGAAAATCATTGAAATGACAGAGATCCCGCACGATGCCGTATCCAGGGTCAGCTGCAGCAGACAATGGGAATCTGTTCCTCAGATCGAGAAATATCATGTCGCAGCCATCGACTGCGGCATGAAGAGAAATATAGTAAGGTCGTTGAACCGCAGGGGCTGCAGGGTCACCGTCGTTCCGTGGAATACGGCCGCAGAGGACATAATGAAGCTTGATCCTGACGGCATATTCATATCCAACGGGCCTGGGGATCCCGAGGATGTGCCTGAGACGATAGACACTGTCCGGAATCTTATCGGAGCAAGACCTGTATTCGGGATATGTCTGGGACATCAGATAATTGCGCTCGCCTATGGTGCAAAAACATATAAACTCAAATTCGGTCATCGAGGCGGTAATCATCCTGTGAGGAACAGTGGCACAGGAAAGATCGAAATAACATCGCAGAACCATTCATATGCTGTGGATGCGGCAAGTCTTGATAATACACCGCTGACAGTTACTCATTACAATATCCTTGACAATACAGTGGAAGGCATGAAATGCGAAAGAGACAGAGTCTTCAGCGTTCAGTATCATCCTGAAAGCGCGCCGGGTCCGCAGGACAGCGGATATCTGTTCGATTTGTTTGCTGATCTGATGGAAGAAGGTAAGAATAATGCCTAAAAGATCTGATTTAAACAGAATACTGGTAATAGGATCCGGCCCGATAGTTATCGGACAGGCTGCAGAATTTGACTATGCAGGAACACAGGCGTGCCTTGCCCTTAAGGAAGAAGGATACGAGGTCATCCTCTGCAATTCCAACCCTGCGACCATTATGACAGATACATCCATCGCGGACAAAGTATATATGGAGCCTCTGACACTGGAATATATCGCCAAGATAATCAGGTATGAGAGGCCCGATGCTATACTGCCGGGCATAGGGGGACAGACCGGGCTCAATCTTGCGATTCAGCTTGAGAAGAAGGGTGTTCTCAGGGAATGCGGTGTCGAACTGCTCGGAACGCGAAGCAGATCCATTGAAATGGCAGAAGACAGAGATGAGTTCAAGAGACTCTGCGAGAAACTCGGAGAACCCGTACTGCCTTCAGAGACAGTTTCTACAGTTGAAGAGGCTTTCAGAACGGCAGCAGCGATTGGTTATCCCGTAGTCCTCAGGCCTGCATTTACACTCGGTGGTACCGGCGGAGGATTTGCTGAAAATGAGAATGAGCTGTCGCAGATGATCAGAAATGCTCTGGAGCTGTCGCCTGTCGGACAGGTCCTGATAGAAAAAAGCGTGAAGGGATATAAGGAAATCGAATATGAGGTGATGCGTGACAGCAATGACACAGCCATCACAGTCTGCAACATGGAGAACCTCGACCCGGTCGGCATCCACACAGGAGATTCTGTCGTCGTATGCCCTTCACAGACGCTTACCAATAAGGAGTATCAGATGCTCCGCGACAGTGCTCTCAGAATAATCCGGGCTCTGGAGATAGAGGGCGGATGTAACGTACAGTTCGCACTGGATCCATTTTCATCGCAGTATTACCTCATAGAAGTCAATCCGCGTGTCTCAAGATCTTCAGCCCTGGCTTCAAAGGCAAGCGGATACCCTATAGCAAGAGTTTCCGCAAAAATAGGCATTGGCATGACGCTGGATGAGATACATCTTGCAAATACTCCGGCGGCATTTGAGCCTGCACTTGACTATGTGGTGACTAAGCTTCCGAGATTTCCTTTTGACAAATTTGCTGATGCCAGCAATACACTCTCAACGCAGATGAAAGCGACCGGGGAAGTCATGAGCATTGGAAGGACCTTTGAGGAGAGCCTGCTGAAAGGCATACGGTCTCTGGAGACTGGAGCAAGTCATATTTATCTGGAAAAATTCAGCGCTTACGGAGAAGAAGACCTGCTTGAGTATATACAGACGGGCACTGATGACAGGATATATGCTGTTGCAGAACTGTTGAGGCGTGGAATACAGGCAGATGCGATATCGGAACTGACTGCGATAGACAGGTTCTTCATATACAAGATACGCAATATAGTCAGCATGGAAAGTGAACTTGCGGCTCATCCCGGAAACGCATCCGTGCTTCTTGCCGCGAAGAAGATGGGGTTTTCTGATCATGAAGCGTCTCTGCTGTGGAATATGACTGAACAGGAGATATATGATTTCAGAATGAGGGCTGACATTGCCCCTGTTTATAAGATGATAGATACGTGTGCGTCTGAATTTGAGAGCTATGTACCGTATTTCTATTCGACATATGAAGACGAAAATGAGTCTTTGGTCTCAGACCGGGAAAAAATCATAGTGCTCGGATCAGGCCCTATCCGCATAGGCCAGGGTGTGGAATTCGACTATTCGACGGTCCATGCCGTGAGGACTATACGCGACGCCGGCTTTGAAGCGATAATAATCAATAATAATCCCGAAACGGTATCGACTGACTATACCTGCTCTGACAAGCTGTACTTTGAGCCTCTGACCACAGAGGATGTAATGAACATTGTAAATCTTGAAAAGCCCTATGGCGTTATTGCCACTCTGGGAGGACAGACAGCTGTAAATCTGGCTTTGCCGCTGGAGGAGCGCGGAGTAAGACTTCTGGGCACTGACAGCAAGGCAATCGAGAGGGCAGAAAACAGAGACTCTTTTGAAAAGGTGATGGAATCGCTCGGAATACCTCAGCCTGAGGGAAGAGCTGTCAACAGTATAAAAGAAGGGGTCGCAGCTGCCGGGGAGATAGGATATCCTGTCCTTGTCAGACCGAGTTTTGTGCTCGGAGGCAGGGCGATGCAGATCGTATCGTCTGAGGAATCGATAAGAGAATACCTTCAGAATGCGGCAAGGATAGATGAGGACAAGCCTGTTCTTGTGGATCACTATATCCGCGGAAGAGAAGTCGAGGTGGATGCAGTATGTGACGGACGCAGAGTGTTCGTGCCGGGTATCATGGAAATGGTTGAAAGAACGGGGGTGCATTCAGGAGATTCAATCAGCATATATCCGCCTGTCAATCTGTCAGAAGACGTTAAGAGTGTAATACTCGACTACACGGAAAAACTCGGTACAGCCATAGGCATTACAGGGCTTTACAATATCCAGTTTATAGTAGACGACAATGGCAAAGTATATGTTATTGAGCTGAATCCGAGATCATCAAGAAGCGTGCCGTTCATCTCTAAAGCGAGTGGATACAGTCTTGCAGATATAGGGACTCTGGCTATGCTTGGTCTTTCACTGCAGGAGCAGGGCATCTTTGAGCGCTATCCGGCAGAAAAGAAGCGCAGCTATGTGAAGGTCCCGGCTTTCTCGTTCTCCAAGCTGAGGGGAATGGATGCATATCTGTCGCCTGAGATGAAATCAACAGGAGAAGCAATAGGATATGATGACGCACTGCACAGAGCAGCATTCAAAGCTCTTACAGCTTCCGGGCTGTTACTGCCAAAATACGGGACTGTGATCGCGAGCATTGCGGACGAAGACAAGGAAGAGGCCGTACCTCTGATCAGGCGGTTCTATGATATGGGCTTCAATATAGAGGCTACTGAATATACTGCAGAGAAACTGAAAGAGAATGGCATCAGAACGAGGAGGCTTCGCAAGCCGAGTGAAGGAAGCAGAGAGATCATGGAATCCATACGCGCAGGATATGTCAGCTATGTGATCAACACCCGTACCGTAATGTCGCCTAAACATTACGGTGACGGGGTGGAAATCAGAAGATGCGCAGCTGAGAACAACATTACTATGCTGACATCGCTTGATACAGTCAGACTGCTTCTGGATGTTCTTGAAGAAATGACAATCGGAATATCAACGATCGACAGCTTTCAGATGGTACAGGAATGATGTGAATTCAGGTACTTCGCGCGGAACAGGGATGCCGGCGTGCATGAGGGCCATTCCGCTCATGATGTAGCCTTCTCCGTCGCCTTCGAGCCTGTAGTGCCTGTCAGGCGCAAGGCCTTTGCATTTTATGTATTCCTGCGGACCGTTGACGGTCAGTCTGACGGTAATTACTGTAACAAGAGCCTCGCTCTTATCCTTTGCGACAGTCTCCCATGCAACCAGGTTGACCGGAGTGAAAGGATCTGAAAGCCTGTAGTAATCGCCGAAGAAATTAAGATCGTAGTATTTATGATAGAGATCACTCATCTTCTTACAGGTGCGGATCTCTTTCTTTTTGAGCTTAGTGGCATCCAGTTCGTACCCGAAAGTGCCGCACATGGCAATAGCGGCTTTGGTCTCGATAGGGACCATCGGGCTCGCCTCTGAAACGTGTGCACCCATGATGCAGACAGGGTAGAGGAACGATGAGCCGTAATGCAGCTTAAGGTTGTCAAGCGGCTTGGTGTTGTCAGAGCTCCAGTACTGGACAAAATACGTGAGCATTGCAGGGTCAAGCCTTCCGCCGCCTCCTGCACAGCCCTCGAACATGATGTCAGGGTGAGTCTTAATGATGCCATCCATTATACGGTAGAGGCCGAGAACGTAGCGGTGCGACACTTCACCCTGATCCTCACCGGCAAGAGCGTTGGACCACAGGTCTGTGATCGCGCGATTTATATCCCACTTGACATAATAGATGTTTGCACTGTCCAGAATGCTGTTGACACTGCTGATCAGATAATCCTGAACTTCCTTTCTGCCTACATCAAGTACGAGCTGGTTGCGGCTCCTTACAGCATGTCTTCCCGGGATAGCCATTACCCAGTCAGGGTGCGCCCTGAAGAGGTCAGAGTCCTCGGACACCATCTCAGGCTCGAACCAGATACCGAACTTCATGCCGAGGTCGTTTATCTGCCTTACGAGCTCATGCAGCCCGCACTTTATCTTATTCTCATTGACATACCAGTCCCCGAGACCAGAGTTGTCATCATCGCGCTTTCCGAACCAGCCGTCATCCATGACGACCATCTCAACGCCCATGCCTTTTGCAGCCTTAGCTATCTCGATCAGCTTTTTATCATCAAAATCGAAGAAGGCGGCCTCCCATGTGTTGATAAGAACAGGGCGGCGCACATCTTTTACGAACTTGCTTCTGTTCAGGTTGTTTCTGAAGAAGTCATGAAACCTGCGGCTCATTCCGGTGAGGCCTTTGTGAGTGTATGTCATCAGGACAGCAGGTGTGTCGAAGTCTTCGTCCGGCTTTACGGCATAGCTGAACTGCCTGTCGTTGATGCCCATAACGAGACGGCACTGGTCATACTGATCAAGCTCTGCTTCCGCAACAAAGCTGCCCGAATACATGAGGGCAAAACCGTAGCATGATCCGTAGTCCTCATTGGCCTCGCTCTCTGCGAGTGCGACGAACGGGTTCTGCTGGTGAGAAGAGATGCCTCGTCCGCTGCGGATCTTGTGCACATGGTGTGTCAGAGGCTGGCGTTCCACCTGACGCTCCTGACCGTATCTTCCCGGAAGGGAAATGAGGTCCATGCCACTTCCGTTCATATAGTCCATGCTGACTGACATTATCCTCTTGAGATGAACAGTCTCCTGGCCCGCGTTATGCACTCTTGCTGCGCGCATTATGATGTCTGCTTCCTCAAATACCGAGTAGAGCAGAGTGACCTGAATGTGTGTGATGCTGTCTTCAATGACCAGCTCGAGAGTGTCGACTGTGTCATTCTCAGATGCAAAAGGAGTAGGGAGTCCCTCGAGAGTGAAAGGTCCCTTGTATATCGTATGAGAGCGGTATCTTCCGTTGAAGGAGAAGCTCCCGTCAGAATTCTGGACTTCGATAGAGCTGATGCGGAAATCGCCCTGCTGCTGTGTTGTGTATTCCTGCGGCTGGGCATCCAGTGAGAAGGTGCGCTCCCTGAGTGAATCATACGGATTGCCCGAGAATCCACGGTCGTAGCGGCGGATCAGATATGAAAGGTCATCATCCCTGATCGTCGCACCGTAATACAGGTGGTTCACATAATCAAGATTTCCTATCTTGAGCTGATAGGTCGTCTTTGCAGTATGAAGTGAAAAGGTCTTCTTTTCATTATTGAATATGATTGCCATTGCATTATCTCCGTCATTCAGAAATGTATTTTGGATTGCACTTGTATATTAGAGCATCGCGGCGGATTCTCATATAGACAGATGTGAGATATTATTGTCTAAATTACACAAGTCTGACAATTTCATCTATCACACCTTCAAGACGCTCATCTGTGAAGCCGAAATCCATCGCCTTGTAGCTCCATGCCGCGCGGCCGATGCCGTGCTTATCGAATACTGAGCAGATCATTCTGTACCACTCAAGTGTATCCTCAGGTGATGCGAGGTCTATAACACCGAACTCACCGCAGTACAGAGGAACGTTTCTTTCCTCTGCGATCTGAACAGCTTCGGCTATCAGCTTCTCGAAGAATTCAGGCCCGAATTTCTTATCGCGGTCAAAGTCACCGAGACTTACGAAGTAGTGCTGAAGCTGCTTTTTCGCTCTCTCTTCATATTCGCCGTAAGTCATGTCTATAGGCATGCGGAACGACGTATCCATGCTGCTGATCCAGTACGCGCCCTGATGGGTGAAGATAAGAGGCTCGTAGCAGTGGAAGTTGTATATGATATTCTCATCACATGGCGGATCAAGGTCCTTCATGGCTTCGATGCTGTTATTGTAGTATCCGCCGATGAGAATCTTTATATCTCCTGCGATCTCCCTGATGCGGCGTATGCACTCAGCCGCGATTTCATTCCACTTATCGCTGTATTCCTTCTCTGTCACTTCGTTCAGAAGCTCAAAGGCGACACGTTCTGAATACTTTCCGAACCTGAGAGCGAACTGCTCCCACAGACGGAAGAACCTCTCCTGATAGGCTTCATTCTCAAAGAATCCTGACTCTTCTTCGCCGTCGTCAAAGCTGAACCCGTAGGTCTTGTGAAGGTCGAGGACCATGTTAAGACCGTATTCTCCGCACCAGTCTATGACCTGCTGTATCCTGTCAAAACCATCCGGAAAATAGCTTCCTTCGGCATCTTCGACAAGATCATAATCGACCGGAAGGCGGAGATGATCAAAGCCCCATTCGCTGATGCGGGCGATGTCTTCTTTTCCTATGAAAGAATCATAGTGCTCCTTAGTGTGTTCGCACTGCGAGAACCAGCCTCCAAGGTTGATCCCGTGCATATACCCGTTTATTGATTTCATGTTGTTATTCTCCTCCTCATCTCCCGCATCAGAACACATTGCGGGATAGTTAACGCTGTTGATGTTTTCACATTTTCTATTTGCTATAATACCAATGAAAGTGTCTCAGGCAAAATAGGTTTGCCGCAGATTACAGATGCAAAAAATAGAATTTTGCAATACAGGTATTGTGAGACAAGGGGAGACAATATGAAATACAGAAAAGACAGATACGGAAATGAGATCTCACAGCTCGGATACGGCTGCATGAGATTCACTAAAAAAGGCGGAAACATTGATTACGAAAAGGCGGAAAAGGAAGTCCTCCTGGCGATAGAGAAGGGTGTCAACTATTTTGACACTGCCTACATATATCCGGGAAGCGAGGAGTGCCTCGGCAGGATACTCGACGAGAACAACTGCCGTGACAAGGTGAATATAGCGACCAAGCTGCCACAGTACATACTGAGATCCATGAAGGCGATCGAGAAGACCTTCGAAGAGGAACTGAGCCGGCTCAGGACCGATCATGTCGATTACTACCTGATGCACATGTTTACTGACTACTCGGAGTGGGAAAAGCTCAAAGCGCTCGGCATCGAGCAGTGGATAGCTGACCGCAAGGCGGACGGCAGCATCAGGAATATAGGGTTCTCATATCACGGCAATACTGAGAATTTCATCAGGATACTCGAAGCCTATGACTGGGACTTCTGTCAGGTGCAGTACAACTATCTCGATGAGCACAGTCAGGCAGGAAGAAAAGGACTTAAGGCAGCTGGTGAGAAGGGTGTGCCTGTGGTCATAATGGAACCTCTCCGCGGAGGCAAGCTTGTCAATCTTCCTGTAAGGGCAAAACAGGAGCTCCTCAACTCGGGCACAGGATATACTGCTGCGGAGCTCGGCCTCAGATGGCTGTGGGATCAGCCTGAGATAATGTGTGTACTGTCAGGCATGAACTCGACCGGGATGGTAGAGGAGAACATAAGGATAGCATCCGACGCTGAACCGGGCTCCTTTACAGAGGCGGACAGGAACCTTGTGGAAAAGGTAAAGACCATCATTAAGGAAAAGGAGAAAGTCGGCTGCACCGGCTGCAGATACTGCATGCCTTGCCCGCAGGGGGTGGATATCCCGGGGACATTCTATAACTGGAACCTCATGTATATAGAGGGAAAGAAGAATCCTGTAAGATTCGAGTATGCCCGCAACATAGGCATGCGCAAGGAGACCGCTTTCCCGTCACAGTGCGTAGGGTGCGGCAAGTGCGAGCAGCACTGCCCTCAGCACATACGCATAAGAGACATGCTGAAGAAGGCAGACAGGGATCTCAGACCTCTGCCTTATAAGATAGGCATCGCAGCGGCAAGAAAATTCATGTCAAGATAAGACTGAACCGGATACTGCCTGAGCACAAAATCATTTACTGTCAGAACAAGAGACTTCTTATATTTGCGGACCGGCATATTTAAGAAGTCTTTTTTGAATTGACAGAAATATTTTTATTACGGCTGACAGGATGATATAATAGCAGATAAGTTTTGAGGAAGCCCGGATGTGGGGAAGCCGGGTAAAGAGGTATTGGTATGCAAAAGAAAGAAACCCTGAAGGGGAGTTTTAGTGCAGGAATGTTCCTCGTGACGATAGGCATCGTCTACGGAGATATAGGAACATCTCCTATGTACGTAATGAAGTCGATCGTCGAGGGGAACGGCGGCCTTGCCAATGTTGATGAGACATTCATAGTCGGTTCGCTTTCTCTTGTAATATGGACGATCACATTGCTGACGACTGTAAAGCATGTTCTGATAGCACTTCGTGCTGACAACCACGGTGAGGGCGGTATATTCGCCCTGTACAGTCTTGTCAGGGACTGCGGCAAATGGCTCATCATCCCTACGATGATAGGCGGAGCCACGATGCTGGCTGACGGTGTTCTTACACCTGCCGTGACAGTAACGACAGCGGTCGAAGGTCTCAGGAGTATCAGTGTGATGAACAGGATACTCGGAGACGGACAGCATTTAGTGCTTCTCATCACAATCACCATTGTCTGCGCACTCTTCCTTATCCAGAGGAACGGAACGAGTGCGATAGGCAAACTGTTCGGACCGGTCATGATGATATGGTTCCTGTTCCTGGGGATCACAGGCATCTGGCTGTCTCTCGGCGATCTGAGCATCATAAGGGCTCTGAACCCGCTGTACGCAGTCAGAGTGCTGTTCAGCCCGGGTAACAAGGCGGGGCTCATGATACTCGGAAGCGTATTCCTCTGTACGACAGGCGCAGAGGCCCTGTATACGGATATGGGCCATGTCGGCAGAGAGAATATCATGATCAGCTGGCCTTTCGTCAAGGTATGCCTGATTCTCAACTACATGGGTCAGTGCGTATGGATCATAAAAAACAGCACCAATGCTGAGATGGCAGCTATAGAGGAAATCAATCCGTTCTACATGATGCTGCCTGCAGGCATGAGACCGGTCGCTATCATACTGAGTGCACTTGCAGCTATCATAGCAAGCCAGGCACTCATAAGCGGCAGCTATACGCTCGTACACGAGGCCGCCAGCCTCGACCTGATGCCGCATCTCAATGTGAGATATCCGTCGGACACCAAGGGTCAGATATATGTGCCGCTCATCAATAAGATACTGTGGTTCCTGTGCATTGCCGTAATATTATATTTCCGCAGCGGCTCACGAATGGAGAACGCATACGGACTCGCCATCACTATCAGTATGCTGATGATGACGATCATGTTCACGGTATATATCGGCATAGTTCACAGGAAGGTGTTCGGTGCGATACTTTTCGCACTCATATTCTTCGCACTTGAGGGAGTCTTCTTCATTTCCAGCCTCGGCAAGTTCGCCGTAGGAGGTTATGTAGCAGTCATCCTTTCACTTGCGATCCTGTTCATTATGCTCAGCTGGTACCGCGGCACACAGATTGAACGCATGCAGAAGGTCAGACTTCCGATCCGGGATTATCTGGATACAATCAAAGGTCTGAAGGACGATGAAGAGATCCCTCTCTGTTCCAACAATCTCGTATATATCGCAAAAGGCGATGATGTAGAGGCGATAGACAGGGATATCCTGTACTCCATACTGGATAAGGAACCTAAGAAAGCAGATGCTTACTGGTTCATCAGTGTCAATACGACCAACAATCCGTTCCAGAGAGAGTACGAAGTAGAGACCTTCGGTACTGATTACATATTCCGTGTCAATCTTAATCTTGGATTCAAGGTCAAGCAGAGTGTAAACATATATCTGAGACAGATAGTGCATGACCTGCTTGTGACAGGGGAACTGCCTAAACAGAACAAGAGACACTCGATATACGGACCATCCGATGTCGGCTCCTTCAAGTTCTGCATGCTCAGAAAGAGGATGCCTCTCGAGGGAGACATCTCCGCAAGTGACAACCTGTTCATACATACTAAGTATTTTATAAGGCGTATCGCCGGAAGCCCGGCAAGATGGTTCGGACTTGAAACATCCAACCTGATCATAGAGTACGTGCCTCTCTTCCTGCCTGGACGGAACACTACCGAAAGGCTTGAGAGAGTCCTGTGGGTCAGGGATGACATGGCAAGACGTTCTGATGAAAGCCATCACGGACAGCAGTAATAAAAAGGGTACGGGGAACGACCTGACGGGGGACATGATCTTTTAATGTAAGGAGAGATAACTTGAAATACAGGATCAACAAGACTAATTACTGCACTTTTAAAACTATAAATATCAATGAGCTGCCGCCGAGGAGCTATTTCATTCCTTATCCTGACAGGGCATCTTCTGATGCTGCTGCAGGTAAGGCCAAAAGATACAGCTCCCCTCTGGTAAAATGCCTGAACGGCGAATGGGACTTCAGATTCTACCCGCTTCCTGCGGAAATTCCTGATGTCCTTGATACGGACAATACGTCTTTTGATAAAATCGATGTTCCGTCATGCTGGCAGTTCAGAGGCTACGATAAGCCTTTCTACGTCAACACAAGATATCAGTTTCCGTTTGATCCTCCTAAGATCCCTGAGACAGAGAAAGCAGGCAGGACGTTCTGCTGGGTCGGAGCAGACAAGGGCAGCAGACCGAGATGGACAAACCCTGGCGAGGAGTATAACTTTGCAGGTATCTACAGGACATTCTTCACTGCGGATGACCTTTCAAAAAAGCATATCCTGAGCTTCCTCGGAGTAGCCAGCTGTGCTGATGTATATGTCAACGGGAGATTTGCAGGATACACCGAAGGTGCTCACAATACAGCTGAGTTCTATGTTTCACATCTTATTCATGAGGGTGAAAACGAGCTCGTGGTCGTAGTGCGCAGATGGTGCACGGGCACTTATCTTGAATGCCAGGACATGTTCCGGAATAACGGCATATTCCGCGATGTGCTTCTCAGGATCGAGGACAGAGACGGTATCAGGGATATTGATTTTGCCTGTGAAAATACCTCTGCCGGATACACCGCCAAGCTGAAGGCTGAGATGTATGCTGACAATGAGGTCACATTCACTCTTAAGGGTCACGGCATCGAAGTGACGAAGACGGTCAGGGCCGAAGAGGGGACTGCTGAGGCAGTCTTTGAGGGCCTTGATGTGACGGAGTGGAATGCCGAGAAGCCTGTCCTCTACGATATATACTACGAGACAGCGGGTGAGTGCATACATGAGAGAGCCGGATTCCGCACAGTCACGATCGAAGGCGACATCTTCCTGATCAACGGAAGAAAAGTCAAGCTGCACGGTGTCAACCATCACGATACCAGCGCAGTAAACGGATATACTCTGACTCCTGATGAGATAGAGCGCGATATGCTCATCTGCAAGGAGTACAACATAGATACAGTGAGGACATCGCATTATCCTCCGGATTCGTATCTTCTCGAGGTGTGCGATGAGCTCGGTATCTATGTAGTTGACGAGGCAGACCTTGAGACGCACGGCACCTATTCCATGCAGATCCCGCCTACATACAATACGATCAGCCACGATCCGAAGTGGGAGGCTCACTATCTTGACAGGGCTGAGCACCTGTATCAGAGGGACAAGCTGCACACATCCATCGTGATGTGGAGTCTTGGAAACGAGGCCGGCGGATACAACAATACGGACAAGATGTACGGCTATCTCAAGAGCCGCTCTTCACTTCCTGTCCACTACGAAAGTGCAGTTCACTGTAAGAGGCGGGCATACGATGTCGCCAGTGAGATGTATCCTCCTGTAGAGAGAGTACACGAGATAGGCGAGAAGACATATAAGATAAAGGAAATGTGCGACAGACCGTATTTCCTCTGCGAGTATGCTCATGCAATGGGCGTAGGACCGGGAGATATGGAGGCGTACTGGAAGGAGATATACACTCATGACAGCCTGTTCGGCGGCTGCGTATGGGAGATGGTCGACCATGCAGTCCTGCATGAGGACGGCAGCTACACATACGGAGGCGATCACGGTGAATGGGAGCATGACGGCAACTTCTGCGTGGATGGTATGTTCTATCCTGACAGGACTCCGTCTACCGGAGCGAGGATCGCGAAGTTCATATACAGGCCTCTGAGGGTCAGACATTTCGGAAGGAACCTCTTCGAGATATTCAATACGAAGTCATTCACTGACGGAAATGAGTATGAGCTCAGACTGAAATGGAGCGACGGTCATGAGGAGACTCTCGTACCTGACGTGAAGCCGCTTGAGAAGGTCACAGTAGAGCTCGATGAGAGCGGTCACAAGGCCGGTGCAAGGCAGGCCGGAAGGGACTGCCTGCTGGATATCGTTACGGTCGAGAAAGCGACCGGACGTGAAGTCAGCCGTGAACAGATCGTGCTCGAGGAAATGATACCTGCTGCTCCTGCAGATGCGGGCAGCGTGCAGCTGTCCAGATTCATAGGCTCTGACGGAGCGGATATTGTAGAGGCGGCTGCAGATACAGGAGACTCACCTGAGGTCATCATAGGAGGCATCCCTGTAAGACCGGGAGATCCTTACACTATCATCTTCCGTGCTCCTACGGATAATGACTTCATACTCTTCGGTATGAGGAACAGCATGAAGGAATTCTCGGAGCAGAAAGAGGAGATAACTTCAGTAGAGAAGACCGACGGCAGGGCTGTGATAAAGTCCGTTATCACGACCAGGAGACATGCGTTCATCTGCACAGATACCTACGAAGCATGCCCTGGCGGCATCCTCGTAACAAGCAGACTGAAGTGCACTAAGGGCAGAGGCAATCTTCCGAGATTCGGAAAGGCCTTCAGACTTGACTCGTCTTATAACAAAGTAAGATATCTCGGCAGAAACGGAGAGTCTTATGCTGACATGAAGGACCAGACTCAGATAGAAGAGGTCAGCTGCAGCGTAAAAGACATGACCGAGCCTAACATCAAGCCACAGGAGAGCGGCAACAGAATGGACTGCAGATGGGTGAGTGTGAGCAACGGTAAGAAGACCCTGACATTCACTGCTGCCGGCAAAGCATTTGAGCTCGGGATCAAGAGATACAGCGATACAGAGCTTCTCGGCATGAAGCACAGAGAGGACGAGGTGACTACGGGCACATACGTCACAATCTCTGCATTCCAGCAGGGAATAGGCACCGGAATCTGCGGACCTCAGACAGCACCTGAATACTGCTATCCGGCAAAGGGTGAATATGAGCTGAAGTTCCTGATAAGTGCATCGGATACAAGTAAATAGTAAAAAAAGAGCCTGCGTGAAGCAGGCTCTTCCTATTGGTGGTCTATGTGGGGCTCGAACCCACGACTTCATGGTTGTGACCCATGCGCTCTCCCAGCTGAGCTAACAGACCGGATATGAGTATTATAGCACAAAAAACGTACCGGGTTGTGGTAAAATATTATCAGACATGAATACTGACTTTTTAGTACGGGCATTAATAATGGCGGGAAGTATGATCATGGTGATCAATATCTTCCTGTATGTGAGATTCGCAAGGTATGTCGTACAGGAATGGAAGATCGGAAAAGAGGTCCGCGGACTGTATGTACCTATTACTTTGCTTGTGCTGTTTTTCGTGGGCTATCTGGCTGTAGGGATCTTCGGCAGGCCGGATATCGTTATGGCCTGCATACTTTTCGGCGGCAGCATCTTCGTACTTGCAATATTCAGGATAATAAGCAATCTGGCGGAGAAGGTCCGCAGCACTGAGGAGCTGAGGGTGGATCTGCAGGCAGCGGAAAAGGCAAGCAAATCCAAGACTGTATTCCTGTCCAATATGTCCCATGACATAAGGACACCTCTGAATGCTATTATCGGGTATGCATCGCTTGCGGAAGAGAAGAATACAACAGAGGAGCAGGTAAGGACCTATGTCCATAAGATAGGCATCTCCGGAAGGCATCTTCTCGATCTAATTAACGACATCCTTGAGATGAGCAGGATAGAGAGCGGCAGGATGCATCTTGATGAGCAGCCTGTGGATATAATACAGATATTCGATGATGTGGACACTGTTTTCACAGATCAGATGAAGACAAAGCATATCAGCTTCTCAGTCGACACGTCGGGTGTTGAAGACAGATATGTCATGTGCGACAGGGTGAGGTTCAGCCGTGTGCTTATGAACCTTGTCAGCAATGCGTACAAGTTCACTCCGGAAGGCGGCAGGGTAGCCGTGGTACTGAAGCAGGAAAAGCTTCAGTCCGGTGATATGTCAGTATCTGAATATGTACTGACTGTCGAAGACAACGGAATAGGGATGTCTGAAGAATTTGCGGCCAGAGTGTTCGAATCATTCGAGCGTGAGCGGACTTCTACTGTCAGCAGCATTCAGGGAACCGGCCTCGGACTCGCAATAACCCGCAGCATAGTGGAAATGATGAACGGCAGCATCGAAGTGAAGACTGAGAAGGATAAGGGCAGCACTTTCACAGTGCGGATCCCGATGGCTGCAGCAGACCCGGGGAACTCTTCTGAAGCGGAGACCCTCAGAGTGGAAAAACAGGACTGCAGGTGTGCTGACGGCATGAGAGTCCTTCTGGCTGAGGACGTTGAGGTCAACCGCGAGATAGCCGTGATGATACTCAGCAACATGGGATTCTGCGTGGAGACTGCCTGCAACGGCAAGGAGGCGGTAGAGATGCTCATGGCATCGGAGCCGGGCTACTATAACGCGGTGCTGATGGATGTCCAGATGCCTGTAATGAACGGGTATGAGGCCACTAAGATGATAAGATCGCTTGAAGATCCGGACCTCGCAGCTGTGCCGGTCATCGCTGTGACTGCCAATGCTTTTGCAGAAGACGTACAGGATGCGATGGATGCCGGAATGGATGGTCACATCGCAAAGCCTCTCGATCCGCAGATGATCGCTAAAGTGCTGAGGCCGATCATCCTGGGCAGCACCGGCAGCGAAGACGAAGATATATCTGAATAAAGAAGGAAAGAAATATATAATAGTGAAAGTTAAGAAGATTTTTTTCGACCTTGATGGTGTGATGGCAAATTTCGAAAAGGGAGTTCATGATCTTTGCGGCATGGATCCGTTTTCGCACGAAGATGAACCGTATCCGGGATTTGACGATGAGATGTGGGTAAGGATAAAGGAAGTGGGACACTTCTATGACAGACTGGAGCTGATGCCGGGTGCAAAGGAGCTGTTTGATGACCTGTATGCGAGGTATGGCGACAGGTGCGAGATACTTAGCGGCATCCCAAAACCCAGAAGGGGCATTACTACAGCCGGAGAAGACAAGAAAAACTGGGTGCGAAGGATGCTGTCCGAAAATGTAGTCGTAAATATCGTTTACAAGGAAGACAAGCCTGACTACTGCACCGGCATGGACTGCATCCTCATAGATGACCTGCCTGCGAACATAATGGCATGGGAGAAGATGGGAGGCACAGGCATCATCAACACAGGTGCAGAGGACACCAGAATGATACTTGAGGAAATGGGACTCCTGGATCCCGTTGAGAAAACAAAAGAATAAGCTGGAGAATAAAAAAGATCCGGTCAGCGGCCGGATCTGAAAATGACTTTACCAGTAAGCATTGGCTGCCCGCCGGTGACATCCACACGGATGATGCCGCCGGGCTGTTTTATTTCCGTATGTGAGCTGCCGCCTGTCATGAAGCGGTACCAGCCTGCTGCGGTGCTTCCCGTAGCGCAGCCGTGCTCCCAGAAAAGAGTTTCCTGATCGGGAACATATACAAGCGGTATGATGCTGATGGAGTCTTCATCCGGCGTAGTAGAGGTGAGGACATCGTAATCAGGGCACAGCATGAGACCAAGAGCTGAAACATCGAGCTCATGTGCATACTCCTGCACTGCCTTCTCTGCATGCGGGATGCTGAAATCGTCAGCAGGCACGAGAAGATGGGATATGCCCTCAAATGAGATAAGAGGGTAGCCCCTGTATGTGCTGAGTGCAGGCACAGGCATTCCGACTGTTCCCTCGAAATATGAGCCGCCGAAAAGAACATCTGAAGCGGCGTGAGGGTCTTCTTCAAGCCTTCTGACATGAACTTTCAGGAGCTCATCAGCTCCGGATGATTCTACCGTGATATCAGCATCACAGCCCGGATCAAGACCGCTGATGCCTGCATGCAGTGCTGCTGCAGAGAGAGTTGCATTGCCGCAGAACTCGTAACCCATCATCTCAAGCCCTGTGTCCGAGTCTGAAGAAGGCACCAGAAAACCCACCTGCTCGCAGGATGGTTCTCTTTCAAATGCTTCCTGTATCATGTCCTGACGGTTCTCCGGTGTGTATGGAGATGTTATCAGGACGGTAATGTTTCCCGTAGGGTCAGCAATTATGTAATCAAAATCCATGCACCTATATTAACACATTAAAGCGGCAGATGCTGTGCAATCTTTGAATAAAAATAGCACTGAATTGTATATTGTTACGTTCATGTGTAAGGCTTATCATAATGAATGGTTATTATTATGCGGAGAAAAGAGGAAAGCAAAATGAAAAGAGTTTTGACCATTCAGGATATATCATGCCTTGGAAAGTGCTCCATCACCATAGCTCTGCCGGTGATCTCAGCGCTGGGTTCAGAGGCTGTCATACTGCCGACCGCAGTACTTTCGACACATACTATGTTCAAGAACTTCACGGTCAAGGATCTTTCAGATCAGATCGAGCCTATCACACAGCACTGGCTGAGTGAGGATGTGAAGTTTGACGCTATCTATACAGGATACCTCGGAACACCTGAGCAGATCGACCAGATGAAGGAGCTGTTCACTCAGTTCAGAGGCGAGAACACTCTCGTATTCGTAGACCCTGTAATGGCAGACAACGGCAAGCTGTATCCTGCTTTCGACATGGCTTATGCAAAGAAGAATGCAGAGCTCTGCGGAGCCGCGGATATCATCGTGCCTAACATCACAGAGGCTGCCTTCATGACAGACATGGAGTACAGGGAAGAGAAGGACCACGATGAGGAGTACATCAAGAAGATGCTCGGAAGACTGGCTGAGCTCGGAGCACGCATCAACGTTCTGACAGGCGTTTCCCTCGAGCCGGGAAAGACCGGTGTCATGGGATTCGATACAGAGACAGGTGACTACTATCTGTATCAGAATGACAAGATCAATGCGACATTCCACGGAACAGGAGACCTGTTCTCGAGCACCTGCGTTGGTGAAATGATGAGGGGCAAGAGCTGGCAGGATGCGATGAGGATAGCTGCGGAGTACACTGCACGCACTATCGAAGTCACGATGCAGAATCCTGACAAGCCGTGGTACGGCGTAGACTTTGAGGCAACACTGCCTGAACTGATCCTCGCGAAATAGGGCAAAACTGCTGATTCAGGTATATACAAAACCCCGCAGCTGTGTGCTGCGGGGTTTATTTTGCGCTTTTCTGTGACGCTTCTGCATCACGGCTCAGGATTCGTCTTCATCTGCACCTGCATCATCAGCGTGATTCTTTCTGAGTGACTGGGACAGATTCCGGAGCATGTGGATCGTGATGTAAACCACGACAGCACCTACTATGGCACCTTCATAGAAACCGAGTCCCAGAGCTATACCTATGCATGCAGCGGCCCACAGACCTGCGGCAGTTGTCAGTCCGTGAATGTTATTGCCCTTGGTGACCATGATCGTCCCGGCTCCGAGAAAACCTATTCCGGAAACGACCTGAGCGCCTATACGGGTCGCGTCAGCACCGTAATAGAGCGAGGCAAACTGACCGGTGCTTGTAGCGAGCATAGCGCCGACACACACCAGTATGTGAGTCCTGAGTCCTGCGGATGCACCATGGATGTTGCGGTCATATCCCACAGCACCGGCGCAGATAACTGCAAGAAGAGTGCGTATTAGAATCGTTGGCAGAGAGGGCTCTGCAAGCCATGGAATCAAGTCTATTATCATCATGACAGTCACTCCTTAACGCCTGTAGCTATATTAGTATTGTATATTCAGAACAGATTGTTTGCAATATTGTGTGAACTGATACAACGGCGATTAACGTTATGTATGTTATTTGTTATTATACACAAAAAACTTTTTGCATGCAGAAAAGCTTGAAATTCAAGGCTTACAAGTCTATAATTTCAAATTGCTGTGCATGGGCATCTGAACAGTGGTCAATTTTTTGTAAATTTGAACAATGTAACGGACGGATCGGTCATAGGCTTATGCTTAAGGTCCGCAGAAGCACAGCTCAGACTAACTGAAAGGGTACAGATCAAAATGAAAGAAAACCGCAACTCATTTTCCAATCAGGTCGGATTCGTTCTGGCAGCTGCAGGAAGTGCAGTAGGCCTCGGAAACATCTGGAGATTCCCGTATCTTGCAGCCAAGGACGGAGGGGGAGTGTTCCTCTTTATCTATCTTATCCTGGCTCTCACATTCGGATTCACTCTTCTCATTTCCGAGATATCCATCGGAAGAAAGACCAAGCAGAGCACACTTACAGCATACGGAGCTCTCCACAAACCATCCGGATGGATCGGCGTGGTGGCAAGCATAGTTCCGTTCATCATTCTTCCGTACTACTGCCTGATCGGAGGATGGGTCCTTAAATACTTCACTGCATTCGTCACAGGCAGCGGTGTCGCAGCTGCTGAAGACGGATACTTTACCGGATTCATAACAGCACAGACAGCGCCTATCGTTTTCTTCTTCGTATTCATGACAGCGACTGCTGCCGTTGTATATCTCGGAGTTGAGAAGGGAATAGAGCGTCTTTCAAGGATACTCATGCCTGTACTGATCGTTCTCGTTGTCGGCATCTCTATTTTCTCCCTCACTATCGACGGAGAGGGCGGACGCACGGGACTCGAGGGCTTTGCCGTATATGTTATCCCGGATTTCAGCGGCCTCTCAGCCAAGGATATATTCTATGTTGTAGTTGATGCTATGGGACAGCTGTTCTACAGTATCAGCGTTGCGATGGGAATCATGGTAACCTACGGATCATATCTCAAGGATGACAGCAATCTCGTCAAGGCGGTCAACCATATCGAGATCTTCGATACAATGGTCGCTTTCCTTGCCGGCGTAATGATCATCCCTGCAGTATATGCATTCATGGGAATGGAGGGCATGCAGAGCTCCGGCCCGGGACTCATGTTCATAGCTCTTCCTAAGGTATTTGCTCAGATGGGAGCTGCAGGCACCATCATCGGAGCCGTATTCTTCATCATGGTACTGCTCGCAGCACTGACAAGCTCGATGTCCGTAATGGAGGCTGTTGTTTCCGGACTCATCGACAGATTCAGATGGAGCAGACACAAGGCAGTTATCATCGAGTATGTGATATCCATGATCCTCGGAATCATCGTATGCCTCGGCTACAATGTATTCTACTTCGAGGCGGCTCTGCCTAACGGAACAGTCGGACAGATACTCGACATCTTCGACTACATCAGTAACTACGTACTCATGCCTGTAGTAGCTATCGGCACATGCGTACTCGTCGGCTGGATCCTCGGACCTAAGGTCATCATCGATGAGGCGACCAAGAACGGTGAGCATTTTGCCAGAAAGGGCATGTACGCAGTCGTCGTAAAGTATGTTGCACCGGTACTCCTCACAATACTGCTTCTCGGAGCATTCGGAGTATTTTAGAAAAATGCCGTAAAAGCCCGTTCCCAGCGATGGCAAGGGAAGGAGGCATATCAGTCTTTCAATAATTATTAGCACTCTCGCGAAGAGAGTGCTAATTTTCTATTTACAAATGTATTTCTTTGTATTAATATATATCCGGAACAGGAAAAAGCCGCGGAATGCGTTATACGGCATCCGCGCATTAAAGAGTTAAGAAAGATCCTTAAATGAAAAGGAGGGACTCGAATGAATATAGAGAAATACACACAGAATGCACAGCAGGTAGTCGTTGACTGCCAGAACATCGCTACTTCGATGGGGCACCAGATGGTGGACGGAGAGCATGTTCATCTTGCACTGCTGCAGCAGAAGGACGGACTCATCCCGAAGCTTCTTAAGAACATGGGTGTGAATGTCGATGCTCTCACCAAGGAAGTCCAGGCTGAAGTCGACAAGATCCCTAAAGTCACCGGCAGTGCGGATTCAATGTACGGCACCAGAAGGTTCAACAACATCTTCGTCAATGCCGAGAAGATAGCTGAACAGTTCACTGACGAGTATGTCAGCGTTGAGCACATCTATCTTTCACTTATCGCTGAATCGGACACACCGAGCGCAAGGATCCTGACAAAATACGGCATCACAAGGGAGAAATTCCTTGAGGCGCTGTCAAGTGTCAGAGGCAACCAGAGAGTCACAAGCCAGAACCCTGAGGAGAACTACGAAGCTCTTGCCAAGTACGGAAGAGACCTCGTGGACATGGCGCGTGAGGGCAAGCTTGACCCTGTCATCGGAAGAGATTCCGAGATCAGGCATGCGATCCAGATCCTGTCCAGAAGGACCAAGAACAACCCGGTACTTATCGGTGAGCCGGGCGTAGGAAAGACGGCTGTAGTCGAAGGACTCGCACAGAGGATCCTGAACGGAGACGTACCTGAGGGTCTCAAGGACAAGACCATCTACTCACTTGACCTGGGCGCACTTATCGCGGGCGCAAAATTCAGAGGTGAATTCGAAGAGAGACTCAAGGCTGTCCTCAATGAGATCGAGAAGTCTGACGGCAAGATCATCCTCTTCATCGACGAGATCCACAACATCGTCGGTGCAGGAAGGACTGAAGGCTCGATGGATGCGGGCAATCTCCTCAAGCCAAAACTGGCAAGAGGTGAACTCCACTGCATCGGTGCCACAACGCTCGATGAATACAGGAAGTACATCGAGAAGGACGCTGCTCTTGAGAGAAGATTCCAGAAGGTCATGATCGATCAGCCGACTGTGGAGGATACCGTATCCATCCTCAGAGGACTCAAGGAGAAGTTCGAGATACATCACGGCGTCAGGATCACAGACAGTGCTCTGATCGCCTGCGCTACGCTTTCGGACAGATACATCACAGACAGGTTCCTGCCTGACAAGGCCATCGACCTGATGGATGAGGCTGCGGCAAGGATCAGGACAGAGATCGACAGCATGCCGTCAGAGCTTGATGAGATCTCGCGTAAGATCATGCAGCTCGAGATCGAGAAGCAGGCTCTTATGAAGGAAGATGACAAGGGCTCAAAGGCAAGGCTTGAGGCGCTGGAGAAGGAGCTTGCCGAGCTGAAGGACAGAAGCGCTGCCATGAATGCGCAGTGGGAGAATGAGAAGAAAGACATCCTCGAGGTCAAAAACGTCAAAGCTCAGATCGAGAACATCAAGCTCGAGATCGAAGACGCCGAAAGACAGTACGACCTTGAGAAACTGGCCAAACTGAAGTATGGCACTTTGCCTGAACTCGAGAAGAAGCTCGAGAACCTCAAGGCTGCAGGCGCTGAGACTGAAGAGGACAGACTGCTGTCTGAAGAGGTAACGGAGAACGAGATCGCAGAGGTCATCTCTGCATGGACAGGCATCCCTGTAAGCAAGCTGGTTGAGACTGAGAGAGATAAGCTCCTCAGACTGCCGGATATCCTCCACGAGAGAGTCATCGGACAGGACGAAGCTGTAACAGCAGTATCCGAAGCGATCCTGAGATCGAGAGCGGGACTTGCCAACTACAACAGACCTATAGGCTCGTTCATTTTCCTCGGACCTACCGGTGTAGGTAAGACTGAACTTGGCAAGGCACTGTCAGAGGCACTCTTCGATACCGAGAAGAACATCATAAGAATAGACATGTCCGAGTACATGGAGAAGCACTCCGTATCCAGACTGGTAGGAGCGCCTCCGGGGTACGTAGGATATGACGAAGGCGGCCAGCTCACAGAGGCAGTACGACGCAAGCCGTACAGCGTCATCCTCTTTGACGAGATCGAAAAGGCTCATCCGGATGTGTTCAACATCCTGCTGCAGCTCCTGGATGACGGCAGACTGACTGACAACCAGGGCAGGACCGTGGACTTCACCAACACGATCTGCATCATGACATCGAACATCGGAAGTGCCGAGCTCCTCGACAACATGAAAGAAGACGGCACTATCGATCAGAAGGTGGAAGAGGACGTTCTCGATCAGCTGAGATCCTACTTCAAGCCTGAGTTCCTCAACAGGATCGACGACATCATCCTGTTCAGCCCGCTCACCAAGGATCAGATCAAGGGCATTATCGGACTGACAGCAAATGAGCTGCGCAAGAGACTTGCCGAGAGAGACATCTCACTCGAACTGACAGATGCAGCTCTCGATTTCATAGCTGACGAGGCATACGACCCTCACTATGGAGCAAGGCCGATAAAGCGCTACATGACCAAGCATGTGGAGACCGCGATCGCCGGTGACATCATCAGAGGCAACATTGTGGACGGACAGAAGGTCATCTGCGATGCAGAGGACGGTAAGCTCGTGTTCAGGACCGCAGAGGCAGAAGCGTAAAATCACGTGGCGTACGGCGCGGAAAACCGTGCCGCAATAACGGATATATCCCGCGGAATAACAGGACCGCAGACAGGAAAAGACCAGTATTCCCGTCTGCGGTCTTTTGCCTTAACAGGAGGCCTGTCACGTTGAAGAAGGGCGTCCGATATGTTAAAATCAATAGGATATTTTGAATGGGAAAGTGCGGCCTTCGAATGAGCGGGCTGCAGGAATGATTTGATGAACATAACAATAGACGGTTACAACATAAACTATAAGATAACGGGGCCTGAAGGTGCTGAGAAGACGGCTGTCATCCTGCAGGGATGGGGCACGGGCATGGATCTCTATGACTTTGCTGCGGGCTGCATCAATGACGGATACAGGGTCGTGCAGTTCGACTTCCCGGGATTCGGCGAAAGTGATGAGCCGAGAGAGCCGTGGAGACCTGCTGACTACGCGGACTTCTTCTGCTCTTTCATGGAGGCTCTTGACATACACGAGGCTGTGCTGATCGGACATTCATACGGCAGCAGAGTCATCATCAAGCTCGCAGGCCGCAGCGATCTGCCTTTTGACATCAGCAAGCTGGTCATCATCGACGGCGCAGGCATAATGCCTGAGCGCTCAGCTGCTCAGCAGAGGAAGGTAAAGCGCTATAAGATGATGCGCAATTTTCTCACGAGCAAACCTGTGCACGCCATGTTCCCTGAGGTCATCGATTACTGGATGAGCCAGCAGGGTTCGGATGACTACAGGAACTCGAGTCCTATGATGAAAAAATGCCTTGTCATGGCTGTAAATGAGGACCAGAGGGAGGAGCTGCCGCAGATAAAGCAGGATACTCTTCTCATCTGGGGAGACCTCGACGATGCGACGCCGATCGGTGATGCGAGGATAATGGAGGAGAAGATCCCTGAGGCTGCTCTGGTAGTGCTTGAAGGAACCGGACACTATTCATTCCTCGAGAAGCCGCAGCAGTTCAGAGGGGTGATCAGGTCATACCTCGGATCTGATGCTGAGGCTGAAAAGGCGGCCGGGGCATCAGCCGATGCAGGAAACGGAGGTGAGATGTAATGACATCCGTTACTGCAATGGCAATAATGAGCCTTATAACAGCAGCTCTTGCTGTTCCGGCCTTCTGGCTGACTATGAGATACAACATGCACATGTTCCAGCTCAACGTCTACATGAACGGCGAGCAGAGAGCATGGATACGTAAGAACTTCCATCTCCAGTGGATACTCGTATTCGCAATGGCGCTTGGCATCATCACCATGCTGGTTCCTTTTGCGGGAACAGGCTGGCTGACATGTGCGGCCGTCATACTGTGCTGGCTGACGCTTGCTGTCATCATTCTGGTCTACAGGGTGATGAAGCAGATGAATCAGAAGAAGAAGCTGGTGTTCACACCGAGAGTGAAGAGGATGGTAGCGTGCATCATAGTACTGTGCGTGATTTTCCTGGCGCTGGCAGTATTCGCAGGCCGTAAGATCGCAGGACCTGATGCGGGCATGGCCGGAAACGCATTCACAATGATCCCGGGGATGCTCACATTCCTTGCAGGATCGCAGCTGTGGATGCAGATGCTTGCGAAGACCATCAACACACCGGTTGAGAAGGGCGTCAACAATCATTACATAAATGATGCAAAAGCCATTCTCAGGAGCAATCCTGGCCTGACGATCATAGGTGTCACGGGAAGCTACGGCAAAACGAGCGTCAAGTTCTTCCTGCAGACGCTGCTGCAGCAGAAGTACAGCGTTCTTGTCACACCTGAGAGCTACAACACTCCGATGGGAGTCGTCATAACGATCAGAAAATTCATGAAGCCGTCGCATCAGATATTCATCTGCGAGATGGGCGCGAGATATGTAGGCGAGATCAGGGAGATATGCGACCTTGTTCATCCGCACCACGGCATGATCACATCGATCGGACCTCAGCACCTCGACACCTTCGGCGGCATCGAAAATGTCAAGAAGACCAAGTTCGAGCTGGCCGATGCTTTGCCTGAAGGAGGAATGCTGTTCCTGAACGGTGACAACGAATATATCGCAGATTACCTGAAGCAGCGCGGAGGAGACCAGGGTGCTGCTGAAACTGAGTATGCAGGACCGGGCGCTGAGAGGATCTCAGATACAGCACTTGCAGGCGCAAGAAAGTCCGGCGGATACGGCAATGTGACCTTCTACTACTCTGAAGGCAGCGGAGAAGGATATACTGCAAGCAATATCAAAGTCTCCAACCTCGGTACGGATTTCACGGTCACTGCACCGGACGGCGAGACCGAGACCTACCAGATGAAGCTCATAGGAGCTCACAACGTTATAAACGTAATGGGAGCGATCGCCGTCGCAAACAGGTTCGGCATAGCACTTAAGGACCTGAGGATACCTGTCAGGAGGCTCAGACCTGTACAGCACAGGATGGAGATGAAGGATAACGGCAATGTCACGATCATCGATGACGCGTTCAACTCAAATCCGATCGGTTCGAAGGCTGCGGTCGAGACGCTGGCACTGTTCGACGGAACGAGGATACTCATCACTCCGGGCATGGTAGAGCTCGGCGAGGATGAGGCTGAATACAACAGGAAGTTCGGTACCTATGCGGCGGACTGCTGCGACTGGATACTGCTCGTCGGCGCAAAGCACACAGAGCCTATCCGCGAGGGCATCCTGAGCAAGGGCTTCCCTGAAAAGAAGTGCCTTGTATTCGACAAGGTAGAGGATGCGATAGATTACGCATACAGGATCAAGGGGCAGGAGCACAAGTATATTCTGCTTGAGAACGATCTGCCTGATAATTATTAAAAAGTGTGTCAACGGGGACGGTCCTTTCTGACACACTGCATGAAAATGTGACAAAAAGAACCGTCCCCATTGTCACATTCTGGAGGAAAACGAATGAAAACAAGAGTCGCGATGATGTTCGGAGGAAAGACCGTAGAGCACGAGGTCTCTGTCATTTCAGGTATACAGGCATGTATGGCCATGGACACGGACAAGTACGAGGTGATCCCGGTCTACCTGACCAAGGACAACGATATGTATATCGGCGACGGAATGGGAGATATAGCCAGTTATAAGGACATCCCGGCGCTGCTGGCAAAGTCACAAAGAGTGATCATGCTGAACGACGGCGGACGAACTGAGCTGGTGCCTTATCCGATGAAGAGATTCGGAGGGCCGAAGCCTGTGGAATTCGACATCGCTTTCCCGGTAGTTCACGGAACCAACGTTGAAGACGGAGCTCTTCAGGGATATCTCAAGACCATAGGCGTACCGTTCGTGGGACCTGATGTCACTGCTTCGGCTGTAAGCATGGACAAGTTCATCACCAAGGCTGTTCTGAAGATGCATGACATACCTGTGCTGGACGCTGAAGTGTATACTCTGGCGGATTATCAGGATATGGAGAGCCTTCCGGGCAGGATAGAAGAGGTTTTCGGATATCCGGTTATCGTAAAGCCTGTCAACCTGGGCTCGAGCGTAGGGATCAGCATCGCAAAGACCAGAGCCGAGCTTGTGAATGCTCTGGATGACGCTTTCAGATATGCGACAAGAGTACTTGTGGAGCATGCGATCGGCAAGCTGAGAGAGATAAACTGCTCTGTTCTCGGTGATGAGAACGATGCGATAGCTTCTGAATGCGAAGAGCCGCTCCATACCGCAGAGATCCTCAGCTATGAGGACAAGTATGTAAACAGTGGCGGCGGAAAAGGCGGCAAGTCAGGCGGAAGCAAGGGCGGAAACGGCTCCAAGGGAGCAGGAATGGCCAACCTTGCGAGAAAGATCCCGGCTGATCTGTCACCTGAGGAGAGAGAACATGTCAGAGACCTTGCCGTCAGATCGTTCAAGGCTCTCGGATGCAACGGTGTATCCAGGATAGACTTCATGATCGATGAGGATAACGGAAATCTCTACTTCAACGAGATCAATCCTATACCGGGATCTCTGTCATTCTATCTGTGGGAGCCGGTCGGCGTGCCTTATACAGAGCTTCTCGACAGGATGATCCAGCTGTCGCTCAAGAGACAGAGGGCGGAGGAATCAATAACATTTACTTTTGACACCAATATTCTTAAAAATGCCAACCTCGGAGGAAACAAGGGAGGAAAAAGATAATGAAAAAGGTACTTGCAATACTGATCGCGCTCCTTGTAGGCGCTGCCGCTGCTGCTGGCGGTATATTCTACTTCCACATGAAGGCTCAGCCGAAGGTGGATGCAAAGGGTCTTATGGAAAGGCTCGAGGAATCGTCTGAACTGACAGTGGAAAAGAACTTCTATACGGGAATCGTAAGATTCGAAGAGGGAACTATCAGGTTCATCGACAAGAACGGCTTCAACATGAAGTACGAGGCTGAGATCGATGCGGGATTCGAGCTTGAGAACGTGAAAATAGAGGTCAATGATGACTCGGTAGTGGTCACTGTTCCTGAGGCAAAGATACTGTCTGTCAACATCGATCCTGACTCACTCGAGTTCTATGACAATCAGGTGTCTCTTATAAAGACTGACCGTAAGGAAGCTACCAAGCAGGCTCTGCAGGCAGCCCAGAAGGATGCTGAGGAGCATGCGACCAGCAAGGGCATCCTCGAAGCAGCCAACAAGCGCGCTGAGGTCATTTTCAAGGGCATCCTTGAAGGCGGCGTAGGAAACAGGGACATAATAGTCAATGTTGTCGGAGCTGACAACGCAGCCGGCGCTGAGGATACAGAGGCCGCTCCTGAAGAAGAGGCTGCTGCAGATACAGCGGCACCTGAAGGTGAGGAAGCTGCACAAGCGGAATAGGATGTTTCCCGCAGAAGTCCCGGATCAGAATCATAGATGAAAGATAATGCTGTAGGTAATCTCCGCAGGAGAGACAGTTTTAAATATGCAATTGTCGGTGAGGGCGTTATTATCGGGCTGATAACAGGCGCCCTTATTTCCGTATTCAGACTTATGCTGATGGGCGCCGATGTCCTTAGAGGCAGGATGGTGGAGTATGCTGCGGGCGGAGCCGCCAGGGCAGCTCTTGCTGCTCTTGTCCTGCTGTGCATCGCTGGCGTCATCTCGGTGCTGCTCGGGTGGGAGCCGGAGATCGCCGGCTCGGGTATCCCGCAGGTCGAAGCTGAGCTGAAGGGGCAGAAGGACATGAGGTGGCTGAGGGTCATCATCGGCAAGGTAGTTGGGTGCGCTCTGGCGATCGGAGGCGGACTGGCACTGGGCCGGGAGGGGCCGAGCATCCAGCTCGGCGCAATGGTCGGCAAGGGTGTCTCGAGGGCCGGCCATCGCCTGCTCACGGAGGAACGGCTGCTCATAACATGCGGGGCGGGAGCAGGCCTCTCGGCCGCATTCGGAGCTCCGCTCGCGGGAGCGATATTCGCACTCGAGGAGCTTCACAGGAATTTCTCTGCGGAGGTGCTCCTTTCAACCATGGCAGCCAGTGTTGCCAGTGAATTCGTTGCTGCCAATGTTTTCGGCCTGACTCCAGTATTCGGAATAGGTGTAGAGCACGGCCTTCC
>JAZQHU010000010.1:0-33912 GCA_045540775.1 Anaerovoracaceae bacterium | reverse complement strand
ACATACTCTCAGATAAGAAAATGCAGTGACAATAGCGAGGAGGTCACACCTGTTCCCATCCCGAACACAGTAGTTAAGCTCCTTAGCGCCGATGATACTTGGAGGGCGACCTCCCGGGAAATTAGGACGTCGCTGCTTTTTTCTTTTATATAAATATCCGAAGACAATGGGTTTTAGGTAAGTGGTAAACCACCAGTGTGATTCACAGCAAGTCAAGAAACTGGGATAATACTTGAGTACAACTAATTCAAGTTATCCCAGTTTTTCAACTTTACACAGGAGGTGTGAAAAGTGGACACACGAATGGTAACCAATCAGGTTCGAATGGCAAAATGGTCAGAGATCATAAAAGACAGATGTGAAAGCGGGCTTACGATCAAGGACTATTGTGCAGAGCACGGCATCTCCAGAGATGCGTATTTCTATTGGCTCAGGAAGATACGGGAATCAGCTGTTGCATCTGCCGGTGAACAATTTGCTGAGCTGCTGCCACCGGCAGAGCCGCCAGCTGCGGTAGGCAGTTCGACGGGAATCACCATTGAGGTGAACGGTGCGAAGATACGAGTGGAAGATGCATACTGCCGGAACACACTGGCAATGGTCCTGGAGGTGCTGAGGAATGCTCAATGATGCCACAAGTTTCAAGCATGTATATATAGCGTGCGGATATACAGATCTGAGACGCGGGATCGATGGTCTAGCCGGTTTGATCCAACAGGAATTCAGGATGGATCCGTTTGAGGAGGGAACCCTCTTCCTTTTCTGCGGGAGAAGAACGGACCGCATAAAAGGTCTGCTCTATGAAGGTGATGGATTCCTGCTGCTTTACAAAAGGCTTGCCGATGGCAGATTCAGATGGCCGAGGAACATAAGCGAGGTCAAGGCAATAACACCTGAGCAATACAGGTGGCTAATGGAAGGCTTTGAGGTGATCCCAAAACACGGAGTCAAGAAAGTGAAACCGACTCATGCAGTGTGACTTTTTGGAACGGGCAGCAATGGGCTGAAACGTTGAAACTTCAGCATTTTCGGCGAATCAGCCCTTTTTTTGTTCCTTCATAAATGGTAAAATTATTACATGGAAAACAAAGGGCTCAATGCAGAACAACTCAATATGATCCCGCACGATGTGATGGTCCAGATGTATCTTCAACAGACTGAAGCATACAGGACTTTACTTGCCCAGAACAACCAGCTTCTGGCACAGAACGAGGAACTGATCCGCAAGGTGGGATCTCTCGAGGAAAAGCTGGCAGTCATGAACCAGCGCATGTTCGGACGTAAGACAGAGCGGATAGCTCCCATGAACAGTGACCAGCTGCGCCTGAGCGACATCGATCCCGCACTTGTTCTGAATGAAGCGGAAGCTCTCACAGAAGACGGGCTGCCTGAAGAGCCGGATGAGGAAACGATCACTTACACGCGAAAAAAGAAAAAAGGAAAACGGGAGGAAGACCTTCAGTATGTTGATGAGGTGCGTGAGGTCATGCATGAGATCGATGAGGATAAGCTCAAAGAACTATTCCCTCACGGCTATGACCGTCTTCCGGATGAGGTGTACTCAGATCTTGAGCATGTACCTGAGCGATATGTGCGCTGCGAACATCACATCGCTGTCTATGCCGGCAAGCGCGGAGAAGGTGTCATCAAGGCTGACCGGCCGAACAGACTGTTCACCAGAAGCCTGCTCACGCCGAGCCTTGCGGCTGCGGTATTCAACGGCAAATATGTCAATGCGATCCCGCTCAACAGGATATCCGAAGATATGCTGAGGCACGATGTCCGCATATCCAGGCAGGTGCTGGCCGGATGGATGATCAAGCTTACAGACAGATATCTTGAACCAGTGTATCGCTGTATGAAACATAAAATGATGGACAGCAGACTGATCCACTGTGATGAGTCACCATTCATCGTTGTAGAAAGAGAGGCTAATGAAGGTCTTAAGAACTACATGTGGGTCTACCATACACATCAGAAGTATGGGGCTCCGCCGATTTTCATCTATGATCATCACAAAGGCCGTGACTCAAGCATACCGAGAGAATTCCTGAGAGTTTTCAAAGGGATACTGGTCACGGATGGCTACCAGGTATACCACGAGATAGCCACCGAACGACCAGACGAGCTGATCGTAGCCGGGTGCTGGGAACACGCCAAGCGAAAATTCACGGAACTGGTGAAGAGTCTGAGCGGCAAGTCTCTCAGTGGCAGCATCTCTGCAGAAGCAGTCAAGAGGATCACTGCTATATACCATGTTGAGAATATGTGCAAGGATTCTTCTGAAGAAGAAAGACTGAAACACAGACAGGATTCAGTGAAGCCTCTTGTGGACGCTTACTTCGAATGGCTGGGAAGCATAGACACAAGTACACTGGATAAAAGCGGAAATCTATACAAAGCCATCAATTACTCCCTCAACCAGGAGCAGTATTTGCGTGCTTTCCTGAGTGATCCGATCATACCAATGACAAACAATGATGCGGAGCGTAGCATTCGGAAGTTCTGCATCGGAAGGAACAGCTGGCATGTGATCTCTACGAAAGATGGAGCAAGATCAAGCGCTATCCTATACAGCTTGGCTGAAACAGCCAGGGCCAACGGTCTCAAGCCTTACTACTACTTCAAATATCTCCTCGAACAACTGATGGAACACTTCGAAGAACCATTTGAAGACTATCTTGAAGATCTGATGCCATGGTCTGACAAACTCCCGGAAGAGTGCAAAAAGAAGAACTTCTAAAGCGAGCGCCTGCCACTACAGCAGACGCTCTTATTTTGTCAATCCCACTTGCAGTTTACCACTTACTTTTCTTCGAAATGAGTGCCACTGTTATTGCTGCATTTCAGCCTGATAGACTGGAATGGCTTTAGGTCAACTACAGTTGGTTACTGTTGATCTGTTTTTTCATCTTGATTTTCTTTTTATCGTATTCATTATTGCCCGGAATCCCGCCTACTTGAACGTTTTCGGAAAATGACTATTGTTTTATTTCTGTACACTCGGTAAGCGTGCATCGAATTTAGAACAAAATCCCGCAGTTCTTTCCTTAATAAATATTCACAAAGTTATCACACAGATGATAAAATATAGTCAATATTGAAAGTCTGCGTAAATGTGTGACAGACTTATTACTTTGTTGAAAAACAAGAGGAGAGGAAAGGTTATGAAAAAAGGATTGAGTGTTCTTCTCATAGCTGCAGCACTCTTCGGATTCTACGGCGGTGCCGTTAATCTGAATGATGTACTTGCCTGCAAGGACTACTGGGAAGAAGAAGGTGAAAGATCCACAGCTGACATGAACAAGCTCGAAGACGGACTCAATCAGCTGAAGGACAATGAGACGGCATATCTTGACGGTCTTGATCAGGTTGCTGAAGGTGAAGATGCACTTGCACAGGGCGAAGCAGACTATGCAGCTGGCCAGGCAGAACTCGCACAGGGCGAAGCTGACTACGCAGCAGCACCTGGAAAGCTCGCAGCCGGCAGAGCTAAACTTCAAAAGGGTGAAGCTTCACTCGCTGAAGCTGTAGCGAAGAGAGCTGATCTTAAGAAAGTAAAGAATAAGATCGAACAGGTTGAACCTGCCTACAAGCCTTGGCTTAATAAGTTCAATAAGCTGAGAACAAGTATCGTTGATAATCCGAGTAAGCCATCTAAGGGTGTTCTGTATGATGCAGGAGCAACAGCAGTTGGACTTGCAACTGTTAACAGTGGCTTTGACACAGTAAAGAAAACCGGTGAAGCCGGTATGGAAAAAATTGAGGCCAGTGTGAAGACTTCTATGATCAGCCAGTATAAGGCTGGATATCTTGCACAGGTTAAGCAGAAGGCTATTGCTGGCGGAATGACAGAGGAACAGGCGGAGGCGTATATAAAGACTGACGATATCCAGAATGCTGCACAGAGTTATGCTGAGGGCCAGGCTACTGATGCTGCAGTAAAGCAGGCTGCTGCAACCAGTGATGCCCCTGGTGATGAAAAGGGTACTCCGGTAAAAGCTTTATACGCTAAAGCGAAAGGTTTTGTGGAACTGGGAACTTACCTGCAGACTACATACTCAGCGAAGCTTCTTGCTCCGGCAAAGCAGCTCAATGACGTAGTGGACGGCGTCAAGGGTGCTGAATATCAGGCAACTCAGCTCAGAAAGTCAAATATTAATGATCCTGCAAAAGCCGGTGAAGATGCCCTCAATGCTCTGATGGCTGATCCTCAGGTTGTCGGCGCTGTAACGGCATTCCCTGAAGAAACCAAGGATATCGTTGCAGGAGTAAAGCAGGTTATCGGACTCGCTCAGGCTGCACAGGAGAGCAAGTCAGAATACGATAAGAATTATGATGAACTTAAGCCGGATGCACCTATGGGTAACAAAATAGGCTCAAAGGTTGCAGCTGCAGCTAAAGCAATTCTTTCAAACGATGATATAAAAGGCGCTATGACCGGCAAGCAGATCAGCGCACTTAAGCCGTATATGCAGTCCGGTGCTATTACAGGTCTTCCAAATATTGAGCTCCTCTACGGAACTATGACGCTTGGTGCAGACAAGAAGGATGACGGAAAGAATTCACTTCTTGACAGCTTAAAGGTACTGAAAACCGGTGCAGCAGGCGGGGTTAAAAAGTATAATGAAGGTATCAGCGATGGAGAAAACCAGCTGGCCTCTGGAAGAGCTGAATACAGAAAGGGCCTTGCCGATTACAAGGCTGCTCCTGGAAAGCTGGCTGCTGGCAGAGCTGCTCTTGCTGAGGGTCTCCAGAAGCTCATGGATGGACGTAAAGACCTTGCTGCCGGTAAGGACAAGCTTGCTGAGTACGAAGATGGTGAGCAGCAGGTAAGAGACGGTCTTGCTACTCTGATGGGTACTGAAGCTAACGGCGGACTTGAGAGCATTCTCGACAGACGCAGCGGCGATGATGACTTCGACAACGGAGACAAGCACCTTGACCTCGATGAGGGACTCGATGCAGTAGATGTTGGAAGAGGATATCAGGCTGACTCCGGTGAGCTCATCACTAAGGAGATAACTAACAGAGCAATCGGTACTGCAGCCGGACTTGGAGCCGGAGCACTCGCAGTACTCGCTGCAATTCTTTCCTTCCTCAAGAAGAATAAGGGATCCGGCGTATGCGCACTTCTCTCTGCAGCAGCAGGTGGTGCAGGAATCGCAGCAGGCACAAGCGCTGGAACAGAATTCTCCAGCATTGCAGGTTCTGCAGTAGGAGCTACTCCATGGATCGCATTCGGCATTCTTGCAGCAGTAGCAGCAGTACATGCAATCGCACACTTCGCATCCAAGGAAGCATAGTCGCCTTAAAGCGAAGTGAATACAGACAAAACGAACGGGAAGACGGGGAAAACCGTCTTCCCGGTTTTTAGTATCAACGGAATACTGTGCTTCAGATCCCTGTCCGGCACGTGACAACGTGAAGGCATATATTGATAAAATACCGGCTCTAAATTAGAATTGAAATAACATAAAACTCTGAGTACAGAATGATGAAGCATAGAATAAAACATATAACAGCTATATTACTCGCACTGATCATGTCGTTTTGCATGATCTGTCTCGCAGGATGCAGTCAGAACAGCGATGGTGCGGCCGGTACGGACAGCGCAGCTGAGGAGACGGAGACCGGTGATATAGTCGTCCTGTTCACAAGCGATGTTCATTGCGGAGTGGATAAAGGCTGGGGATATGCCGGCTTGCAGCAAATCAGGGATACTCTGGAGGCTAAGGGCGATCAGGTTCTGCTGGTAGATAATGGTGATGCCATTCAGGGAGAGCCAATCGGAACGCTTTCATCAGGCAAAGCCATTGCAGATCTCATGATGAAGGCCGGTTATGATGCAGCAATACCGGGCAACCATGAATTCGACTACGGTATGGAGAATTTTCTTGAGATCGCGGGAAATTCCACATTCCCTTATATATGCTGCAACCTTATAAAAGATGGGGAGACGGTGTTTGAACCATACATAATTTTTGATAAAGCCGGCAAGAAAATTGCCTTTATAGGTGTTACGACACCGACGGCAATAACCGGGTCATCACCGAAATTCTTCCAGGATGAGAACGGCAATTATATATACGATTTACTGCAGAAAGACAATACAGGGCAGGCTGTCTACGACGCAATCCAGAAGAGTGCTGATGATGCGCGTGCTGAAGGGGCTGACTACGTTATTCTGCTTGGACACCTCGGCATGTCAGCAGCTGTCAAACCATGGGATTACGCCTCTGTAGCAACGAATACCAGCGGAATAGATGCGATCCTCGACGGTCACAGCCATGATTACGAGCAGGTCATGGTAAAGAACAAGGATGGAAAAGTGATACCACGCGCTGCCTGCGGTACTAAGCTGGCGAGCGTTGGCTGGCTTCGCATCAGCAGTGAAGACGGATCGATCACTACCGGCCGGTATGACTGGAATAATGATATCAGCGCGCCTGAACTTCTCGGCTTTGACAACGACATGAGCAAGGCGGTAGCGGCGGCGATGGAAGATGTGAACAAGCAGATGTCAGAGGTGATTGGCAAAACGTCCGTCGATCTCACGATATATGATCCTGAGGTGCGGACTGGCGACGGACAGCGGGTGCGCATAGTGCGCAGAGCAGAGACCAATCTCGGAGACCTTGTGGCGGATGCTTTCCGTGATCAGACAGGTGCGGATATCGCGATGGCCGGAGGCGGTGATATAAGAATGGATATCCCGGCAGGAGAGTTCACCCGGGGAGATGTTCTGGATGTCATGCCTTTCGCTGATGAACTGTGTGTTGCTGAAGTGACGGGTCAGCAGATACTGGATGCTCTGGAGTGGGGAGTGCATGCGATGCCGAATGATTTCGGCAGCTTCATGCAGGTATCCGGTATGTCATATGAGATAGACATGAGCGTTCCAAGCACCTGTACAGTTGATGAGAATGGACTTTTTTCCGGGGTCACCGGCGAGCGGCGTGTGAAGAATGTGATCATCGGGGACAAGCCGGTAGATCCGACCGCGAAATACACACTGGCATCCGATGAATATCATCTGATGGAACAGGGCGGGGGCTTTTCGATGTTCAGTGAAGAAGATGTTGTAAGGGACGTGATGGTGGATAACGAGGCCGTGATGAAATACATAGAGGAGACTCTGGGAGGCGTCGTCGGAGAGGAATATGCAGACCCGTATGGCATTGGAAGGATAACTGCGGTAGAATAATATAAAAATATGAGGGGCAGCTGAGTTATATTCAGCTGCCTTTTTCTATACCTGATGAAAACAGTGCAGAGGAATGACAGGAACACTGTGATGGATGGCAGAAGCGCAAAATTCAACAAATGGCCTGAGATGCTGATCATACTGCAGTCAGTGGTATATGGTTTCGGCGATCCTATATCCAAGATCGCGTTTGAAGTGACACCGGTATACTCTATGATGACTGTAAGGTACTCGATCGCATTCTTAGTGTGTTTTGTACTGTTTCATAAGAGGATCATAAATACGGTGAAGACAGTTCCGGTAAAAGCATGGCTGATCCCTGGACTGTGCATCGGCCTGACATATCTTCTGAACAACGTGGCTCTGGCACTGACGGATGCGACATCTGTCGCTTTCCTGAGATCCCTTTCGGTAGTTATTACACCATTGTTCGCATTCCTGCTGTACCGCACACATTACAGCAGACTGCACATTCTCCTGCAGATCATGGTGCTGCCGGGGCTGTATCTTCTGTGCGTAAGGGGCGGACTGTCAGGATTCGGAGCAGGGGAAATCGTAACACTGGCAGCTGCGGCCTTCGCCGCTGCCGCCCTTGTATTCACCAAGGGATACATAGAGACAGTAGATCCCGTAAGTCTCACGGCTCTGCAGGCCGGATGTTCAGCGGGGCTGGCGCTTGGAGGAAGCCTGCTGTTCGAAGGAGGCATACACACGGAGACGACTACGCCGGTGGCGTGGCTTATAATCCTGTATCTTGCGATAGCCTGTACCTTCCTCGGATATCTGATGCAAAACCTCGCACTCACAAGGATATCCGAGCGCTCTGTCGCACTCCTGCAGACACTGTGCCCTGTTATGACTGCGTGTTTTGCATTCTTCCTGCTCGGAGAGAGACTGTCGGCAGCCGGTATAGCAGGTGCAGCGATCATAATCATATGTGTTGCAGCATCGACTGCAGCAGGGGGACAGGACTGATACCGTTTTTAACAGGGGAATTTAGTTTCTTTGAGAAAATATGGTATCATTTAAAGGCACATGCTGGATCAGAGAACTCTTCTGAAACAGAATCAAAGCAATACAATATTCCGGGAGAGGAAAATAATGAAACATAGAATCAGACAGATTACAACGGTACTGCTTGCGCTGATCATGTCGCTTTGCATGATCGCCCTTGCAGGCTGCAGCCAGAAGAGCAGCGAGCCGGCTGATACGGATACCGCAGCTGAGGAACCGGCTGCATCCGGGGATATAGTCGTCCTGTACACCAGTGACGTCCACTGCGGAGTGAATCAGGGCTGGGGATATGCCGGTCTGCAGCAGATAAAGAATACTCTTGAGGCCAGGGGAGACCAGGTCCTGCTGGTAGATAACGGTGATGCCATTCAGGGAGAGCCTATCGGCACTCTTTCGTCAGGCAAAGCCGTTGCGGAACTCATGATGGAGGCCGGCTATGATGCAGCGATACCGGGGAACCATGAATTTGACTACGGGATGGAGAACTTCCTTGAGATCGCCGGAAGTTCCACATTCCCTTATATCTGCTGCAACCTTATGAAAGACGGTGAGACTGTATTTGAGCCTTACATGGTTTTTGACAAGGGAGGAAAGAAGGTTGCTTTCATTGGTGTCACGACACCGACAACCATTACCAGTTCGACACCTAAGTACTTTCAGGACGAGAATGGCAATTTCATTTACGATTTTCTCCAGACAGACAAGACAGGGCAGGCTGTTTACGATGCGATCCAGAAGAGCGCTGACAGCGCGCGTGCTGAGGGGGCGGATTACGTCATTCTGCTCGGACATCTTGGATTCTATGCAGCAGACAAACCTTGGGATTATGCTTCTGTAGCAGCGAATACCAGCGGCATAGATGCCATTCTTGACGGGCACAGTCATGATTCTGATCAGGTAAAGGTAAAGAACAAGGACGGAGCAGAAATACCGCGTTCTGCCTGCGGTACGAAGATGGAGAGCATCGGCTGGCTGCGTATCAGCAGTGAAGACGGGACGATCACTACAGGATTATATAAATGGAGCAACGATGTCAGCGCGCCTGAACTTCTCGGTATTGACAACGAAATGAGCAGGTCGGTAGCTGCTTCAATGAAGGATGTTGAGACAAAGCTGTCGAAGGTGATAGGCAAAACAACAGTTGCTCTGACGATATATGATCCGCAGGCCGAAACGGATGACGGACAGCCGGTACGCATAGTGCGAACGTCCGAAACCAATCTCGGAGACCTTGTAACGGATGCTTTCCGTGAAATGACGGGCGCTGATGTCGCAATGGCCGGAGGAGGAACTATCAGGGCAGATATCCCGGCGGGAGATATAAACAAAAGTGCTGTGCTCAGCGTAATGCCTTTCAATGAGGACCTGTGCGTTGCCGAAGTGACAGGGCAGCAGATACTGGATGCTCTGGAGTGGGCAGTTCATAAAATGCCGGATGAATACGGCGGCTTTATGCAGGTATCCGGAATGTCATATGAGATAGACATGAGCATCCCAAGCTCATGCACGGCTGATGAAAACGGCCTGTTTACCGGAGTCGACGGCGAGCGGCGTGTGAAGAACGTCAGGATCGGAAACGAGCCTGTCGATCCGGCCGGAACATACACTCTGGCATCCGATAAATACCATCTCGCGGAGCAGGGTGACGGATTTACAATGTTCAGCGAAGAGAATGTCGTAAGAACGGTAATGCTGGATAACGAGGCCGTGATGAAATACATCGAAGAGACCCTGGGCGGCGTAGTCGGAGAAGAATATGCAGATCCGTATGGTCAGGAGAGGATAACAGCGGTGAAATAAAACGGATCATATAACTGAATACTACCCGAAATATAAAACAGACCATTCATGATGGTCTGTTTTTATGTGTTCACTGCAGATGGTGGATGCATACCTCTTGCTTTATCAATTCCTGCTGTAAAATGACGTATTATATGACGATTTGCTGTCTACAATTAAATATATAGAAGAATGCTAGAATTACAAGCAATAATGGTACTGGGCAGAAGATAACTGACGCTGTACATGACGTTTTTGCTGTAATTCCGGAAGGGCGGCCTAAGTTTTTATCTGAATTATGCTCACATCATTATTGCTCCAATAATGACGGAATATATGACGCTATTTCCTATATGATACAGACAGGAAAACTAAACAGCAGGAGGTGTAAAAAACATACGAAGAATGGAAAAAGAATAACTCTATATATAAATATCAGAAAGGAGGAAATATAATCATTACCGGATAAATCCTTACAAAACATTTGAAAACTGGCTAAAATCCTACAGTTGTCCGGGGCGGGATCCCGGAGGCTGTAGGGGGGAAGACCCGGCGACAGGCCGGGTTTTTTCTGTGTACAGGAATGCAGCTTCGCAAAGTGTCAAAGAAATTGTTTGACATAAAGAACATATGCTGTCAAATAAAATGTTTGACACTGCCATGCCGCTGTGCTATCTTATTACAGGTGTAAAAGAGGATGGCAGAAATGGCTGAAATCATCAGAAAACCCGCTGCTGCAAAGAAAACCGGCGGCAAGGAAAATGACATCGCTAATATCGAGCTGCAGAGTCTTCTGTTTGACTTCTACGGGTCTCTCCTGAATGAGAGTCAGAACGAAGTCATGGCGCTGTATCACGAAGACAATCTGAGCCTGTCAGAGATCGCTGAAGATCTCGGTATGAGCAGGCAGGCAGTCCACTATACACTCAAGAAAGCCGAGAAGGCATTGAACGGATACGAGACAAAGCTGGGTCTTGTCGCTGAGTATCACAGGAATCAGGAACTTGCTGAGCGTGCCAGGAGAATAATTGCCGGGTCGCAGCAGGCTTTCGGAGCGAAGGGCAGTGAGGAACTGCTCTCAATAATCGAAGAGTTAACTGAGTAATATCATTACGGAGACAATATGGCATTCGAAGGACTTTCGGAAAAATTACAGAGCGCATTCAAGGACCTCAAGGGTCAGGGCGTCGTAACCGAGAAGGATTTTGACAACGCCATGAGAGCGGTCAAAATGGCACTTCTCGAGGCTGACGTCAACTTCAAGGTCGTAAAGGATTTTGTCGCCACCATCAAGGACAAGGCACTTGGTGCAGGCGTTCTGAACAGTCTGACACCGGATCAGATGGTAGTCAAGATCGTCAAGGACGAGATGGTCGAGATGATGGGGAGCACCGGCTCCAAGCTTACGTACTCACCGAGCGGCTTCACAGTACTGATGCTGGTCGGACTCCAGGGTACAGGTAAGACGACGACCGCCGGCAAGCTCGCAGCATGGCTCAAGCAGACCGGCAAACACCCGATGCTCGCTGCCTGCGACATATACAGACCGGCTGCTATCGATCAGCTCGAGATCGTGGGCAAGGCTGTCAACACACCGGTGTATGTGGACAGGGAATCGCACAATGCGGTCAAGATCGCTCAGGATGCAGTTCTTGAGGCGCAGAAGAAGGGATGCAATGTCCTGATCGTGGATACGGCGGGACGTCTGCAGATAGATGAGCAGCTGATGAACGAGCTGAAGGATCTCAAGAGCCAGATAAAGCCTCACGAGATACTCCTCGTAGTCGATGCTCTTACAGGTCAGGACGCAGTCAACATCGCGAGCGGATTCAATGACGCACTCGGCGTTGACGGCATCATCATGACCAAGATGGATGGTGACTCAAGAGGCGGTGCAGCTCTGTCAGTCAAGGCTGTAACAGGCAAGCCGATCAAGTTCATGGGTACCGGCGAGAAGTACAATGCTCTCGAGCCGTTCTATCCTGACAGGATCGCATCCAGGATCCTCGGCATGGGCGACGTCATGTCCCTCATCGAGCAGGCGGAGAACGCCTTCGATGAAGAGGAGACAAGAAAGCTCGAAGAGAAAATCAGAAGGAACAAGTTCGATCTTGAGGACTTCCTGTCTCAGATGAGACAGATCAACAAGCTCGGAGGCCTCGGCAAGATCATCGACATGATCCCGGGAATCTCTGCTGCTGACAAGAAGAACCTCGACCTTGAGCAGGGCAGGAAAGACCTGAAGAAGATGGAAGCCATCATCCTGTCCATGACACCTGAAGAGAGACGCAGACCTAACGTCCTCAACGCATCAAGACGTAAGAGGATCGCTGCCGGCTCCGGAGTAACGGTGCAGGAAGTAAACCAGGTCATGAAGAAGTACGAAGAGATGAAGAAGATGACCAAGGTCATCGCCAATCCGAATTCCAAGAAGGCGCGTGCGATGATGCGCAACATGGGATTCTAGAATCAGTTATCAATTCCCTGAGCTGCATTACGGCGCGGCGGACGCGAAATGCGTTTTGCCCGTGAGACGTGCAGGCAGCGGATTAATAAAAAAACAAATTATAATATCTATATTTTAGGAGGAAAAAATGGTTAAGATCAGACTTAAGAGAATGGGAGCTCACAAGAAGCCTTTCTACAGAGTAGTTGTTGCAGATTCAAGAACACCGAGAAACGGAAAGTTCATCGAGGAGATCGGAACTTATGATCCACTGAAGGATCCTGCTGAGATCAAGATCGACAACGAAGCTGCAAAGAAGTGGCTTGACAACGGTGCACAGCCTACTGATACAGTAAGAGCTCTTCTCAAGAAGTCAGGCGCTATCGAATAATAGTCCTGCTGGGAAGGAGACAAGAATATGGGAAGCCTAGTTGAAGTAATTGCCAGAGCTCTTGTGTCCAGGCCTGACGAAGTTAGAGTTACTGAAGAAACAGACGGCAAGGAAGTCCTTGTTAAGCTGCAGGTAGCTGACGAAGATATCGGTAAGATAATCGGCAAGTCAGGCCGCATTGCTAAAGCAATCAGGACAGTAGTCAAGGCTGCAGCAATCAAACAGAATCTCAGAGTAACGGTTGAGATTGTTGAAGAATGAAAAAAAGAGATACTGACGAACTAATCAACATCGGGAAGATCGGGAGCAGTGTAGGACTCAGAGGCGAAGTCAGAGCCACACTGTATTCCCCGGATTCCGGAAATCTGAAGGAGGGCAAGGTCCTCCTTCTTAAGCATGCGGGCAAAACTGCGGGCACCGCAGGAAGCGGCATGCGGGAACTCGAGGCGAAGTGCACGGGCGTGAGGCTCCAGAAGGACAGACCGGTCATCAGGCTCGAGGGCATAACCGACAGGACTATGGCGGATGAGCTTCGCGGAATGGAGATATATATCCGCGAGGACCAGCTCGAGGAACTGCCTGAGGGACAGCACTATGTGAGAGACATCATCGGATATAAGGTGATAGACCTTGCGACCGGCGCCGAAGTCGGAGTGCTTAAGGACGTTATACAGAACACGGCCCAGAACGTCCTCGACATCGAGGGAACAGACGGCAGGCAGATACTCGTTCCGGCAGTCGATGCTTTCCTGAAAAGATTCGACGACGAGAACGGGGTGATCGAGCTGGAGCTGATCCCGGGATTTCTGTAGTATGAAGATAAATATCCTTACTATCTTCCCTGAGATGTTCGAGCCTCTCAAGGCGAGCATGCTGGGAAGGGCGATGGAAAACGGAATAATCGAGGTCAGTGTTACTGACATCAGAGACTATACGCTGGACAAGCACAACAGGGTCGACGACACACCGTATGGCGGAGGTGCGGGCATGGTGATGCAGGTCCAGCCGATTCTTGATGCTTTCAGAGCGCAGGGTTATGGCGGCAGGGTGCTGTACATGTCGCCGAGAGGGGAGATGCTGAGCGGAAGGCTCGCGCATGACCTCGCTCAGGAGGAAGAGATAACGATCCTCTGCGGTCACTACGAGGGCGTTGATCAGAGGGCCCTCGATGCACTTGAGGCGAAAGAAGTGTCCATCGGCGACTATGTTCTGACAGGGGGAGAGCTGCCTGCAATGGTGCTGATCGATACGGTGGCAAGATTCCTTGACGGGGTCCTGGCCAGCGAGGAATCCGTGCTGGATGAATCGGTGTATTCGGGACTGCTCGAGTATCCGCAGTACTCCAAGCCGAGAGAGTACGAGGGTATGGAGGTGCCTGAGGTGCTGCTGTCCGGCAACCATAAGGAGATAGCCAGATGGCGGTGGGAACAGTCGCTTGAACTCACTGCAGAGAGGCGCCCGGATCTCATGAAAGAGTACCTCGATAAGCCTCATGAAGAACTGACCAGAAAAGAGCGCGCAGTACTCGATAAGTACAGGTAAAGTGTACTTTACGAAGCACAAAATGTAGTAATTTTGTCTGCCCGGAGTAAATACATATTGTACTCCGGGCCTTTTATATTGTATAATTTCACGGAGAGGACCCATGATGAAAAAGAAGTGGATTGCAGCAGTAATAATCTATCTTGCACTGCTCGTAATGTGCATTGCAGTAATATATGCTGTTCCTTCTCTCAAGGGCATGCTCGAAAAAACATATGTGACTGAATACGGTAAGATCGATATCGCTGATGAGGTCTCTGCCTATATTGTGCGTGATGAAATCGTCTATGTTGCGGCACAGGACAGCGAGGTCAGGAGAATCGCTGATTCCGACAAACTGGTCAAGGCAGGCACCCGTGTCGTAGAGCTGACACCTACAGGCGAAGATACCAAGGCTGCCGGAGAGGCAGGCCCTGACGCCAGTCAGGAAGAAGCCGAGGCCGCGGCACAGGCCAATGAAGAGGCGCCGGATAATATATCCCGCAAATATGCCAAAGTAATGGAAGACCTCGGCAAAAACGTATCTTCCACAAGCAAGGGGTATACCGGGAAGTCAGGCTACATCAGCTATTATGTCGATGGCGTGGAATACTCACTGGCAACTGACAGACTCTCGGAGATAAGCAAGTCTGACTATGAGTCCATGACAAAGCTCAAAGCGCTCGAGACTGCTGACAGAAAATGCGGCAAGGGCGATCCGGTCTTCAAGGTTACCAGCAACAAAAAGTGGTATCTCGTTTTTTATATAGATAACAAGGCAGGAGAGAAGTATTACGAAGGCCGTTCGGTGTCTGTGGACATAAACGGGAAAAGTTTTCCGGCCAAGGTCGCTCAGGTGCAGGTCGGCAAGGAGACTACCAAGGTCACGCTCTCGTGCAAAATGTTCTTCGAGGGATTCCTTCAGGAAAGGAGACTCGAGACCACGATAACTGTGGCAAGTGCGGAAGGACTTGTGCTGCAGGATTCGAGCATCGTCAAGAAAGGGGATCAGCCAGGCGTTTTCGTCAAGAACAAGCTCGGAGAGCACAGGTTCAAGCCTATATCCATCAAGGCTGATGACGGAGAACGCTGTGTTGTATTTTCTGACATATACGTAGATGAGGGCGGTAACTATGTTGAGACCGTCAATACATACGATGAAATAGTAGCCGAACCGAGTGAAGAGGAAATCGCAGAGCTCCAGAAGCAGGCGAAGAAGGAAGCAGCAGAGAAAGCCAAGAAGGAAGCCGAAGAGAAGGCAAGGAAAGAGGCTGCAGAGAAGGAAGCTGCCGCCAGGGCTGAAATGGAAGCCGCAAAGGCAGAAGCGGCACAGGCTCAGGCTGAGAAAGCCAAGGCTGAAGCTGAAAAAGCCAGGAAGGACGCCGAAAAAGCCAAAGCTGAGGCAGAAGCCGCAGCGGAAGGAGAAAACGGCGAAGCATCCTCTCAGGAGAATGATCAGGCAGAGGAGCAAAGTCAGCAGGACGGCGAAGGATAACAATGGAAAAAAGCATAACTGAAAGATACAGAGAAATCCTGGCGAGGAAGGATGCTGCTGCAGTAAGAAGCGGCAGAAAGCCTGAGGATGTCGTTCTGATGGCGGTGACCAAAACTCATACCGCTGAAGAGATCAATGAGGCCATCAGTGCAGGAGCGACGGACATCGGCGAAAACCGCGTTCAGGAGGTACTTGAAAAATACGACAAGGTAAGCCCTGTCAGATGGCATCTCATAGGGCACCTGCAGACCAATAAGGTCAAAAACATAATTGATAAGGTCGTAATGATCCATTCGGTCGATTCGATCAGGCTCGCTAAGGAAATAGACAAGAGAGCCGGAAATGCCGGCATAGTGATGGATATCCTGATCGAAATCAATTCGGCCATGGAAGAGACCAAGTCAGGTATAGCTGCGGGAGATCTGAAATCTCTTGCTGAAGAGATCTCATCAGAGTGCAGCAACGTAAGGATAAGGGGAATCATGTGCATACCGCCTATGGCGGCAGAGCCGGAGGAGGCAAGACCTTACTTCCGCGAAGCACGTGAGATTTTCGAAGAGATGAAAACCTGGGACCTGCCGGCAGAGAGATTTTGCCCGGACACACTGTCGATGGGAATGTCGGGAGATTTCGAGGTAGCCATAGAAGAAGGTTCAACAATTGTCAGAGTCGGGAGCTCGATATTCGGGCCGCGTAACTACAGATAGGGAGGATGCATAACAAATGAGTTTCATGGACAAAATGAAGGATCTCGTAGGTATCGACTACGGGGAAGATGAAGATTTCGACGATATCACTCAGGAAGAAATCGAAAACTATAAGAAGAGTATGGAATCGTCGGCAAGCCCGGCTCCTGCTGAGGAAAGCAGCTCAAATATCAGACCGCTCGGTTTTGGCGGAGTAGAACCTCCGATGACAGCAATGCCTAAGGCTGCACCGGATATGAAGGATTCCATGAATCAGTCCGGCCAGTTCAAGATGGTCGTGATCGAGCCTAAGAGCCTCGACGAGTGCCGTAAGCTGGTAGACAATCTGAGAGCACGCAAGCCGGTCATCATCAACCTCGAGAGAGTTGAGACTGACCTCGCACGCAAGATGTTCGACTTCCTCGGCGGCGCTACTTACGCTTTGTCCGGAACCGTTCAGAGAATCAACCAGAATATATATATCTTCGCTCCTAAGAACGTAGACATCAAGGCTATGGTCGACAGAGCGACAGAGGCAGGAAAGCCTGCTAATGCTAATCCGTGGAAATAGGAAAAGAGAAAGGTAAGGTGCTGACACTATGATAATGCCTATTGATATCGATAAGAAAGAATTCAGCCGCGACAAGAGAGGATACAATTCAAGAGAAGTTGATGAGTTCCTCGACATCATCGTTGCAGATTATGAGAAGATCCTCAACGACAACAGATCCATGGCTCACAAGATCAAAGCCCTGGAGAAGCAGCTTGAAGAGGCTCAGAAGGATGACAACGCTATGCTCGATACTCTCGAGACAGCTAAGAAGCTCATGGCTGACATCTCCGCAAGCGCTGAGAGAAGAGCTGAGCTCATGATGAGAGATGCTGAACTCGAGGCAGAGAACATGCTCCTCGACGCTAAGGTAACTGTAAGACAGCTCAGCGACGAGCACGTTATTCTCAGCAACAAGGTTCAGAGACTCAGAGCTAACTTCAAGAAGATGCTTGAGGCAGAGCTGCAGAGCCTGAATGATGATGTTTACGGACTCCTTGATGACCTCGACAGAAGCGATGTTGCTTCCATCGACAAGGAACTCGGACTCGATATCCCTGCTGCTCCGGCTGTAACAACTGAGATGCCTGCTGCTGCAAGCTCGGCAACTATCGTAGTAAGCGACAAGCCTGCAATGGACATCCCGGCTTCAGAGCCTGTTACCGATCTCGGTCACGCTACCATCTCCGACCTCTCCGAGGGACTCAAGAAGATGGCCGAAGAGCCTGCATCGATAGGAGATACTATCATCCTTAAGTAAGGTCGGAAACCTTCTGATTCGCTCGACAAGCTCGCGAATTAACTTAATGTCTTAAAGCTTAAGCATAATAGTATAGGCAAAAGAGACTCAGGAAGTGACTCCTTCCATTGAAAAATGAGAGGGGCTCACTTCTTTTCTCTTTATTTGAGAAACCTCTGATGTTGCAAGCAGGCTTGCTGGAATGATAAAATAACTCCGTATGGCTTACGATGGAATCATTACATATGCAATAACGAAAGAGCTGGCAGAGAGGATCACTCTGGGCAAGATAGAAAAGGTCTACCAGCCGGGATCTGAGGAGCTGCTCTTACATATACATACGAGAAACGGCAATGTCCGTCTCTTTATTTCGTGCAACAGCCAGTCGGCGAGAGTATGTCTGACAACCGGGACATACGTGAACCCGGATCAGCCGCCGACTTTTTGCATGCTGCTCAGAAAACACCTTCAGGGCGGACGCATCACAGAGGTGAGGCAGAAAGGCTCTGAGAGGATCATAGAGATAGATATAGAGGCACAGAACGAGCTGGGGTTCTCGGTCAGCAGACGTCTCATCGTAGAGATAATGGCCAAGCACAGCAACATTGTGCTTGTGGACATAGAGTCGGGAAAGATCATCGATTCAATCAAGAGGATCTCCATCGATGTGAACAGATACCGGCAGCTGCTTCCGGGCATCGTCTACCAGTATCCTCCTGCACAGGACAAGATCCCGTTCAGGGAGATCACGGCCGATACTGAGCTGCCGCATGATGACAAGGCCCTTATGAGCCGTGTCGCGGGCATATCTCCTGCGATAAGCAGAGAACTCCTGAGCGGCTGCAGTGAGGTCCATGATATCAGAGTCAGATCCACAGCGCCTGCAGAGAGACTGGTTAAGATTCTTGAGTCAGCAGATGACGGGGCCTGTGTGCCGAGGATATATTCAGACGACGGCACTCCGCGCGAGTTTCATATTACTGATCTGACGGAATACGAGGAACTGGACAGAACTGATTTTGCCAGCCTGTCTGAATGCGTGGAATTCTTCTTCAGCAACCGCGAGGCATCCAACCTGGTGAGGCAGAAGTCCATGCCGCTGCTGAAGTCCGTGCAGACATCGCTGAGCAAGGCGCTGCTCAAGAAAAAGAAACTGTCAGAGGACCTTCTGAATGCGGAGAATTCGGATAAGTACAGACTGTACGGCGAGCTTTTGACGGCGAATATCCACGCTGTAAGGCCGGGAGCGCGCAAGGTGACGGTCACCAACTATTATGACGGGGGCCTGATAGACATCCCTCTCGATGAGAAGATCGGTGCGAGCGCCAATGCCCAGAGATACTTCAAGAAGTATTCCAAGGCGAGGACTGCGATACACGAAAAACAGGCTCAGCTCGAGGACAACGACAGAGACATAGCTTATCTCGAGTCTGTAATAAGGAATATTGAGGCGGCGGACAGCGTCCCTCTGCTTGAGTCGATACGAGATGAGCTTGAGAGTACGGGGTACGTCAAGAGGAGGGCCAAGGCCTCTCAGAGAAAGAGAAAACCGGCAAAACCTGAACCACTGAGGTATACGCTGAGCGACGGAACGCCGGTGCTGGTCGGACGGAACAATATCGAAAACGACTGGCTCACCATGAAGCACGCATCCAAGACCGATGTCTGGATGCATACCAAGGACATCCCGGGATCACACGTGATCGTGAAGATGGAGGACGGCAGGAATGTGAATGACCTGTCTGCGGAGCTTATATACGAGGCAGCTTCGATCGCTGCCTGGCACAGCAAGGCAGCGGGGGGCACGAATGTGCCGGTCGACTACGTACCTGTAAGGTATGTCAAGAAGCCTAACGGCGCCAAGCCGGGAATGGTCATATTCACTCACAATCAGACGGTCTATGTCGACCCGAAGCTGCCGGATAATACAGAAAAGAAGTAAAAGAGGATAATAAACAGATGATACTGTACCCTGTGATCGCAGCGGCTGTGATAGCCCTCGATCAGTTGACTAAATACCTTGTAAGAGCAAATATGCAGCCGGGAGAGAGCATACCTCTCATAGGCAGCTGGTTTCGCCTGCTCTATGTCAGGAATACAGGTACGGCGTTCAGCATGTTTGCCGGCAATAAGTGGGTCACGGTCGTGTTCACGACCGTGCTGATCATCGCGTGCCTGATATACGTGATCCATGAAGCAAGGAAGGGATCAAAGGTCATCTCGATCCTGCTGACATTCGTGATCGCAGGCGGTGTCTCCAATATGATAGACCGTCTGACGCTCGGATACGTAACGGACATGATATCCTGCGGGAATTTTGCCGTATTCAATGTGGCAGATATTGCCGTTACGTGCGGATGCGCACTTACCATTCTGTACCTGCTGCTCGAGATGAGAAAAGAAGGCAAAAGTGATAGTACCGAAAGATAAAGAGCAACTGAAACTGAATGAAGACAGCTGCCTTGATCAGACGGAGATCCGTGATGAGGAGATCAGCGTGATCGGGCTGACAGCAGGGGCTGATGATGCCGGTGCCAGGCTCGATGCTTTCATTGGCTGGAACACGGACGAGCTGTCAAGAAGCTACGCGGTCAGACTTATAGAAAAAGGCAGGGTCACCGTAAACGGCAAAGCGGTCACATCCAAAAAGTCGACCCTCCGAGAAGGCGATGAGGTCGTCATCGATCTGCCTGAACCTGAGGTGCTCGATGTCAGGCCGGAGGATATCCCTCTGGAGATCGTATATGAAGATGACGACGTGCTTGTGGTCAATAAGCCGCGCGGTATGGTGGTTCATCCGGGACCGGGCAACTGGTCGGGGACCCTTGTCAACGCGGTGATGTATCACTGCGGGCAGTCGCTTTCAACCATAAACGGAGTCATAAGACCGGGCATAGTCCACAGGATAGACAAGGACACAAGCGGACTTCTGATGATAGCGAAGAACGACCGTGCGCACGAATCGCTGGCTGAGCAGCTTAGAGTCCACTCCGTGACTAGAGAATACACAGCGCTTTGCCTTGACAACATCCCGGAGGAAGGCACTTTCGGAGTAAGCGGCGTGACCCGCGAGGGAGAAGACGGAAAGATAATAACCGTTGATGTTCCTATAGGGCGAGATATCCGCAACAGGATGCGCCATGCAGTGGGAGGATCCGGCAGCCGCAATGCAGTGACACATATAAGCGTGCTTGAAAGATTCGGCAGATATACCCTTGTAAAAGCGCGTCTTGAGACAGGCCGCACACATCAGATAAGGGTGCACATGGCATACATCCATCATCCGCTTGCAGGGGATGAGCTGTATGGGCCTAAGAAGCAGACAGGCAATGTAGCCGGAGTCAGGGTAAGCGGTCAGCTCCTGCATGCGGGGACACTCGGATTCGTACACCCTGGAACCGGAGAATACATGGAATTCCACTCAGATCTGCCGGAAGTTTTTGAAGAAGTGCTCAGACATCTGAGAGCGGGAAGATAGCATAATAAAGCAACAGGATATAATACTGAAACAGATGAAGATAAGTTCAAAACCGGGCCCTCTGACGGCACCGCTCCCTGCGGTGATGGTCAGCTGCGGCGATATGGATAACAGCAATATAGTGACTGTAGCGTGGACTGGGATAATCAATTCACATCCCCCGGTAACGTATGTATCGGTCAGGAAGGAAAGGTACTCACACGATATCATAGCTGAGACGGGCGAGTTCGTCATCAACCTCACGAACACGGACCTTGTGAAGGCGATGGACTACTGCGGAGTGAAGTCGGGCCGTGATGTCGATAAGTTCAGTGAGATGAAGCTCACCAGAGAGGCCGGAGATGAGGTCTCTGCTCCTATGATCGCTGAATCACCCGTCAATCTTGAGTGCAGGGTCATGGAGGTGAAGGAGTTCCCGTCACACGACATGTTCATAGCCGAGATAATGGCTGTCCATGTGGATGAGAAATATGTGGATGAAAACGGTGCATATGACTACGGAGCCATGGACCTCGTTTCATTCAGCCACGGGAAGTATTACAGGATGAGACCTGAGGCTCTCGGGTTCTTCGGATATTCGATCATGAAGCCGAAGACTGCGAAGAGACGTGCGGCGGAGTCCGGTAAAGGCCGCATACACACAGGCAGGAGCGGTCGGAAGAATACCCGCGGCAAGGGCGGGAAGTCCGGCAGGAAATAACAGACACGAAAGATCGGAAGAGATCATAATATATAACAGGAGGCTTTCGGAACAATGATTAAGAGCATGACAGGCTTCGGAAGAGGCGAATACGTTGATGACGTGAGAAAGGTCACCGTAGAGATCAGGGCGGTCAACCACCGTTACTGCGATATCTACATCAAGATGCCGAGGAAGTATTCCTTCGCAGAGGAGAAGATCAAGTCAGTCATCAAGAACAGGATGTCGAGGGGCAAAATCGAGGTGTCTGTATCCGTGGACAACTTCGGCGTGAGTGATGCTGATGTAAGGCTCGACAAGGACCTTGCTGGCAAGTACATGAAGGCTCTGAATGAGCTGAGCGAAACATTCGAGATCGGCGAACTGACAGGACCGTCACTCAGCCTGCTGGCCAAGATGCCGGATGTTATAAGGACAGCACCTGCCGAAGAGGATGAAGAGGTAATGCTCGCATGCCTGCTCGATGCGACGGGCAAAGCGGTCGATGACATCTGCTCTATGAGAGAGACTGAGGGTGCAAAGCTCGTAGAGGACATCTCAATGAGAGCTGACATCATCGCCGACATAAGGGCAAGGATCGAAGAGAGGGCACCGCAGCTTGAGAAAGAGTACGCTGCCAAGTTCAGGGCAAGGATCGAGGAGCTCCTCGACGGAGTTTACGAGGTGCCTGAAGAGAGAGTAGCTCTCGAGGCAGCAGTGTTCGCTGACAAAGCCAATATTACTGAAGAACTCGTAAGACTTGACAGCCATGTCATGCAGCTCAGAGAGTTCCTGAAGGGTAAGGAAGACTCCATCGGAAAGAAGATAGACTTCCTGATCCAGGAGATGAACAGAGAAGCCAATACGATAGGCTCAAAGTCCAACGACAAGGATATCACCTCGATGATGCTCGATCTCAAGGCTGAAATCGAGAAGATCAGGGAACAGGTGCAGAATATAGAGTAGCAATCGGCTCGCTAATATGTTATAATGCGATTTTGCATGGGAGGTATGTATGAGCCAGAACAGAGGAAAACTCTATGTCATCTCAGGTCCGTCAGGAACGGGCAAGGGAACCATCTGCAAGGAACTGCTCAAGGACAACCGGAATGAGTTTTCGGTATCCATGACCACGCGTGCTCCGCGCGAAGGAGAGGTGCACGGAAAGGACTACTTCTTCGTGTCAAAGGAAGAGTTCCTCGAGCATGTGGACAGAGGGAATTTCCTCGAGCATGCCACAGTATTTGACAATTATTACGGGACGCCTAAGGACATGGTCCTTAAGAGACTCGAGCGCGGACGCAACGTTCTCCTCGACATCGATGTCCAGGGCGGGCTGCAGGTCAAGTCAGTGATGCCTGAAGCGGTGCTCATATTCATACTTCCGCCAAGCCTTGCTGTTCTCAGGAGCAGGCTCGAAGGACGCGGAACTGAGACGCAGGAAGTCATCGAGAAGAGACTCAGCAAAGCGGTAAATGAAATCAAGCTGATTGGCGAATATGACTACATCATTGTGAATGACGTGCTTGAAGAGGCAGCAGACCTCGCACGGAGCATAATGAAGGCCGAGAACGCAAAGGTGCCTGACAAGGTCATGCCGATCATCAGAAGATATGAACAGGAAGAGAAGGGAGAATAAGATCAAATGTTACTTTATCCATCAGTAAACAAGCTTCAGGAGAAGACAGACAGCAGATATTCACTGGTTATCCTCACAGCTAAGAGAGCAAGAGACATCATCGACGGAAAGCCGGTCCTCACAGAAGAGGAGAGCGAGAGACCTGTAAGCCAGGCTGCTAAGGAAGTAGCAGGCGATCTCATCACCTATACACGCAAGGAAGAAGAGCAGTAGGCAGCTCCGGAGCTGAGAATGCAGCTGCGGTCAGCTGCATGATCATCGAATGAAAGACGGGAGACAGCTTGTGCTGTCTCCTTTTTGCGTGATAATTATTTAACGAAATTTGAAAAGGCCGATGTGGTGATATATGATGGTCAAAAGCACTGAAATTCAGCATTTTTGTGGGAACTGACAGTCAGAATGTCAAGATATGCGCTGATAGGCGGTACGCATGGATACAATCAGTTCAGACGTGTCCATGAACAGATCGCAGATTATGAATATGTGGAACTGGATGTCAACGACTCTGTTGAGCTTGAGAGGGCGCTGAAGGATACAAGATACAGCGGCTACAACATCGCCAATCCGTTCAAGGTTGAGGTCATACAGTACCTCGATGAGATAAGTGATGACTCAAAGCGGGCAGGGGCGGTTGATGTTGTCATGAGAATGCCTGACGGGCGTCTCAGAGGATACAACACCGAGATGGCTGCATTCAGATACATGGTTGAGGGCTATGTTGAAGATAAGAAATGCATAATCTTCGGGAGCGGAGGCGCTGCGACTGCAGCAGCAAGGACGCTTAAGGACCTGGGTGCGTCGGACATAATAATAGTTTCCAGAGACCCGGAGACGGCAGCCGCTAAACTGATCCCTGATCTGTCCGGAGATAAGGTGAGACTCGGGGATATATACAGGGTGACAGGATATGCAAAACTGCACCCGTACTATGATGCACAGGTAGTCATCAACTGTACTCCGGCCGGGAAGTCCCCGGATGTCGACCATTCCCCGCTCACAGATCACCGGCTCACGATGAGGATGTTCAGCGGACTGGAGCTGGCTGTCGATCTCATATACGATCCGTACAGGACCAAGTTCCTGCAGGATGCGAGACGGCTTACGGGATGCCATATAAAGTCAGGTATAGAGATGCTGATCTTCAGGGTCATTGCATCGAGAAACATATGGCTTGGAAAGCCTGATGAGACCGATCAGGACAAGAGGTTCATTACACCTATCAAGAGGAGACTGCTTCAGGAGCAGCTCAACGTGATCGCGGTCGGAATGCCGGGAAGCGGCAAGACCACAATAATGAGAAGATACGCCTATGAACTGGGGCTCAAATTCATCGACACCGATGAGGAAACAGAAAAGCTCATGGGTGAGAAGATAGCAGATGTGCTGGCAGAACCGGGGCTTGGCGAGGATTACTTCAAGGCTATGGAACACCTTGCAGTCAAGGAAGTCTGCAAAAGCCGCGGCGCGGTCATTGCGACAGGCGGCAGCACAGCACTCAATCCGATCAACAGGGACCTGCTGAGGGCCAACGGCATAGTCGTATATGTCAGAAGGCCGCTCGACAAGCTCGACAAGAGAGGGCGCCAGATAAGCATCAACAAGGGCCTTGCAGAGTTCTTCAACGCAAGGGACCGGATATACCGCAGAACAGCTGACATGTCCATCCTCAACTCAAGGATCTTCGGCGAACGGAGAGCGAAGACCGGGGAAGGCAACACATATAACTATGAACTCAAGGGCTTTGTGTACTATATAGCCAGGAAAATCGAGAGGTATCTGAATGAAATTGCTGATAATAAATGGACCTAATATGAATCTGCTCGGAGTAAGGGAACCTGAAATTTACGGAACAGGAACCTACGAGGAACTCGTGGACTTTATAAGAGAGCAGAGAGGCGAAGAGAACGAGCTGAAGTTCGTTCAGACCAATCATGAAGGGGATATCATAGACGAGATCCATCAGGCTTATTTCGAGAACTACGACGGGATCGTGCTCAATGCCGGAGGCTATGCATATACCAGCATTGCAATAATGGATGCAATGAGAGCAGTGAGGACCCCTGTGGTCGAAGTGCATCTTGTAGAGCCGCTGCTCCGCGAGGATTACCGCCACCACACATATACAGGAACGGCAGCGATCGGAACCATCGCAGGCAAAGGATTCGACGGATATGTCGAGGCCATCGATCTACTGAGTGATTTCGTTAATCACAAGTAAATACTTGTACATTCCGGTAACAGTAATACAAAACGACAAGGTCTTATGAGAAGAACCTTGTCGTTTTCTTACTTTTACCTTTATGTGTACAAGTATTTGCGCCTATACGAGCACGTCGCCTTCCATGCCTGCAGGTACTTCGAGGCCCATGAGGGTCAGGAGTGTAGGTGCAAGGTCTGCGAGCTTGCCTGTGGTCTTCTTAAATGGTACAGGCTCGTTGCAGATGTGGCAGAGAGGAACCTCTGCGGTGCTGTGCTTGGTGACTACGTTTCCGTTCTCATCGAGCATGGTGTCTGCATTGCCGTGGTCAGCTGTCAGGAGGATCTGTCCGTCCTGAGCGAGGATGGCCTCTGCGATCTGACCTACAAGACCGTCAAGAGTCTCGATCGCCTTGACTGCAGCATCGAATACGCCGGTGTGTCCTACCATGTCCGGGTTAGCGAAGTTCAGTATGATCAGGTCGTATGTATCTTCCCTGATCTTCTCGATGACTGTGCTTGCAACGAGAGGTGCGCTCATCTCAGGCTGCAGGTCGTATGTCGCTACCTTAGGCGACGGGATCAGGATCCTGTCCTCGCCCTTGTTAGGCTCTTCGACTCCGCCGTTGAAGAAGAAGGTAACATGTGCGTACTTCTCTGTCTCAGCGATCCTCAGCTGTCTGAGGCCGAGGTCTGCGATAGTCTTTCCGAGTGTCGGATCGACATCCTCAGGCGGGAATGCGACAGTAACATTAGGCATCGTGGCATCGTACTCAGCCATGCATACGTATGTAAGATTCTCAGGGAAGGACTTTCTCTCGAATCCGTCAAATTCAGGGTCGACGAGAGCTCTTGTGATCTCACGTGCTCTGTCAGGTCTGAAGTTAATGAAGATGACCGAGTCGCCTGTCTTAATAGGTGCTGCATTGACTACTGTAGGCTGAACGAACTCGTCAGTCTCATCCTTAGCGTAGGAAGCATCGATAGCTTCCTGCGAGCATGAAGCGTGGAGTCCTTCGCTGAGAGTCAGTGCATCGTATGCTCTTACAAGCCTTTCCCATCTCTTGTCTCTGTCCATTGCGTAGAATCTGCCGGAGATGACTCCGATGCGGCCTACGCCTTCTTCTTTCATGTACTCTTCGAGTGCTCCGAGCCATGTCATAGCGCTCTTAGGCGGAACGTCTCTTCCGTCAAGGAAGCAGTGTACGACTACATCCTCAACTCCGTTCTTCTTAGCCATGTCGATCACAGCCTTGAGGTGTTCAAAGTGGCTGTGCACGCCGCCGTCAGATACAAGGCCCATCACGTGGAGCGTGTGTCCTGCTGCGGCATTCTTCATTGCGCCAAGAAGTGCAGGGTTCTCGAAGAACTTGCCTGACTGGATAGATCTTGTGATCTTCAGGAGGTTCTGGTAGATGACGCTGCCGGCACCGATGTTGAGGTGGCCGACCTCGGAATTGCCCATCTGTCCTGCAGGGAGTCCCACCGGCTCACCGCTTGCTTCGATAGTGATGAACGGATATTTTGCAAACATCTCATCGAGTACAGGAGTGTTCGCTGCGGCAATAGCATTGCCGTAAGTTTCTTTTCTGATCCCGAAACCGTCGAGGATCATCAGCATTGATGGTCTGTGTTTCATATTTTAATTCTCCTTATTGGGGCAGCACGCCCCCGGGTATAGTTATCCCTCTTATCGTGCCAGACGTTATTGTATCACAGATTAACCGTAAAGAGACTAATTGTGTTAAAATATCCGTATGGCAGTTAAATACACGCCTGAACAGATGCAGGCGATAGAAACACTTGATAAGTCGGTGCTGGTGTCTGCTGCGGCAGGGTCGGGCAAAACAGCGATCCTGGTCGAGAGGATCCTGCGGATCATTCTCGAGGGCAAAGCGAATGTGGATGAGCTCCTCGTGGTGACCTTCACTAACGCGGCGGCCGCTGAGATGAAGCTGAGGCTTGCATCGGCAATAAGAAAAAGGATGCGGGAGAACCCGGAAGACACAAAACGTCTGAAGGAGCAGCTCTCGCGGCTTTATCGTGCGTACATAACAACAATAGACAGTTTTGCCCTGAGAGTCATAAGGGAGTTCTTCTATGAGACGGACTCCGACCCGGACTTCAAGGCGTGCGACGAGGTACAGGGAGAACTGATGAGGCGCGAGGCCCTCTCTGAGCTGTTCGAAGAAGGCTTCGAAAATGACCATATACTGGATATTACAGCTGATGAGGCTGCGTCACCTCCGTATTCCGGAGAGATCGCTGATGCAGTAAACAGCGTCGGATTCAGGGAATTCATGAGGCTGTACAGCGAGGAGCGTCAGGAGGATTCGTTCAAGGACAGGATGCTCAGCGCATACGCGGGGCTCCGCTCCGTGCCTGACTATTTTGAGTGGGCTTACGGAAAGGCAGAACAGCTGAATGTTACGGAAGAGACTTTCGAGGGGTCCGGACTGCAGGCTGCGATGGCAGCTGATGCTGCGGAGACTTTTACTGCGGCGTGCAATTCTGCGGACCGCATAAGAGGGCTGTTCTTCGATGCCGGTCTTGAGGATATGTTTGAGGAAAAACTCGCTCCTGAGGTGCAGATGCTGCATGACTACAGGGAAGCGGTTTCCGTCGGAAATCTCAGCATGGATCTGCTCGAGAGGGTAACTGCTGCTTCGTTCATAAGGCTCGCAGCAGGCAAGGAGCAGAAAGAGGCCTACAGCACGATCAAGGATGAAGTATCAGCTCTGAGAGATGCTTACAAGAAAGAGATCAACGGGTGGAACACCAAATACATGACACCTGATCTTAAGACGCGTCTCGATGAGATGAATGCCACATACAAGTACACGGTATACTACATCAGGATGCTCGAGGAATTCGAGAGAAGGTATTCTGACAAAAAGCGCGAACGCCGTGTCATGGATTTTGCCGACATGGAGCACATTGCTGTCCGCATACTCCGTAATGAAGAGGCGGCAGAGACTCTCCGCAGGCGCTTTCACTACATATTCGTGGATGAGTATCAGGATACCAACCGCATCCAGGAAGAGCTCATAAGCAGCATTGCAAGGCCTGACAACGTATTCAGAGTAGGCGATGTCAAGCAGAGCATATACAAGTTCCGGCAGGCCGAGCCTGAGATATTTCAGGAGATGTACAGGAAATTCTCAGACGGGGAAGATACTGACGGGACTGCGATCGATCTGAGCATGAATTTCAGGTCGAACGGGGCCACCATCAATTACATAAACCGCGTGTTCGAAGATGTCATGGAAGGCTATGACGACAGGGCCAGACTGAACACGGGAGCAAACTGCGATCCGGAATACGACTTCATTCCTGAGGTGCACATACTGACTTCGGATGAGCCGGATGAAAGTGAAGAGGACGATGAGACCGCTGAGCTCAGCAAGGAAGAGGCTGAGGCAGAATACATCGCAGGACTGGCAGAGGACCTGATAGGAACTGAGTTCCATGATACCAAGACAGGGCAGATACGGAAGGCTGAGGCCAGGGATATCGTGATCCTGTTCCGTGCGGTCAAAACGCGCGGAGATGTCATGGCAGCTGCGCTCAGAAGACGCGGTATCGAGCCTCATGTTGAAGAGTCGGACGATTATTTTGACACGGTAGAGATCGGCGTTGCGATGTCACTGCTGTCTTGTATAGACAATATGAAGAGGGATATCCCGCTGATAGCGACTCTGCATTCCGAGGTGTTCGGATGGACTCCTGCAGAACTCGCTGAGGTCAGGATCTCTCATATGGAGCATCTCAGAGAGAAGGGCAGATCGGGAAGGCCGGCGTTCTGGGAAGCGATGAAATGGTACCGTGAAGACGGGCCGGAAGGAGATCTTAAGGATAAGGCTGCATATGCTGCAGACAGGCTGCTCGGATGGAGACGGCTCTCGCATATGATGCCGCTTGAGGACTTCATATGGTATGTTCTGACGGATTCCGGCTATTACAGGATGGCAGGTGCAATGCACGGGGGTGCAAGGAGACAGGCCAACCTCAGGACGCTCGCTGACAGAGCTGCAAAGTACAGCCAGGAGACGGTCGCATCTCTCAGCTCATACATCACTTTCGTAGATGTGATGAGACAGAAGAAGATAAGCACCGGTCAGACGCCTGCTGCGGCAGGGGATGATGTCATCCGGATATCCACGATACACAAGAGCAAGGGTCTGGAGTACCCGTTCGTAATAGTGGGAGGCCTCGGGCACCGCTTCAGAAAAGACAGCAATGAGAAGGGGTTCAGTTTTGACTCATCCATAGGTGCAGGCCTGCCGTATATAGACCCTGCCAGAAAGTACTGGCGCTCGACACTGATCCAGAGAGCGATCAATGCCAAGTCGAGAAGGGACGGCTACAGTGAGGAGCTGAGGGTCCTGTATGTTGCCATGACAAGGGCCAGAAACAGGCTGATCATGGTCGGCACATATGACAGTGCGGAAAAGCTTGAGAAGTATTCTGCACGGCCGGACTGCTATCTCAAGGTGATGCAGGATGTCATCAGGACCGGATTCAACAGATACTATATAAAACCTCTTCCGGTGTCAGCTGCCGAGGCGGCTAAGAGAAAGCTCAGGATCCCTGATCCCGACAGCATTGAGCTTACACCTGAAGAGAAGGAGATGCTCAGGGAGATAGAGAGAAGATTCTCATACAGATATCCTGACAGCGATCTTCTTACAGCCAAGGCAAAGTATTCGGTAAGCGAGCTCCGCAGAACGGCGCTTGATGCAGAGGCAAAGGCTGCTGCAGAAGCAGACCCTGCGGCTTCCGGTGAAGAGGAAAAGCCTGCTGTACGTGTAAGAGACCGGCGCAGAAAACGCACTGCTGCGAGTGCTGCAGAAATAGGCACCGGGTATCACCGCATAATGGAATTCGCGGATTTTGCCCTTGCCTGCAGAGAAGACGGAAGTGTCGATGAGGAGTATATAAGAGGATGCGCACAGCTGCTTCACGATAACGGAGCGATAAGCGATGAAGTGTTCGCTGAGATAGATACTGGAAGGATCGCGGGATTCTTCAGGTCGGACATTGGCAGACGGGCAGCCGAAGCGGCAAGGAGAGGGAGCCTTAAGAAGGAAAAGCCTTTCACTCTCAGGACAGCTGCCGGGACCGGCGCAGACGGGAGCAGCAGATATGTTCTTGTACAGGGTGTCATAGACTGCTGCTTTGAAGAAAACGGCAGCATGGTTCTCATAGATTACAAATCGAGTTTCATTAAACCGGGCGTTAGCTATGATGCGGAACTTGAGAGGATACGTCATGAGTACAGGGTACAGATAGACATGTACTCGGAGGCTGTTCTGAAGGGGACCGGGCTTGAGGTAAGCGAAGCGTATCTGTATCTGTTCTCGTCAGGAGAAGCACTGAGAATGGACCGCTGATAATAAAGAAAGTAGAGGGATTGACAATGAGCAAGGTAATATTACTTAACGGCAGCCCTAAGGCTGACGGATGCACGGCGACAGCACTTGACGAGATGGTCAGGGTTTTCAATGAAGAGGGCATTGAAACCGAGGTGATTCATGTAGGAAACAAATCCATCCGCGGATGCGTCAGCTGCGGATACTGCGAGAAGGGCGAAGGCTGCGTGGTGAAAGACCTGGTAAACGAAGTATCAGCCAAGCTGAGAGATGCAGACGGCCTCGTTGTCGGAAGCCCGGTTTACTACGGATCGCCTAACGGAACTATCATATCGTTCATGGACAGGCTGTTTTACAGCGCCCCTTATGACATGCACATGAAGGTGGGCGCGGCAGTTGTCAGCGCGAGAAGAGGCGGCAACTCCGCTTCATTCGATGTGCTGAACAAGTACTTCAGCATCAGCGGAATGCCTATAGCTACATCGACTTACTGGAATCAGGTCCACGGATTCACAGCAGATGATGTGAAGAAGGACCTCGAAGGCCTGCAGACTATGAGGAACCTCGCGCACAATATGGCATTCATGATCAGAGCCATTGCAGACGCTAAAGAGAAGTACGGAATGCCGGCCGTAGAAGCAGAGGCATTCACGAGTTTTCCTGATGGATTATAGAATCAGGCTGTGAATACTCTGCAGTTTATCCTGCTCACGTCCTCGGAAACGCAGCGTGACAGTCAGGCATTTCCTGCGGAATATTCGCAGTACAAACTGCAGACTATTCACCACTGATAAAGAAGGAAAAGGGAAAAGAAAGAAGAAAACAAAGAGACCGCCGAAGCGGTCTCTTTTAAAGTTTGATTATAAAGAGTCAAACGAGTTCCCGATAATCTGTCGATTATACAAGACCCTGAGCCATCATAGCCTCAGCAACTCTCTCGAATCCAGCGATGTTAGCACCAGGTACCAGAGCGTTCTTGTCGCCATAGTACTTTTCACCAGCATTAGCACATGCATTGTAGATGTTCTTCATGATCTGGTGGAGCTGTGCATAAACGTCCTCGTGCTGGAATACTGTGTGACCAGCGTTCTGTCCCATCTCGATGCAGGAGCAAGCAACGCCGCCAGCGTTAGCAGCCTTAGCAGGACCAACTGCGATGCAGTTATCCATGAGATACTTAAGAGCGTCGTTAGTTGTAGGCATGTTAGCTCCTTCGCAGTAGAACTTGCAGCCACCCTCAACGATCTGCTTAGCATGCTCCATGTGAACGTCGTTCTGCATAGCGCATGGGATGAACATGTCGATCTTGCATCCAGTATCCTGGAATACGCCCCAAGGCTTCTTTCCTGGGAAGAACTTAGCTTCTGGGAACTTCTCAGCATAAGGTGCGCAGATGTTCTTTCCGGAGCCTCTGAGCTCGAGGAGATAAGCAACCTTCTCGTCTGTGCTGATTCCTTCTGGGTCATAGATGTATCCGTCTGGTCCGGAGATTGTTACGAGCTTAGCGCCGAGTCTCTGGAGCTGCCATGCAGTACCCCAGGATACGTTACCGAATCCGGAGATAGCAACAACTTTGCCCTTCATCTCTTCGCCGTTAGCCTTCAGCATTTCCTCAGCATACCATACGATACCGAATCCTGTAGCTTCTGTTCTTCCGAGCAGTCCGCCGTAAGGGATTCCCTTACCTGTGAGAACGCCTTCATATCTGTCAACGATTCTCTTGTACTGTCCGAAGAGATATCCGATCTCTCTTGCGCCAACACCGAGGTCACCAGCAGGAACGTCAGTGTTAGGTCCGATGTGTCTGTAGAGCTCTGTCATGAATGCCTGGCAGAATCTCATAACTTCAGCATCACTCTTTCCGTTAGGATCGAAGTCGGAGCCGCCCTTGCCGCCGCCGATTGGGAGTCCTGTCAGGGAGTTCTTGAAGATCTGCTCGAATCCGAGGAACTTGATGATTCCAGGATATACGTTTGGAGCAAATCTCAGACCGCCCTTGTAAGGTCCGATTGCGCTGCTGAACTGATATCTGTAGCCCTTGTTAACCTGAACTTTACCTTCGTCGTCAACCCATACTACTCTGAAAGTAACTCCTCTTTCAGGCTCAACGAGTCTCTCAAGAAGTGCGCATGCTTCATACTCAGGATGCTTTTCAACAACCGGCTTCAGAGAAGTAAGTACTTCTTCTACAGTCTGGTGGAACTCAACTTCGCCAGGATTGTTCTTTTTGCACTGCTCGATGACTCTTTCTACATAATTTGCCATTGGTATCACTCTCCTTATATTTATTAATAAATATTGGCCCGGGCTTTAAAGCCCTATGGATAAATTTTAACACCACAGTAGTAAAAGTCAACCGCAAAGATATGATAAACAGACATTAAAAATATGCCTGAAGAGTCTTCCCAGAACAGGCCGGTGAACTATTAAAACATGCTTACTTCCTCCCGCATGAGGCCCAAAATGTGGTAAAATATATTAACTATGCGCATGACATTAAACAGTGAACAGAATAAGGCCGTGAGGCAGATAAACGGTCCGGTGCTGATACTCGCGGGAGCGGGTTCGGGCAAGACAGCGACCATGACACACCGCATGGCGTACATGATTGAGCAGGGGATTGATCCGCACAGCATACTGGCAGTCACATTCACAAACAAGGCTGCCGGAGAGATGAGAAGCCGTGTAGAGGATCTGGTCGGAGAGGTCTACGGAATGTG
>JAZQHU010000009.1:0-42606 GCA_045540775.1 Anaerovoracaceae bacterium | reverse complement strand
TAATTGATGAGCATATGGGGCGCATCGAAGGTGTAATTGCGGAAAAAGGCTATACGATCCCGGAAATGGAGCAGATAGTGTTCATCAACACGACTATGAAAGAAGAGTGTGACGCTATGGCGTATACCCACGGTACCCAGATCTACATCGATGGTAATGCTCTGGAGAAGATCAGCAAGGAAGGGAAAGAAAGTGTCAAACGCCTTGACTATATCTTTGCCCACGAACTGTTCCATTGTATCACTCGGTGCGATCGTGATTTCCGCTCAGGTATGTATCAGATCATTGGATTCACTGCACAGGATAAAGACTTCGCTATTCCGGAGTCGGTAAAGGAGTACTTCATATCCAATCCGGACGTGGAGCATCACGACTCTTATGCGACATTTGTAATAAACGGTGAGCCAGTCAAGTGCTTTACTGCTTTTGTAACAACAAAGCACTTTGAAAAGGAAGGAGACAGATTCTTCGACAGCGCCACAACCGCGCTGGTACCGATCGACGGCACAGACGAATACTATACACCGGAAGATGCGGACAACTTCGACGAGGTTTTTGGTAAGAACACAGGCTATGTGATCGATCCGGAGGAGTGCCTGGCGGATAATTTTGGATATCTTTTCGCGTACGGCATGGAAGGCCCTGACGGGAAAGGGTATCCGAATCCTGAGATCATCACGTCAATCGAGGATAACCTGCATTGATAACATGTATGTAGCTCGCAGCCCAAGAAAATATCACAGCACTTGCCGCGGATCAGCAGTGCTGTGATACTTTTTTTCTTATTATGTTCCGGACCCTGTTTCATTTTGTCCTGCTATCTTGTTCTTCGTTTTTTTCCATTTCTTCTACGCAGGCATAAATGGTTTTGTTCTCAAATGGCGCGGTCCACCTGGTTCCCATGTTGAAGAGCATGGCATATGGCAGAATGTCCATACCGTAACCGGGATCTTCTTCTGACAGCCGCTTCAGCTGATCCCATTCAGCAGTTTTTATGAAATCCCGGAATCCCAGGATCTGGCCGTAGAGACGATGGTTGACCCGGCGCTCCATGAACAGGATGCATGGGATGCAGATGAGAAAGCAGATCGCAAACAGGCATGTGAACAGCAGGCTGGTACGCTGCGCCAGCAGGACGATATGCACCGCCAGGCTTCCTGCAATAAATGCAGTTCCGCAAATCACTTCAAACCGGTCATGCTTGGAGCGAAAGCCCAGTGCTCCATTCTGCAGAAAAACCAGACCGGTGAACAGGATAGTCCCCAGCAGAAAAGATAATAAAACGCTCACACCTGCTGTGACATCGATAGCAAAAACAGAAACGATGAGGATCACCATCGCAGTCAGAGTCACAGACATGGAGTCATCCTGCACCACTGCATTCCTCCCGGTGAACCTCTCGCTGACCTTACTGCACAGTTCCCCCTTGTGCTCACTGACTTGCAATGGGAGCTGATCCAGCCATACAAGATCGGAAGAAGCAAACAGATCATGGTAAAGGAAGGTCTCGTGCGCCGGAGCATTGTCCGGGAGATTTCCCGTTCTGAGCATACCGATCCGGCCATCATCATTCCTGACCTCCATAAGATCCTTTGATACCCAGTACAGAAGCTGGGCATAGATCCCGCGGTCCGAGATGGTGGCGATCTGGGCATACTCCATTTCCAGCGGGTCAAGTCCCTCCGGAGGCCTGGTAGTGATCGTCGGTATTGTTTTCTTATCTCTGCCGAAGATGAGCCACATAATGATCAACAGGATCGCGCATCCCGGCATAATGAACCAGATCCACATATCTATTCCTCAAAAATCCTTACATATCTTTTCTCTAATATAGCACATTGCAAGCCGTGCTATCCAGATATGATCAGCTCTCATATGATCCGTTGTGAAAGCTGTGATTCAGTGAGTATATGATTACTATGACTATTGCAAATACAACCGGGTAGCCTGTGAATATGATCATCCAGCTCCAGTGGTCCAGTGCCCACAGCTTCACTATGTGCCATAAGCACAGACCGGCGGCAGCTGAAGCTGCAGCACTGACAAGTACCGTAATTCTGAGTTTGAAACGCTCACTCAGGTTCATACTGTCTATACGATCCCATATGTATTTCATGGCTGTTTATCCTCCTTTTGGTGTCTGAAGGATAGCGCCGCTAAGTAAAAGCAGTAATCATCAATGTGTAAAATGCAGGTAAAAATGATATTTTACCTGTTTTTTACATTAGTCTGCGTTCCCGTTTTACATTCAGTCTTTATTATGTAGCCGGATAATAAAGATGAAAGGAAAACGAGAAAAAGGAAAATGAATATATTTAATATACTTACAATGATAGGAGGCCTCGCGCTGTTCCTGTACGGCATGAGCGTCATGGGAGACGGACTGATGAGGTTCTCCGGCGGCAAGCTTGAAAGAATACTTGAAAAGCTTACAGACAAGCGTATAAAAGGTTTGCTGCTGGGCATAGCAGTAACTGCGGCGATCCAGTCGTCTTCCGCTACGACAGTAATGGTTGTCGGATTTGTAAACTCCGGGATCATGAAGCTCAGCCAGGCGGTCGGCGTGATCATGGGAGCCAACATCGGTACCACGGTCACTTCCTGGATACTTTCGCTGACAGGCATTCAGAGCGACAGCATGCTTCTGAGCCTTCTCAAGCCGAGCGCCTTTTCACCTGTCGTTGCAGCTATCGGTATATACATGTATATGAAAGGGAAGGACGGCAGCAAGGGTAAAAACATCGGCATGATCCTGCTCGGCTTTGCTGTCCTGATGTTCGGCATGGAGACAATGAGCGGAGCTGTGGCACCTCTGAGTGAAAGCCCTGCCTTTGTAAACATCCTGACACTGTTCTCAAACCCACTCTTCGGAATCGCTGCAGGAGCGATCGTCACAGCAGCTATCCAGAGCTCATCGGCATCCGTCGGTATTCTGCAGGCTCTGTGCATATCCGGCGCTATCAACTACTCATCGGCAATTCCGATCATAATGGGCCAGAATATCGGTACCTGCGTCACAGCGCTTCTGTCATCGATGGGAGCAGGAACCAATGCCAGAAGGGCTTCGTTCATACATCTGTACTTCAACCTCATAGGCACGATAGTGTTTACGGCTCTCTTCTATATAGCTCACGGTTTCATGGATCTGGCATTCGTGAATCAGCCGGCTACTGCAGCTGGAATCGCCCTGATACACAGTGTGTTCAATATATGCTGCACCGCGATGCTGTTCCCGTTCGGAGACAAGCTGGTCAAGCTCGCTATCAGAACAGTACCGGAGACTGAGGCTACTGAAGCTGAGATCAAGGCTAACAGAGCATCTGAGATGGGCCTTGATGAGAGATTCCTTGAGAGACCGTCCTTCGCGATCCAGAGGTGCAAAGCTGCTGCCAATGAAATGGCTGACAAGGCAAGTGATGCATTTATGCTTGCGATGGATGTTCTTAAAAACTATGATAAGGAGAAGGCAGAGGCTGTCATCAGACTCGAACAGGAATGCGATGAGTATGAGGACATCATAGGAACATATCTGGTAAAACTGTCGGGACGTGATCTGTCACGCGAAGACGGACAGCTGATGTCGCTGGTGCTCCATGCTATCAATGACTATGAGCGCATATCCGACCACGCGATCAACGTGGTGGAGGCTGCACAGGAAATGCAGACCAGGGGAATCAGCATGACGTCATATGGAAGCCTTGAGCTTGATGCATTCGGTACAGCGATCAGGGATATTCTCATGATCACTGATGAGGCGTTTATCTCAGCTGACCGCAGCAAGGCCAGACAGATAGAGCCTCTTGAAGAAGTAGTAGACAATCTCAGTGCTGAGATGCGTCAGAGACATATCGACCGTCTCCGCAAAGGCCTGTGTTCAATGGAAGCAGGCATCATACTCGAGGACATACTGATCTACTTCGAGAGAGTCTCCGATCACTGCTCCAATATCGCACTTTGCCTTATAGAGATAGGAGAGGATTCGTTCGGCCGTCATGAGTACGCCAGCGAAAAGACTAAGGGAAGCGATCCTGAGTTCCAGAGCACTTATACAAGAATGAGGAACAGGTATACGCTGCCTAAGATACAGGAAGGAATGGTCGGCTAATGGCACTTGTCTATATCGTGGAGGATGATCCGGGAATACGCGAGATCGAGGAGATGGCGCTGAGGAACAGCAATTATACAGTCGAAGCCTTCGAAAGGGCGGCGGACTTGTATGCTGCACTTGAAAGTGGACAGCCCGATCTCCTTCTTCTGGATGTGATGCTTCCTGACGAGGACGGATACAGCATACTGAGGAGGATCAGAAATGACAGCAGACTGAAGGAGCTGCCGGTCATAATGATCACAGCAAGGAATACAGAGATGGATCTCCTGAAGGGATTCGATTACGGTGCGGATGACTATGTAATGAAACCATTCTCTGTCATGGAACTGCTGTCGCGTATACGCGCACTTCTGAGGCGAACGATGATTGAGGAAACTCAGATCATCACTGCAGGTGATATCTGCATCGATCACAGCAGACATACGGTTACGGCTGCGGGTAATCCTGTAGAGCTTACGTTCAAGGAATATGAGCTCTTAAGATACCTGATGATCAATCTGAACATCGTGCTGACAAGAGAATCGATAATGCAGAATGTGTGGGGAACAGACTTTGAGGGTGAGTCGAGAACTCTGGACATGCATATCAGGTCGCTCAGGCGCAAACTGGGGGAAAGCGGCAGATATATAAGGACTGTCCGCAATGTAGGCTATGTCATAGACGGTGCAGAGAGGGAATAACGTGGAACAGAAAATCAACATAAGACTTTCATTCATCGCACTGCTGGCGGTCGTTTTCGTAACGGCTGCCAATCTTCTTGTATTCTATAATCTGTTCCGGACACAGATAACCAATGATCTTAAGATGAATGCGCGGCTTCTCATGGAAACAGAGGTCTTCCAGAGAGAGTACGATTCGCTGGGCAATGATCCGGAAAAGCTCAGCAGCTCAACTCTGAACAAACTTAAAACCGGTGATGTGAGGCTCACGTGGATAGCAGAAGACGGTACCGTGCTGTTCGATAATGATGCCGGCGCATCCGGGCTTGCCAACCATCTGGACAGGCCGGAAATACAGGAGGCGATGACATCGGGTGAAGGTGAGAGCATCAGGTCGTCGCAGACTCTGGGAATGGATACATATTACTATGCACTGAGGCTTGAGAACGGAACTGTTCTCAGGGTATCTACCCAGGCGCATGCGATCGCAGGAGTTTTCTTCAGATCCATGCCTATTGTGGCGGTCGTGGCGCTCCTGATCTTCGGTGTATGCATCATTCTCGGGCATGCTCTGTCCAGACAGATAATACAGCCTATAGAAAAGATGGCTGAGGAGATCGATAAGCCGACGAGCGAACCGCCGTACAAGGAGCTTGAACCTTTTGCAGAGAAGATCAGGACCCAGCATGAGAACCTTCTCGAGGCCGTCAAGACCCGCCAGGATTTCACGGCGAATGTCTCACATGAGCTCAAGACGCCGCTGACTGCAATTTCAGGCTATGCGGAGCTCATTGAAAACGGTCTGGCGGATCCTGAATCCGAGAAGCATATCGCGCAGCAGATAAGGGCAAATTCGGACAGGCTGCTGCAGCTTATCAACGACACAATACAGCTGTCCAGACTCGACCATGGTGAGACCGGCAGCAATAATGAAGAAATCGACCTGTACGAGGCAGCATCTGAATGCTGCAGGAATCTTAAGGTCAGCGCAGAGAAAAATAACATCCTTCTGACATGTGATGGCAGGTCCGCAGTCATCAGGGGAGACGAGGAGCAGATCAAAGAACTTATCGAGAATCTGGTGCAGAACGGGATCCGTTACAATAATGCAGGCGGATATGTCAGAGTGAGTGTCAGGCGTGAAGACGGTCACGCAGTACTTTCTGTCAGAGATAACGGCATAGGCATAGCGAAAGAAAAGCAGAGCCGTGTGTTCGAACGGTTCTACAGAGTGGACAAGAGCAGATCCCGTGACAGCGGAGGAACCGGGCTCGGGCTTGCGCTGGTAAAGCATATCGCAGAGATACACAATGCGGATATAGAGATGGACAGTGCACCGGGCGTGGGAACCGAAATAAGCGTTCACTTTCCCCGTATAAGCAGCGGATCAGTTCAGTCAGTATAAATATTTTGCAGATGATAAAAGCTCCCGGCAGGCAACGCAGGGAGCTTTTTATTATGGTATTATTAATGGAGGGAGAAGAGCTGTTTGAAGATTGTGACAAAAAGTATTTGAGTATTATCAGCAGTCTTCTGTAAAATTAAATGAAGAGCAGGCAGAAAGGCAGGGGGATAATATGGCTTTGAAGAGACTTATAATTGAAGACAGACAGGGGGTCTGAAATGAATGGAAGAAATAAAAGGAACAGCCTTGCAGTTCTTATCGCACTTCTTATATGTTTTGCATTGATGGCTGCCGGCTGCTCGGGTACAGATAATGCTGCTATGGCGGGGGATTCACAGATGAACGATACCGAAGAGAAAGCAACAGAGAATGCAGCAGAAACACCTGCTGCAGAACCGGGAGTCTATGCTGTTCTCAAGCAGTATGACAATAAGATAGAGATCACACCGGTACCGGGAGGCATCACAGACAGCACAGTGCTCCCGACTTTCAGGTGCACTTTCGGAGATATGACGGATGAAGCTCAGAAGGCGCTTGAAGAGGGGCGGACTTTCCCTAAGGAGTTCTTCAGGGATCTCACCGCATGCATGCTGATAAGTGAAGACCAGATGGCGGGCAAGGAACATGATGCGATCATGTACTCTCTTTCCACGCTTGCGGCAATGGCCAATGAGTTCTGGTCACTGGATCCTGCTCTTAAGACCGTGGAATATGAAGCCGGAGATGACGGCCGCATTGTCAAGAGCATCTATAACGTGCACTTCGGTTCCGCAGATAAGGACGGGCAGATAATATATGACAATCAGGCGCGCAAGTGGTACCTGGGAGATACAGAATACTCAGGCAGCATAGACAGCGAGCAGACACTTGCGCTGTGGTGGACGGTATTTGATGTTGCGGACGGTAACAACCAGTAATACACCGGCTGTATTTAATAACAACAAACAAAGAGGGGGTATCGAAATGAGGATATCGATAGATAAGATGCTGTATATGGACTGCCCTGAAGGCTTCCGTCAGCTGAGCGAAGAAGAAATGCAGAAGATGAACCTGATAGCAGGGGGGAAAGGACTGTGCATTTCCGACTCCGAGAGACACATAGTCATTTCAGTAGCGTGGACGAAGGTCAACGCTCTGTCTGCATGGCTCCTCGGAACACGTGAGACTGCAGGCAGCATGGCCAGGCATATAAGCAAAAGCATGAAGCAGTTCTCCTATGTCTGGCTCGATGATGTCAAGCGTGAGATCGACGGACAGGTTGCCAGAGGACTCGACTACAATTACATCGTGCAGGGGATCCACATGACAGGCGAATCCCTGGTAGTCAAGGTCGAAGAGAATCTTTTCTACTTCCATTTCTATGGAAGACAGGCGCGCAGGGAAGAAAGTCTTGCCGTATTCCATGAGATCCTTGACGGCGTAGTGATCGCGGAATAACCGGCGTTCAACGCAATGCACACGGAAAAACTGATGCAGCCATTAACACCTGAAAGGTGTTATCCGGCTGCATTTGTGGTAAAATAAAGGTTACTAACTGGTAAGAAATCAGATCATCAGAGGGGAAAAAATGACAGATAAGACAGTATATGTAGCAAGCGCGGGACAGACGCACATCCCGTTTCAGGAAAATGAAGGGGTACCTTTCGCACCGTTTGAAAAGCCGGCAAAGCCGGAGCCGCCGCTGGCTCCGCTTGAGCTGACGCAGGAAGCCCTTGATAAAGGATACGCGCTGCCGTCGCAGAGGCATCACTTCCTGCCGGGCCTTACCTCAGAAATGCTGGACTGGTTCTGGGCGAACATGGAGAAGGGATATTACCTGTGGGCACCCGGCTCGCACAAGAGATTCAACTGGCTTAAGACTCCTCATGAATACGGATTCGAGGATTCCGTACATATAATTGCTGAGACGACCGACCCGGCTCTTCCTGTTTTCGGAGGAGAAGGTGTCGAGATACACAGGCTGCATCTGGCAGACTTCTATCCGTTCACGACAGCTCTCAGACATGTCATATGCGAGGGAGTCTTCAACGATGCCGGAGAACTTGTGGACTCTACAGTTCATGAGTGGGAGGATGTACCGGGCGGCATCGTCCATATAACAGCGACAGTCACGAATACCAGGGCTTCAATGCCACCGGGATTCGTACTCGATATACTTAAAAAGGACCCGGATGCAAAGCTGGTTCCTAATTATGCAACCGATCATGAGGACTACGAGGCCAGTCAGTGGCCGGTATTCCTCCCGAAGCTGTATGATCTGTGGAAGGATCACCCTGATCCTTCGCAGAATGTACACTGCGACCTGACCGCTGAATGGGGCAGCGACGGCAGGCTGCACTATATCAACATGTAAGGAGAAACCACCGTTTTGGATACCTCATTTTTTGTCACCTTATCGTTATTCTGCTGGCTGTTTTTCGTCCTGTCTTTCAACTACGACAGGCGAAGATACCGTAACTGCGCACTGCTGTTTACAGCGCTTGTGAGTACGGTACCCGCACTCTGCTCTCTGGCAGGATCAAACGCTTCTCGTGTTCTGTATTTCTGTATCGTTGCGTTCTGCATAGCGCTGCTGATAGTGCCGTTTTTCCTTATACACAACGGGATACTGATGATAAAAAGGGAGGGGCGCAGCCTTTCGAACATGCTGTCGCTGCTGCTCGGTTTAGTTGTAGGGTTCGGAGAGATCAGTACCTTTCTGTTCCTGCTTTATCTTCTGAATACAGGCGGAACAGGCAGACTTGCCTCAGCCCTTGAACACACGGCACTTATCAACTTCCTGATAAGCGTCACGGTCATATACGGTTCGGTGGCATTCCTGATGTTCATGCTTTACTCAGTATTTCTGATGATAATCCCGCCGAGAAAGGATTTTGACTATATCATAATCCACGGAGCAGGACTTCTGGACGGCGACAGAGTGCCAAAGCTGCTGCAGGACCGTATCGACAAAGCGATAGATGTATATATGAGTGATCCGTCACCGACGATCATGATACCGTCCGGGGGACAGGGAGACGATGAAACGGTTTCAGAAGCCGAGGCAATGAGCCGCTACATGCTGGGTAAAGGCATCCCTGAATACAGAATCATCAAGGAAGATAAGTCAACAACCACGATGGAGAATCTCGAGAACTGCAAAAGGCTGATCGACGGGATGGAAGGGCGCAAATACACCACTCTTGTTACGAGCAATTACCATGTGTACAGGGCCCTGAGATACTGCAGAAAGATCGGACTTGAATGCACAGGGATAGGAAGTCATGTTGCTTTCTATTACTGGCCGAGCGCACTTATACGTGAGTTCGTTGCCATTCACAGTGAGAGGAAACACTTTTTCATTTTACTGGCTGGATGGGTTCTGTGCGTCATTGCACCGATGATTTATGCGATATCAGCGGTGTAGAACATACGGGGGAAATAGAAATGATTACTGAAATGGGAACGATTTTCGTCAGACTTGTCAGTTCACTGTCAGTATTTATAGTCATAGCCGGGCTGATAGGAGGGAGTGATATTGTCAGCAGTATTGTGACCGGCAAGAGCAAGCGGCTGCATGCAGTTCTGATCGGAGTGGCCGGGGGCGTTTTCGGCATATACGGCAATCTTTCCGGGATGGCTGTCAACGGCGCCATAGTCACTATAAGAGACATCGGCCCGATGCTGTCCGGCTTTCTCGCTGGGCCTCTGGCAGGTGTTGTTGCCGGCCTCATAGCCGGAATACACAGATATACTATGGGCGGCATCACGGCTGAAGCATGTGTGGTCGCGACCGGTCTGATCGGAATACTCTGCGGATGGCTGTCTCGTGACCTTCAGGGCAGGATATTCACTCCTCTATGGGCTTTCACAGTCGGAGCCCTGATGGAGGGTATGCACCTCATAATCGTGATGCTGATGGTAAAACCGCAGGAAACTGCTGAGGAGATATGCAGGCAGATCGCGCTTCCGTTCATCTTTATTAACGCGACCGGGTTCATGATTCTCATATTCCTCATAAAATATATCTGGAACCAGAAGAATCTCGCGGAGGAGAGGAGCCGGCTTAGGTCGGAGCTGCAGGCGGCTACTGTCATACAGCACTCACTTCTTCCTACCGTAACGGACAGGAATCCGGGATGTGAGGAGCTGGACCTCAGGGCATCCATGAAGGCTGCAAAGGAAGTCGGCGGTGATTTCTATGATTTCTTCTTCACGGACGATACGCATCTGGCACTGGTAATTGCGGATGTATCCGGCAAGGGAATACCTGCGGCACTCTTCATGGCCAATGCAAAACAGACCATACAGAGCTGTGTCAGGGATTATCATGATCTTTCAAAGGCAGTGTTTGCTGCCAACAACAGCCTGTGCCGGAATAATGAAGCTGAGATGTTCGTCACTGCTTGGATCGGGATCATCAATCTCGAAAAAGGCAGACTCAGATATGTCAACGCAGGCCACAACCATCCTGTACTGATAACAGACCAGCCTTCATTTATCAGAGAAAGAAGCGGAGTCGTACTGGCTGCTATGGAAGATATGCCGTATACCGAAAACGTCCTTGAGCTGAATAAGGGCGACAAGATCCTTCTGTACACTGACGGTATCACGGAAGCTGAAAACAGCAGTCATGAGCTCTTCGGAGACAACAGGCTCATGGAATGCCTGAAGCAGTCTTACTGCGACAGCGTGGAGGAAACGATGAACAAAGTCGATCAGAGCGTTGCCGGTTTTGTTAAGGAGCATGACCAGTTCGACGATATGACGATGATGTGCATTGAGTACAGAGGGAAAAACAATACTGAAGAAAAGGAATAAGATATTTTGACACCTGAAGATATTAGAAGAATAAGAAAAAGGATAGATTCAACACTTGAGAATTTCAGCAGTATATACGGCTGCTATGTGAATGGGGCCGGAGATACGGTCGCAACAATGGAGATCCCGGTACTCGGGATGGATACGGAAGAAAAGGAGATGTACGCGGCAACACTCAAAAAGGTGCTGTCGGGTACACAGGAGAGAAACCTGCTGGACATAGAGTTCACTCCGGATCAGGTAGACAACAGTGATGAGCACAGGCTCCTGATGGCGCTGAGAGACTCCTCACTGAAGGATGCCGGCATGAGGGAGCTTCTGTACCAGCGGATAAGAGAGAGCTTCCACAATGACGGGGACAGCTACGTAATACTCCTCGCATCGGATACGTACGATCTTAAGAGCAAGGATGTGAAGGGCGAAGAGTGGTCAGAAGAGTCCACTGAGCAGTTCGCATATTTCCTATGCGCCATCTGCCCGGTAAAGAGCTCAAAGGCAGCTCTCCAGTATGATGCAGAGGAGCAGGAATTCAGGGGTATTTCCACGGGAACGCTGCTGGCGGCTCCTGCGCTGGGATTCATGTTCCCGGTGCTCGACGACGGCGGAGCAGACATATACAGGGCTTCATACTACTCAAAGAGCAGCGCGGATATCCATGATGAGCTGATACAGGCTCTGTTCGCTTCAGAGCAGCTGCCGATGGCTGCAGACGTACAGAAGGAGACCTTCAACACGTCTCTTGCTGATGCGCTCGGAAAGGAGTGCAGCCTGGACCTTGTTACTGCACTGCAGGCGAGGATGTCTGTGATCGCAGAGGAGAGCAAGGAGGATGAAACGGTAACTGTACCTGTGATCGCTCTTGAAGATGTTGAGGACCTTCTTGCTGACAGAGGAGTCAGCGAGGAAGGAATCGGCGAATTCAGAAAGACTGTAGAGGAGAGGTTCGACGGAGCTTCGGACTTCAACATCAACAACATAATCCAGAAGAAAAAGTTCGAGGTCAGGACACCTGAGACCAGGATCGTGACTGAGGCGGACAATGCACTCAGACTCAAGACTAAGACTATCGACGGGGTAACATACATCCTCGTACCGGTAGGCGAGAGCGTTACGGTGAACGGAGTCGAGATCGCAGTTGAATTTGACGACAGTAAGGAAGAGAACTGACAGATGCTGTATATAATCAGGCACGGACAGACGGCGAAGAACAAGCAGAAGGTGCTGCAGGGAAGAAGCGACCTCCCACTCAATGAAGAGGGACGGCAGCAGTCCCTTGACGCGGGAAAGGCGCTTGCGGAGCATGGCGTTACTTCTGCCAGAGTGTATTCAAGTCCGCTTATAAGGGCCATAGAGACGGCTCAGCTTGCGTGCGGCACGGATGATGTCGTGACAGATGAGCGCCTCATAGAGATGGATTACGGTCCTTATGAGGGTATGGACCTCACGTCGCCTGCACCTGAAGTAATGGCTTTCTTCATGGATTTTGCAGGAACACCTGCACCGGAAGGCATGGAGCAGCTTTCAGCAGTAGTTGAAAGGACCGGCTGCTTTGCGGATGAGATCATCGAAGAGGCGAGAAATGGCGATGTTGTCATATCCACTCACGCGATAGCTATGAAAGGCATCCTTGAGTATCTGACACCAGGATCGGACGGCAGCTACTGGTCAAAATACGTCGGAAACTGCGAGATATATGCAGTTCCGGTGACGGAAAAAGGGTACGGTATCCCTTACTCTATATACTCAGGAGCAGGGACTCCGGGAGAGTGACCGCAGAACTTCATTCCGGACATTCATTACCCTGATAGTGCATATTGTCATTGTGGAATAAATGTAAAATTGCACTAAATCAAGGACTATATTTTGTTAAACTTGACAATCGCATATATGAGTGATAACATACATAAAGCACGTCGGACAGAAGGTCCGGCTGTGTCCGAAAAAGGTTAATTTTTCAACGGTTTTAGGACTTTTAAGAGGAGACCTGAATGGCATTCAGTTCAATCTTAAACATTATCATGATCATCATTGAGCTTATTCTCGGCCTTAGCATTCTTAGAGGCTGTAATGAATAGGTAGCCTTGAGTTGAATCATGATATGCACATGACTGGACGGCCGCATGCAGGCAGATAAGACAGTAAATGCAGACCCTACGATCAACTTCAGGAGATTGTAGGGTTTTCTTTATGATAAAGGAGGAAAGTATTTTGAGATTGACCGGCGCAGATATTCTGATGGAATGCCTGCTCGAACAGGATGTCGAGGTAATATTCGGCTATCCGGGCGGCACCATACTCAACGTCTATGATGCTCTTGTCAAGTACAGGGGTAAGATCAGACATTATCTGACAGCACACGAGCAGGGCGCTTCGCACGCAGCAGACGGTTATGCGAGGAGCACGGGCAAGGTCGGAGTCGCATTCTCGACTTCGGGACCGGGAGCTACCAACCTTACGACCGGTGTTGCGACAGCCTACATGGATTCATCCCCGGTGGTATTCATCTCATGCAACGTAGCAGAGAACCTCATCGGTAAGGATTCCTTCCAGGAGGTCGACAGCACGGGAATCATGCTCCCTATAACCAAGAGCAACTTCCAGATCACTGATGTGAACAAGCTCGCAGACACGGTGAGAAAGGCTTTTGCCATCGCGAGGAGCGGACGTCCGGGACCTGTATTCATAGACATCCTCAAGAATGTAACTGCTGAGGAGGCAGAGTACGAGTTCATCCCGCGCTCAGAGCACAAGAGGACCGGAGCTCTGCAGACTCTCTATGAGAGGGATATGGCGGACTTCAAGATCCCTTCAATAGATGAAGAGGACATAGACAAGCTGGTAGAGATGATCGGTGAGTCTGAGAAGCCTATGCTCATCTGCGGAGGCGGCGTTGTCAGAGCAAGAGCCCACGAGGAGTTCAATAAGTTCTGCAACCTCGTTGATGCTCCTACCGCTATCACGGTAATGGGCGGCGGCGGAATGCAGGGCCGTAACCCTCATACGACAGGAATGATCGGTATGCACGGCTCACAGGCATCGAATATAGCATGTGACAACTGCGACCTTCTGATCGCTGTAGGCTGCAGATTCTCAGACCGTGTGGCTCTTGACCCGTCATCTTTCGCAAAGCAGGCAAAGATCGTACACATAGATATCGACAGATCCGAGATCAACAAGAATGTCATGACGGATCATCACATCATCGGCGATGCGAAGGAAGTTCTCAGGATGCTTAATGAGAGACTGACACAGCAGGAGCACGCTGAGTGGAAGAAATTCGTCTTCTCGTATCCTACAGAGACTGTATATGAAGAGGGCGGCGACACTCTTACTCCTAAGCAGGTCTGCGACACTATCGCAAGACTGGTTCCTCAGGATACGATCGTAGCGACTGACGTAGGACAGCATCAGATGTGGGCTATACAGCATTTCCACTTCGACTATCCGGGCCAGCTGATCACATCGGGCGGATTCGGTACCATGGGATTCGGACTCGGTGCCGCTATCGGAGCCAAGGTCGGCAACCCTGACAAGACAGTCATACACGTTGCCGGTGACGGAAGCTTCCGCATGAACTGCAACGAGCTCTGCACTGAGCAGTATTACGACATTCCGGTCATCACATTCGTATTCGACAACAAGACGCTCGGCATGGTCCGTCAGTGGCAGAATCTCATATACAAGAAGAACTTCTCTGAGACAACGCTCACAGACCGAGGACCGGATTTCGTGAAGCTCGCAGAGGCATACGGATTAAGAGGCTGGAGAGTCAACAACCAGAAGGACCTCGAAGCTGCCATCAATGAAGCGATGGAATGCGGAAAGGGCTGCGTAATAGACTGCGTACTCGACATAGACGAGATGGTTCGTCCGATGGTCGGAGGCGGCAGCCATATTACAGACTTTATGAAGATATAGGAGGGAGGAAGATATGGAAAAAACCGAAGTAAAGAGACAGACTCTTGCCCTCCTCGTAGATAACGAGCCGGGAGTGCTTTCACAGATAGCAAGGCTCTTTTCCCGCAAGGGATACAACATCGAAGCTTTCGCTGCAGGACAGACGGAGAACCCGGGAATAACCCGTATCACGATCGACGTCCTTGCGGATGAGCCTCATACAGAGCTCCTCTGCAACCAGCTGCGCAAGCTTTACCCGATCCATTCGGTAAAGTGGCTCAATGCCGAGTCATCTATTTACCGGGAACTCATGTTAGTTAAGGTCCGCGCAGAATCAAGCGACCGCCGCAACGATATAATGCAGCTCGCAAACATATTCCGCGCGCAGATCATAGATGTATCGCTTCAGACACTGACGATAGGCATATACGGAGACGCGGATAAGCTCAGCGGTCTTCTCAATATCCTCAGAGAATTCGAGGTGCTTGAGATCGCCCGTACCGGTGTCGTAGCGATTGAAAGAGGTATTGCAACTATTAATGATGAATCAAAAGAAAGTGGGGAATTCAGCTATGGTAAAAATGTATTATGAGAAAGATTGTAATCTTGATGCACTTAACGGAAAGACTATCGCAATCATCGGATATGGTTCACAGGGACACGCACACGCACTTAACCTCCGTGACTCCGGATGCAATGTAATCGTAGGACTCAGACAGGGCGGAAAGAGCTGGCCTGTAGCTGAGAAGGACGGCTTTGAAGTTTACACAGTAGCAGAGGCTTCCAAGAAGGCTGACATCATCATGATCCTGATCGACGACGAAGTTCAGGCTCAGGTATACAAGAATGAGATCGCACCTAACCTCGAAGAGGGCAACGCTATCGCTTTCGCACACGGCTTCAACATCAGATATAAGCAGATCGTAGCACCTGCAGGCGTTGACGTATTCATGGCAGCTCCTAAGGGCCCTGGCCACACAGTACGCAGCCAGTATGTAGCAGGAAAGGGCGTTCCTTGCCTCGTAGCAGTAGAGCAGGACGCTTCCGGCAAAGCATATGACATCGCTCTTGCATACATCGCAGGAATCGGCGGAGCACGTGCAGGAATCCTCGAGACAACAATGGACGAGGAGACTGAAACTGACCTCTTCGGTGAGCAGACAGTTCTCTGCGGCGGCGTAGTAGACCTGATGCAGTGCGGCTTCGAAGTACTCGTTGAGGCAGGATACAAGCCTGAGAACGCATACTTCGAGTGCATCCACGAGATGAAGCTGATCATCGACCTGATCAACAAGGCTGGTATCGCAGGAATGAACTACTCCATCTCCGACACAGCTGAATTCGGTGAATACGTAAGCGGACCTCGCGTACTGCCGCACGACGAGATCAAGGCTAACATGAGAAAGGTCCTCTCAGACATCCAGGACGGAACATTCGCCGGCAAGTGGATCGCTGAGAACAAGAACGGCCGTACATTCTTCAACTCCAAGAGAGCACAGCTCGGAAGACACCAGATGGAGATCGTAGGAAAGCAGCTCAGAGATGAGATGCTCTGGAAGAATGACAGTGACCTGGATAATGCTTCCAACTAATCACACAAACGAAGTGTGATGCGAAATGCTCATCTCTCACAGATCTAGCACTGCATCTCATTCGCTTGGCGATAATGGCGAAATCGCAAGCTTCGCTCGCTCCGCTCGACTGCGTTTTTGCGATTTCATGCCATTCTGGCCTTCGCTCATTCGTGCATTGCTTCGATCTGCTCGAAGTCTGCGCATTCGCATCTCTCTTCGATGTAGAAGATTGAAAGCCTTATCAGGTGATATATGAGAGGAATGGATAATGAAATCTGACCAGATAAAGAAAGGGGTTGATCGTGCGGCGAACAGGAGTCTCCTGTACGCCCTCGGTCTTACCGAAGAGGAGCAGAAGCGCCCGATCATAGGCGTTGTAAGCTCATATAACGAGATCGTTCCGGGCCACATGAACCTCGACAAGATCGCTGATGCGGTCAAGGCGGGCGTACGTGCGGCAGGCGGAACTCCGATCCTCGTACCGGCGATCGCCGTATGTGACGGCATAGCCATGGGACATGTCGGCATGAAGTACTCTCTTGTTACAAGAGACCTTATCGCTGACTCCACTGAGGCTCTTGCGATCGCCCACCAGTTCGACGGTCTTGTTATGATCCCGAACTGCGACAAGAACGTACCGGGACTTCTCATGGCTGCTGCCAGGATCAATGTCCCGACAATATTCTGCTCCGGCGGACCGATGCTTGCAGGCCGTCTTCCTGACGGACGCCGCACATGCCTCTCGCACATGTTCGAGGCAGTAGGCGCTTATCACGCAGGAACAATGGATGAAGAGGACGTTCAGACTTACGTAGAGAAGGCCTGCCCGTCCTGCGGATCCTGCTCCGGCATGTACACAGCCAATTCGATGAACTGCCTGACAGAGGCTATCGGAATGGCACTTCCGGGCAACGGAACGATTCCTGCACCTCTTTCTGCAAGGATCCGCCTTGCGAAGGCTACCGGTATGCAGATCATGAAGCTGGTCGAAGAGGATATCAAGCCTAGCGACATCATGACAGCTGCAGCATTCCACAATGCTGAGACAGTCGACATGGCACTCGGATGCTCGACCAACACAATGCTGCACCTTCCGGCTATCGCTCATGAAGCTCATGTCGACATCAGTTTTGACATGGCCAACGAGATCAGCTCGAAGACACCTAATCTGTGCCACCTCGCACCTGCGGGCGACACATTCATGGAAGACCTCGAGGATGCCGGCGGTGTATACGCTGTAATGAAGGAGCTTACCAAGGGCGATCTTCTCGACCTGTCAGTAATGACAGTAACGACTAAGACAATGGGCGAGAACATCGAGCACGCAGAGAATCTCAACCCTGAGATCATCCGTCCGTTCGATAATCCGTTCATGAAGACAGGCGGTATCGCAGTACTCAAGGGCAATCTCGCACCTGACGGATGCGTAGTCAAGCAGGCTGCTGTCAAGGAATCCATGATGCAGCACGAAGGACCTGCAAGAGTTTTCGACTCTGAAGATGATGCTATCAAGGTCATCTATGCAGGCGGCATCAACCCTGGTGACGTTGTAGTCATCAGATATGAAGGTCCTAAGGGCGGCCCTGGAATGAGAGAGATGCTGAACCCTACATCTGCAATCGCGGGAATGGGACTTGACGAATCAGTAGCTCTGATCACTGATGGAAGATTCTCAGGCGCTACAAGAGGCGCGTCCATCGGACACGTCAGCCCTGAGGCAGCATCCGGCGGCAACATCGGCCTTGTTGAAGAGGGTGACATCATCGCTATCGATATCATCAACAAGACTATCGAGCTCAAGGTCTCCGATGAGGAGCTGGCAGCAAGACGCGCCGCATGGGTATGCCCTGAGCCTAAGATCAAGACAGGCTACCTGGCAAGATACGCCAAGCTTGTAAGTTCGGCAGACAAGGGTGCGATACTCGAGTAAGACGTAAAATAAGGAACAGGGAATTATGGACCAGGTAAAAATTTTTGATACGACACTCAGAGACGGGGAGCAGTCACCGGGCTGCAGCATGAACCTCCAGGAAAAAATAGAGGTTGCGCACTGTCTCGAGAAACTCAAGGTCGACATTATCGAAGCGGGATTTGCCATCGTATCTCCGGGGGATTTCGAGTCTGTAAAGACTATCGCGGAGAACGTCAAGGACTGTACCGTTGCGAGTCTGGCCCGCTGCAATGTCAAGGACATTGATGCAGCATGGGACGCAGTCAAGGGAGCTGTGGATCCGAGGATCCATGTCTTCATTGCGACTTCTCCTATACATATGGAATACAAGCTCAAGATGACTCCTGAACAGGTCCTTGAGCAGGCAAAACAGATGGTTGCATATGCCAGAAAGTTCTGCCCGAACATCGAGTTCTCAGCTGAGGATGCAACGAGGAGCGATATAGAGTTCCTCAAGAAGATCACGGCTGTTGCTATCGAGAGCGGTGCGACTACCATCAATCTGCCTGACACCGTAGGATATACCACACCTGAAGAGATGGAATACCTGATCAGAGAGGTGAAGGAAAACGTCCGCGGCGCAGAGAAGGCTGTCTTCTCGGTTCACTGCCACAACGACCTCGGCATGGCTACGGCAAATTCACTTGCCGGAGTCCGCGGAGGTGCAAGACAGATCGAGTGCACCATCAACGGACTCGGTGAGAGAGCCGGCAACACTTCCATGGAGGAAGTAGTAATGGCACTCAGGACAAGACAGGACGAATTCATGGCGGATACAGGCATTGATGCGACTCAGATCCACCGTGCGAGCAAGACTGTCTACAACATCATCGGACAGACTGCTCCGATCAACAAGCCGATCGTAGGAAAGAACGCTTTTGCACACGAGGCAGGCATACACCAGCACGGAGTTCTTGCCAACAAGAAGACTTACGAGATCATGACACCGGAGTCGGTAGGACTCAACGTCAACAACATCGTTCTCGGCAAGCATTCGGGACGTCACGCGGTCGCAAAGCGTCTTGAAGAGCTCGGATACACACTGACCAGGGAAGAGCTGAACAGCTGCTTCGAAGAATTCAAGATCGTCTGCGACAAGAAGAAGAACATCACTGATGCAGACCTTGAAGCCATAGCTACCCACAACACAGGTGATATATATACCGATACTGAAGACGGCTACAAGCTCGACTGGTTCCAGGTATCCACAAGCAACTTCACTACTGCGACATGCACCGTAAGCCTCATCAAGGATGGCGAGAAGTACCAGGATGTAGCTCTGGGCGACGGACCTATCGATGCGGCATACAACGCGATCGACATGATAATGAAGCCGTCAGAGCATACCTTCGACATCTTCAACATCCACTCGATCTCAGAGGGCAAGGACACGCTCGGAGACGTAACGGTCAAGGTAAATGCTCACGGACGTACATTTACCGGTAAGGGCCTGTCGACGGACATCATCGAAGCCAGCGTCAACGCTTACCTCAAGGCACTCAACAGGCTTGCTGCCTTTGATGCCAAACTCGAGGTTCAGAGCAAGGCCGCTGAAGCGTAACTGAGGCACACAGAAGGGCCGCAGAGGCGCAACTGAGGCACACAGAAGACCACCGGAGAGGGGGAAAAGAATCATGGGCATGACAATGACACAGAAGATCCTGGCCGCACATGCAGGACTGCCTGAAGTGCACGCAGGGGATCTGATCGAAGCCAGGCTCGACATCGTTCTGGGCAACGATGTCACTACACCGGTCGCCATCGGAGTGTTCGAAAAGGCCGGTTTCACAGAAGTATTTGATAAAGACAAAATAGTGATCGCTCTTGACCACTACACACCTTGCAAGGACATAAAGTCCGCTGAGCTGTGCAAAACATCAAGAGACTTTGCTGTAAAGCATAAGATCAGCCATTTCTATGATGTAGGTACTGTAGGCATCGAGCACGCGCTCCTGCCTGAGCAGGGCATCGTAGGCCCCGGGGACTGCATCATCGGAGCTGACTCTCATACCTGCACCTACGGAGCGCTTGGCGCGTTCTCAACAGGCGTGGGTTCAACTGATATGGCAGCAGGAATGGCATCGGGACTCAACTGGTTCAAGGTGCCGCCTGCGATCAAGGTGGAACTGAAGGGCAAGCTGCAGCCGTTCGTATCGGGCAAGGATGTCATCCTGCACCTGATAGGCGAGATCGGCGTGGACGGAGCTCTGTATAAGTCGCTCGAGTTCGCAGGCGAGGGCGTTGCCGAACTCAGCATGGATGACAGGTTCACCATTTCCAACATGGCTATCGAGGCAGGCGGCAAGAACGGAATTTTCCCTGTCGACGAGAAGACCATGGAATATGTGAAGGGCAGATTCGAAAGAGAACCTGTTGTATTCGAAGCTGATGAGGATGCTGAATACGAGAGAGTCGTTACGATCGATCTTTCAGAACTCAAGCCGACAGTATCCATGCCTCATCTTCCTTCCAACACCAGGACTGCGGAAGAGGTTGCAGGCCTCCATATCGACCAGGTAGTCATCGGATCCTGCACCAACGGCAGGATGAGCGACATGAGATCAGCTGCTGCGATCCTCAGGGGAAAGAAGGTAGCTGACGGTGTAAGATGCATAGTCATCCCGGCCACACAGGAGATATACCTCAAGTGCGTCGAAGAGGGCATTGTAAAGGCCTTCGTGGAGGCAGGCTGCGCCGTATCCGCACCTACATGCGGACCGTGCCTGGGAGGACACATGGGAGTCATGGCTGCAGGCGAAAGAGCAGTAGCAACGACCAACAGGAACTTCGTAGGCAGAATGGGACACACTGAAAGTGAAGTCATCCTTGCAAGCCCTGCTGTAGCAGCAGCTTCGGCAGTTGCAGGATGCGTGGCTGTTCCTGGCGCTGCAGATACTGAAGCAGAAGTATGCCATCTTGCGCAGGATTAGGAGGTGAGGGACATGATCAGAGGAAAAGTATGGAAATTCGGAGATCACGTCGACACTGACGTAATCATCCCTGCAAGATATCTAAACGCACCTGAGCCGTCCGAACTGGCAAAGCACTGCATGGAGGACATCGACAGCTCCTTCGCAGGCGCTGTGCAGGCAGGCGACATCATGGTAGGCGGCTGGAACTTCGGATGCGGCTCATCAAGAGAGCACGCGCCGGTCGCGATACAGGCAAGCGGCATCACATGCGTTATCGCCGCGAGTTTTGCCCGCATCTTCTACAGGAACTCGATCAACATCGGATTCCCGATCCTCGAGTGCCCGGAGGCAAGCGAGGCCATTAAGGCCGGCGATATCGTGACCGTGGATACTGAGACCGGAAAGATCACAGATGAGACCACCGGACAGGTATTTGAGGCAAAACCATTCCCTCCGTTCATCCAGAAGATAGTCGAGAGCGGCGGACTGCTGCCTTATCTGAAGGAAAAGCAGGGGAAATAACATAGTTTACGGATATATTTATACCGACAAAACCAACTTTTGAGGACTAAAGACATGAAATATAACATTGCACTCGTTCCGGGCGACGGTATCGGACCTGAAATAATCGCTGATGCGGTCGAAGTTCTTGAGAAAACGGCTGAAAAATTCGGCCATGAGTTCGTCTTTACGGAATATGCCGCAGGAGGAAATGCGATAGACAAGTGCGGGATCCCGCTTCCGCAGGAGACCGTTGACGGATGTCTGGCAGCTGACAGCGTCATGCTCGGAGCAGTCGGCGGCCCTAAGTGGGACAGCCAGCCTAATCATCTGAGACCAGAGAAGGCGCTTCTCGGACTGAGAAAGGCACTTGGACTCTATACCAATCTGAGGCCTGCGAAGATCCAGCCGGCTCTCGCTGATGCATGCGTCCTGAGACCTGACATCGCAGCGAAGGGATTCGACCTGATGATCGTTCGTGAGCTAACAGGCGGCATATATTTTGGTGACAGGGGCAGAAACGAAGCCGGCGACGAGGCATACGATACCGAGAAGTACAGCGTTGCCGAGGTAGAAAGAGTCGCAAGGAGAGCGTTTGAGACTGCAAGAAAGCGCAGGGGACATGTCACAAGCGTTGACAAGGCCAATGTCCTGGAGTCTTCAAGGCTCTGGAGAGAGACCGTTCACAGGCTCGGTGAGACTGAGTATCCTGATGTGAAGCTCGACGATATGTATGTTGATAACGCAGCGATGCAGATCATCAGAGATCCTTCGTTCTTCGACGTCATCGTCACATCCAACATGTTCGGCGACATCCTCTCAGACGAGGCTTCGCAGGTAACAGGCTCCATCGGACTTCTTGCATCGGCGTCACTCGGCGAGACATCCAGAGGCATGTATGAGCCTATCCATGGCTCAGCGCCTGACATCGCCGGAACAGGCCTTGCGAATCCGATCGCGACGATCCTGTCGGCAGCTATGATGCTGAGATATTCCTTCGACCTTGCAGAAGAGGCCGACTACATCGAGAACGCAGTTTCCGAAGTCCTTGAAGAAGGATGGAGAACAAGGGATATCAAGGCGCCTGAAGATGAAACATGGCTGACAGGCAGCCAGATGAAGGACAAGATCCTGGAGCACATGGCATAGGCCGGGCTTGCGGGACACAATTAAGGAGCATAAATGTCTGATTTCAGATTTCTATTCTACAGTGATGAGGGACAGATAAATACGGACTGGCACGACACTCTTGCCGTGATCCGTTATGCTGCAGCCGGAGCACCTGTTCAGAAGCAGGTCATGGTGGACGCATACGGCAAAGTCCGTACTGTCACCGACCGCGGAAACAAGACGAAGAGTGCGGCTGCACCTGTCCAGGCTGATCCTGATGCTGCAGATAAGGTGATGAAGCTCACGAGGAGGCTCGTGTCATTCGCTACCGAATTCGCACTGTACGGCAACATATGGCAGCAGTGGATCGCTTACATGATGATGATGCATGAGAATGCATTCACTCTTACATGTGAGAGAAGACCGGCAGGCAAGACATCGACCATGATGAAGCTCGCTGAGAGAGACTTCGAGGTATTCAGGGAGCTGATGCACCTGGACCTTGATGCACTCGGCAAAGCGACAGGCACTGACCTGCTTTCTATGATGGCAAAATACCACATGCCTTTTGCGCAGGAGTCGGAAAGCGGCACGGGAAAGCAGATCCGCATCCTCAGCAGCAAGCTTGCCAGCGCAAGCGATGTCAGGGCATTCGGTGAGATCATCTCGCAGTATTATGCACAGTACGGTGTCGGGATTTACGGTCTGTACAAGGCTTTCAGAATAGCAGAAGGCGAGGATGCGATGAGGATCGTGCCGGTTACGGACACTGAGGATGTGACCTTTGACGATCTCGTCGGATACGAGGAACAGAAGAAGACCCTGAAGGAGAACACCGAAGCCTTCGTCAGCGGGGTGCATGCCAACAATGTTCTTCTGTACGGAGACAGCGGTACCGGAAAGTCCACGAGCGTACACGCACTGATGCACGACTATTTTGCCCGCGGACTCAGGATCGTGGATATATCCAAGCCGGACAGAAGCAAGCTGTCACAGGTGCTGGCTGAGATCAAGAAGAGAAATTACAGATTCATAATATTCCTGGATGACCTGTCATTCGAGGAAAACGAGAGCGACTACAAGGAGCTCAAGGCGATGCTCGAAGGTGCGCTCGAATCGAGATCCGACAGGGTCCTCATATATGCGACATCAAACCGCAGGCACCTTATCAGGGAGACCTGGGGCGACAGGCAGGACATGGAATACAACGAAGACATCCACCGCTCGGATACGATGGAGGAAAAGCTCTCGCTCGCGAGCAGGTTCGGCGTAACGATATTCTACTCCAAGCCTAACGCAGGCGAATATCTGAACATAGTAAGAGAGCTCACAAGGCGTAACGGAATAGATATAGGCGAGAAGGAGCTTTCGGACATAGCAAGAAAATGGGAACTCCGCCACGGAGGCATGAGCGGACGTACTGCAAGTCAGCTCATAACATGGCTCAGAGGCGAGGCGGCAAGAATGAAGGAGAAGTAAGAAGGGAAAAGAGATGAGCAGCAATTTATCACTCGACAGAATATATCAGGCGGCATTCACCCTGAAGGATGTGGCCCGCAAGACTGACCTTATCTATTCACCGCACTTCAGCGGCAAGAATCAGGTCTACTTCAAGACAGAGAACCTGCAGGTAACAGGAAGCTTCAAGCTGAGAGGAGCTTACTTCAAGATCAGCAGACTCACAGATGAAGAGAAGGCTGCCGGTATCGTTGCATGCAGCGCAGGAAACCACGCTCAGGGAGTCGCTCTGGCTGCTAAGAGAATGGGCATCAAGGCCACTATATGCATGCCTGACGGCGCGCCTATCAGCAAGGTGCAGGCTACAAAGTCATACGGAGCAGAAGTAGCTCTCGTCAAGGGCGCTTATGATGATGCATATCAGTATGCATGCAAGCTGCAGGAAGAAGAGCACGCTACATTCATCCATCCTTTTGATGATCCTGATGTCATCGCAGGCCAGGGAACTATCGGTCTTGAGATCCTTGACCAGCTCAAGGACGTTGATGCAATCGTAGTGCCTGTAGGAGGCGGCGGACTCATTTCCGGAGTCGCTTACGCGGCCAAGAGCCTCAAGCCGGATATCAAGATATACGGAGTACAGGCGAAGGAAGCTGCAAGCATGGCGGACAGCCTCAAATACGATGAGCAGGTGACGCTGAACACAGTAAATACCTTCGCAGACGGTATCGCTGTCAAGCACCCGGGAGACCTTACTTTCGAGCTCATCAAGGACTACGTTGACGGCGTAGTTACAGTAACAGAGGATGAGATCGCTGTTGCGATCCTCGCTCTTATCGAGAAGCAGAAACTGATCGCTGAGGGCGCCGGTGCAGTATCCCTTGCAGCAGTAATGGCTGACAAGATCCCTGTCGAGGGCAAGAACGTTGTATGCCTTGTATCAGGCGGCAACATCGATGTGAACATCCTCTCCCGCGTAATAACAAGAGGACTTGTGACAAGCGGCAGAAATGCGACACTCATGATCGCTCTCGAGGACAAGCCTGGACAGCTTGTGGACGTAGCGACCATCATCGCTTCATGCGGAGCCAACGTAACGGGAGTCCACTACGGACATTCCGACCCTAATACAGCAGTAACGAGCTGCGTGCTGACACTCGAGATCGAGACAAGAGACTTCGAGCAGCTCGAACAGGTAAGAAGCACACTGACAGCAGAAGGCTTCAACCTGGTACAGTAAGTGACACACTTGAATACACTCATGGAGGAAAAACAGATGGAATACAATTTCCCGGTAACAAGAACAACTACACCTAAGGAAAAGCCTGATCAGAAGGCTCTCGGATTCGGAAAGGTCTACACTGACCACATGTTCCTCATGGAGTATGACGAAGGTCAGGGATGGCATGACGGACGCATCGTTCCGTATGCACCACTTCAGCTGGATCCTGCAGCTACGACACTGCACTATGCTCAGATGACTTTCGAGGGCATGAAGGCATATAAGAACCCTCAGGGCGGCGTCAACCTGTTCAGACCTGACATGAACGCAAAGCGTATGCAGAACTCCAACAGGAGACTCTGCATCCCTGAGATCGATGTTGATCTCTTCATCGCAGCTGTCAAGGCAGCGGTAAAGGCAGACATCGACTGGGTTCCGGAAGAACCGGGAACATCACTGTATATCCGTCCGTTCATCATCTCGCCGGAGCCAAGCATGGCAGTACATCCGGCTTCAAAATACCTCTTCTGCATCATCATGACACCGGTAGCTGCTTACTATGAGGGCAACGACAAGGAGCTCCATGGCAGCCACATCTGGGTAGAGGAAGAGTTCATCAGAGCTGCAGTAGGCGGCACAGGATTCGCAAAGTGCGGCGGCAACTATTCCTGCGGAATGATCGCAGGCGCAGAGGCCAAGAAGCACGGCTGCGAGGAAGTTCTCTGGCTCGACGCCAAGGAGCATAAATATGTCGAGGAAGTAGGAACATCCAATGCGTTCTTCAAGATCGGCGATACCGTATACACTTCTTCTCTGACAGGCTCCATCCTGCCGGGCGTTACAAGAGACAGCGCACTCCAGCTCATGAAGAAGTGGGGCGTCAAGACTGAAGAGAAGCGTCTTGAGATCGAGGAAGTCATCGAAGCTATAAAGAACGGCTCACTGACAGAAGCATGGGCAACAGGAACAGCCTGCGTCGTTTCTCCTATCGGACTTCTCAGCTACAAGGATGATGAATATCCGATCAACGGAGAGAAGGTCGGCGAGCTGAGCCAGAAGCTCTACGATACACTTTACGGAATGCAGACCGGCGAGATCGAAGATCCGATGGGCGGCTGGGTAGTAACACTGTAGTCCGCGATCCGCTGATATGACGGGGCATGAGGGGCAGCTCCATTGATTAACTGCTGTGCGGTGAAGTATAATCAGTACAGCGTAATCAGTATTTAGGTGACATCATTCACGACCACACGAAAGGGGAACAGAGAAATGAAGGTAATCGCAACTGACAAGGCACCTGGTGCAATCGGACCTTACTCACAGGGATACATCAGCAACGGATTCGTATATACATCCGGACAGATTCCTGTAGATCCTGCTACAGGCGAAGTTCCGTCAAGCATCGAAGAGCAGGCTGAACAGAGCTGCAAGAATGTAGGAGCTCTTCTGGAGGCAGCAGGTTCCGGATTCAACAAAGTAATCAAGACAACATGCTTCCTTGCTGACATGGCTGATTTCGCAGCATTCAATGCAGTTTATGCTGAGTATTTCACATCCAAGCCTGCAAGAAGCTGTGTTGCAGTCAAGGATCTCCCTAAGGGAGTAAAGTGCGAGATCGAGGCAATTGCTGAGGTATAATGCTCGGTAAGGCACACCTGACAATCGGAATGGCAGCGGCATGGACGCTTGCAATGCCGGAAACAGTGCCGGCAGCTCTACCTGTTATAGCAGGAGCGGCTGCCGGCTCTTTGATATGTGACATAGACTGTGATTCACCGGCTGAAAGAAACGATGCATCGAAGCAGAGGATCCTGGCAGCATTCATCACAGCCGCCGCACTCATTACAGACGGACTCACAGGCGCAGGCATGTGCAGAACGATTGCAGAAAGCGGTTCATACCTGTGGTGTGCAGGTATCGCCGGGCTTGTCTTGACAGTGGCCTTTGCCAATGTGTCAGCTCACAGGGGATTCTCACATTCACTTACTGCGCTGGCTATGGAAGCGTTTTTTCTGTATCTTATATTCCCGCAGTGCGTAAAACCTTTTGTAATCGCCTTCATTACGCATATTCTGCTTGATATAACGAACAAAAAGCGGGTAAGATTATTCTATCCGGCGAAAAAAGGCGTGAGCCTCGGAATATTCTATGCTGACCGTATGGCGAACAGGGTGTGCGAGATAGCAGGAGCAGTCTGGCTCATTCTTGTGATATGGATATCGCTCCGTTGACAGATAGATGACGGATAGTTGACAGATAAAGGATTAGAGGAAATAAATAAATGAAACGACCTCAGATAAGTTTTGATCAGAAATACATCAAGCTGTGTACATATGCAGCAATAACAGTCATCATAACTGTACTTGTCCTGTATCTCCTGTATAACACAAGAGGCGTGTGGTCCGTGGCTTGGACCCTCTTTATGGCAGTGCTGAGACCGATCGTATTGGGCGGCATCATAAGCTATCTGCTGCGGCCGTTAGTGAAAAAGCTGGAGTTATTCTTCAAAGAAAGAGGGTTTGAAAAGTTCGCGAGGACGGGTGCTGTAGTTGTCAGCATAGCGCTGGCTCTGTTTATAGTATTCGGGATACTGGGGATACTCATATTCACACTGGTCAGGACCGTCGGTACGATCAGCGATGCAGATATCAACAGCCTGATATCATACCTGCAGAATGATTTTGCATCATTCACGGCAAAACTCGAAGAGTATCTCGGAATGTTCGGGATCTCGGCTGAGCGCATCAGCAAGATAGCGGGCGCGATAGTCAACGGGATCAGCAATGTCGCATCAGGACTTCTGTTCGGAGTCATATTTGCGATCTACTTCATGCTCGACAACGGCAGGATCAGCACGTACTGGATGCGTGTCCTGAGGATCGTTTCAGACAATAGTTCACGTGCCGGACTCAGGCGTTTCCTGGCAGATGCGGACAGAGTTTTCTCCGGATACATCAGAGGCCAGTTCATCGATGCGGCGATCATAGGAGTTATGACAACCGTCTCGATGATGGTAATAGGCGTACCTAACGGCATGGTAGTCGGCGTCCTGACGGGAGTCGGCAATCTCATTCCGTATGTCGGACCTGTTATCGGCTATCTGACTCTGGCGCTGGTATGCATTCCGACCGGAGCGTGGGCAAAATTGATCGCAGGAGCTGTCGTGCTTGCGATACTTCTGTTCGTCGATGGTAATATCATCAACCCGAGACTTCTCAGCAGCAATGTCATGGTGCATCCGCTGCTCGTAGTCGCTGCCCTGATCGGGGGCGGTGCAGTCGGAGGATTTATCGGCATGCTGATTGCAGTGCCTACGGCGGCTCTCATCAAGATACAGTTCGACAGGTATCTGGACAGAAGGGAGAGAAAACTGGCAATGCAGGAGCAGGCCAGGGCTGAGGAACACGCCAGGAAGGAAGAACAGGCCAGGGCTGAGGAACACGCCGTGGCGGACACTGAACAGCCTGAGAAGAAGCGGCGCAGAAAAAAACAGCAAGAGAAATAAAATAATGAAAATAATGAAAAGCAGGAACTACCTTGCAGGCGATATGATGATGCTGGCAGCGACGATGATTTTCGGCGCGATGACTATATTCTCCAAGCAGATACTTGCAGAGCTTGATGTTTTCAATATGGTCGCGCTGAGATTTCTTATTGCGTTCGCTGCCTGCTTTGTTATTTTCTTCAGGCGGTACAGAAACCTGGACCGCAGGACATCCATTCACGCATTCATACTGGGGACATTCCTGTTCATCTCATACCTGTGCATGGTAGTAGGCTGCAAATACACCACGGCATCCAATGCCGGCTTTATGATGAGCCTCGTGGCCTTCTTCACGCCTCTCATAGTCTTCGCACAGGAGAAGATAAGGCCTGACAGAGCTCATGTCATCAGCATATTCATAACCCTTACAGGGGTAGGACTCATGTGCCTGTCGGGTGACTTTACACTGAACAAGGGAGACTGCGTGTGCATAATGAGCGCATTCTTCTATTCATTCCAGATGCTGTACACAGAGAGATATGCAAGAGAGGATGATCCGGTTCTTCTCGGCACATTCCAGCTCATATTTGTATCCATATACGGATTCATATTCTCTCTCATCCTTGAGGACGGACTGAGGCTTCCTGCAAGCGCTGCCGGCTGGGGACAGCTCCTGTATCTGGCACTCGGATGCGGAGCGCTCGGATTCATACTGCAGACGACAGCAGAGAAGCTGAGCACGGCGGGGCACACGACACTTATCTACGCTTCGCAGCCGGTATTCGTGGCTCTTTTCTCATATCTGATGCTCGGGGAGTCCATAAGCCTGAGACAGATAGCAGGGATCGTGCTGGTGTTCCTGGGAGTGCTCATAACAGTAAGAAAGGATCCGCATGAGCAAAAGGGAGCTTGAACATTTCTGCATAGGCAACTCATACGGCGGCAGCCAGGAATGGTTCCGCTCGTTTATGATGCGTATCGGAGGCTGCGGTGTGGAGACAGCATGCGACACCAGCCTGTATTTTGCGCTGAATCTCGGAATAGAGGGAATATACCCGTTTGACACGCAAAGGCTCTCAAAACGCGATTATGTGGATTTTGCGCATATGATGGAGAAGTATCTGTGGCCGAGAATGTCCGGGATAGACAGGACGGAGATCTTCGTGAACGGTTATGCAAAATATCTGAGAGACAGGGGCGTGGATTCGATATCCATGACGACTCTGGAAGGAACCGAGCCGTACGAAGCTGCAGCGGAGGCGGTCAGGCGTCAGATAGATGCGGGATATCCGGTCCCGACACTCATTCTCAACCACAGGGACAGGAGATTTGCCGACTACAACTGGCACTGGTTTCTGATAAACGGATATGATGTGCAGGACCAGGGCACCATGCTCGTGAAGGCTGTTACATACAGCTCATACGGGTGGCTTGATCTCAGGAGGCTGTGGGACACAGGGCACATAAGGCGCGGTGGACTCGTGCTTTTTTCAGAAGACAGCAGACCTGCAGCGGCAGAATGAACCGGAACAGCGGGAGAATGAGCCGGAATATCGCGATAATCACCAGACTTATGCTACAATACCGGTAGGCCGTATCTGATTGCGGATCACCGGAGAACTGATACACATGGAAAATTTCACAAAAGCCTGGACAAATGAGGACATTAAAGATAAATCACTGGCTACCAAGCTGACATCGGCTACGATGGTCGGCTCTGTTCTGGTGGGCCTGCTCCTCTTCGTCATCGGACTCGGATTGTATGCTAATGCGCTTGTCGGGCAGTACATCACAGAGTCTTTCAGCATCGCGAGAAGCTCGGCCGTTGTCGTGGAGAGTCTGGCAGATACGGATGCACTGGCAAGAGAGGTTTTGGATATCTACCACTCGTCATCTGAAGAGCTGCGTGCATCAGAGAACTCTGAAGCCTACAGGCATCAGTTTGACTCGATCAGGGCTGAGGAAGGTTACAGCAGAGTATACAGGGCGCTTGGCACCCTTAGAAAACAGAGCGATGTGAACTACCTGTATCTGGGAGTGTACGACAAGGACACCGGTGCTCTTGTGTATATCTGCGATCCGGATACCAATCCTGAGACAGTCTGCTTTACCGGTGAATGGGAAACAGTGGAAAAAGACGAGCTCGCAAAGTTCACAGGATGGGACGGAAAGGGCAAGCTCCATGATATAGGTACTACCGAGAGACACGGATATATGTGTACCAGCGGCTACCCGGTCGGAGATGCATCGGACGACCTGTATGTGTTTGTCCTTGCGGATGTGACAATAGGGGGAGTGTTCAACGGGATATGGCGTCTCACCCTGCAGTATGCAGTAGTAGTCATCGGTGTAACGTACATCCTGGGAAGGAGACTCAACCACCGTCTCAAGAAGACCCTTGTCGATCCGCTCCAGAGCATCGGAAACGCTGCTGTGGCATATATGCGTGACAAGAATCAGGGGGTCACGGATGCAGAGCATTTCAGCAGCCTGGACATACACACCGGAGATGAGATAGAGCATCTCAGTATCATCATGTCCGACATGGAGCACAACATCAGGGAGCATGAGGACGAGGTCATCAGGCTGACTGCAGAGAATGAGCGTGCACATACCGAGCTGGATCTCGCAGCAAGGATACAGATGAACATGCTGCATACGAACTTCCCGGCTTTCCCTGACAGGGAGGAATTCGACATATATGCTTCCATGGACCCTGCGAAGGAGATAGGCGGAGACTTCTATGACTTCTTCTTCATTGACGATACACACCTGTGCCTCGTAATGGCTGACGTGGCAGGCAAGGGCATCCCGGCAGCACTCTTCATGATGGCATCCATGATCATCATCGGAAACACTGCGGTAACCAACGATGACTATGATCCGGGAGCTATGCTCGAAACAGCCAATAATATGATACACCTCCACAACAGCGAGGACATGTTCGTAACAGTATGGCTGGGGATCCTCGATCTGGAGACAGGACTCATCAAGGCGGCTAACGCAGGACATGAGTATCCGGCAGTGATGCATGCGAACGGAGACTTCGAGCTTCTCAAGGACAAGCACGGGTTCGTGCTGGGAACCATGGAGGACATGAAGTATACGACGTATGACCTGCAGCTCGAGCCGGGCGCAAAACTGTTCCTGTATACTGACGGCGTACCGGAGTCCACAAGTGAAGATGAGGAGCTGTTTGGAACCGACCGTCTCATCGAGGTACTGAACAGTGTAAAGAATGATTCAACGGATGAGATCCTGAGAAGCGTCAAGCGCGCAACAGATCTGTTCGTGGGCAAAGCGCCGCAGTTCGACGACCTTACGATGCTCTGTCTGGATTTCAGGAAGACATATAAGAAACCTAAAGGCGGGAAAAAGGGCAAAAGATGGAGAGGCCCGGACAATCCTTCAAAATGGATCCCTGAGGCTTACAGAGAGGGCTCCATGAAGGAGTCAGACTGGCACTGATGTGTCCTGCAGAATATAATAGATTGAAGACATGAAAAAAGCCTTCGGCACTGTGTGTGCTGAAGGCTTTTGCAGCATATAGGACGCTATGCGTTATATGACAGACTGTCTGTCTTTCCGACAAGCTCCGTGAGTTCTTCTGTCCAGTGATCGATCTCTTTCTTCCTCTGTGCATCTTCAAGTCCGCCTCTTCTGATGGATCTTCTTATAAGGCGGGTGTAGCCTACAATGCGGGCCCGGTCTGCAAGGCTGCTGATCACTGAAGCATCGTCAGTTCCCGCATAGGCGGTCATGACCTTGTTCCAGAAGGTGACTGATGTATCATAGCTGAATCCCTGGAATTCGACTACTCCGTCATGATCCAGCTCATAGAATCCGATGAGCGCATTGAATATCGATGCGAATTCGAATACAGGGTCGCCGACTGCAAGAGTATCCATGTCAATCAGCAGGACCTCGTCATTGGTCAGCACGACGTTCTTGGTGTGATAGTCACCGTGGATCATGTGATCGCTGTACGGAACATCCTCAACGAGTTTTACCAGCTTGCTTCCGGTCTCTTCAGGGAGGTAGTCCTTCATGAATTTTGCCCATCCGAGAGCTGTCTTCTTCATGTCAGGCAGCTTGCCTGCAGGAACCTCAGTATCATGGATCTTATGGAGCAGCTCGACATACTCGCTGACGCACCAGTCAAGGCGCTCAGGCTCAGTTTCAAGGATCTTGGAGAACGACATTGCGTTCAGAAGCTCGAATACCGAACCGTAGCTGTCACCGACCTTTACTATGTCGTATGAGATAGCGGTAGGGATGCCGAGGATCAGAGCGAGTCTTGCGACTTCACGTTCATGCTGGATATCCTCAAGAGCGTCTGCATTGTTATATACCTTTACGACATTATCCATGTCTATGCGGTAAATGGTGCCGTTGGCTCCTTTGCCGATGACCTCACAGCCGTCTATGGATACTTTCCTGTATGCTCTCGTAACTTCCATCATCTGCGTGAAGCCCGTAACGTCAAAGACCTCATAGACCTCAGTGCTTACATCAGTGATGTGCATGTCTGCATGTCTCTTGCGCAGCTGGAGCAGGATCCTGAGTCCCGCGCTGGATATATATTCAAGTCCGGATGCGTCTACTGTGACAGGCCCAGCGGCATCACCGATCTGATCGAAGAGTTCGGCTTTGACAGCATCCGCGTTGGTTGAATCGATATGACCGCTCAGCCATATCCTGATCATTTCATCAGTTACTTCAACTCGTAATTCTTTCATAGTTATCTCTCCCGGATAATTACACATACTCTGTCAATTATTATAATAGCATAAATCTGCCGCGCGGATATACCCTGAAATAAGAGCGAAGGATCCGCGTCAGAATGAGGGGAAGGATACACACGGGAAGGTCCGCTTACGGGTGCAGGTGATTGAACAGAAGCTGATTTAGGATTATAATTAACATGTATATCGTAAAACTGACGATGGAGCCGGTAATTGATCTATGACCGGCAGAAAGAGGTGAAAAATGGGATTATTTGATAAGTTCAGAAAGTCAACCAAGGAAGAGACTGAAGCAAAGGCTAAGGAAGCCGGCGTTAAGGCTAAGACTGCTGTAGAGACCAAGGCAGCAGAGGTAAAGAAGGCAGCTGAAGTAAAGACCAGCGCAGTTGCAGATGCTGCAGCAGAAGCAGCTGAGGCAGCAAAGGCAAAGGCTGCTGAGGTTGAGGCAAAAATCAAGGCAGAAGCTGAAGCAAAGGCTAAGGCTGAGGCAGAGGCAAAGGCTAAGGCAGAAGCAGAGGCAGCAGCAAAGGCAAAGGCTGAAGCAGAAGCCAAGGCTAAGGAAGAAGAGGCAGCTAAGGCAAAGGCTGCAGCTAACTCCAAATACAAACTGGCTGTAGACGGTGAGTGGGGCAAGAAGACCATCACAACTACACAGCACATCCTCGGATGCAAGGAAGACGGCATCATGGGAGAAGAGACCATCAAGGCTATCCAGAAGAAGGTCGGCGCTGAGGCTGACGGATTCTGGGGTGCAGGCACATCCAGGGCTATGCAGAAGTTCCTCGGCGTTGAGGTCGACGGTGAGAGAGGACCTAAGACTGTCAAGGCATGGCAGGAGTGGTGCAACAAGCAGCTTGGCTAACAGCTGACAGGCTGCCGGCTGACAGCCTGGCCGCGCCAGGCAAAAGGCCAGTTAATTCCTTTTACGTTTTTGCTCTGCGGCGTTAATATTGGATTGCAGGCACATGTGCCTGCTGTTAAATGTATCTGTTGACGCATTGTAAGGAGCAATAACATGGGTGTACTGAGTAACATCGAACCAAAGGAAGTATTTGAGCAATTCGAAGCGCTGTCCATGGTCCCTAGAAGAACATACAGGGACGAAAAGATCAGCGCTTTTTGCGTGCAGTTCGCTAAGGACCACGGGCTTGACTATGTTCAGGATGAGACAGGCAACGTGATCATCTACAAGCCGGGAACTCCGGGCTATGAGGACAGCGAACCTGTTATCATGCAGGGCCACATGGACATGGTCGCTGCAAAGACTCTTGATTCAGACCACGACTTCGACACGGAGCCTCTGGACCTTTTCGTGGACGGCAACTACGTCGGAGCACGCGGAACGACACTCGGGGCCGATGACGGTTTTGCACTGGCATTCGCAATGGCTGTCCTGGCAAGTGACGATATACCGCATCCGCCGATCGAGGCGCTTTTCACTGTTGATGAGGAAATCGGAATGGATGGCGTGCACAATCTGGACACATCCCTTCTCAAGGGACGCAAAATGCTGAACCTTGACGGTGAGGACGAAGGACGCCTGACAGTCGGCTGCGCAGGCGCCAAGATATGCGACATCGTGATCCCTTTCACCAGGAGTGAGGTGAACGGAACTGCTGTGACTCTCAAAATAAGAGACTACCGCGGCGGTCATTCCGGCAATGACATCCAGAACCAGAGAGGCAATGCCCACAAGGACATGGCCCGCATGCTGTATGCACTCGGCAGCGACTATGACATCCGCCTGATGCATATTGATGGCGGCATGGGCGCGAATGTCATCGCCAAGGACTGCACTGCAGAGGTCATCGTTGAGAGCGGCAGGGCAGCAGCATTCGCAGAGTCATTCGAGGAGATGGGCAGGACGATCGGCGAAGAGTATTTCGGCTGTGAGCCTGACATGAAGATAATCGCAGAGACCGGTGCTGACGGCATCTACGAGGCAATGGATGCTGAGTCGACACGCAATGTCATCGGATTCATATATGCATCACCTAACGGCGTGCAGACCATGGACCGCTCTGTAGAAGGAGCGGTTGAGACATCACTCAATCCGGGCGTTGTGAAGACTCTGGACAGCGAGGTGAGAGTAAGCTTCCAGTGCAGGAGCTCCGTCGACAGCAAACTCATCGAGATGATGAACAGACTGCAGCTGTGCTGCGATTTTACCGGAGCACACATCGATCTCATCAGCGAGTATCCGGCATGGCCGTACAAGCCTGAATCCGAACTCAGGCCGGTCATGGTCGAGGTGTATAAGAAGATGTACGGTGAGGAGCCTGAGATATTCTCATCGCACGGCGGCCTTGAAGGCGGCATCCTGATGGGCAAGAAACCTGATCTCGACATCATATGCCTCGGACCGAATCTCATCGGAGTTCACACACCGGACGAGAGGATGGACATAGAGTCGGTACAGAGGACCTGGGAGTATGTCAAAGCAGTGCTCGCAGCATGCAGGTAGGGCAAACTCATGGGACTGCCCACTGAACCGGGTTTTCGGCTGTGTGCCGTAATTCAAAGTAAAAAGTGTTCACGCATTGCAGGGCGTGAACACTTTTTTTGCCTGTGAACGGTTGACAAGCAGGATAAGAGAGGTTAAATTATTAGTTAGTTAAACTTAACTAACTAAATGAGCGATAAACCCTGACGACTCTGTTTTCTTAAGTGTTGTCAGCCGCTGTCGGTACGGAGGGGCCAATGCCGAGAGATAAGTCTTTAAGTCATGAGAAAATAATACGTGCTGCGATGGATGAGTTTTCCGAGTTCGGGTATGACAAGGCATCGATGCGGCGGATAGGGCAGCGCTGCGGTCTTACTGCTGCGGCTCTGTACAGGCATTTTGACAGCAAGGAAGCCATGTTCGAGGCACTTGTCGAGCCTGCAGTAACGGATATGAAGAAGTGGCTTGAGGCTCATGTAGCTGCATCGGAAGAAGCGGTCAGAATTGCTGCAGACAGCAAGGGCGGTGCGGACCCTGAAATGATGTGGAACAGCACCGAGGTGGATATGATGAGAGAACTTATATATCCGAGAATGGATGAGTTCTCAATGATCATCAACAAGGCAAAAGGATCGAAGTATGAGGACTTTCTGAATGAGCTTGTTACGGATCATCAGGAACGGCTCATGCCGCATCTCAGGATGCTGAGAGATGCAGGGTACAAGGTCAGAGATATTTCTGAGGATGAGCTGCACATGCTCATCACTGCATACTGTTCAGCACTGTTTGAGCCTGTGGCACATGGGTACTCACTTGAGAATGCACTTAAGTATCTCAGCACAGTTGAAGAGTTCTTCATGTCTGGGTGGAAGAACCTCATGGGTTTCTCTTCCGGGAATTAAGCAAAATAAACAAATGCCGGATGAGCACCGGACAAAGAAACATAAACCGGATAATGCCGGATGAGCAGCCTGTCTTCGCAAAGAAGACAGGCACTTGGTTTATTAAGGGAAAGTTAACAGCAGGCGAAAGGTGTTAACCATACGATTATCAGGAGGTAAACTGCATGGAACAAAACGAAGTAAAAACCGGACGGAAAGGCTCGCCCGGGTCCCGCTCGGGGATGTTCTGTCCCAGTCCAGCGGCGCTCTCAAGAACGTGCTGGTCGAGAGGATAGTCTCGATGGCATCATAGGTATCAGCGTGTATAATATGACCGATCTTATTGAAGCATAATGATAAAATATTGTAGCGAACATTATCCCGTTACCATTGAATGAAGAGCGAACGGGAATATGAAAGGCGTAAAATGGCAACTGTAATAATAATCGCGGGCTGTGCACTTATTGCTTTTGCACTGTACAGCACGGTCCAGAAGGCAAGAGGCAAGTTGAAGGGCGCAAGCTGCTGCGGCAGCGCTGAGTCTGTACTTGCCAAGCCTGTAGAAGACACGGATGAATCGCATTATCCGTACAAGTACAACGTAGGTATCGAGGGCATGATGTGTTCCAACTGTGCTGCAAGGGTAGAGAATGCTATCAATGCATCCGGCGACACATGGGCGCATGTCAATCTCGGCCGCGCAAGAGCCGAAGTCCTCTCCAAAAGCGAGAAGAGCGAAGCGGATTTTGCCCGCCTGCTGAAGGGTACTGACTACAAGGTAACCGGCACCGAGCAGGTCGCATTATAGCGGCAGTATGACGGACTGAATCGATACAGAATGCTCCGGAAGGAACTGATCCCTGATCCGGAGCATTTTTATGTCTGCAGGACGGGAGTTTATGATACAATCAGTCTGGAATTCTGTGCAGTGCCACAAGGCGCTCACAAATCAGGGGGGCAATTGTAAGACCGAAAGGGTATTAGTAATAAATAAGGACGGAAAAGGAGAGAATAATGGACATTTATGATGTTGCAATAATCGGAACAGGTCCTGCGGGACTGTCCGCGGCTATCAACCTCAAGCTGCACAACAAGAGCTTCATATGGCTGGGAGCGAAGAACCTCAGCACCAAGGTCGAAAAGTCCGAGAAGATCGCGAACTATCCGGGCATGGGATACATCTCCGGGAAGGACCTCATAGGCAAGTTCGAGGCTCATGCAGAGGAGATGGGTCTTGAGATCACAGAGCAGATGGTCACAGCCATCATGCCGATGGGCGACATGTTTATGCTTTCGGCAGGTTCGGATGTGTATCAGGCGAAGACTATCCTCCTGGCTACAGGAGCAGCTGCAGCGAAGGGATTTGAAGGCGAAGAGGAGATGCTCGGCCGCGGAGTCAGCTACTGCGCTACATGCGACGGCTTCCTCTACAAGGGCAAAACTATCGCGGTATTCTGCGGAGATGAGAGATTCGAGCACGAGGTGGATTACCTCGCAGAGCTCGCAGATAAAGTCTACGTAGCATCCGGATATGTCGGCGGCAAGTACGGCAGGAACGGCAGCGGAGCGGAAGGCGAAAACGCAGGCAAGATCGAGATGCTGCCAAAGCCTGTGAAGAAGATCAAAGGCGGACTCAAGGCAGACGGAGTTGTCCTCACAGACGACACCGAAGTGGCTGTTGACGGCATTTTCTGCCTCAGAAACTCTATCGCACCGACGACACTCCTCAAGGATCTTGAACTTGACGGAGCACATATTATCGTCGACAGGGCGATGAACACCAATATCAAGGGCGTTTTCGCTGCAGGAGACTGCACCGGAAGGCCTTATCAGATAGCCAAGTCCGTAGGAGAGGGCAATATCGCCGCTCATACGATCGTTGAGTATCTGGCTGAGAAGTAAAAGAAAGACAGGCGTCCTGACCTGAGAACTGCATTCTTAGCGGCAGTCAGCAGGTCACGGCACCGGACAACTGATGACAGATAAAGACGCGAAAAAAAGAAGAATAACTCTCGGCATACTTGCGCATGTCGATGCAGGCAAAACGACTCTCTCTGAAGCTGTCCTGTACAGAACAGGCGAACTCCGGAAGATCGGCAGGGTCGACCACGGCGATGCTTTTCTTGATGACAGCGAGATAGAGAGGAACCGCGGGATCACTGTTTTCTCGAGGCAGGCCCTGTTCACGGCAGGCCCGGAAGACAGGAAGACTGAGTTCACGCTTATCGACACTCCGGGACACGTCGACTTTGCGGCGGAGATGGAGCGCGCGCTGTCCGTCATAGACTACGCACTGCTTGTGGTCAGCGGATCGGAAGGCGTGCAGGCGCATACGAGGACTTTATACAGGCTGCTCCGTGACAGGGGCATACCTGTTTTCGTGTTCATAAATAAGATGGATATCGCTGTCAGGCAGAAGGAGGATATCCTCGCTGAGCTCGCGGATGAGCTTGGATGCGGACCGGTGGATTTCAGCGGAGTGCTTGAAGGCGTGGACCTCAGCGGGGCGCCTGAGAGCGGAGATGCCTACGCACGAAGAGGCAGTGACGGAGGCGGCAAGAAAGCTGCTGCCCTGGAGAAGTTTATAGACGATATAACTCTGTACTCACCTGAGCTTGCGGATATGGTGCTCGAAGGTGAGCTTGAAGGGGCCCCGGATGACGAGAGCATAGCTGAGGCGATCAGAAGGTGCGAGATAGTGCCTTGCATATTCGGCTCGGCGCTGAAACTTGAAGGGATAGAGGATCTGCTCGAGACTCTAGGCAGGTTCACGGTCATGCCTGAATATGGCGATGAGTTCGGGGCCAGGATATACAAGACGGCTGCCGGTGATGACGGGAGCAGACTGGTCTTCGCGAAGATAACAGGCGGGGCCCTGAGAGCCAGGGACACTGTAGCCGTGCACCACAAAGTGCAGGTAAGAGAACAGGAAGACAGCGAGACCAAGATCAATCAGATCAGGATGTATTCGGGCAGCCGGTTCACTCCGGTGAACGAGGCTGAGGCCGGAACGGTATGTGCTCTGACTGGCCTGCCGGATGTGATGCCGGGAGACTCTCTCGGAGCTGAGATGCCTGCAGAGGATCCTGTTATCAGGCCTTTCATGGTGTACACGGTCAGCGGACCTGCCGGAATGGATCCGTACCTTGTGATGAAGGATCTTGAGAAGCTCGCTCAGGAGGACCCGTCACTCAGTGTGCGAAGGATACAGGAGACGGGTGAGATAGAGATAAGACTCATGGGGCAGGTCCAGCTGGAAGTACTGACTGCCATGATCAGGGACAGATACGGCTATGATGTTACCTTCGGAAGCGGCAAAGTTCTGTACCTTGAGACTGTGACTGATGTATTCGAGGGTGTCGGACACTTCGAGCCGCTGAGGCACTATGCTGAGGTGCACCTTATAGTCGAGCCGGGCGAACCGGGCAGCGGCGTAGTCATCAGCAGTATAACGCCTGAGGATGAGCTTGCCAGGAACTGGCAGAGGCTGATACTCACTCACATAGATGAAAAAGAGCACAGAGGCGCTCTGACAGGCGCCCCTGTTACGGATGTAAGGATAACTCTTGCAGCGGGCAGGGCCCATGACAAGCATACAAGCGGCGGGGACTTCCGCGAGGCGACATACAGGGCGGTCAGGAATGCTCTGATGCAGGCTCGCGCTGCGGGTGCGGCTGCTTTGCTTGAGCCGTGGAATGAGTATGAGATAGAGCTGCCATCGCAGGCTGTCGGGCGTGCGATGACGGACATACAGCAGATGGGCGGCACGCAGGATGCTCTTGAGCAGGAGGGCGATACCTCGAGGATACGCGGGCGTGTGCCTGCATCTGAGATAGCCGGATACCAGCAGACTCTGATCTCATATACATCCGGCACCGGCAGGCTTACATGCACCCCTGCGGGATACGCACCTTGCCATGATGCCGAGAGGATCATAGAGGAATCAGGCTATGATCCTGAGAGAGATACAGACAATCCTGCTGACTCGGTATTCGTGTCACACGGCGGCAGCGATATCGTAAAGTGGGATGAGGTGCCTGAACACATGCACATAGGCAGCGTGTTCAGAAGATACAGAAATGCTGCGGGATCAGGAAGCGGAATGGATGCTTTCGGAGCGGCAGGAGGAATGTACTCAGATGACTCTGCTGCGGGCAGATATACAGGCGCTGTGCAAGGGGGCAGGTCTGACTCGGAAGCCAGAAAGCGCCAGCTCGCTGCTGAGAAGGAGCTCCGCATGATATTCGAGCGGACCTACGGACCGTCTAAGGACCGTACGGGCAGGTCTGCAAGGGAGAACAGATTCGGCCCTGAATACGAAATGCCTGAGAAGACAGAAGAGCAGAAGGCTGCTGACGAGCTCCGCAACCAGCAGATACGCGAGAAACATGAGAAGAAAAAGACTCAGTCTGCGCCGGAGGAGAGACCTGTTATTCTCATAGACGGTTACAATCTCATCCATGCAGACGAATACCTCACGGACCTTGCGAAGAAGGACATGGGCGGAGCGAGAGACCAGCTCCTGGAGAGGCTCTGCAACTACGCGGCATATACAGGAACTGAGACAGCCGTCATCTTCGACGCATATAACGTCACGGGCGGCGAAGGCTATGAAGAGGACCATCTCGGGGTCAGAGTGATTTTCACCTCTGAGAATGAGCCTGCAGACATCCGCATCGGACTCATGACCAATGCAATGAAAAACCGCAGGATATATGTCGTAAGCTCGGACATGCTTGTCCAGCAGGATTCATTCGAACACGGCGCACTGAGGATATCCTCGCGCGAGTTCATGAGTATCCTGGCACAGACCGAAGAGGAAATACGCAGTGCACTGTAACAACCCGGGATAGTGGTGTCTGAAAAGAAGAAATCAGCTACGCAGCATCACGAACAGAGATAATAGATGCTTAAAACATAAAAAGGAGGGGGACATGATCAGAAACAGATATGCTCAGATAGCGGCTTACATTATCGCATTCGTCGTTGTGTGGAACCTGTGTGAGCTGATCGCAGGAACGTTCATCACACATTCAGGATATGTTTTCACATGGGTCGACAACATCGCCAAGCCTGTAGGCCTGGCTGTGGTCATCGGCGTCATTATTTATTTACTGCCGGGGTCACGCAGCAAGTAGCAGAAGTAAACATTTTGCCTGTTTATAGTGACAAAACACCAATACCTTGCGATGTTGTTTTGAATTAAAACAAAATATTGACGAAAAAATATCGAAATCGATTGAGATAATCATTAAATGGTGATAGAATGACCGAGATTTAGGGCTTGGAACAGCAACTGGAATGTACCGGCCCAATGACAGCCGTAAGGCTGTAATACGGATAAGATATAAAGGATCGCCTTGGGGTTCGGATAAGGCAAAACGTAAGGGACCGGGGATCCATAACGAAAGGAGAATAGATTTTATGAAAGTTGCAATCAATGGATTCGGACGTAT
>JAZQHU010000008.1:0-18079 GCA_045540775.1 Anaerovoracaceae bacterium | reverse complement strand
TAGATAAGCTCGAAGAGGATACGCTCTCGTCATATCCTCTGACGATACAGTCTGAGACAGCGGACATGACATCCATGATCACCGCTTTTGCAGCCAATGCCCAGGACACCGAAGGCGAGGAATCCGGCGACCGGATCCACGAGCAGCAGATCATGACGGACCTGCTGGCAAGTGTCGGCAGCAATGACCTCGCGGCATTCAAGAAGAGGCTGGATGCTGACATGGGCAAAATCGGAAAGTGGTTCAATGCGTACGATTATTCATACGGGCTGTCCGTAAACATTTACTCGACGGACATGAAATACGGCCCTCTGAGAGTCAGCCCGGGATCGATCATGCAGTCTTACATGAGCGGCTTCCAGCAGAACAACTTCTCGATGATGAACACGGATGTCTTCTTCCAGATGATGGACAACGAGAAGCTGCTGAAATCCCAGTACAAGGTTCTCGCGGGTAAGTGGCCTGAGAAGTACAATGAGCTGCTGCTCGTGCTCGACAGCAAGGACCAGCTCAATGACTACATTGTATATACGCTCGGCCTCAGGGATCCTCAGGAGCTCAAGGACATGATCAACGACGTCATGAACGGCGAAGAGGTCGAGAACACCAACGAAAAACTCGAGTGGACCTATGATGACTTCATAGACAAGGAGTTTGCGCTCGTACATGCCTGCGATACATTCAGACGCAATTCTTCTTACGATGTATGGGAGGATATGTCTGAAGACGAGGCTTACATGGAGGATCTGATCAGAGATTCCGAGAAGCTACATATAACCGGTATAGTATGTGCGAAGGAGGCCAGCGCTGCCAATGCCATGGAGTCGGGCATCGGATATCTTCCTGCTCTGACGCATCACATGATCGACTACGCCAAGGAGTCAGAGATCGTCAGGATACAGCGGGCCAATACGGACACTGACGTTTTCTCGGGCAAAACGTTCGAGTCTATACGCAACAATACCAGCGAGGGTCTCGGCTTCGATGACATGATCAGCATCGATCAGAACAAGCTGAAGCAGGCCTTTGGCGGAAGCATGAACATGAATGCCCTTGAAAAGGCGATCCGCCAGGCCGGAGACAAAGAGCTCAGCAATCTTATGAATCAGGACTCGGCTGAGAAGATAGAAGCTGATGCCAACTCCGCACTCAGCAAGGGGATAAGCGGGATAAACAACGATATTGTTCAGCAGTATAAGAAAGATCCTGACAATTTCAAGCTGGACAAGGATATGGTGACCAAGGCACTGGGCGAAAACCTTGACTCGGGCAAGCATGCGCAGCTTGTAAACGGCATTCTCAGGGGATATGGTGAAGCCCTGAAAGCAGATGAGACTATGCAGGCTATAAACGCAGCATCCAGTCCGGCTGCTGCAGCGGCAGTCAAAGAGAAAATGCAGGAGAAGGCTGCAGAAGATCTGATAAGCAGTCTTGATCTGCCTGAAGGCATCGCAGTTACGAAAGATGATGTGCTTAATATACTTAAGAACGGCATCACCGCACAGGATCTTATCGATAAATACAGTGTGCCTGAGGCTCAGGCAGACGCTCTCGCAAAGCAGATAAATGAGATGGCAGATGAAGCCAATAAGGCGATCGATGAGCAGATGAGCCAGCAGCAGCTGGGACCTGAAGCTGTGCTTGATATGATGGCGGATACTGTCAGCAATAAGGCGCAGAGCGGCATCAAACAGTATGCTCAGGGCATCGAGGCAATGCAGATGGCACAGGAAGTTTACCCTGCGCTCGGCAAGGTAGCCGCTGCAGTCGGAAGCCAGTTCAAAGTCGATCCGTCCCTGATAGCATCTGCCTTCCAGATGAAGATGGACGAGGATGAGATCACACGTCTCATCACGGCATATGTATCCGGGGGACAGGAGACCAGTTATGACTCCAACCTCAGGAAGCTCGGGTATGCGGATCTCGCCAATCCGATGTCGATGTCCTTCTATCTCAAGGATTTTGAGTCCAAGGAGAACTTCCTGAAGTACATAGATGACTACAATCAGGAGATGCAGGACAACGGTGACGAGGACATGGTCATCAGCTACACGGATATAACCGGAGTCATGATCAAGTCCGTCAAGACGATCACCAACGCCGTCAGCTATGTCCTCATAGCATTCGTGGCGATATCCCTGATAGTATCCTCGATCATGATCGGGGTCATCACATACATCTCGGTACTCGAACGTACCAAGGAGATCGGTATCCTCAGGGCTATCGGAGCGTCCAAGAAGGATATCTCGAGGATATTCAACGCGGAGACCATCATAGTAGGATTGTGCGCAGGTGTCATAGGAATAGCAGCAAGTCTCCTGCTCCTGATACCTATCAACCACATACTCGTAAATCTCACCAAGATAGCTTCGCTCAGGGCAATCCTGCCTCCGGCCGGAGGAGTCATACTGATACTCATCAGCATATTCCTCACCTACATCGCGGGACTCATCCCGTCAGGCATGGCGGCACGGAAGAACCCGGTAGAGGCGCTCAGAACCGAATAGAGATGCAAATACGGCGGGCCGCAGGGCCCGCTGTTGTTTTGGGTGAAAACAGAAATAAGAAAGCATATAAAACTACCGGTGGCATGTTTCGGAGAATAGTGTTAAAATGAGCGGGATTGCAATACTGATGGCAGGCGCCGTAAAGCGCCGCATTTGGACTTTTGTTAAAGGGAAATGGAAATGGAAAATTATAACTGGACTCTCAATGAGAACGATAAAATCGTATTCCCTGTGCCTGAAACAGTAAAGACACCGTGGGAATCATACAGAGGGGATCTGCCTTTCACGCTTGAATACTTCAACGGGACCATGTATGAGAAGGTGGAGGAGATAGCCAGGAAGCAGCCTCTCGCTATAGCTCTGGACTTCATGGGCAAGCACATCACATACAAGTACATGGTCGATCAGATCAACCTCTGCGCGAGATCACTCAGAGTTCTCGGCATCAGAGAGAATGACAGAGTAACGATCGCAATGCCTAACTGCCCGCAGGCTATATACATGCTTTACGCAACCAACCTCGTCGGCGCAGTTGCAAATATGATCCATCCGCTTTCAGCAGAGAAGGAGATCGAGAATTATCTCAACATGTCCGGAAGCGTCATGGTTGTTACACTTGACCAGTTCTATCACAAGATAGAGGCGATCAGATCCAACACCAAAATCCAGAACGTCATCATCGCCCGCATCAAGGACGAGCTGACCAGACCGATCAAGGTCGGCTACATGATGACAGAGGGCCGCAAGATCCAGAAAATTCCAAGAGAAGCACCTGTGTTCCAGTGGCCTGACTTCATGAAGCTCGGAAGACACTGCGGATATGAGTATAAGGTAAAGCGCAAAGTCGATGACCCGGCAGCCATCCTCTATTCAGGCGGCACTACCGGAACGACCAAGGGCATCGTGCTGACCAACCTCAACTTCAATGCACTCGCAGAGCAGGTCATCGCTACCAACCCGATGTTCCGCAGGGGTGACAAGATGCTTGCAGCAATGCCTCTGTTCCACGGTTTCGGACTCGGAGTCTGCATACACACTATGCTTGCCATGGGCGGCAGATGTATCCTCGTTCCGAGATTCACACCGAAGAGTTACGCCAAGCTGATCACAAAATACAAGTGCAACTTCATCGCAGGCGTTCCGACTCTTTATGAAGCACTTCTGAGACTTCCGTCGATGGACGGTAAGGATCTCTCGTGCCTCAAGGGAGTTTTCTCAGGCGGAGATTCACTCTCGATCGAACTCAAGAAGAAGCTGGACAAGTTCCTGTATGACCACAATGCAACTATCCAGGTCAGAGAGGGATACGGCACTACTGAGTGTGTAACGGCATCCTGTCTGACACCTCCGCAGATGCACAAGGAAGGAAGCATCGGCATTCCGTTCCCTGATACATACTACAAGATCGTTAAGCCGGATACAGCAGAGGAGCTCCCTTACAATGAAGAGGGCGAGATCATTCTTGCAGGACCTACAGTCATGAAGGAGTATCTCGACATGCCGGACGAGACAGCCGAGACTATAAGAGAACATGCTGACGGACTCAGGTGGGTATACACAGGAGATCTCGGAACAATGGACGAGGAAGGATTCATCCACTTCCGCGGAAGAGCCAAGAGAATGATCATCTCATCCGGATACAACATCTATCCGGCACAGCTTGAGAACATCTTCGATGCTCACGAGAAGGTGCAGATGAGCTGCGTCATCGGAGTGCCTGACAGCTACAAGATGCAGAAGGTCAAGGTCTTCGTAATGCCTGTAGGAGGAGTTGTTCCTTCAACAGACAAGGCTAAGGAAGAACTCAAAGAAGAGCTTTTGGCATATGCGAAGAAGCACATCGCTAAGTACGCAATGCCTTATGACATAGAATTCAGATCGGAGCTGCCTAAGACTCTCGTCGGTAAGGTGGCATACCGTGTACTTGAAGAAGAAGAGGCGGCAAAGCGCAAGGCTGCTGAGGCAACGGAGGAATAATGGAAAGACAGGACAGAGATCTCGCATGGATGCTGCAGTATGAGAATATTGCATGGTACGAAGGAGACGTAGTAAGGATCCTCGACCGCCGCATCTACCCGATCGAGATAAAGAAAGTAGTCTGCAGGACGCATCAGGAGGTTGCTGGTGCCATCAGGGAGATGGTGACACAGAGCGCAGGCCCGTATGTGGCTGCAGCTATGGGTATGGCCCTCGCTGCACATGAGTGCAGAGGCAGGACTGAAGAGGATCAGATAGAGTTCCTCACGAATGCAGCTGACGTGATCTCACATGCAAGGCCGACTACATCCAAGAGGATGGAGAACGTTACAGATGCATGCCTCGTAGCTGCGAAGGAAGCACTCGCTGCAGGCAAAGCGGACGTTTCGGAAGTGATCAGAGATGTTGCCATAGAGCAGAACAACATAAGATATTACCGCATCGGAAAGACCGGAAAATATCTTGCCGACCTCTTCCCTCAGAACGGCGCCGTAATGACACAGTGCTTTGCCGAGACAATACTCGGAATGATGCTGAGAGAAGCGAGAAAGCAGGGCAAGGATGTCAGGTTCTTCTGCCCGGAGACAAGACCTTACTTCCAGGGCTCGAGACTGACTGCTTCGGTTATCCACGACATGGGATTTGACGTCACGGTCATCACAGACAACATGCCTGCATTCGTAATGAAGAAGGAAGGCATCGACCTGTTCACATCAGCTGCTGATGTCATCTGCGGTGACGGCCACGTTACCAACAAGGTCGGGACATATCAGATTGCGATCGCAGCAAAGTATCACGACATCCCGTACTATGTCACCGGTTCACCTGATCTGGGACATCCGACGATCGACACGGTACGCATCGAGATGAGGGACCCTTCATTCGTACTTCAGGCTATGGGCACACCTACAGCCAATCAGGAAGTGAAGGGCTATTATCCTGCATTCGACATAACACCGCCTGAACTGGTAACAGGTGTCGTAACAGACCAGGGCATCTTCTCACCATTCAAGCTGGATGAGTATGATGCAGACGCAGGTGCATTCCTGGTGTAGGATCTTCTGCGATACCGTACAAATACTGCAATTTGAAGCAATAAGTTCACCGTGCATAATGCGCGGTGATTTTTTGTTTATCGCGGATTTCCGGGGTATAGAACCTGAAAATTCGCTTTAGATTAATGGTCTCTATGGGGGCAAGTGAGAGCTGATCGGGTTGGATTAACCATTTATGTAAAAACGGCGTGTTTGGTTATAACAGCACCGGAAAATGGGCGAATATGCAGAAGGATTGACTACATTGAAGCCGCCCGGGAAGTATAAGAAAACAGCTCTCGCAGTGAGAGCTGTTTTCCGTATCAGATAGGATAAATCCACGCACTGGCTGCGCAGCCTTTATCGGCTTACAGTGTTGGAGCAATACGGGATCACTTGCGTCCTGTTACTCCGAATGCGCTCAGGTCGTACCATGCAGGTATGATCTTAGGCATTACTTCATCAGGATCGGCCTCTTCGCAGAAGATGCTGCTGCCGAGGTAGAGGTTGTTGTTGGAGTATCCTGCGCCGATGATGGTCTCTACAGGGAGATCAGCCCACGGATCATCCACGCTGGATTTCAGCTTGAAGTCCTCTACGAATGCAGGGATCCAGCCTGTGTACTCGTATTGGCAGAGAACCTTGGTCAGTGATGTGCTGAATTTGCTTCCTCCGTTCTCGTCAGGCATCTGATCGAAGTGGAAGTAGTAGCCAAAGCCCTTGGTTTCCTTGCCTGCTGATGGTGCCTGGAAGATCAGGTGAGTCATCGGATGGTTGTATTCGCCGAGGCGCAGCGTCATGTCGATGAGCTGTGTGCCTCTTCTGGATACGCTTACATCCACTTTGCCCGTCTCATCATTCTTTCTGATGACGAACTCAGCATCTACCTTCTTAGGGATCGACAGAACATCGCGTCCGAGGGCGGTAGCCATCTCTGCGCCCTGTCCTCCGAGCACGAGGCTGATGCAGTAGAGTCCGAGCTGGCCCTTGTATGTAGCATATACGCCGAGGATCGATTCATAGTAATTGTCTGCAAAAGTAGGCTCGTTGATGTGGTTGGCTGATACATATACGAGCGGCAGTGCGTATGGCTCGAGAGGTGCCGGCAGGATCTCCCTGATCTTGGCAGGGTCTGTAGCATACAGCATGTATACGCCTTCCTGCTTCTTCATGGCACAGTCCTTAGCGAATGTCGCCATCTTCTCAGGAGATGTTACGAAGCTTGGCTTTGCCTCAGCGAAGAGGGAAGCTCCGACATCATAACCGCTTCTTGTAGCAGGGCCCATCGTTCCGTCCTTGATAGCCGATCCAACCAGCTTGACACAGATGCCCTTCTCTTCGAGAGCAGCCTTGAGGCTCTGATCAGGCTTGTAACCGAGCGACATTACTACAGCATCGCATGCGATCTTCTTCTGCTCGCCTGTCTCTACGTTTTCGATGCATACTCCGTCTGCCTCGACTGCCTTGAGAGCATTCTTGAGCTCGAGAGTAACATCCATCTGCTTGATCCTGCCCATTACATCGATGACGTTGGCGATGTATGCAGTAGGAGCAGGTCTGTCTACCATGTCAACGATCGTGACCTTGATGCCTTTCTCGCCAAGGAACTCAGCAGCTTCAAGTCCTGTGAGTCCGGCGCCGATCATTGCTACGTGCTTGCCGGTGAAGTCGACTTCGCCCTTGAGAGCCTGCTCAACTGTGAACACGTTGGCACCGTCTGCACCAGGGATGCTAGCCGGAATGATGCTCTTCGAACCTGTAGCGAGTACTACTGCGTCAGGTCCCATTGCAGCGATGTCATCAGCTGTGACTTTCTTGCCAAGCTGAACGTCTACACCGAGCCTGCAGAGCTGATTGCCCATGTAGTCTATGAAGTTCTGCATTCTCTCCTTGAGAGGAGGAAGCTTAGCCAGATTGACTGTTCCGCCGAGCTCTTCCTGTCTGTCAACAAGAGTAACTTTGACACCTCTCTCTGCGAGAGTCTTTGCTGCGTACATTCCGCCAGGACCGCCGCCGACAACTACGGCTTTCTTCTCACCGACGACCGGCTCGAGCTTGCCGCACTTCAGCTCTCTTCCCATTACAGGGTTGACAGCGCACTGGAACGGCTGCAGCTGAGCGTTGATGGTCAGCAGTGTCTCAAAGCAGCGCAGGCAGTTGATGCACTTGTTGAGTTCGTCGATACGGCCTTCCTGTACCTTGACGCCCCATTCAGGCTCTGCCAGCCATGTTCTTCCGAACTCAGCAAAATCATATACGCCGTCTTCCATGAACTGTGCAGCGATCTCAGGACTGCGGATAGCAGATACAGCCATTACAGGGATGTTTACAGCATCCTTGACAGCCTGGATCATAGGTCTTCTCCAGCCTTCAGGGAATGATGTAGGCTCGATAGCCCAGTTGAGTGTCTCGTAAATACCGCAGCTGACATCGATGAAGTCAATTCCGACCTCCTCGAAGTACTTGACGATCTTGACGCCTTCTTCGAGATCGATGAAAGGCTCTGTTACTCCGTTATGCGCGAGCATCTCGTCTACGGAGAGTCTCATGCCCACTACATAATCAGGACCGCACTTCTCGCGGATCTTGTCAATGATGTCTTTGACAAAACGCATTCTGTTCTCGAAGCTGCCGCCGTACTCATCATCGCGGAAGTTTGTGTAAGGCGAAAGGAACTGCTCAAGAAGATAACCGTGAGCGCAGTGAAGTTCGATTCCGTCTATGCCTGCCTTCTGGCATCTTACAGCACCGTCGCTGAACTGCTCGATGAGCTCAAGAACTTCATCATGAGTCAGCGCTCTGGTAGGCTGATTGGAATACAGACATACTCTGTCAGACGCTGATACACATGGCTGACCGCCGATCAGCCTGGATACACCCTCTCTGCCCGGATGGTGGAGCTGGATGAATATCTTGGAACCGTGTTTATGAATGGCAGCAGCCAGTCTGGAGAGACCTGCAATGTGGCGGTCCTTGGTCACAGACAGCTGTCTGAAGGAGCCTGCACCGGTAGCGTCATTGACACGGCAGATCTCAGGGATAATAAGTCCGCATCCGCCCTTGGCTCTTGCTTCATAGTATGCGATCATCGCATCGCCGCATGAACCGTCGAGCTCGGCGAGGTTGCTGCCCATAGGGGACATGACAAGCCTGTTCTTCAGCTCGACATTACCTATCTTACCTTTCTGGAATAATATATCGTACATTAGTGCCTCCTTTTATTGCCTTAAATGCGGTTGAAATCTGATTACTATATATGTGTTAGCTTTATGCGGAACGTTCAAGTATCCGGAATGGTGATCTCGCAGAAGAGCGGGCCACCCGTAAGGATGCAAAAATGTGGCGGAAAGCTCTTCGAGAATTATCACCTGAAGGATACTTGTACGTTACGCTTAATTTACCTCTTTATATTGTGATCGATCTCAACTGCCTCCGGATTCCTGCGTGCGAGCATGTTCTCGCAGCGTGCCTGAATGTACTTGTCATAGTGCTCATGTGTGATGATGTAGAGCTGATCATCCTCGATCGCCTTGAATACGACCGGCCCGGATTCGTCAATCGCACGTCCTGTCATGATCAGATACTTGGCAGCGCCCTGCATCTTCTGGTGAAGCTCGCTTCCATAGTACGGACTCTCGACTTTGTACTTGTCCTGCTTGTACTCTTCAGAATGATCGAGGTTGGTCTGGATGAAACCAGGACAGTAAGCGCTGATGTGGATGTTGTTTACGCCAAATGCAATGAGGTCATAGTAAACGGACTCAGTCAGAGCAAGTGCTCCGAACTTTGATGCCTGATATGCTGCAGCACTCTTTGATGTGAATGTACCTGCTGCTGAGCATGTGTTGACTATGTTGCAAGGGGTTCCCTGCTTGATCATGTACGGAATGACCTCGTGCATGAAATAGACGTGCGATTTGAGGTTGGTATCGATGATCCACTCATATTCGAGAGGAGGAACGACCCATACAGGTCCGAAAGTAGCAACGCCTGCATTGTTCATCAGAAGGTCGATTTGACCGAACTTCTCAATAACGCCGGCTACTACTGCTTTGACCTGCTCATACTCTGTTACATCGCAAGGGCAGAGAATGATATCTTCTGCTCCGAGCTCTTTTGCCATCGGCTCGATCGCCTTAAGATCATCTTCCATGATGTCTACTGCAGCGATCTTCATGCCGCGCTGAGCTGCCTGCTTGACAAATTCCTTTCCGAATCCATGAGCTGCACCTGTTATAAGTGCGACTCTTCCTGCAAAATCTTTCATGCTGCTTTCTCCTCCTTTTTTAAATCAATACTCATAGAAGCCTTTACCGAAGTTAACTCCTTTTTCACCGCGGTCTATCTTCTCTTTGAGAAGCTTGCCGATCTTATATTCGGTAGTTCCTTCCTGCTGAGCAGCAGGCTTCATCTGATTGATGTTGTATGCTGTCTCGAGGCCGACGATATCGAGGATCTGGAACGGTCCTGCCGGAGCACCTGTTGCAAGTCTCCAGGTGAGATCTATGGTCTCAGGATCAGATACGCCGTTGGCCCAGAGTCCCTGTGCTGCACTCAGGAAAGGGACGAGCATCGAGTTGAGAATGTATCCAGGCTGCTCCTTGTGAAGCTGAAGAGGAACCATTCCGATTGATGCTGCGAATTCAACTACCTTCTGGAAGATCTCAGGAGAGGTACCCGGATGTCCCATGATTTCTGCTGTGTTGTTCTTCCAGATCGTATTGGCAAAATGCAGAGAACAGTACTTTTCAGGACGTCCTGTGTACTCTGCGAACATGCTAGGAAGAAGTGTGGATGAATTGGTGCAGAGAATTGTGTCAGGATCCAGAAGATCCTTCATCGCTGTATACACACCTATCTTAGCCTGAGGATCTTCCGACATGGACTCGATTACCAGATATGCGTCTTTGACGGCAGCAGCCATATCGAGCTCGATATGGACGTTCTCTGCAAAACGCTTCTTGGCACATTCTGCCATTTCATCTATCTTCTCTGCTGTAATGCCGTCCCACTCGCTGATGAGCCCCTTAGGATACATAAATGCTCCCATCGGATTGCCAATAAGAGCCTTGGCCTTGAGGAGGTCTTCGATCATAAGAGCGGAATAACGATCGATCTTAGGCTGGGTTCTTCCAATCGAGCTTTCAGATCTCAGCCAGAATGTTGTGTCATATCCGTGATAAGCACAGATGAGGCCTATCTGTGTTCCGAGGACACCACCGCCTGCTACTACTACTTTCTTTGCATTCATAACATATACCTCCTGTGAATCCGTTGATTGTTACAGCCCGAGCTCCTTCTTGAGCGGCTTCCACCAGAGAAAACCTCTGAGAAGACACTGAGGCAGAGCTTTCTTAACAGGAATGTCTGCTGCCTTAGCGACATGCCTGCCTTCAAGGAACCATTCTGCTGTGTGGCATATTCCGAGTATTGCGACACAGATGCCAATTACTTTTGCAATGATTTTCATGATTTTCACCTCGCCATTTAGACATAGATAGTAATTGTACTTTAATTATGAAATCTGCACAAAACGGTAACAATATTCAGCATATCCAAAACAAAGAAAAGCATTTGTCTGCGGTGCACAATCGGCAAGGAATGTAGCGGGAAAAATGTCCCCGGGAGAGGGCGGTCTGAGTCAGGTGCCGGACAATAAAAAGGCCTCACATTCGGAGGCCTGTGACATATTCAAGATCGTTTATGCAAAACTATTTTGCGGCGGCGCTGAAGTCCTTGCCGGCCCATTTTCTCTTCTGGTTAATGACATTGCTCAGGGCATACGACAGGCGCAGACGGAATCTGGTGTCTGTGTCATCCAGATCGATATCGCACAGCTCTTCTATCCTGCGCAGACGGTAGATGACGCTGTTCCTGTGAAGGTAAAGCGCTTTGGCTGTATCCGTCGTGCTGCAGGATTTTTTAAGATAAGTGTGCAGGGTCAGCTCCAGATTGGTGCCGTTCTCGGTATCGTATGAGGCCAGTTTAGGCAGTGCCGGATGAAGATATCTGCTGAGATCTTCGGTCTCTGACACCGTCCGGAACATTACATAAATACCATAATCCTCGAAAGTATATATGTGAATATCCGGGTCAAGAAGACAGCCTATTTCAAATGCATCCACGGCTTCGTAGAAATGCGCGCGCAGCGTGCCGATATCTGTGAACCGCAGGCTGACTCCGATCCTGACCTTGCATTTTTCAGGGAAGAGCCCCGCTATGGTGCTGAGCTTGTGGATCATCTCGCTGCTGCCGATGATGGTGGCGTTATCTCTCTGAGCAATGACGTGACATCCTGGAAGGATCATTGTCATCTCTTCTGACAGAGCGCCTTCACGCGGGAACGCAGATCCGTCACCTGTTGCTTTGCAGTAGATCGCTATAAGCTCCGACGGGAACGTCAGCCTGGTGTATGCGTCAGGAAGAGACGCCGCATCGGCACCGATGATGAGATTGTACAGGAACCTGTGGTAATCACTGGTCATGTACAGATAACTCGGCGCGTACTTCATTACGGCATATCCGAGAATTCCGCTGAGTATCCTCAGCATCTCGACGTGTTCAGAGCGGTATGAATCATAGCCCTCAATGACTATGAGAAAGCCTATCCACGTGTCGTGGCAGTAGACCCTGCTCGAGAACTTCTGGAAAGGGGATGACGGGCAGGAAACTTCTATAGGCGTCATTGTGGAGTCTGCCATCTGGACTGATTTGAGCGACCTGACGGCCTGAATGAATTCGTAGTCGCAGTATCCCTGTTCAATGTTCTTCTTCCACAGCTCATCTGTGACAGGAATCTGTGTGGAGTAGCTGAGTATCCTGAACTCGCGGTCGATGAATACCAGCGATGCGCCAAAAGTCTGCGAAGCTATGTCGATCAGAGTGTCGACATCTTTCACCCGTTCCAGAGTATTCATCATGGAATCATAATAGTCATCCTTGTGAGAGCCCTGTATGATCTGGAAGGCAGTGTTGAATGCATATCCGAAGTCGCTTTCCGCTACCATGGCCAGATTATCCGGAATCGTTGTTATTTCAGATACGGATACTGAGGCAGAGAATATACACTGCTTCGGCAGCTCTGCACAGCCCTGCATCGTATTGCAGAAATACAGAACGTTGCTTTTGAATTCATGCTGGCGGAAATCTATGAACTGTACCTCTGTGATCTCTGTTTCAAGTGAGTCTGAGATGATCTCTATCTGGCACATATTGCTGAGCCTTGCAGCTATTTCGCGGAATATCATATGGTGCACCTCGCGCCTCGGGGACATAGTTAAACTGCACAAAGAGTTATTCTGTATTGACAAAATCAGCATAGTTTACGGTGCACAACAAGTCAATTGTCATAATGTCCAAATATGCCTGATGGAAAGTGCACAACCGTGATGTCCTGCACTGGGGGAGTGAATTATGGTTTTTCATGAACTCTGCCATTAGGTCACCGTGCACAAATGTCTTTTATTGTTTTGGGTAAGTCGGATAATGCCCGGAGGATATCGTTAATTTTATAATTTAATCAGATAACTTATAACCTTGGTTCACCACGCCCGGCTGTGACGGATCGCGTGACAGCCGCGGCTATCCTTAGAAGCTTCTGAAAGAAGGAAAGGAGAAACTATGTACGATAAGCTATTTGAAAAAGGTAAGATCGGCAATGTCGAAATCAAGAACAGACTGGTTATGACCCCGATGGGAACTAACCTGGCTAACCTTGACGGAACACCGGGGCCTGCAATGATCAAGTATTATGAAGACAGGGCTGCAGGCGGATGCGGACTGATCATGCCGGAGATCTGCAGAGTCAATGAGAAGACCGGAGCAGGAATGCTCAGACAGATCGCAGCAACCAAAGACTATCACATCCAGGGACTGAAAGAGCTTGCGATGGCCGTTCATAAACACGGTTCCAAGATTTTCATCCAGCTCCATCACCCTGGTAGAGAAGGAGTTTCCTCACTGATCGGCGGACAGCCATGCGTATCTGCTTCTGACAGAGTATGCAAGGTATCACAGCAGGAAACAAGACCAATGACAATCGAAGAGATCCATGAGCTGGTAGGACAGTTCGGTGATGCAGCTCTGAGATGCAAGAAGGCCGGCATCGATGGTATCGAACTCCACTGCGCTCACGGATATCTGCTCCAGCAGTTCCTGTCGCCTTACACCAACTACAGAGATGACGAATACGGCGGCAGCTTCGAGAACAGAATGAGACTCGTTCTCGAGATCATCGAGGACATCCGCAAGAAGTGCGGCCCTGATTTCCCTCTCGGCTGCAGAGTATCCGTAGTTGAGTTCCTCGACAAGATCGGATATGACGGAGATCAGATCAGACTCGAGGATGGTATCAAGATCGTTAAGTGCCTTGAAGAGGCAGGCATCGACTTCGTAGACGTTTCCGATGGTCTCTATGAGACAGGAAGCTTCTCCGTAGAGCCTATCTCATTCCCTCAGGGCTGGAGAAAGCCATTCATCAAGGCTATCAAGGATGTAGTAAAGATTCCTGTAATCGCAGTATCCGTAATCAGAGAGCCTGCTGTTGCAGAGAATTTCCTCGATGAGGAAATCGTAGACTTCGTCGGCATGGGCAGAACATGGATCGCTGATGCTGAATGGGGCAAGAAGGTACAGGAAGGCAGAGAGGATGAACTCAACAAGTGTATCGCTTGTCTGAGATGCTTCGAGTCACTGCTCGGCCTCAATGCTCAGGGACTCCCGTTCGAGTGCGCTGTAAACCCGAGAGCATGCAACGAGCTCCGTTACGGAGATCTCGAGCCTGTAAAGGGTGAGCACAAGGCTGTAGTAGTCGGCGGCGGCCCTGGCGGAATGTATGCAGCAACTACTCTTGCCAAGAGAGGCGTTGATGTAACACTTATCGACAGACAGGAAGAACTCGGCGGAACCGTAAACCTCGCCAAGAAGCCTCCTCGGAAGGAAAGAATGCAGTGGTTCATCGACTACCTCAAGCAGGATATGGAGAAGGCAGGCGTCAAGGTATGCCTCGGCTGCGAAGCTACAGCAGATGACATCGCTGCAATGGAGCCTGAAGCAGTAGTTCTTGCAACAGGATCAACTTCGATCTTCCCTGCAAGCATCCCTGGCGTTGACGGCGACAATGTATACGCAGTCAATGACGTTCTGAACGGCAAGGTAGACCTCGCAGGCAAGAAGGTAGCTATGATCGGTGCAGGACTCACAGGTCTTGAAGCAGGTGAGTATCTTGCAGAGACAGGCGCTGAAGTAACATTCATAGACATGCTCAAGGTTGCAGCTCCTAACGCATACAGACTGAACGTAGTAGACGTTCAGACAAGACTCGCCAAGCTCGGCGCAAAATATGAACTCGGCAACGCTCTCAAGGCTATCCTTCCTGACGGAGTATGCATCGAGAACGTAGACACCAAGGAAGAGAAGAAGGTAGACGCTGATGCAGTCGTACTCTCACTCGGATACAAGCCTGACCAGTCACTCAAGGCAGCTCTCGAGGAAAAGGGACTCTGCGTCAAGGTAGTAGGCTCAGCTGTAGTTGACGGAACGATCGCTCCTGCATCGAGAGGCGGCTATGAAGTAGGCGCATCACTCTTCGCAGATGAGGAACTCAGTTTTGCCATCGGCGACGGACAGTTCAAGTCCTTCTCCAAGATCTCACACATGAGAGGCCAGGAAGGAACATACGTAGCTTACCTGACACAGCCTGAGGCAATCAGAAAAGTGCTGCCAGAACCACTCGAGCCATTCTCGATGCCTGTAGTAACAGTAAGCTGCTGCCACATCAAGGACCCTACATTCGCAGACAACTACTATGAGACGATCCTCGGCGTATACTGCACATATAAGGGCCAGCTCGGTATGTACACCATCAGCCTGCTCCTCGGAGGACAGGGCGCAGAGATGGCTACACAGCTCGGACGTGATAACTCGGCTATCCCTAAGAAACTGGATGCTGAATTCGTGATCAGAAAGGATGACGAGACAGGCAAGGTAACAGTTGGTGTTTGCAGAAGAGGCACTCAGATCATCGACCTCGAGATGCAGCTCGGAAGCTACAATCACCCTCTGATGCACGTACTGTATCAGGCACCGGCTCCTGGAGCAGAGACAGCAGGAAGCGGATACTACATCCACTTCGACAGATTGCCTGGAGAAGACGGAGCATGGAAGTTCGATAATGTATTCCTGCTGAGAAACGTTGTCAAGTACAAATACGATGACTGGAAGCCGGGCTTCGTAACCAAGTTCGAGCTGAAGTCCAGCATCGATGATCCATGGGGCTGTCTGCCGGTCAACACAATCATCGGCGGAGCTTATGCAGAGAACAACCTGCTGATCACAGCACTGCAGAAACTCGAAGACGTAGATGCAGAATCCACAATGAAGAAGATCATTCCTGCATGGTATGACAGAACAGCATTCATGGAAGTAGGACGTAAGTAATTATTACAGATCTCTTGCAGCAGGCCCAGACTGTATCTGCAGGACTCCCGGGCCTGCAGAGAACAATAAATAAAGCAACTACTTAGAGTTTCATATAGGGGGAAATACTATGAAAGACTTTAAAGGAAGAGTAGCTGTTATTACCGGAGCTGCCAATGGTTTCGGATTCGAATATGTCAAAGAGGCAGCGAAGAGAGGAATGAAGATCCTCGCAGTAGATATCGAGGGTGATGAGGTTCTCGCATGTGAACCGGTCGCTAAGGAACTCGGAGCAGAAGAGATCGTATGCCTGCAGGCAGATGTGTCGCTTCTGGAAGACACTCAGAAGATCGTTAAGTGCGCCATGGATAAGTGGGGCCAGATCGACCTTCTGATCAACAACGCAGGAACAGGCAAGGGCGGATATATTGAAACACTGCCGCTCAGAGACTGGGAGTGGATGATGTATGCCAATGTATTCTCCCAGATCTACATGATGAAACAGGTCATTCCTATCATGATGAAGCAGGGCACACACTGCAACATTCTCAACGTATGCTCGATAGCTGGACTCATCACAAGCAACGCTATGCCTGGCTACTATTCGACCAAGCACGCAGCTGTTTCTCTGGGCCGTGCTACACGCAACGAGCTTGAGGAGATCGGTGTAGATAATATCCACATCAGCATCTTCTGCCCTGGCTTTGTACAGACCGACCTGCATCACGCAGAGCGCCACAGACCTGCCAGATTCTCTGACCCGACCGATCCTTACTATACAAGTGCAGAATTCCAGAAATTCGAGAAGATGAGCGAGTACGTAGTTACTACGGGTCTTCCGATCGACGGATTCGGTGAAAAATGCTTCAAGGCCATCGAGGATGATCAGTTCTATATCGTAACACATCCTCAGTATGATCCAATCATCAGAAAGCAGATCTATGACAGCGTAAACAATGTCAACCCTGATCTGAAGAATGTAGGCAAAGAGCCTAAGGCTTATGAGAAGGGAGACAAAGACCTGGCCGGCAGGGTAGCTCTTATTACAGGTGCTGCATACGGATTCGGTAAGGAATTCGTCAAAGAGGCTGCCAAGAGAAAGATGAAGATCGCTGCAGTCGACATCATGGAGGATGAGCTTGCCAAGATCGAAGATGTTGCCAAGGAATTCGGTGCTGAAGACATCCTGATCATCCCTGCGGACGTATCACTGTATGAAGAAACAGAGAAGGTCGTCAATGCCGTAATGGACAAGTGGGGCCAGATCGATCTTCTGATGAACAACGCAGGAACCTGCACGCCTGGACCTGGATTTGTCATTCCGCTGCAGGACTGGGAGTGGATCTTCCGCACCAACTATCTGTCACACGTTTACTTCATGAGGCAGGTAATTCCAATCATGAGAAAGCAGGGCACACACTGCAACATCATGAACACCTGCTCGGTAGCCGGACTCATCACAAGCACCGGCATGGCTGCGTACTATACGACCAAGAATGCAGCTGTAGCTTTGTCTGAATGCATCGAATACGAGATGCAGGAGACAGGATCGGACATCCACCTCGGAGTATTCTGTCCGGGCTTCGTACGCACCAACTTTGACCACGCTGATGAGTATCGTCCTGCAAGATATGCTCACGGAGATGATCCGTACTATCAGAGCGAGACTTTCGCAAAGGGCAAAGCTGCTGCACAGTTCGTAATCGGAACAGGCTATCCGATCGAAGGCTTCGGCGAGAGAGTGTTCAGGGCAATCGAGAATGATGAGTTCTATGTTGTCACTCACCGTGAATATGATGAGCACATCATCAAGCAGGTAGAGCAGACCATCGCAAGGGAAAATCCTGTAGTTGCGTCGATATCTGAGGCAATCAAGGATGTAACAAACCTCCCTGGCGGACCGCTGAGAGGATTCCTCAAGAGAGACTAAGCTCTAAGGATGAGGCCGGATCCTGCAATGATTCACATGGATGATCCGTACAATAAGTAAATGAACGATGCCCCTGCTTATATGAAATGCGGGGGCATTAGTTTTGCCTGATTAGAGGTGTGTCCGGGCATTACCGGGATTCGCGTAGTGGATTTCGGGTGTAAATATCGAGAATGACCTATGCTATACTATTACTAGTATTATTAATGGAACCG
>JAZQHU010000007.1:0-3074 GCA_045540775.1 Anaerovoracaceae bacterium | reverse complement strand
AGGCCTCAGAGAGGCAGATCCGGTTGCATGTGAAGCTGCAAAGGGCATCGGCATGACTGACATGCAGATACTGTATAAGATAAGGCTGCCTCTCGCCCGAAAGGCGATATTTGCAGGAATACGTCTTGCTGTAGTTTCAACTATAGGGATAGGGACCATCGCCGCAGCGATCAACGCCGGCGGTCTCGGGGTGTTGTTGCTCGAAGGGCTGAGGACTATCCACACATCCAAGATCCTGTGGGGAAGCGTTCTGTCAGCAGGCCTGGCAATAATAATAAACCGATTGCTGAAACTCGTGGAGGCAAAACTATGAAAGCGATTGTGATATATGAGCCTGGCGGACCGGAAAAGTTGATCTATACTGAAGTACCGACACCTGAGGTGAAAGAAGGTTGGTCTTTGGTCAGAGTCAGGGGCTTTGGCATCAACCATTCAGAAGTGTTCACAAGGAACGGCCTGTCACCATCAGTAGAGTTCCCGAGGATACTCGGCATAGAATGCGTCGGCGAGATAGCGGGAACAAGTGATCTTGAAAGACTTCCTGTCGGACAGAAGGTCATATCCATAATGGGAGAGATGGGAAGAGCCTTTGATGGCAGCTATGCAGAATATGCACTGCTTCCCAACGAGCAGATATACCCTGTGGAAACTGAGATGCCATGGGATCTGTTAGCGGCCATCCCTGAGACATATTACACCGCATATGGCTCAATGAAGAACCTCAGGATAGATCTTGCTGATAAGATCCTTGTGCGTGGAGCAACGAGCGGAGTCGGGGTCGCATTTCTCAGGCTTGTGAAGTCTGCAAGCCCTGATATTTTTGTTGCAGGAACATCAAGAAACCTCAAAAAATCACAGACACTTCTGGATGAAGGCTTTGATGAAGTCATCGAAGACAGGGATGGAGTGCTTCAGACTGATAAGTCATTTGATAAGGTTCTTGAACTTATTGGCCCTGCGACTCTTAAAAATACCTTTGCTCATGTGAATGAGGGCGGCATAGTGTGCAGTACGGGACAGCTTGGAGGTCAGTGGTATCTGAATGATTTTGATCCGATCTTTGAACTGCCTGCCAACGGATATCTGACCAGTTTCTATTCGGGCAACGTCAGCGCGGAAAGAATCCAGGAGATGCTTGACTTTGTCTATGATCACAAGGTAGATGCACGGCCTGAAAAGGTGTTCAGGCTTGAGGAAGTGCCTGAAGCACATGAGTATCTGGACAGCAGCAGGAGTTACGGCAAGATCATTTGCGTGACAGAATAAAAAGGAAGGAAGGGCTCATGATGAGCTGGAAAATAGATAGAAACAGTAATGAGATCGGACAGCTGAAGAAGGCTCTCACTGAGGCTGACTCTGTTGTTGTCGGCGCAGGAGCAGGCCTGTCGACTTCTGCCGGGTTCACTTACTCCGGAGAGAGATTCGATAAATACTTCGGCGATTTTATGAGCACATACGGGTTCACCGACATGTACTCCGGAGGATTTTATCCTTATCGCAGTCCAGAGCAGTTCTGGGGCTTCTGGTGCAGATATATTTACATAAACAGATACCAGAAGACACCGAAACCTACCTATGAGAAGCTGCTTAAGCTGCTCGAAGGAAAGGATTATTTCGTGATCACTACCAACGTGGATCACTGCTTTCAGAAAGCGGGTATAGACAAGAACCGGCTCTTTTATACACAGGGAGATTACGGTCTATGGCAGCAACAGTGCGGCAGTATCAAAAGGACCTATGAAAATGAAGTACAGGTCAAGAAGATGCTGCTCGCAGAGGGATTCTGGTTCGAACACGTGAAGTCGGACAGAGGCGTAACGGTAGAGCAGGATTCCGAGATGATAAGGCAGTACGGACACGGCAATGCATGGCACTGCCACGAGCTTGACTATAAAGCGGACTGGGGCGAACTGATGCTTCCGACAGACAGCAATGGTAAAACAGATTACAGCAAGCTAAGCGTCAGGATCCCAAAAGCTCTGGTGCCTCATTGCCCGGATGACAGGTCGCCTATGACAATGAACCTTCGCTCGGACAGCACTTTTGTCGAGGACGAAGGCTGGCATGCGGCAAGCGATAGATACTATCAATTCCTGCAGACACACAATGGCGGGAAAGTGCTGTTCCTTGATCTCGGATCGGGAGGTAACACCCCAATCATATTCAAGATACCGTTCATGAGCTGGACAAGAGACTGGCCGTCAGCCATTTATGCTACGATAAATAAGGGGCAGGCGTTCACTGCACCCGAGATAAAAGATAAATCTATCGTGATAGACGAGGACATAGATGCGGTTCTGAATGAGTTGCTGCAGTAATACATCTTTATAATCAAACAGAAACAAAGAGAATATGGGTACAATTCCGGGTACAAACGTGGACGGCGTGTTTTCCTCCTTGGAATTTCAACGTTTGTATGCTTCTGACTTCTTCGAGTCCCATGTCCTCCGCCAAAAAGTTAGCCCTGAGATGATAGTCTCGGGGCTCTTTAATTGCAACGGGTTGAGAGATTTCCCTTGAAATTTCAACGAAAGGATCATCTTAGCAGGGACGTATACAGACGTCGTGCAGGCGTCGCTCAAAAGCATGGAATAGGGCCCGATTTAGGGGCTGAGCGAAGCTGCATTGGGACTGAGTCCCGCGTTTTTCGCCATAAAAATTGCTTTATTTGGTGGGTTTCGCCGTAAAAGATACGTTTTCCTTAATAATCGCTGTATAGCAGTTATACCAACGACTTCCGCTGATTCCGGCCGAAGTCGTTTTTTATTGCAAAAAACAAATCGCAGAAAAGTGTCCCCTATGTGCGACGGTCTGGATATAGGCATTTTTTCGCACAATAGCAGCAATTCTCCGGCTAATGTCAACCTGACATAGCAAGAATAGCGGCATCCTGATGTATAATAAGGATGCCAGATACATTGTGCAGTAAACGGTAAATCTTGCTAATGCTGTGTCAAGAGCTTTTTTGAAAAGCATATAGCAAATCAACGCATACAAACACATCTCCGCAGTTGCGGATTCTTCAGAAAAGTATAATAATGAGTCAGGATCTATTTATACAGCTCCATCGCACG
>JAZQHU010000006.1:0-20459 GCA_045540775.1 Anaerovoracaceae bacterium | reverse complement strand
GGAAAAGGCTGTCGCTCCGGAGTCGAACGGCCACAAGGTAGCAGTAGTAGGATCGGGTCCTTCCGGACTGACCTGCGCAGGAGACCTTGCGAAGAAGGGATACAAGGTATCCGTATTCGAGGCACTGCACACAGCAGGCGGAGTTCTGGTTTACGGCATCCCTGAATTCAGACTTCCTAAGGCTATAGTAGCAAGAGAAGTAGAGGGCCTTAAGGACCTCGGAGTAGACCTCGAGACCAACGTCATCATCGGTAAGACACTTACAGTAGACGAGCTGTTCGACATGGGATATGAGGCAGTGTTCATCGGATCAGGCGCGGGCCTGCCGAGCTTCATGAACATCCCTGGTGAGTCACTGAAGGGTGTATATTCTGCCAACGAGTATCTGACAAGATCGAACCTGATGAAGGCTTTCAGGGATGACCCTAGGACTCCGATCATGAAGGGCGGCAACGTCGCAGTCGTCGGCGGCGGAAACGTGGCTATGGACGCCGCAAGGACCGCGCTGAGACTTGGAGCTGATCACGTGTATATCGTATACAGAAGATCCATGGAGGAGCTGCCTGCAAGAGCAGAGGAAGTCGAGCACGCGAAGGAAGAGGGCATCGACTTCAGACTCCTGAACAACCCTGTAGAGATCCTGGGATACAACAATCCTGATGATCCGAGAGACCCTAAGAACGGATTCGTAACAGGCATCAGATGCATCAAGATGGAGCTCGGAGAGCCTGATGCATCCGGCAGAAGAAGACCTGTACCTATCGAGGGAAGTGAGTTCGAGCTGGATGTAGATGCAGTCATCATGGCTATAGGAACGAGCCCTAACCCGCTGATCAAGAACACTACAGAAGGACTCGAAGTCAACAGACGCGGCGGCATCGTCGTCAATGAAGACGGCCTGACATCCCGCGAGGCTGTATATGCCGGCGGAGACGCTGTCACCGGAGCTGCAACTGTAATCTCGGCAATGGGCGCCGGCAAGCTTGCCGCCGCATCCATAGACGAGTACCTCAGCAGCAAATAAATACAATAGTCCATTCAATACGTGTTTATCCATAAAGACGTATCTCCTGAATACTTTTGGAAGCTGTATTTGCCACATGCCATAGTGCGTTGGTATGTGGCAAATATATGCTGCCGGAAATTGTGGGGGTAGACAGGTGCTGGTGTGCCTCGCGGTCTTCAAAACCGTTTGCAGGGGGTTAGGAGCCTCCCGGGTGGGTTCGATTCCCACATACTCCCGCCAGATAAGATATCATCTCATCAGAAATGATGAGCTTTTTTTTGCCCTCAGAATTTGTATAAAATAACAACAGTACAGGCCGGAGTATGCTAAAATTACAGCAACAAGGATCATATCACAGACATAATAAGTCACAATTGGGGAAGGAGCATATCATGGCAATAGAAGATGTAAAAAAATTCCATGAATTACTGAGTTCGGATCCTGTATTCCAGGCAAAAGTCAATTCAGCAGTTGCAGAATACGATGGGCCTCAGGATGATCAGGAAATCTTTGAGAAAGTACTGGTTCCGGTTGGAAAAGAGCATGGCCTTTCAGCAACTTTTGATGAATTCAAGGCCTACGCAGATGAAGCACCATTTAAGGAAGCGTCAGAGCTTTCAGAGGATGAACTTGCGCAGGTTGCCGGCGGAAAGGTAGAGGTAAACGGCGGAGGCATAGGAGGCTATGGCTGCGATGGAGCCGGTATCGGTTTCGGGGCAGCTATCGGAAGCAAAAGCTTCGGTTTCTGCTGCTTACTTGGAGTATCGAAAGGTGCAGCACTTTGCCTCACTGCCGGAGCAACAATAAACTCGTAAACTGATCGATCAAATGTGAGAATGCGAACCTGATAGCAGAATAATGAAATAACAGCCGCCGGTACTTATAAATCCGTCGGCTGTTATTTTTTCATCACATATATATGGTATACTATTGAAAATATTGAACAGAAGAGGGGCCGAAAACGGAGGGACTGATTATGCATGAACTGACAACGCTTCTTAAAAACGACATGAAACCGGCACTGGGGGTAACAGAACCGGGCGCGATCGCTTTTTCAGTAGCCAAGGCAAAGTCATATACACACGGTGATCTTGTAAGCGTGCATGTTGCGATGAACAGCGGCATGTACAAGAACGCTTTCACATGCGGGATACCGGGAAGCAGCAAGGTGGGCAGCATGTACGCTGCTGCGCTTGGATATGTGGCAGGAGACTCTGACAAGGGTCTCGAGTCACTGGCAGGCGTAACGCCTGAGGACAACGAAGCAGCTTTTGCACTGGTCGATGAGGGCCTTGTGAAGGTATCGATGAGCGGCATCACGAGCCGTATTTTCATCGAGGCAACAGTTGAGACGACTGAGGACAAAGCGGTAGTTACTATAAGAGACTCACATACCAACATAGTATGCATAACCGTAAACGGAGAAGTCGTATACGGACAGGCTGATGCAGGGGACGAAGGTACAGGATCAAACGGAGCCGTACAGACAGGCTCCATAAGTGATGCGATCAGCAAGAGTGAAGCAGAGGATAAGCTGATCCACAGATATACTCTGGCACAGCTGGTCGAGTACGCGGATACAGTAGACCTTGAAGAGATAACTTTTATCGGGGAAGCATATGTCACCAATCTGGCTCTTCTGATGGAAGGTCTCGGAAGTGATAAGACAACCTTCGGGCCGATGCTGAAGAAGAAGAACGGGGACAAGCTGGTATCCGGTGATGAGCAGAAGACAGCATCTCTCATGTGCAACGGTGCTATCGAGGCCCGTGTTATAGGCCTTGACAAGCCTGCGATGAGTATCACAGGGTCCGGTGCTCACGGTATCATAGCAACGATGCCTCTCTATGCTGCATACTGCGTCAATCACTATTCGATGGAGCAGCTGCTGCGCGCAACAGCACTAAGCTACCTCGTATGTACATACATAAAGGAATACTCAGGCAAGCTGTCGGCATTCTGCGGGTGCGCTATCGCAGCAGGATCAGGCATGGCATGCGCTCTTGTGTATCTCAGTGGCGGCACTGTTGAAATGATGGCACACACTCTCAACAACATGGCCAGCAGCATCACGGGCATGATCTGTGACGGCGGAAACCAGGGCTGCACGATGAAGGGCATCGCGGCTGTTGATGCAGCATACCAGTCAGTTGAACTTGCGATGAACGGTGTGTACATCTATAATGAGCACGGCATCAATGGAAAGACACCGGAAGACACCATGCGCAACATGGGACTCATCGCGTCACCGGGCATGGTCGGAACAGAGAAGACTATAGTTGAGATCTTTGAGTCAAAATAATCAAAAGCTGTCATCCTAGTGATAGAATAACCCGGATAATAATACAGGGGAGGAGACTGAAGAATGGGAGACCACAGAAACCTTATCAATATAACCGACCTGTCGGCTGCTGAGATCGATCATCTCATTGAGATCGCAGATGACATCATTGCAGATCCTGTCAAATATCAGGACATGTGCGCTCATAAGAAGCTGGCGACGCTTTTCTTTGAACCAAGTACGAGAACAAGGCTGTCCTTTACAGCGGCCATGATGGAGCTCGGCGGCAATGTCCTCGGATTCGATCAGGCATCATCGAGCTCGACATCCAAGGGAGAGAGCGTGGCTGACACCATTGTCATGGCCAGCTGCTATGCAGATATCATAGCCATGAGGCATCCGAAGGAGGGTGCACCTTTTGTCGGTGCACAGTATGCATCGGTTCCTGTCATCAATGCCGGAGACGGTGGTCACTTCCATCCTACACAGACTCTGACTGACCTCATGACCATACACCGCAAGAAGGGCAAGCTCGGAGGATATACCATAGGTATGTGCGGAGACCTCAAATTCGGCAGAACAGTTCATTCCCTGATAAATGCTCTTCTCAGATATGATGATATCAGGTATGTCATGATCTCGCCTGAAGAGCTGGAACTTCCGGATTACATCAAGGAAACTCTTGATGAGGCTGGCGTAGAATGGAAAGAGGTAAGGTCACTTGATGAGGCCATCCCTGAACTGGACATCCTGTACATGACAAGAGTCCAGAGGGAGAGATTCTTCAATGAAGAGGACTATATAAGACTGAAGGACAGCTTCATCCTGAGACGTGAAATGCTCGAATCGGCGAAGGAGGACCTCGCCATACTGCATCCGCTGCCTAGAGTCAACGAGATAGCCAAGGATGTCGATGATGACCCGAGAGCATGCTATTTCTATCAGGCTCTGATGGGAAAATACATAAGAATGGCGCTTATACTGTACCTGCTGGGAATGAAATAGGAGGTAGGAAATGAATATTGATGGTGTGAACACAGGCTATGTTATAGACCACATCAAGGCCGGCACCGGTCTTGAGATATATAATTTCCTCAAGCTCGACAAGGCAGACTGTACCGTGGCGATCATCCAGAGGGTGGAGAGCACGAAATACGGATACAAGGATATCATCAAAATCGACGGCGATATCCCTATTGACTGCAACACTCTGGGCTATATGGACGAGAACATCACTGTCAACAGGATCAAGGACAGAAAGCTGCTTGAGAAGATCCATCTTGAGCTGCCTGAAGTCCTTACAGATGTCATCAAGTGCCGCAACCCGAGATGCATCACATCGGTGGAAGAGGGGATCGAGCACAGATTCAGACTGGCAGACAGGGAGACGAGGAAATACAGATGCATATACTGCGATACTCTGTATACTGACTTCCAGTAGTGACGCTGTATTGCCGGCATACATGCATGCCGTACTGTCTGACATTGACAGACTGAGATATACTTATATCGATGCCGTTGATACCGGCATCGATATTTTTGGAAGCAAAGAAAGGAATCAATAATATAAATGAGCTGGTATGATGAAGCTGTTTTCTATCACATATATCCGCTGGGGCTGGCCGGAGCACCAATGCAGAATGACTACTGTGAACCGGTGCACAGACTTTCTTCACTGATCCCATGGATAGAACATATCAGGGAGACAGGCTGCAATGCCCTGTACATAGGACCGCTTTTCCAGTCCGTTGGACACGGCTATGAGACGACCGATTACCGTACTGTAGACTCCAGACTCGGCACTAATGAGGACCTGAAGGAGTATGTAAGAATATGTCATGAGAACGACATCAGGGTGATCCTGGACGGAGTGTTCAACCACACAGGAAGGGACTTTTTTGCATTCAGAGACCTGCAGGCGAACAGGGAAAACTCCCGCTACAGAGACTGGTACTGCAATGTAAACTTCTATGGAGACAATGAGTACGGTGATGGATTCTCATATGACAACTGGGGCGGATATAATTTACTCGTCAAGCTGAATCAGCGTAACCCGGAAGTCAGAGACTATATCCTTGACACCGTCAGATACTGGGTAAATGAGTTCGATATAGACGGTCTGCGCCTTGATGCTGCTGATGTTCTGGACTTTGACTTCATGAAATCCCTGCGCTGGCTTGCAGACTCCGTCAAAGAGGATTTCTGGCTGATGGGAGAGGTCATCCACGGTGAGTATTCCAGATGGGCGAACGACAATACGCTTCATTCTGTGACGAACTACCACCTGCACAAGGCCCTGTACAGCGCCCACAATGATCACAACTACTTTGAGATCGCACACACTGTAAAGCGCCAGGAGGATATGGGGCTCCGCGGTCTCAGGCTGTATAACTTCGTCGACAACCATGATGTTGAGAGGATATGGACGAGGCTTAAGGACAAAAGGCACTTCACTCCGGTCCACATTCTGCTCTATACACTGCCGGGAATACCGTCAGTTTATTACGGCTCTGAGTACGGCATAGAGGGAAGAAAAGAGCGCGGCTCCGATGCATCACTGAGGCCGGAGCTCCATCTTGAAGACTTGGAAGAGAATGCATGCTATGAGCTTGTCAGAGCTCTTGGAAAGATCCATCAGGAGGAGAAGGCGCTGACCTATGGCGACTACAGAGAACTGCAGCTGACGACGACACAGTATGCATTCGCGAGAGGCGATGTGCTGGTTTGCGTCAACAACAGCGACAGCGAAGCTTATTTTGACCTGCCGGGAGAAGGCAGCTACAGGGGAGCACTTCTTGGCAGAAGAGCAGCTGCTGAGAACGGAAGACTGAATGTAAGCTTACAGGGGTGCTCGGGCGAGATATGGATACCTGAGGACAGAAGCACTGACTATACACCGCTGCAGGAGAAAATACAGGATGAGACGGTCAGGCAGGATGAGACTGCCGGTCAGGCAGAAGCTTCCCATCATGAGCCTCAGAGGGCAGCTGATCCATCGAAACCTTATGAAGAGATGTCTGTGGAGGAGCTCCAGGCTGAGATACTTGCGAAAATGGCTGCAAACGGTCCTGTGACTGACAGGATGAAGCAGGATGTAACAGACAACGTATACAGAGATTCGCTCCTGAACTGGGTCAAGAGTTTCAACAGATAATCGGGATTGACCGATTAATTGGTGTTTTAAAAGAAAAACATCGGAAAAATTGTTGATTTACACAAAGATATAGGGTAATATCTCGTTAATTTATTGAAAGCAACAAAAACGTTTTCAGAGAAAGGTAAGACGATGAATCACAGAAAGTCATTCGCAGCAGAATACTATTATTACTACTACCGCAGGCCGGTAGCTGTTTTGCTGTGAGTATCATGTGAGATCATATCAAACCGATATAATCGCCGGATGAGCCCTGCAGCATAACAGCTGCGGGGCTTTTTTCATGCCGGCAGAGTGACAGAGGGGATTATGAATGTCACGAAGAATACAAAAGGTTATTAAGGACAAGGAGGAAACCAACAATGCCCGCTATCAAATTCTATGACCACGAACCTATTCCAATGGAGATGCACAAGGTCAAGATCGTGCAGCAGCTCAATCTGCTTCCGACAGAGCAGAGACTTCAGAAGATGAAAGATGCAGGATTCAACACCTTCCAGCTGCACAACGGCGACATCTTCATGGACATGCTCACTGACTCAGGTGTAAACGCGATGAGCGATAAGCAGCTCGCAGGAATGATGACGCCTGACGATGCATATGCAGGGAGTGAATCATTCTACCGCATGCGTGACAAACTTGAAGAAATCTTCGGCATCAAATACTGCCTGCCTGCTCATCAGGGCAGAGCGTGCGAGAATGTCCTGGCTGAGAGATTCGTCACTCCGGGAAAGTGCGTGATTATGAACTATCACTTCACCACTGCTAAGGCTCATATCACAAGACTCGGGGGACATGTCGAGGAGCTGGTCAAGGATGAAGGTCTTGTATCAAAGAGCGATCTTCCGTTCAAGGGAGACATCGATCTTGACAAGCTTGAGGCATGCATTCAGAAGGAAGGGGCTGACAATGTAGCGTACATGAGACTTGAGTCGGGCACCAACCTGATAGGCGGACAGCCTGTATCTGTTCAGAATTTCAAGGATGCCTGCGCTATCGCCAGAAAGCACGGTATTCTGACAGTACTCGATGCATCGCTTCTCCAGGACAATCTGTACTTCAACAAGATCAGAGAGGAAGCATGCAAGGACATGACGATCCGCGAGATCACACGCGAGATCGCTGATCAGTTCGATATCATCTACTTCTCCGCCCGTAAATTCGGTTTTGCCCGCGGCGGCGCGATCCTTGTAAGAGATGAGAAGCTGTTCCATTCTATGGAAGACCTGATCCCTATGTTCGAGGGATTTCTGACATACGGCGGAATGTCCGTAAGAGAGATGGAAGCCATGACAGTAGGCTTTGATGAATCCATGGATATGGATGTCATCTCGCAGGGACCGCAGTTCATCGACTACTGTGTAAAGAGACTGGATGAATACGGTGTACCTATGATCACCCCGGGCGGCGGACTCGGAGCCCATGTTGATGCATCACAGTTCGTAGGACATATTCCTCAGCAGGAATACCCGGCAGGAGCACTTGTCTGCGCATTCTACATCTGCGGCGGCATAAGAGGCATGGAGAGAGGAACTCTCTCTGAGGAGAGAAACGCTGACGGAAGCGAGAGATTCGCATCTATGGAGCTGGTAAGACTGGCTCTTCCGAGAAGAGTATTCACACTGTCCCAGACAGAATACGTCATCGACAGGGTAAAGTGGGTATACGACCACAGAGACATGATTGGCGGACTCAGATTCGTACATGAGCCTAAGACGCTGAGATTCTTCACAGGAAGACTGGAACCGACTTCAGACTGGCCTGAGAAGCTCGCAGCAGCATTCATCGCAGACTTCGGAGAAGATCAATAGGGTATTAATAATATATAAAAAAAGGGAGCGGATCATTTCAGGTAAACCTGCTGATCTGCTCCCTTTTGTTTGAGGCGTTTATTTTGTGAATATGAAGCTGCTCACGTTGCCTTCCTCATCGAGTGCGTAGATGTAGTCGCCAATGTAGACACTTCTTGTGAGATAATTTTCCGAAAGACTGTGCTGATCATAGATGTTCAGCTTGTCATCTGCACCGAATACGAGGACTCCGGCCTCGAACTGAGGACCGCTGTAGGTCTCATCTGAGATCTCTTCAGGAGGAACGGGTTCAGATGTCTGTGCATCATCCGGTCCTTCTTCCTCTATGATCAGAGGCTCATCTGCATAGTTGTAGATGCTGTAAGGGACTGCATACCATCCGTCCCTGCTGTTTACGGTCAGTGCCTTGTGTGTGTCCTGCGCAGGGCTGCTCATATCCTTGAACTCCCTGCTGTCAAGCACCTTCGGTTCTGAAGGATCGCTTATATCGAACAGGACCAGTTTGAGTCCGGATGCATATTCGCCTCCCCAGCCGTTGTCACCGGTAGCGTGGCCTATGCCGAGCAGTCTTCCTTCGCCGGCCGGAATGAGAAGGGTGGAGAACCCGTCTATCTTCACTTCGCCGTCTATTGAAGGATTCTTCGGATCGCTCAGGTCTATGATGAAGAGCGGGTCGATCTGCTCATAAGTGATGACGTAGGCCTTGTCTCCTAAATACCATACTGCCCTGATGCTCTCGTTACGGGCAAAACCGGAGAGTGTGCCGGTTTCTTTCAGATTCTTATCCAGAACGAAGAGGTTGTTGACATCCATTCCGTCGCGCTGAGAGGTCGTTGCTATGCGGAAATATCCATCCTTCTCGTCCATGGAGAACTGGTCATCGATCCTGCCGCGGACACGGACAGTAGCATTGAACTTCACTTTCAGGCCGTCCAGTGATGCTCTTACGATCCTTGTAGCGGAGCTTGATGCCTTGTCATCCCACTCTGTGGCTGTTGTGTACAGATTGTGGTCATTGCAGTAGACCTCTTCAGATGCTCCGAAGATCGCTGAACTCCTGCATTTTGCATCCTTGCCTGACGTGATGTCCATGGCGCTGAGGACTATGTAGGAAGGCGATTCCGGTTCAGGCACGCAGCAGATGCTGTCCGGAGCCATTTCAGTATAGTTTCCGTCAACTGTACATTTTGGCAGTACGCGGCCGCCCTTATATACACTGTCTCTTGTGACAAGGTAGACATAGTTTCCGACCATGCGGCTGGAGACTATAGTACCTGTCTGGCGGAAGGATGTGATCATCTCAGGCTTGCTACGGTCGGATATATCATATGTCGTGACACCGGTATATCCGTCGTCTCCGTCATACACATAGCCGACAGTGATCAGAGTATCATCCTTAAGGAAAATGTCATGGACATAGTTCTCGACTTCTCCCGCGCCGATCTTCGACATCAGCTTCGTTTTGCCGTTGTCAGCACTGAGTATGATGACTTCACGGTCGTTGCTGACATAATAGATGTATTTTCCGTCTGTCTTGACGATATCCGCTTCGTCGACATTTTCGACCTGAAGATATGTATCAGAGTGATCGCCGGACGAGGATTTTGCTTCTGAACGTGCCATACTGCTGTCTTCTGAAGCCATGTTGCCTGTGGCGGGTGCGGAATCCCCGGAAACCATTTCCGTGCTTTCCAGAACGTCTCCGTCGTATAACACATCCGGCGTGTAGTCAAGGCTGCTTACAAGATGTTCGATCTCAGACTTATCCCTGAAGGTGTACAGTTCCCCGTTACGAAGGCTTGTATCAGGGGGAGCAGTAACGGTCTGGTAGAGCTGGACTCCTCCGAACACTGCAAAGACCAGACATGCTGCAGTCACTGCCAGACGTTTTACGGCAGTACGGGTGAAAACAGGCTTGCGCGTAGCAGGCTCTGCTGAGCCGGCAGGGGCTCTGGTGCTGATTACTTCTGATCCCGCATGCTCCTGTGCAGGTGTTTCCTCCTGCACGCGGTCCGGCAGCATTGCCATGATGTTCTCCTCTGAGAGGCTGTCAGGCGCGTGTATATCATCTGCCTCAAAAAGAGATCTTATATATTCACGATCTTCTCTGTGATCTGTGTTTCTGTTCATTTCCGTCTCTCCTATATTACGAAAGGTACTCGCGCATTTTCGCGAGACTTCTCGACAGCTTGGATCTTACTGCACCCGGGGTCAGGGATGTGATTTCAGATATCTCCCTGCTTGTCAGGTCACCCAGGACTGAGAGCAGCACAATGCTGCGCTCTTCTTCACTCAGCTGTGACAGGGCTTCTGTCAGCTCGACAGAGAGGGAAGCGGGGCTGCTGCCGCCATCCGACGGACCTGATCCGCCTTCCGTATATATGCGCTGCATGTTTTCCCTGAGCCCGATGGAGTCCTTTATGCGTTTCGCACAGCATGCGTGCAGTATGCGGAATATCCATGCGCCGAAGGCTTCCGGTTTTCTGAGCCCGGGAAGTCCCTGCCAGGCCGCAAGCACGCATTCCGAGACTGCATCTTCGGCATCTGAAGGATCGCCAAGACGGTACAGAGCATAACGGTACAGCTTGTCCCTGTATTTTCCGTACAGCTCGCAGAATGCTTCCTTGCTGCCGGCTGCGGCAGCTTCTGCTGCTTTTATTTCATTTGTGAGATCTGTATATCTGCTGTCCACTTTACTACCTCATCTGTAAGCGGTGCCGGTTGTATATAACGGCAGGACATAACGTCCTGTCTGAGAGCTCTCATATATATAGTATGGCAAAATGGCTCAGGTGTTGCAAAGATTGATGGAAAATCTGAAAAAAAATAAGGAATTATCAAAGAATCCCATATCCATAATCAGTATTTTGTATTCCCTGAAATATGGCGATGTCACGCGATATATGATATCTTTAGTTAATGTAAAAGGGAAAGTATGGGCCTGAAACGGCACAGCGACATTCTTTCAGCCTGACGTTACTCAGATCAATGGATGAAGCACTGAACAAAGCTGACAGCAGACTTAAGAAATATAAGAAAAGCATCGCTTTCCGGAGTATTTTCGGAATTGTGGTTTTGCTTGCTGTTTTTGCCGCAGTTGTCGGGTATATAGGTTATGACGGATTCCATGATTCCATCCTGGAACAGTATGAGGAGGGGGCTCTTCTGACCGCCAGCACAGCGGCTGACATCATCGATGGTGAGGATCTGTACCGCTACGATCAGAGTGAAGGGAAATCCGGTGATTATATAGAGGCATTCAATGAGCTGCAGGCTCTGTGTAATTCTTCAGGATCAGCATTCATATATGTCATCCAGCCGGATCAGAGCGATTACGGACACATCAGGTTCATATTCTCCGTGTCCAACTATGAGATGGACTTCGTGCCTTATGAATTCGGGTATATAAGAGAGACGACCAATGACGAATACAGGGAGAAATACAGATCTCTGTATGAGCAGAGGACTTTCAGTGAGTTCGTTGTCAGAGACAAGGGAGAGATAGAAACAGACCCTCACATCACAGCGCTCATCCCTCTAAGGGGATCAGACAACCAGGTCAAGGGGATACTGTGTGTACAGAGACAGCTTGACGAGCTCAACGAGCTGAGGTTTGAATATGTCAATAAGGTAGTATTCACCCTTATAGTTCTTGCTATTCTCGTGATCATAGGTCAGAGCGTATATCTGCACAGGACACTTCTCGATCCGCTCAGCAAGATAACAGACGAGGCTCAGCGTTTTGCCCGTGAAAACGTGAGAAGCGGAAGCAACCTGACAGACAGCATCAAAAACGTCGATGAGATCGGCATGCTCGCAGGATCCATTGACCAGATGGAAGAGAAAATACAGGACTACGTTGACCATATCACTGAGATCACTGCTGAAAGAGAGCGTATAGGTGCGGAACTGTCACTTGCGACCCGTATCCAGGAAGATATGCTGCCGAATGAATTCCCTGCATATCCTGACCGCAAGGAGTTCGACATCTATGCTTCGATGACACCTGCCAAGGAAGTCGGCGGAGATTTCTACGACTTCTTCCTGATCGATGACACGCATCTCGGTGTCGTTATAGCGGATGTATCCGGCAAGGGCATCCCTGCGGCACTGTTCATGATGGTATCCAAGATCATGATCAAGAATCAGGCAATGAACGGTGCAGGGCCTGCGAAGATACTTGAGACGGTCAATGACCAGATCTGCGCGAACAACCGTGAGGAGATGTTTGTTACGGTATGGCTGGGAATACTGGATACTGAGACCGGCATCCTTACTGCTTCCAATGCAGGACATGAGTATCCGATGGTCATGACAGATGACACAGGATTTGCCATCCTTAAGGACAGACACGGGTTCGTCATAGGCGGAATGCCTGGACTTAAATATTCAGAGTACGAGATCAGGATGGAGAAGGGCTCAAAGGTATTCGTCTATACCGACGGCCTTGCTGAAGCCCAGAATGCTGCAGATGAATTCTATACCGCAGAGCGCGCGGTGGAAGGGCTGAATGTATGCAGGCACGGAAATCCTGAGTTCATCGTCAAGTGGATGGCAAGATCAGTAGACAGATTCGTGGCAGACGCACCTCAGTTCGATGATCTGACGATGCTGTGCCTTGAATATAAAGGAAAAGAAGAAACAAAGGAGACAGAAGAAAATGGACAGAGCTGATAAAGCAGCTGCAATGCACAGAGAAGGATTTAATTGCTGCCAGTCGGTGGCATGCGTGTTTGCCGATGAACTCGGCATCGATGAAGCGCTCCTCTACAAGATGGGAGAAGGTTTCGGAGGCGGAATGGGAACAGGCAAGGGCGTATGCGGAGCACTTTCAGGCGCTGCAATGCTTGCGGGACTGGTTCACAGTGACGGCAACACAGCAGATCCGGGCAACACCAAGAAGGAGACCATGAAGGCCGCCGGTGCGATGCAGAGGAAGTTCGTTGAGCAGGCTAAGGGCCTGTACTGCATAGATATCAAGACCGGCAACAACGGTCAGATGTTCACATCATGCGATGACTGCATCAGAATAGGAGTCAGAGTCGCTGAGGAGGTACTCGGACTCTGATGAAGGATGATTACAGGACTGGAGTGATATCAGTTCTGGCGTGTCAGCTCATATGGGGATTCTGCCCGATATACTGGCAGGCGCTGGAACCGATACCGTCATGGATCATAATCCTGTACAGGATCGTGACCATGTTCATTTATTCATATATTGCAGCAAGGATCCGATACAGCAAAGAGGAAATATGGGGACCTCTCAGGAACAGGCATGTGAGGACAAAATACTTCACGGCAGGCCTGATCCTCACGATCAACTGGAGCATTTACATATGGGCCATGACATCTGAGCATGTGATACAGTCTGCCATAGGCTACTATATCGAGCCTCTCGTCATATGCGCTGTCGGCGTAATCGTGTTCAAAGAGCAGCTTACGCGCTATAACATGACTGCGATGGCGTTTGCCCTGGTGGCTATCATAATGATACTCGTCCACTACAGGCAGCTTCCGGGCGTCGCTCTCGGACTCGCCGGAACATGGGCTGTATATACAGCCATAAAGAAGACGGCGACACAGCCTGTCGTGATCTCGCTTGTTTATGAAACGATGATATATGCTGTGATAGCTGTGCTCGCAATCGTATTTATTGAGAGCAGAGGAATCGGAGCACTGGCGATGGGAATACCGGGAAAGTATGCTCTGATGCTTCTGAGCGGACTCGTCACCCTTGTACCTGTAGCTCTGTTCGGAGTGGCAGCACCTAAGGTATCTTTGTTCATCATAGGTCTGGCTCAGTACATAAGCCCGACCATAACCCTGCTTCTGGGAATCTTCCTGTTCAGGGAACCTATTGACAGGGTCCAGGTGACAGCATTCATAATAATATGGACCGGACTTTGCTTCTTCACATACGGAGAGTTCATAAGAAATGGCAGAAAGCAGCAATAAACCGGAAAACAGTAATAATAAAACGATCGGTAATGACAGAAAGGACCTGACCCGGGGATCGATCCTCGATAAGGTCCTTCTTTTTGCCATACCTCTGATGCTGACAAGCATGCTGCAGCAGCTGTTCAACGCGACGGATGTGGCTGTTGTGGGAAGGTTTGCAAGCAAGGAGGCGATGGCAGCCGTAGGCGGGAACGCCTCGGTAGTATCTCTTCTGGTAAACTTCTTTACAGGTTTATCAGTAGGTGCCAATGTAGTCATAGCCAAGAATATCGGGGCGAGAAAACCGGGGCAGGCGAGAAAGGCTGTCTACACTTCGATGGTCCTGGCTCTCATCTGCGGCGTCTTCATAGCCGTTGCAGGTAATCTGATCGCCGGACCTATAGTCAGGCTGATGGGGGTCCCTGAAGAGGTGGCACCGTACTCAGTCCAGTATCTAAGGATATATTTTGGAGGCGCTCCTTTCATAATGCTGTACAACTTTGAGGCGGCTATATTCAGGAGCAACGGCAATACAAGAACACCGCTTATCTGTCTTCTCCTAGGAGGCGTATTCAATGTAGCGGCCAATCTCGTATTCGTTATCGTATTCAAAATGGATGTTGACGGCGTTGCTATCGCGACCGTGATGGCCAATGTAATAAGCTCCATGCTCCTCCTGTATAAACTGAGGAGAGAAAAGGGCTTTATCAGGGTCAGGGTCACAAAGCTGTGGCTGGACAGGCCTGTACTCATGCAGATAATAAAGATCGGACTTCCGGCAGCTCTTCAGAGCACTGTATTCTCGATCTCCAATCTGTGCGTGCAGTCTGCGGTCAACAGCCTAGGACCTGATGTAATGGCGGCATCATCAGCGGCATTCAACATAGAGATATTCGTGTTCTTCGTTGTCAATGCCTTTACGCAGACTCTCGTCACATTCGTCGGGCAGAACTACGGAGCGGGAGAGTATAAGAGGTGCAGGGATGTAGTCAGGAAGACCTTGCTGGTGAGCTGGGTGTTTACGATGGTCGTGAGCATCATAACGATACTTACCGTCAACAGCCTCATGGGACTCTTTACTGATGAGCCTGCGATAGTTGAGATAGGTGCGATGCGAGTCAGGATACTCATGTACGGCGAGACGCTGAATGTGATAATGGATAACCTGTCAGGTGCGCTGAGAGGCCTCGGAAAGTCCATGATACCTGCAGTCGTCTCATTCATAGGGGTCTGCGGTACCAGGATCACGTGGGTCTTCACCGGGTTCAAGATATACCACACCTTCTTCTCACTGATGATGGTATTCCCGATAAGCTGGGGTGTATCGGCACTGGTAATAGCGATAATGTGGATAAGGACAAGAAACAGAATGCTGCCTGTGTAGACACCATTTTTCGTGCGTTTTCATTCGACTTTGTTTACCATGTATACACCGGCGAGTATCAGGATGATGCCGATGATGCATACCGGAGTGAACGGCTCCTTCAGGAATATGGTGCCGGCAAGCACGGATACGACCGGCGTGATGTTGGCCAGTACTGCGATGCGGCTCACCTCGAGCACGGTCGCGGCATAGTTGAAACAGAAGAATGCGATGACCGAGCATATAACAGAAAGGAACAGGACCGGCAGGATGACGTATTTATCCTGCATCGCGGATACCATGGACGGGAGGAAATCCCGTCCTTCACTTATTATTGCGATTCCCGTGAATGCGATGAAGCCCATCACCATCATGATGAAGGTCCGCTCAAAAGGAGAGAAGACATCCGAGATGGAGCGGCTCAGCACTGTAAAGAATGAAGCAGATATGATCGCAACGAGCAGATACAGTATGCCTGACAGACTGATGACTCCTTCGCCGGTCTGATTCACCGATATGATCGCTACACCGGTCACTGAGCAGATGATCCAGGCAAAACGCTTTGCAGACAGCCGCTCATGAAGGAAAACGACTGACAGTAGCGCTGTCGATATCGGGATAAGCGAGATCATGAGCCCGGAGAAGGATGACGTCGTGCGCCTGATCCCCTCGGTCTCGGCGATAAAGTATATTACCGGCTCGCACAGTCCCATCAGGATGAAACGGCCCAGAGGTTTTCCTTTCAGATTGACTTTGCCGATGCCTGCAGCGATAAGTGCAAGCATTATGAGCATGCTGAAGGTGAACCTGGCGGACAGCAGAATGGCTGACGGGGTGTGCTCAATGCCGACTCTGGTAGCCATAAAGCTGAAGCCCCATATTACATTTGCTGTGCCCGCGATCAGCAGGGCACGCTGCGTCTGAGATGTCTGTTTATTGTTCATGCGTGGAAAGTAACCTGATTTATATATGTGATGAATGTCCTCAGACTCTGAGGAACGTGTTTTATTGTGTAGTACAGCTGCAGCGTCTCATTGAATACACCCTGCAGCGAATAGCCGTACAGGCCTTCTGCATCCTCGGCTTCCTGCTCGAGCATGATGGCAAAACCCTGCGACAGCTCGGTCAACAGGTGCTGTTTGGCGATGGACTCAACTACTGTCACACCGTCAAATGAGACGCCGAAGGTCTGATTCAGTATGTTCCTGCAGTAGTCGTGGTACCGCGGCTCCCTTGACTTGGTTATCATAGGGAGATTCCGGATGACTTCCTCAATGCTCCCGTACTGCCTCATGGCGTCCTCAGAGCAGTAAATATATGTATCTCCGGAGAGTACGTTGACGTATCTCATCGAGTGGTCGCGGAGCGCCTCTGAGACGAGGATGTTTGGTATGAGGACCGCATGTATCTTGCGGCGCTTGAGCTGGTCGTAGAGGTCCGTGCGGCTGCCGAACGAGACCTTGAGCTCGATCTCAGGATGGCTCTTGCTGAACATGCTCAGGATCGAAAGATCGAAGAACTCTCCGTAAACGCCTATCTTAAGTTCATCTTCTGCGACCTGCATCAGCTGTCTTGTCAGGTCGTCATAGTCTTTCTTAAGTTCCTTGGCCCCGTTGTAGAATGTGTGTCCGGCCTCTGTAAGGCTGCACTCACGGGTCGTTCTGTAGAAGAGTTTTACTCCCAGCTCTTCTTCCAGCTGCGCTATGTATTTACTCATTGTCGTCTGCGCGACGTTGCACTTTTCTGCGGCCTGAGTGAAGCTCTCGCTGTTGGCTGCCGCGAAGAAAAGGTCAAGTTTGCTGATATCCATAGAAACCTCGCTTTGTGGTCAATTACTGCGGATGATAATTATCGAAGAATTATCATCCGCACTTTTGCATACGCAGTGATTGTATACGTAACGAAATGCAAAGTAAAGCACAGTCAGCACGATTTGGAATAAATAAATTTTATTCACCAAGAAGTTTCTTTACAGGATTGGCGGGCGAGATTGACAGTGAATTAACAAAATGCGAAAATCTTAAATAGATAAATTCTTAACAAATAGTCGCCTGAAGGCGGCTGGAGAACAGAAAATGATAACTCTAGGAATAGATATCGGATCGACAACTTCAAAGTGTGTTCTTATGAAAGACGGCAGCGATATCCTGGCATACAGTCTCAGGATCGGCGGGCTCGGAACAGAGGGACCTGAAGAGGCTCTGGAGGAGCTGTGGGAGAAGACATCATATACGCCTGATCAGGTGGACCGCACTATCGTCACAGGATACGGACGCAATAAGTATGAAGGAGCAGACGGTGAGGTCAGCGAGCTGACCTGTCATGCGCTCGGCGGCAGATTCATTTTTCCGGAGATGAGGACACTTATAGACATAGGAGGACAGGATGCCAAGATCATCTCGCTGAGTGAGAGCGGCAGAATGTCCAATTTTGTCATGAACGATAAATGCGCTGCAGGTACAGGAAGGTTTCTGGATGTAATGGCGAATATCCTGAGAATGGATATAGATGATCTGGACGAATGCGCGGCACTGTCTGAGAACCCGGCATCTATCTCAAGCACATGCACTGTATTCGCTGAATCTGAGGTCATAAGCCAGCTTGCCAACGGGGTTTCAAGACCGGACCTTGTAGCAGGAATATGCGAGAGCGTAGCTTCCAGGGTGAGTGCACTTGCCAGAAGAGCTGGAGTCGTACCTCAGGTGTGCATGTCCGGTGGCGTCGCTAAGAACAATGCTGTAAGGAAGGCTCTGGCGAGGAGCCTCGAGACAGAAATAGAAACTGACCCTATGGCGCAGTACTTCGGAGCTATAGGAGCTGCACTGTACGGATACCGTCAGCTGATTAAGAACAAGTAAATAACAGAATACCGCGGGGTCTGCGGCAACAGGTCCAGCGGTCATATAACAAAGTGAGAAACCGCCTTCTGCGGCAACAGAAGACGGCTTCAAATACAGGGCTCTGTGTGGCAGAACCGTGTACCCAATAAGGATTTTACCGCACGGAGCTCAGAATTTAAATATTTTGGGCTCTTTTTGCGTCCAAAAAGTTACCCGTAATTTACTAAGGAGGATGAAATGGCAGAAGAAGTCAAAAAGCCTGAAGAAGTCAAGAAGCCTCGCAAGCCGCTGGATCCTAATTCAGCAAAGTACAAGCTTGGCAAGATCGCATCAGATGCTTTTGCAACAGCTATTGAGGCCAAGAAGCAGGGCAAGCCTGTAGCATGGGTCTCCAGTAATTTCCCGGTTGAGATCCCTGAGACTCTGGGACTGGCAACAGCTTATCCTGAAAACCAGGCTGCAGGAATCGCAGCAAGAGGAGCAGGCGAGAGAATGTGCGAAGTCGCTGAGGCAGACGGATATTCAAACGATATCTGCGCTTACGCAAGGATCAGCCTTGCATATGCAAAGCTGAAGGAATGTCCTGAGCAGGACGTTGCTATGCCGGATGTACTGCTCTGCTGCAACAACATCTGCAACTGCATGATCAAGTGGTATGAGAATCTCTCTCAGGAACTGAATATCCCTATGATCATGCTGGATATCCCGTTCAACCCTGACTATGAGGTATCCGATGCAGAGGTCGCTTATGTAACAGGACAGTTCTGGGATGCAGTTCATCAGCTTGAGGACCTGTTCGGTCTCAAGTGGGATGACGACAGATTCAAGGAAGTTACCGGATTCAGCTGCCGTTCAAGCCGTGCATGGCTCGAAGCAACAGCACAGGCTAAATACACACCGTCTCCGTTCAACGGATTTGACCTTCTGAACCACATGGCTGTAATGGTCACTGCAAGAGGCAAGGAAGAAGCCGGAGAAGCAATGGAAACACTTCTCAAGGAGTACAAAGAGAATCACGAGAAGGGTGAGAGCACTTTCCGCGTAGAGGAAAAGCACAGAGTAATGTTCGAGGGCATCGCATGCTGGCCTTACCTCAGAGTCACATCGAGAGGACTCAAGGACCGCGGCATCAATATGGTAACGACTATCTATGCTGACGCATTCGGTTTTGACTACAACTCATTCGATGAGATGATCAGGGCTTACTGCAGTGTTCCTAACGCTATCAACCTCGAGAAGTCGAGAGACAAGAGAGTCAAGCTCTGCAAGGACAACAATGTAGAGGGACTCCTCGTACACACCAACAGATCCTGCAAGCTCTGGTCAGGCTTCATGGCTGAGATGAGCCGTCAGATAGGCAAAGAGTGCAATATCCCTGTAACAAGCTTTGACGGTGACCAGGCTGATCCAAGGAACTTCTCCGAGGCTCAGTATGACACAAGAGTCCAGGGTCTCTGCGAGATCATGGAAAGCAACAAGGAAGCTAAGGAGGCGTAATCATGGTTCAGGATGTAATGAAGAAATTCCACGAGGCCGCAGTTTCGCCTCGTGCACAGATGGATAAATACATGGCTGAGGGAAAGAAGATCGTCCTCACAGCTCCTGTATACACACCGGAAGAGCTGATCCACTCCATGGGATTCGTTCCTATGGGAGCATGGGGAGCAGACATGGAGCTCAACAGATCCAAGGAGTATTTCCCTGCATTCCTCTGCTCGATCGTTCAGTCGATCCTCGAGCTCGGAATCAAGGGAGCATACAAGGGTGCAAGCGCTATCGTGATCCCTTCGCTCTGCGATACTCTCAAGACTCTCGGCGAGAACTGGAAGTATGCAGTAGATGATATCAAGTTCATCCCGATGACATATCCGCAGAACAGAAAGCCTGACTACGGCATCGCTTTCACTAAGGCAGGCTATGAGAGAGTAATAAGAGATCTCGAGTCTCTCGGCGGCAAGTACGATCCTGCTGCACGCGCTGAATCCATCAAGGTATACAACAAGCACAACGCTGTAATGAGACAGCTTGACGAGACTCTCGCTGTTCACCCTGAGATCACAGCAGCTG
>JAZQHU010000005.1:0-8428 GCA_045540775.1 Anaerovoracaceae bacterium | reverse complement strand
ACATGGCTACGATCCGACTTACTCATGCAATATATCAGAGATAATGGGTAAAACAGATGTAGACGGACGCCCATGGAAAAGCATACTGATAAGTGCTGCAAGGTATTTTGAAAAAGAAAAAGCATATCTTGCAAATCTTTTCCTTCATACCACCGGGCTTGACGCCTTCATGCAATATATGGTGGAGGCTAATGACAGCTTCCTCAGAGATTATATTATGCGGGCAGCCGGAACAGACAGTCTTGATGAGGAAACCAGAATATACATCCACCACTATTGCCATGGTAACGTAGCTCTGATCTGTGACTGGGTGATGGGCCGTTTTGACCTGACCGCAGATGAACTCGCGGAAGTATTCGAAAAAGCTTTGCCCGAGCCGCTGCGGGAATACCTGGCTGAACAATGAGAGAATATTGCTTAAATCTCTCATTATGGGAAAAATCAAGCTGATTGTGAATTGAACGTCCTTCGTGTATATGGAAAATAATAATTGATTGCGCACAATCAAAAGGCGCACAACCAATTAACTGCTATAGACAAGGAGGGCTTTTAATTATGACAAAGATAGAATTTCTTCAGGAACTCGCAAAGGGATGGTTTGGTAATTCACAGCAGCACTCTATACAGGCGCAGCTGCTCAAGCAGCGCGGATTCGGAAAGCTCGGAGATAAGATCATGGCTGAGTCCGACGAAGAGTGGGAAGAGGCCAAGAAGGTAAATGCACGCCTTATCGAGCTTGGTGTGACACCTAAAGTGGAGATCTCAGAGTATCCGGTATTCACCGATGTGAAAGAGATGCTGGAGTATGACTGCAAGGATTCAGCAGAAGCTCTTCCTATGATGAGCCAGGCTCTGAGCCTGTTCGAGGATGATTATGTTACCAAGAATATGATCCAGGGATTCATTGTAGATGAGCAGGATCATTTCAACTGGGTCAGGCAGCACCTTTCACTTATGGAAGAGATCGGTATGGAAAACTACCTGATCGAGCAGCTCGGCTAATCATAAGGGATCAGATGATATGAAAGATGCACAGGTGCCGGATAAGTACGAATGCATCCGGATCGGGAACCAGATCTGCTTCCCGCTGTATGCATGCGCAAAAGAAATAGTCAGGCAATACAGAAAGCCGCTCGAGGCGCTTAATCTCACCTATACACAATACATAGTGATGATGGTTCTCTGGGAGCATGGTGACATGACCGAGGGCGAACTCGGCAGGATAGTAAGGCTTGACTCCGGTACTCTTGCGCCGCTGCTCAAGAGACTGGAGAAACAGGGGTATATAAACCGGGTCAGACCGGATGACAATGAGCGTAAGCTTCTGATATCATTAACTGAAGAAGGGGATGCACTCAAAGAAAAGGCTCTGAATGTCCCGTGTGAGGTGGCAGGATGTCTGAACATGTCAGACGCAGAGCTCACGCAGCTGAAATCGCTGCTGGATAAGTTAATGATCACTATGAATTGAGAAGGGGAGAACAATTATGAAAGGTAAAATCGCTGCTTGCTGTTTATGCTTACTTACATGCTGCTGCCTGTTTACTCACAGACGTGTTATAAAGGCATGTATCAAAGGAGAGCCTATGCCAAAGGCTCCTAAGTGGCATTTCTGGGTAAAGCCTGAAGGCCGCAGATAATAAATGGAGGACAATATAATGATAATCAAAGCAGTAAAGTTCAGAAGAGACGGATTTTACACTCAGCCTTTCGCGTTCGGCGGTGAAGAAGGACCAGAGAAGTTTGATCACGAAGTCAGATATCGCGGCAGCATGCAGAATTACCTGATAGACACTGGTGACGAAGTCATACTGGTAGATACAGGATTCCCTGCAGGCACCCCTGAGGAAGTGCCTGATGAAACCAGCGCCGGCTTTACGGGATATGATATCTGCAGCTACATGGAAGCCTTTGAAGCTCTTGGCTATAAGCCGGAACAGGTAAGCAAGATCCTTCTTACGCATAAGCATGCGGATCATTCCGGAGAAATAAGATCTTTCCCTAACGCAAAGATATATGTCAACAAGGATGAACTGTCGGCAGAGGAGCTGCAGGGCGTCGACAACCTTGTGCCTGTGACATTTACTGACGGAGCATATCATAATTTCCCTGAAAGTCAGAAGATGGCAGACGGGATATACATGATAAAGGCAAAGGGTCACACAAATGGCAACAGCATAATCATAGTAGAGAATGACGGTCTCTACTATATGTTCCATGGAGATATCTCTTATGTGGATGAGGCGCTGTATGAGGACAAGCTCTCTGTGGTATATGATGACCTGACCGCTACACGTGAGACACAGGACCGTGTACGTGAGTTTATCAGAAACAATCCGACAGTCTACTGCGGAACCCACACACCTCAGGGCTATGAAAACCTCGAAGCTAAACGTGTAATGGATCTGGATAACCCGGTTCCGACGGTTTTTGCAGAGGTGGATTTCAGCAATGCACAGGGAACAGGCAAGTGGGTCTGCTCCATCTGCGGCTATGTTTATGACCCGGCGGAGAATGACGGAGTCGCTTTCGAAGACCTTCCGGATGACTGGAAGTGCCCTCGCTGCAAACAGCCAAAGGAAAAGTTCAACAGAGCGTAGATACGTAGATATAAGGAGATAAAAGGGATGAAAATCACAATTCTTAACGGAAGCCCAAGAAAAGAGAACACGGCAGCCATGGCAGAAGCCTTTGCGGAAGGCGCAAGGGAAGCAGGTCATGAGGTAGAGATCCTTCAGGTAGGCAAGATGAAGATCAACGGATGCCTCGGCTGTGAGTACTGCCACACAAAGGGAGAAGGCAAATGCGTACAGAAGGATGACATGGATAAGGTCATCCCTGCATATATGGACAGCGACATGCTCGTATTCGCAACTCCTGTCTACTATTTCGATATGACAGCTCAGCTGGCAGCAGCTATCCAGAGAGTATACTGCATCGGAAAGCCGGCAAAGGCAACAAAGGCAGCGATGCTCATCAGCTCGGGCTCACCTGGAACAGGCGAGGGAGCAGCCGTATCCTACAAAAACATGCTCGCGTACATGGGCATTGAAGATGCCGGAGTATGCGCACTTGCCGGAGAAGAGTGCAAGTCAGAAGAAAAGCTTGCCGAGATCCGTGCGTGGGCGAAGAGCCTGTAGAACTGAGAGCGATCAGTACAGTACTTAAAAAGGCCAGGGCACAAAAGTGTCCTGGCTTTTAACGTGGTGCGCCCGGTTGAACCATAAAATCCCTGAAATGCAGTAAAATCAAGCACTTCAGAGAATTGCAAAAAACGGCCAGATGACGGAACGATGCATGCAAAGGAATTCAAATCCTTTCAGCTGTCGGATTGATGACCGAAAATGTCGTCAGAAATTTATAGAAATGGTGTGACTGTAATTTTTCAGGCACATCAATTATTTTACCTAGAGTAGTTGTTTGTACGCTTGTTGCACAGATTGACTAATAACGGATCATAATGCAAAATATTATAAAACACTAATCATGGCATAACGACAAAAACGGGGTGGATATGAGAAAAAAACCTATCAAAAAATATACATTGCTTTGCATGCTCATAGCAGCTTGTCTGCTTATCTGCATTTTCGATCCTGCTATTGCCCGGGCAGATGATAAGAAGCCGGTCCGGGTAGGCTATTATGAAAATGAATTGTTCCAGGAGGGTGCAGAGGAAGGTGCTGTAAAAGCAGGCTATGCTTACGAGTATTACCGGAAGCTGGCAGAATATACCGGCTGGAAATACGAATATGTATACGGCTCCTTTTCTGATTTGTACCAGATGCTGCTGGATGGCGAGATCGACCTTCTGGCAGGCCTTGCGTTTAAGGAAGACAGGGTCAGTCTGATCGGATATCCGGATGAGGCTATGGGGCATGAGTCCTATAACCTGGTAAAGCATGAGCAGGACACTGAGATCAATGCGGATCCAGTGACGCTCACAGGAAAAAAGATCGGCGTTATGGAAAGCGCTATAGTGGATACCTTGAATGAGTTTCTGGATTCACATGACGTGAAAGCTGAGGTCATAACTTTTCCTGACTATGACAGCCTGTTTGCTGCGTTTAATGCAGGAGAACTGGATGTTTTCGCGGGTGAGGGTGACAGCGGATTCAGTGCGGAAAATGCTGTGATCCTCTATTCTTTCGGAACTTCCGACTATTATCTTACAGTCAATAAACAGCGTCCTGATCTCCTTGAGCAGCTGAACACGGCGCAGACCCTTCTGGCAACAGAGGAGCCGAATTATCTTAATTCTCTCAGTACGAAATACTATTCCGGGAGCCTTGCAAGCCGTGCGCATTCCACTGCGGAGACAGAATGGCTGCAGTCTCACAGCGAACTCAGGGTCGGATATCTTGAGAATTATCTGCCTTACAGCGATACAGACGAAAACGGACAGGCTACAGGCATTGTGACGGATGTCACAGAGCAGCTGCTGAAGAGCCTGAACATTGATACACTATCCATAAGCTACCATGGCTATGAAAATTATGATGATATGATAGCAGATCTTGTTTCAGGAAAGATAGACACAGGCTTCCCGGTTGGCGGCGGTCTGTACTATTCGGAGGAGAGCGGGATATATCAGACTAATCCGGTAGTCTCTGCAGCGACAGAGATCGTGTTCCGTGGAGAATTCAAAGCAGACGATATATCGCATTTTGCCGTCAATGAGAACAACCGGATGCAGTATTACTATGTCCGTACCCATTTCCCTGACGCTGAGATCACATTTTATCCTTCAGTTGATGACTGTCTTGAGGCAGTCATTTCCGGAAAGGAAGATGCGACTACATTAAATGGACTCCGGGCCAATGACATCCTTAAGAACACACGCTACGAAAGTCTTTCTCTTCTGCAGCTCAGCCAGAGCGATGACCGCTGCTATGGCGTGGCGATGGGAAGTGAAGGGCTTCTGAAGCTTCTGAACCGGGGAATCAATGTGCTTGGCATAGATTATGGACAGAACCAGGCTTACCGCTATGCCGATGGACTGTATTCATACAGCTTCTTCGACATGATCAGGCAGCATATCGGTGCATTTATTCTTGGGATCCTGGCAGTTGCTGCAGTTATTATTTCTCTTCTGATTCGTGACAACAAGCGTTCCCAGATGCAGATAAAGGATAAGGAAACAGCCCGTGCTGAACTGGAGGAGAATAACAGGAAACTGGAGGAGAGCAGGCAGGCTCTTCTTGAGAATAATGAGATCATTGCTTCCGCCGGATTTGGCGTCTGGCATATAATCCTGGAGGACGGCAAAGCGCCGCGCATGAGAGGAAACGCCAAGATGATCGAGCTTCTGGGGATCACCGGACAGGATCTGACAGAGGAAGAAATATATGATTTCTGGTACTCCCGTATCGATAAGGATGCGCTCCCGTCTGTACAGAAGAGCGTTTCTGAGATGCTGGAGGGAAAACTGTCAGAAAATACATATCTGTGGGAACACCCGGAGCTGGGAATGATTTATGTGCGCTGCGGCGGGACTTCAAGGGATCTCGATGAACACACACACCATCTGAGCGGGTATCACAGCGATGTGACGGAGATAGTCAGGACAGAGCAGGAAAAACAGAAGGCGCTCTCTGATGCTTTGATTGCAGCGGAGCACGCGAACTATGCCAAGACTACATTCCTTAATAACATGTCCCACGATATCCGGACTCCGATGAACGCCATAGTCGGATTCACGGCTCTGGCCGCTTCCCACATAGATAATCCGGAGCAGGTGAAAGATTATCTGCAGAAGATCACCGTATCCAGTCAGCATCTGCTCTCGCTTATCAATGATGTTCTGGATATGAGCCGAATAGAAAGCGGAAAGGTCACAATCGAAGAGTCAGATGTCCATCTGCCTGATGTCATCCATGACCTAAGGACCATCATTCAGGCAAATATTACGGCAAAGCAGCAGGAACTTCTCATCGATACACAGGATGTCAAACATGAGGATATCATTACAGATAAGCTTCGCCTGAATCAGGTGCTGCTCAACATACTTTCGAATGCCATCAAGTTTACGCCTGCCGGAGGGACGATCGGTTTTCGGGTGATCGAGGAACCTTCTTCCCAAGCTGACACCGCAAACTTCGTATTCCGCATCAAAGATAACGGCATCGGAATGAGCAAGGAATTCCAGAAGACGATCTTCGAAGCCTTCACGAGAGAAAGGACCAGCACGGTCAGCGGCATGCAGGGCACCGGACTTGGAATGGCAATCACCAAGAATATCGTGGATATGATGGGAGGCTCCATTTCCGTCAAGAGTGAAGAAGGAAAAGGATCGGAGTTTATTGTGCGGATCCCGTGCAGGATCGGCGAAAGCAGAGTCATATCCGAAAAGATCCCTGAACTGCAGGGCCTTCGAGCTCTGGTTGCAGATGACGATACCCACTCCTGCCTGTCTGTCAGCGCAATGCTCCGTGATATAGGCATGAGACCGGACTGGACCAACTACGGAAAGGAAGCTGTGATCCGGGCCAAAGAGGCTAAGGATCAGGCAGATGAATTCAAAGTCTACATCATCGACTGGATGATGCCTGATCTGAACGGTATCGAGACTGTACGCCGGATCAGGAAAATAGTCGGCGATGATGCACCGATCATCATACTGACAGCATATGACTGGTCGGATATTGAGGCTGAGGCCAGACAGGCCGGCGTGACCGCATTCTGTTCAAAACCGATCTTTATGTCGGAACTGAGAAGCGTACTGGCCAAGCCGTTCCTTGCTGAAAAACCGACCGCAGACGAAGCACCCGCTGCTTTGGACTTCACAGGGAAAAAGATCCTTCTTGTGGAAGACAATGAAATGAACCAGATGATCGCGGTGGAAATCCTGAAGAGCGCCGGTTTTGAAATCGATATCGCGTCAAACGGAGCGGAAGCCGTCGAAAAAATGGAGATGGCTTCTGCCGGAACCTACAACGTGATCCTTATGGACATTCAGATGCCGATAATGGATGGATATGAAGCAGCAAAGCGGATCCGTGCAATGGAAGATCGGGAGAAAGCAGAAATTCCAATCATTGCCGTGACAGCCAATGCCTTTGAGGAGGACCGGAAAATCGCGCTTGAGGCAGGAATGAACGGGCATCTGGCAAAGCCTTATGATATCGATGCCATTATGAAGACACTGTCAGAACTTTTGAAATAATATCTCGAGAGTTTTGTTCGTGAATCACCTGTAAAAATGCCACCTATATACTGAGACAGCTAAAATGGCTGTCTCTTTATTTGTTGGGAATGTGTTTTTGTCCCTGGCTTTGGAGGCGTGGATCGAAAACCCATACAGACCGTGTACGGTCTTACATAATTGTCGTCAGTGTTTTCAAGGCTTCTGAGACGTTTGGTTAATTGCAAGGGTTTCAGCGATTAGTTTAACGGCTCGTACGCAGCCGCTCTGTCTTCGCACTTCGTGCTTGCCAGTCGCGGGCGTACTGCGTATATGACTTTCCATGACTCTGACTTCGCGCATTGCGCTCGTCAGTCGTCAGGACAAGTCATCATGGTGCGCCCGGTTGAATCTTGAAATCGCTGAAATGCAGTGAAATCAAGCGGTTCAGAGACTAGCAAAAAACGGCCGGATGACGGAACGATGCATGCAAAGGAATTCAGATCCTTTCAAGCGTCGGAACAATGACCGGAATTGTCGTCAAAAACTATTTGAAAGCGGTTATCATGAACATCGGAGTTGAGGAGAAATTGGTCTGCTCCTGCAGGGTCCAGACCTTTTTCCATATACCTCTGTTGACTCTGACGTCCATGCCAAGCTGAGTGAGTATAGCCTCATCCCAGACAGGTCTTGTCAGAGCTGACAGAGGCAGGCTTCGCGCTATATCTTCCATGACATCAAAGTTCTCACCTATATTCTGGTCACCCAGACCAAGCTCAGCGCTTCTGAGACGGTCCGTTTCGAACTTTTCTTTTGCGGCGTCGTCAAACAGGTAATTGTACCAGTTCGAATCAAAATTCAGGAGCAGACCTCCGGCATGAAGCACTCTGCACCATTCTGAATATGCGGTTTCGGGATGAGGGAGGTTCCAGGTAAGATTTCGGGATACAACAACATCAAAAGAGCTGTCCGGAAACTCAAGGTCCTCTGCGCTCATCTCTCTGAAATCGATCTTTTCTGCCAGATCTCCTGCATTTCCTGCAGCTTCCGCAAGCATTTCCGGAGTCAGATCAACAGCGGTGACCTTATAACCCCTTTCCGCTAGCAGAATAGCGAAGAATCCCGGGCCGGTTCCTATATCCAGTACACTGATATCCCCGGCAGTTCTGCCCGGAAAATGAGACAGGATTGCTTCGTGTAAAACAGATGCCCACTTATGCCGGCTCTCACCGGATAATTCTTCCTTATTTACATCAGAATAAGTCACAGACCTCTGTGACCAGTATGAGCGGTTTGCTTCAAATAATC
>JAZQHU010000004.1:0-20299 GCA_045540775.1 Anaerovoracaceae bacterium | reverse complement strand
CAGGATTTACGCAAATACCAGAAAGGCTACCCAGTCCCTGCTGGCAACCAACGCCAGTGAGGTCATGTCGATTCTCATCGCAACCATGCTGAACTTCACTATCCTCAAGCCTGCACACCTGCTGTGGATCAACCTTATAACCGATTCACTGCCGGCGCTGGCACTTGGTCTTGAAGACGCTGAGGGAGATTCAATGAAGCAGAAGCCTAGAAGCGCCAGAGAAGGCGTCTTCGCAGGCGGAATGGACAAGGATATCATCTATCAGGGAGCTGTTACCACAATGCTCACACTGGCAGCATATTTCATCGGAGAATTCATGGAGACAGGTCAGTGGCATATTGTAGCAAGCAATGACGGAATCACAATGGCATTCCTGACTATGTCAATGTGCGAGATATTCCACTCATTCAACATGAGATCGAGAAGACAGTCAATATTCACACTTTCGAGACAGAATAAATGGCTGTGGGGCTCCGGCATTGCAGCACTGCTCCTTACTACCGTAGTCATAGAGGTACCGGCACTTGCAAGACTCTTCGAGTTCGCAACTATCAGCTGGAAAGAGTACGCAGTCGCAATGGGACTCGCTTTCCTGATCATACCGATCGTAGAGATAGTAAAGGCGATCCAGAGATCAGCAGCAAAGAGCCGCGGAGAAGAACTGAGAAGCTAAGAGGCTATATAATTTTGGAAGAAAACAGAGAGTTAAAGGAAAAGAAAACAGAGGCAGCGGAGGCTGAAGAAAAGGCTATGAAGAAGAGGGATTCTGACAGGCTCGGGACTGAGCCTGTACATCAGCTCCTTCTTAAGATGTCTGCACCGCTGATGGTGTCGATGTTCGTAATGGCGCTGTACAATATCGTGGATTCAATATTCCTCGGCATGTACAGCACGGACGCGCTGACTGCGGTCTCATACTGCTTCCCGTTCCAGAACCTCAACGCGGCGTTCGGTATAGGAACTGCCGTAGGTATGAGTGCTCTGCTCTCGAGATACCTCGGAGCGAAGGATTACGACAAAGCGGATAAGGTAGCTCACAACGGATTCATCCTCGTTGCGATCAACTACACCATATTCTTCATTGTCGGATGTTTTGCACCTCAGATCATGGGCCTCATGACATCGGATAATACGAATGCCCAGATCATAGCGGACGGAACGATATACCTCAGGATCACCCAGTGGCTGTCGTTCGCGCCGATGATCCAGTCGATGTTCGAAAGGCTGCTGCAGGGTACAGGCAAAACCAAGTATATCTTCTACATGCAGCTGTCAGGAACCCTGTTCAACACGGTCGTAGATCCTATCCTGATCTTCGGACTGTTCGGCTTGCCGAGGATGGGTGCAAAGGGCGCTGCTCTTGCTACGGTATTCGGGCAGCTGCTCGGCTGTGTGCTCGGTCACCTGTTCAACAGACATTTCAACAAAGAGGTAGCTCTGTCGATCCACAAGATCAGACCGCACTGGCAGACGATGAAGGATATTTACAGGATCGGTATCCCGTCAATAGTACTTCAGGCGGTCGGTGCTCTGATGAACTTCAGCATCAACAAGATACTTGCCGGATTCTCAGATCTTGCGGTTACTACGTTCGGCGTGTACTTCAAGCTGCAGAGCTTCGTGTTCATGCCTATATTCGGACTGAACAGCGGGTCGGTGCCTATCATAGCATACAACTATGGTGCAGACAGGAAGGACCGCCTCGAGCAGACCATGAGCCTCGGCGTAAGATACGGCGTCGGAGTCATGTCGGTCGGAACGCTCATATTCTGGCTCTTCCCTGAGCAGCTGATGTCGCTCTTCAGCGCTCCGCCTGAGATGGTACAGATGGGAGTAGTTGCACTTCACATCATGTCGCTGAACTTCCCGTTCGCAGGGTATGCGATCATGAGAGGAGCGGCCTTCCAGGCCCTCGGCAAGAGCGTGTACAGCATGAACATCTCTCTTGTAAGGCAGTTGCTCATCATCATCCCGTGCTCATACATCTACGCTAAGATTGGCGGAGTCAACATGGTATGGTGGGCATTCCCTACAGCGGAGATCGCGGGCGTCGGAATGTCGATCTTCTACACCTTCAAGATCAGGAAGGAAATCCTCAGTAAGATGACACCTAGATGACTTGTCCTGACGACTGACGAGTCGAAGACGAAGTCAGAGTCATGGAAAGTCATTTACGCAGAACGCCTGCGACTGGCAAGCGCAAAAGCGCGCAGACAGAGCAGCTGCGTACGAGCCGTTAGATGACAATAAACAGCGCCGGAGCTGATGCTCCGGCGTTTTGCTATTCTGTCTGAAATGCGTGAGGCGAAGCCTCTCGTGATCCTATCTCTCAGGCATGAGGAAGCCGACCTTCTTGTAGACCTTGTTCAGTGTCCTGTTGGCTACGTAGGAAGCTCTCTCCGCGCCGTCCTTGCAGACGGAGTTCAGATAAGCCTTGTCCTTCATGAGGCGCTCTGCCTCTTCTCTGATCGGAGTGAGGGTGTCGATGACGACCTCTGCTACTGCCGGCTTGAATGCGCCGTAGCCCTTGCCCTCGAACTCAGCCTCGATCTGCTCGAGGGACTGACCTGTAAGAGTGGAGTAGATGTTCATGAGGTTGGCAACGCCCGGCTTGTTCTCCTTGTCGTAGCGGATGCAGTTCTCAGTGTCGCTGTCTGTGACAGCTCTCTTGAACTTGCGGTTGATGACATCCGGTGTATCCATCAGGAAGATGCATCCGTCAGGGATGGACTTGGACATCTTGTCTGTCGGAGTGGTAAGTCCGTAGATCCTTGCGCCTGCCTTAGGGATATATGGTTCAGGGATCTTGAATACATCGCCGTAGATGCCGTTGAATCTTGTTGCTATGTCACGGCAGATCTCAACGTGCTGCTTCTGGTCCTCGCCTACAGGTACGTAGTCTGCCTGATACAGCAGGATGTCTGCGGCCATCAGAACAGGATATGTGAACAGACCTGCGTTGATGTTGTCCTTGTGCTTTGCTGACTTGTCCTTGAACTGGGTCATGCGGGAAAGCTCGCCGAACATTGTGTAGCAGTTGAGGACCCATGCAAGCTGGGAGTGTGCAGGAACGTGCGACTGCATGAACAGAACGTTCTTCTCCGGATCAAGACCGCAGGCAATGTACTGTGCCAGCTGGTTGAGTGAACGGCGGCGAAGATCTGCAGGCTCCTGTCTTACCGTGATGGTGTGGAGGTCAGCCATGAAATAATAATTGTCAAACTCGTCTGCTCTGGCTGCCCAGTTGGAAATAGCTCCGAGATAGTTCCCGAGATGCAGGTCTCCGCTTGGCTGTATGCCGGACAGCATTCTTTTCTTCTGATTATTATTTTCCATTATATGACACCTCCTGATTTCAATAGTCCCGTTGCCCCTCTTTGGCTTTATGTATCCGATTGTACTTCAATTCGGATGGTATTACCATAGCTGATTTACATAATTTCTTCACAATATCTACGAAAACGGTCCGGTATATGGTGCTACAATTCTTTTTGGACGGGGAGTTATATCCCCGTCTGCAATTTATGCCATTTTTTCGTGACGTATAAGCAGGAACCATGATCAGAAGAATTGTCGGAATACATTTCAGCCCGATAGGCGGGACGGCAAGAATGACTGACCGGCTTACAGCGCAGCTCGCGGATCTGTTGAAGGACTGCTGCCCGGATGACATCAGGGTGGAGTCGTATGAGCTGATGAGGATGGGTCCGGAGACGGTGGACCTTGACGAAGAGACTGTAGCTGTTATTGGTATGCCTGTTTATGTGGGCAAAGTTCCGCTTCCTGCCATTAGCGCTCTCAGAAAATTCAGACCTAACGGGGCTGCGGCTGTTACAGCAGTGTCGTTCGGATCGAGAACGTTCGGTAATGCGCTGTATGAGCTGCAGCACTTCACTGAGGGTCAGGGGTTCAAAGTGCTCGGCGCAGGTGCGTTTGCTGTCAGATACAAGAAGGGCGGCATCGGACGCGAAATGAGTGAGCATTATGGTGATGTTGCTTCGCTGACGGAGTTCGGGGCGGCTGCCGCTGCCAAGATCAGAAGGCTGGCGGGGACCGAGATCGAGGAACTCAGGATCAGACCTGTACCTCTCGAGGTCGCCGGACGGCTGCCGATACACAGGATAAGCAGGCTGTCACCGAGGGCCGCTGCTGCAGCGCAGGAACTGCTCGAGAGTATCTGCATCAGAAGAAGCAATTCCGAGTGGTATCTGTAGTAAAAAGCAGGAAATTGCAAAATTGTATACAAAATAGGCGATTTTGACTGATCTGAATGACCAGTGAGGACGCCGGAAAATGAGACGAAAGCCGGAGGAGTTATCCCTGCGGCTTTTTCTGTTGCTGCAGAACGCCTCGAACTGCTGAAAATATGGGGCTATTTTGCCTTGTGAGGTTGACTTGATCCTATGCGCGGCATTAGAATACATGTATACACTTTATAATGCTGCACCGGAATGTAAGGAGAGAGCCGGGCACAGAGGATGGCAGAATGATCAATAAAGACCACATAACAGATAATGACGGAATTACCAATTTTGATGAGCTCGAGGGAAAGAAGGTAAGAAAGACCAGCCTCAGCAGAAAGACCAACCTTCTTGAGATGGAAGGGGTCAATTATGAAGTGCAGGATGTGGATAAGCCTAACCTGTTCAGAGAGTTCTTCGAATATGTTGAGGTGCCTAAGGTCGGTTTCAACTTCAGAACAAGCCCTTATGACATGCCTGAGGAGATCCTGATCACGGACTCGACGTTCCGCGACGGACAGCAGTCGAGAGAACCGTATACAACAAAGCAGATCGTGGATATATTCAAGCTCATATCCAGGCTGTCGGGACCTAAGGGGATAATAAGACAGACAGAATTCTTCACATACAGTGACAGGGACAAGGAAGCTATCCATGCCTGTCAGGATCTCGGGCTTGAGTTCCCGCAGATCACGACATGGATCCGTGCGAAGAAGGAAGACTTCAAAATAGTCAAGGAGATGGGTGTCAAGGAGACTGGCATCCTGACAAGCTGTTCTGACTATCACATCTTCTACAAGCTCGGAATGACAAGAAAGCAGGCAATGGAACACTATCTGTCTGTAGTATATGATGCTTTTGAAGCCGGGATCATGCCGAGATGTCATCTCGAGGATATTACCAGAGCGGACTTCTACGGATTCGTAGTACCTTTCGTAAGGGCGGTGCAGGAAATGGCCGATGAGGCGGGAATGCCTGCCAAGATAAGGCTCTGCGATACGATGGGATTCGGTGTTCCGTATCCGGGCGTTGCAATGCCTAGGTCGGTTGCAGGTATAATCTACGGTCTCAAGCAGTATGCAGGCGTACCGAGCGAGATGCTTGAATGGCACGGACACAATGACTTCTATAAGGCTGTTGTCAATGCAGCAACTGCATGGCTTTACGGCTGCGGCGCGGTCAACTGCACGATCTTCGGAATAGGAGAGAGGACCGGCAACATTCCTACTGAGGCGATGGTATTCGAATACGCACAGCTCAAGGGAACACTCAACGGTATGGATACGACAGCCATCACTGAGCTCGCAAGATTTTATGAGCACCAGATAGGATATACACTTCCGGCCCAGACACCGTTTGCCGGAGCCAACTTCAATGTTACCAGAGCGGGTATCCACGCAGACGGCCTTCTGAAGAATGAAGAGATCTACAATATATTCGATACAGGCAAATTCCTTGACAGACCGCCTCTTGTCAACATCAACCAGAACTCAGGTGCAGCAGGTGTCGCACACTGGCTCAACGCAAGCTACGGCCTGAAGGGAGACAAGCAGGTAGACAAACACAGTCCGGTCGTCAAATACGTCAAAGAGTGGATCGACAGCGAATACGCGAGCGGACGTGTGGCGGAAATCGGCGCCTCAGAGATCTACAACAAGGTCAACGAGTTCACTCAGCAGTAAGCTGTCAGCCGGTATATGCAGACATAGAAGCAGCGGGAGTACGGGTACTTCCGCTGCTTTTGCATAAATACCGCCAGTGCTGAGATTCCAACGCTTACGGGCACATCAAAAAGACTGAATTTGAGGGCCGAAAATCTTCAAATTTAGTGGAATTATCGGATGTCTCTAAATATAATCTAATTACTGATAATGGACGGCGTAAATCGTACGCTTTCAGGGGAAAAGAAGCTATTTCTTGAACAGAGATCAGGGAAGGATATTTAATTATGATCAAGTATTATCAGAAGGGAGTCCTGTGGCATGACGGCGCTCCGGTGGATGCACCTGAGTCTGCAGATAAGTGCAGCGGACACAATGGGACAATGGCATATCAGATACTGAACGCACACCGCGAACAGACTGATGACGGTATTTTTCATATAAAATTCGATGCTCTCGTATCACATGACATCACATACGTAGGCATCATACAGACAGCAAGGGCGAGCGGACTTAAGGAGTTCCCGATCCCTTACGCAATGACCAACTGCCACAACAGCCTCTGCGCTGTCGGCGGCACCATAAACGAAGACGACCACGTATTCGGTCTGTCTGCAGCAAAGAAATACGGCGGCATATATGTTCCTGCCAATCAGAGTGTTATCCACTCATATGCAAGAGAAGAGCTGGCTGCATGCGGCAACATGATTCTCGGTTCTGACAGCCATACGCGTTATGGCGCGCTCGGAACAATGGGTGTCGGAGAAGGCGGTCCTGAGCTGGTAAAGCAGCTCCTTAAGAACACATGGGACATAACCCCTCCTGAGGTCGTCCTCTGCTATGTTACAGGCAAGCCTCGCAAAGGTATCGGCCCTCATGATGTAGCCATCGATCTCGTCAGAGAGACATTTGCCGGCGGCAAGGTCAAGAACAAGGTCCTCGAGTTCGCGGGACCTGGACTTGAGCATCTTCCGTATGACTTTAGAAGCGGCATAGATGTAATGACGACAGAGACGACATGTCTCTCGTCCATCTGGGCTACAGATGATGAGATCAGGAAATACTATGAGATCCACAAGCGCCCTGAGTGCTACAGAGAACTAGCACCTGCAGAAGGCGCTTACTATGACGCGATCGTAACCATCGAGCTCGACAAGATCGAGTCGATGATCGCACTTCCTTTCCATCCGTCCAACGCATATACGATCCATGAGTTCCTTGAGAACGCAGATGAGATCCTCGCGGGAGTGGAGGAAGAAGCAGCCAGGAAGTTCCCTAAGGCACATCTCGATCTTCGCTCCAAGGTCAGCGGCAAGGGAGTTCTTGCAAATCAGGGCGTCATCGCCGGATGCTCAGGCGGAATCTTCGATAATATCGTAGAAGCGGCAGATATCCTTGCCGGCGGAAGCACAGGCAACGGCTACTTCTCGCTGTCCGTATATCCGACAAGCGTGCCGACGAGCCTCGCTCTTACGCGTGCGGGCAAAACAGAAGCGCTTCTTGAGGCGGGAGCTGTCATCAAGCCGTCGTTCTGCGGACCGTGCTTCGGTGCAGGAGACGTACCTGCCAACAACGGACTGTCTCTCCGCCACACGACAAGGAATTTCCCTAACCGTGAAGGCTCAAAGCCGGGCGAAGGACAGATAAGCGCTGTTGCACTGATGGATTCACGTTCAATCGCAGCTACTGCAAAGAACGGAGGATACATCACAGCTGCAACGGATATTGATTACGAAACAGAGCACATCCCGTATACATTCGATAACACAGCATACAAGAACAGATGCTACTATGGCTTTGGCAAGGCTGATCCTGAAGCAGAGCTCATACTCGGACCTAACATCACAGACTGGCCGAAGATGTACGAGCTCTCAGACAACCTGCTTGTAGAGCTGGCAGCTGTTATCAGAGACCCTGTTACTACAACAGACGAGCTGATCCCTTCGGGTGAAACCAGCTCATACAGGAGCAATCCGCTGAGACTGTCAGAGTTCGCGCTCTCGCGCCGCGTACCTGAATACGTCGGAAGATCCAAAGCTGTTGCAGCAGACGAGGCAGCACGCCGTGCAGGCGGGAAGCCTGAGAAGTTGGCAAAGGTACTCGGAGCAGTAGGCGACGCGGATGAACTCATGAAGAACACACAATTCGGATCCTGCGTATTCGCCAACAAGCCGGGTGACGGATCGGCGCGTGAACAGGCCGCATCCTGCCAGAAGGTGCTCGGCGGTTTTGCCAACATATGCTACGAGTATGCAACCAAGAGATACCGCAGCAACTGCATCAACTGGGGCATCCTGCCGTTCACACTTGACGAGGGCACTGAATTCCCTTACAAGGACGGCGACTTCGTATTCGTACCTGGCATCCGCGCAGCCATAAGCAGCGGAGAAGAGAAGATACCTGCCAAGGTCATCACTAAGGACGGCAAGGTAAATGACATAGACCTCTGGGTAAAGGGACTTACGGAAGACGAGAAAGAGATCATACTTGAGGGATGCCTCATGAATTACTACGCAGCTCAGAATAAGTAACGTGCCCGGGGAGGAAGAACAATGGAAATCAAGAAAACCGCAGTTGCAGGCACACTCGAAAGCAGCGACTGCATGGTCACGATCGAGCCATCGGCCAAGGGCCTGGAGCTGGATCTTGAAAGTGCTGTCATCAGGCAGTACGGAAAGAGGATCGCAGAAGTGGCGATGGAGACGCTCGGCCGCCTCGGCGTTGAAAACGCCAGAGTCAGTATTGTGGACAAGGGCGCTCTTGACTGCACCATCAAGGCCAGAGTGGAATGCGCCGTTATGCGCTCTGCCGAATATGAAGGCAGAATAGGCTGGGGAGGTGTTATAAAATGACAAATCCTAACAAATACCGCCTGCGCAGGACGATGATGTTCCTGAACTGCCAGAAACCTGGTCTCATCAAGGACCCGTACATCTATAAGCCGGACTCAATCATGCTTGATCTCGAGGATGCTGTAGCTGAGAGAGAGAAGGACGCAGCCCGGTTCTCCCTCTATCATGCTCTGCAGGAGATCGATTTCAGAGGCGTCGAGAGAGTCGTCCGCATCAACGGACTCGATACGGACCTGTGGAGAGAAGATGTAAGATGCGCGGTCGCAGGAGGCTGCGACTCCATCCGCATCCCTAAGACAGAGACAGCTGATGATGTCCGCACTGTAGAGTACGCCATAGCAGAGGCTGAGAGAGAATTCAGCAGACCTGCCGGCAGCGTGCTGATCATGGCGGCGCTCGAATCCGCAAGAGGCGTCATCAACGCGATGAGCATATGCGACTCATCGGAGAGACTGTTCGGAATAGCCCTTTCCGGAGGCGACTATTCCAGAGACCTTCAGATCTCGATATCCGGTACCGGCGTCGAGTTCATGGGGGCAAGGCAGCACATGATCATAGCTGCAAGAGCAGCCAAGATTCAGTGCTTCGATACAGTATGGACCAACCTCGATGACATGGAGGGCTTCAGAAAAGAAGTTGAAGTCATACACTCCATGGGCTTTGACGGCAAGTCCATCATCAACCCTCGCCAGATCCCGGTCGTCCATGAGATATACACACCGAAGGAGAAGGACATCATCTTCGCCGAGAAGGTCATCAGGGAGATCGACGATAAGAAGGCTAAGGGCATAGGCGTATTCACAGTAGACGGAAAGATGATCGATATCGCGTTCTATGACGGAGCGAAGAGAACGATCGCGCTTGCCAAAGCATCCGGTATATACAAGGGGGATCTGTAACATGATTAATGCAGTAGGAAGAGACATCCCGGAAGAGATACTGGAAATAACAGGCAAAGAACCTTTCCAGGGAAACTTTTATAAAGACGACAAATCCATAGTCATGAGAGGACCGACGATCAGGCCTGTCATGAACAACGAGAAGTCCAAGCTGGTCGCAGATATCAGGGAAGCTCTTGTCAAGTGCGATGCGCATGACGGGATGACAGTATCATTCCACCATCACTTCCGTGATGGCGACCTCATAGTCAACATGGTCATGAAAGAGATCCATGACATGGGGCTGAAGGACATAACCATCTGCGCCACTTCGCTGGGTAAGGCTCACGATCCGCTCGTGCCGATGATAGAAGACGGCACAATTACGGGTATCGAGTCTTCGGGTGTAAGGGGCAAAATCGGTGAGGCTATCTCCAAGGGCAAGCTCAAGGGGCTGGCTGTAATGAGATCTCATGGAGGAAGAGTCAGAGCTCTTGCCACAGGTGAGGCTCACGTAGACATCGCGTTCATCGGTGCTCCGACTGCGGATGACTACGGCAACCTCAGAGGTATCGGAGGAAAGGCAGACTGCGGCGTACTCAGTTATGCCATAGTAGACGGCAACCACGCAGACCACTGCGTAGCCATCACTGACTGCCTCGTACCTTATCCGAACTTCCCGGCTCACATCTCTCAGACCAAGGTCGACTATGTATGCGTGGTGGATGAAATCGGTATTCCGTCCAAAATCGCGACGGGCGCGGCCAAGCCGACGACTGACCAGAGAAAACTCCTGATGGCACAGTACTGCACCGATGTTGTAGTAAATACGCCGTGGTTCAAGGATGGTTTTTCATACCAGACAGGAGTAGGCGGAGCATCCATCGCATCCACTCAGTATCTCGCTGAGATAATGAGAGAGCGCAACATACATATGGGCTTTGGTGTAGGAGGCCTGACCAAGGCAATGTGCCAGCTGCTCGATGACGGAATGGCAAGAGTCATGCTCGACGTACAGGATTTTGACCTTGATGCGGTTCGCAATCTTAAGAATGTCAACCATCACAGGATCCCGGCGGGCGTATACGCCAATCCGCTTAACAAAGGTGCGGTAGTAAACAAGCTGGATTACGTCGTGCTTGCATCCCTTGAGGTCGACGTCCACTTCAACTGCAACGTAGTTGTCGGATCGGACGGAATGATCACGGGAGCGCAGGGAGGACATCCGGACACGGCTCAGGGAGCAAAATGCGCGATCGTAATCTGTCCTCTGCTGCAGGGAAGGATACCTGCTATTTGCACCGATGTAACAACAGTAACCACACCGGGAGAGAGCATCGATGTAGTCGTTACTGATTACGGCGTAGCCGTCAATCCGGCAAGGCAGGATATTCTCCAGGCGCTGAAGGAGGCTGACTGTGTTCCGCTGAAGACCATAGAGGAACTCAGGGACATCGCATACTCCATAGTCGGCGAGCCTGAGAAGGTCGAATTCGAGGACAGAGTCGTAGGCATCATAGAAGCCCGTGACGGAACTATCATTGATGTAGTAAGGCAGAGCAAGGAAATCCCGGAGCCTGTTGTGTATAAGAAGAAAGCAAGTAAAAGGAGATCAAATGGATAAGATCAGAATGACGACCCCGATCGTCGAGATGGACGGGGATGAAATGACAAGAATACTCTGGAAGATGATCAAGGACGAACTGATCCTTCCTTTCGTGGATCTCAAGAGTGAATATTACGACCTGGGACTTCCTGTCCGCGATGAGACAGGTGACCAGATCACCAAGGATGCCGGAGAAGCCATTAAGAAATACGGCGTCGGAGTCAAGTGCGCTACCATCACACCTAATGCTCAGCGCATGACTGAATACAATCTGCACGAGATGTGGAAGAGCCCTAACGGGACGATCCGTGCGATACTCGACGGAACCGTTTTCCGCGCACCTATCACAATAGACGGCATCAAGCCGGTCGTACGCAACTGGAAGAAGCCTATCACCGTTGCCCGTCACGCATATGGAGACCTCTACAGAGGAACAGAGTACCGCGTGCCTGAGAAGGGCAAGGCTGAGCTGGTGTTCACCGGCGAAAACGGAGCTGAGTTCCGCGAGACAGTATATGACTATGAATGCCCGGGCATCCTGCAGGCAATCTACAACAAGGACAGCTCAATTGAGTCCTTTGCTCATTCATGCTTCAAGTATGCGATAGAGACCAGGCAGGATCTCTGGTTCTCTGCTAAGGACACTATCTCCAAGAAGTACGACATGCACTTCCGCGATGTGTTCCAGAAGCTGTATGACGAGTGCTATAAGGAAAAATTCGAAGAGCTCGGACTTACATATTTCTATACACTCATCGACGATGCCATCGCGCGCGTCATCAGAAGCGAGGGCGGATTCATCTGGGCTCTCAAGAACTACGACGGGGATGTCATGAGCGACATGGTTTCGACAGCGTTCGGCTCACTTGCAATGATGACATCCGTACTCTGCAGCCCGGACGGAAAGTTTGAGTACGAAGCTGCGCACGGTACTGTTACAAGACACTACTACAAGTATCTCAACGGCGAAGAGACTTCGACCAACCCGATGGCTACCATTTTCGCATGGAGTGGCGCTCTAAGAAAGCGCGGTGAGATGGACGGTCTCGAGGACCTTCAGAAATTCGGAGACAAGCTCGAGGAGGCATGCATCGATACCCTCAATGACGGCATCATGACCAAGGACCTCGTAGGTCTCGTTGACGGAATGGAAGCAAGGGCAGTCCTCACCAGGGACTTCATAGCAGCAATCCGCGAGCGCCTGGAGCAGAAGCTCGCATAGGACGGAACTACAGGGCGGGACTGATCAGGAACACTTGATGGGCGTAGCAATTTATCAGACACCGTTATACGAAAGTCAGCAGCACGATTATCTCGAGCTGCTGGCTTTATGCGGTCTCAGGGATGAAGGAGACGCGGATGCAGTAGCTCTGGCTACTGACGAAAGAGGCATTCTTACCGGCTGCGGCGCACTGGCAGGACATACTGTCAAGCAGCTCGCCGTCACACCGGACGCTGAAGGACAGGGAGTGATGGCATCCGTGCTGTCTGCTCTCATAGGTGAAGCTCATGCCCGCGGGGAGCACAGGCTGTTCCTGTGTACCAGGCCGGATAACGTGAAGATGTTCAGCTCGATGGGATTCTACACTGTCATCAGTACAGCGGATGCCCTTCTCATGGAGAACAGAAGAGACGGACTGGAGGATTATCTCAGCTCGCTGCCGCGATACAAAGGGGTGTGCGGAGCCGTGGTGTGCAACTGCGATCCTTTTACCCTCGGACACCGGCATCTTATAGAATATGCGGCATCGCAGTGCGATCATCTGTATGTGTTTGCGGTATCTGAAAGCGGGTCGATGTTCACCCCGCCGGAGCGCCTTGAGATGGTACAGAGGGGAACAGAGGATATCCCGGACTGCCATGTGTTCGAAAGCAATCTGTACCTTGTATCACGTGCAACTTTTCCTGCGTATTTCATAAGAGATGAAGAGAGGGCTGACCTCGTGAAGTCCGATATCGACATAGAGCTGTTCGGTGCGCGGATCGCACCTGCTCTTAACATCACGAAGAGGTTTGTGGGAGAAGAGCCGTACTCCCCAGTCACAAAGGCCTACAACGAACGGATGAAGGAGCTGCTGCCGGAGCACGGGATCACGCTCTGTGAGATCCCGAGATATGAAGGCATCAGCGCCGGAAAAGTCCGCAGCCTGCTGCTTGAGGGCGACATGGGATCCGTAAGAGAAATGGTTCCGGAGACTACATATGAAATCATACAGCGTAAGTCTTGCGCAGGTGCTTGACGCCCGCGAGAGACGTGCAGCGATACAGAATAAAATGCTTGCGGGAGCAGGTCATGGCCATTGCCTTATCTGCCTCACTCTGAACATAGCGGGAGAGGTCAAAAGGACTCCGATGACACGCATGCTGTTCGGGCGCGGAGTCAGAGAACTGAAAGCCCTGGACCTAAGGATAGCGGACAGCTTCATGCTCGATGAGCCAACGGGCTCTGAGGGATTCTGGCTGGCTGAAGAAGACCCCGCAGAAGTAAAAAGACAGCTTGAGACTGTTGAGGACTCGTTCCCTGCAGCCAGGCTTTTTGATTTTGATGTTATGACAGCGGACGGAACCAAGCTGTCAAGGAATGTAAGCAGGCGCTGCCTCATATGCGACGCGCCGGCAGCCGAGTGTGCCAGAAGCCGCAGGCACGGACTGGACGCGGTAAAAGCAGCTACTGACCGGCTGCTGAGGCAGTTTTGCGCTGATGAGCTGGCGGAGGCAGCACATGATTCGCTTCTGGATGAATTGTACACAACGCCTAAACCGGGACTTGTGGACCTGATGAGCTGCGGTGCGCATACGGACATGGATGTCCCGCTTTTCGAAAAGAGTGCTGCAGCGCTGGTGCCGTATTTCAGGGACTCTGCCCTGATGGGTATGGACTGTTGTGAGATGGCAGACCTCCGCAGACGCGGACTGGAAGCGGAACAGGATATGTTCAGAGCGACCGGCGGAGTCAACACCCATAAGGGGATGATATATTCAATGGGACTTCTCCTGGCGGGAATGGGCAGATGCCTGACGGATGGCGGAGACTGCATTGAACATGCGGCAGAGCTTGCCCGCCGGGATGCGGACAAGTATCTCGGAGAAAACCTTGAAAGACCGGTCACGAATGGCGGGGCGGTATACAGAAAATACGGTGCCGGGGGTGCCACTGCGGAAGCGGCTTCCGGGTTTCCGGAAGCAGAGTACTGCTTCTCAAGACTCGTGCACTACAGAAGCCTGGGATGCGGGAACCCCGATGCACTTGCATTCTGTGACGTCATGGCGGACCTCGAAGATACTAACCTGCTGCACAGAGGGGGCGAAGAGGGACTTGGATTTGCACGGCAGGCCGCGGCAGAGATAGCCGCAATGCCGGAAGCGGAGCGTGAAAAGGCTCTTGCTGAACTTGATGATGAAATGATCAGACGCAATCTGTCACCGGGAGGCAGCGCTGACATGCTCGCGCTTGCATTCCTGCTTGAGAGGTGGCAGATACTGCTGTAATCTGATAATCAGGGCTCTGTCTATGGTGCGGAGCCTCTTTATCTGTTATAATATGCGACTGTAGCGGCTGGGCGGAAATGCCCGGAACAATACCGCGGAGAACAGTATGCTTCAGAATTTTATACTCTGCTTCAATGCAGTACTTCCATCGATGATATATCTGGCCATCGGCATCATCCTGAGGATGAGCAAGGTGATCGATGACCGGGACGTAAAGAGGTTCACACACATAGTGTTCGTGGCTCTCTATCCGTTTATAATGTTCGATAACCTCTACGGCAAGAACATCGGCGAGCACCTTGACTTTAAGCTCGGAGCCTATGCGCTGGGGTTCACAGTTGTCCAGTTCGCAGTTTCGTGGCTGTTCGTGTGCAAAATTGAAAAGGACAACTACGACCGCGGTGCGATGATACAGGCGCTGTTCCGCAGCAATTTCATCCTGATGGGATTCCCAATCGCGATGAACCTGTTCGGCAGGGGCAATATAACGCCTGTAGCCATAATCATGCTTCTTGTAATTCCGTTCTATAATATTGCAACGGTAGTCGTATTCGAGACTTTCAGAGGCGGCAAAGTAGATATTACGGACATGATAAAAAGGATCCTGACCAATCCTATCATCGACGGCGGCATAGCTGCAGCGGTCGTGATGCTGCTGCATATTACACTCCCTGAGACTATAGCTAACACGGTCACGGCACTCTCTGACTGCACATCTCCGATAGCACTCATCCTGCTCGGCGCAGGACTCAACCTGAAGGATTTCGAGAGCGATACGAAGAAAGTAGCCATCTGCACATTCGGCAAGCTCGTGTTCTTCCCGGCTTTCGGGATCGCCGGCGCAGTGCTCATCGGTCTAAGAGGAGTTCCGCTTGTATCCGTCACGCTTATGGTAGCGGCACCGGTCGCACTTGCCTCATATGCCATGGCGAGCTCGATGGGCGGCAACGGCAGGCTTGCAGGCGAGATCGTCGTAACAACAACGCTTATTTCATGCCTGACCATACCGGTCTGGCTGTTCATACTCAAGACAGCGGGGATGTTCTGAGTAGATACATATACGCAGTAACTGAGATCGGGTAAGAGGGATATCAGATTGACTACGGAACTTATCATTACAAGCATACTGCTTGGCGCAGGCCTTGCCATGGATGCATTTTCCGTCAGCCTGGCGGACGGGCTCGGCGAGATGGAACTCAGCGCAGGGAGAGTGCTCACGATCGCGGGCACCTTTGCGGTGTTTCAGTTTGCCATGCCGGTAGCAGGATGGCTTCTGGTACACACTGCAGCAGAGAGATTCACTGCTTTTCAGGCATTCATACCTTGGATCGCACTTGTTCTTCTCCTGTATATCGGGGGCAAAATGCTGATTGAAGGGATCCGGGAGAACCGCAAAGCAGCGGGCGCGGAAGAAGAGGCGGATGCGCATATAGCAGAAGCTTCTTCTCATGATGCACATCTTTCAGCCAGTGACCTCATGGTCCAGGGCGTGGCCACATCCATTGACGCACTTTCGGTCGGCTTCACCATAGCGGCATACAGCGCGGGTCAGGCAGTAATGTCATCACTCATAATCGGAGTCGTGACACTGCTCATATGCATAGCAGGACTGTATCTCGGAAGGAGCATCGGGACAAGACTGGCCGGTAAGGCGTCTGTCCTCGGCGGCGTTATACTCATCGCCATCGGGATCGAGATATGGGCAAGAGGAGTATTCTTCTGAAAGTAAATCTTAAGTTGAGAAAAAAGAGCGGAATTAACAGTATATATAAGGCGGTAATAACGATGACTATGGCGGCTGTTCTCATCATGAGCAGCGGCCTTATTTACGTTGACGCAGCCGGCCCGTCCGGACTCGATGAGTATATAGCGTCCGGGATCGTCGGCGGAGATAATGCAGGCAGCGGGGAAGCAGCTGAGACGGAAGAGCCTGAGGAGCCGCGTCTTGAAGCCGGGCCGCAGAGCTTCGCTGAAGCTCTCGCTCAGGAGTACAGCAAACAGAAAGGGTCTTTCATCCTGACTAAGGACAGCAGGTTCTACATAGTGGCAGACGAAGAACCGGACAAGGAACTCGTTGAGACTGTAAGGCTTATAGACTCTCAGTTTGCGGCATACGCCATCCCTTCGGATCAGCCGCTGAGTATCGTATACGGAAAAAAGGATTTTGCCCTTAAGGGGGATATCGTCGTGAACCTTGTCGATGAAGAGGATTTCCTGCCGGGGATACAGACGGCTGACCCGGAAGAGACGTACAGAATCGACGTGGATGAAACGGCGGCGGTGGAAGCCTGCGGACAGGACGGGATATGGTACGGTCTGATTGAGCTGATGCAGCTCTTCAGGGAAAAGCAGAACACGGAGCAGGAAAATGCGGTGGTCCTTGACAAGATGAGGATCAAGGACGGACCTGACCTGAAAGAGCGTGCGCTGATGCTCGACTGCGGTCGCAAATACTACAGTAAGGAATGGATAGAGAATCTTATTAAAAGAGCTTCTCTTCAGAGATACAACGCGATCATCCTGCATTTTGCCGAAGCGGAGGGCATCAGATTCGACTCCGAAGTCTTCCCGTGGCTGACGGAAAACATAGACTCTCTTACGACAGAGGACATGAAGGAGATCGTCGAAACTGCGCACCGCTATCACATGGAGGTGATCCCGTCTTTCGATACTCCGGGACACAACACATTCATGGTCGAGAGATATGCTTCGTATGTGAAGAGCAACCCGGATTTCTCGTTCACATATGACGGAAAGACGTATGACAGCAGTGTTGACGGATTCAGTTCGATCGCCAATCATTACTCTCACGGCGGAGAGACGGAGAAGGCCGATTATATAGGAATAGACCTTACTAAAGAGCATGCGGTGGCCTTCACCAATGCGCTGATCGAAGGCTACGCGGATTATTTCAGCAATCTCGGCTGCAGCAAGTTCGATATCGGAAGTGACGAACTTCTCGGATGGTATACGTTTGAACTCGGCGGAGATGTCATCGGCTATGATAACCGGTGGAGTGCTCTCGAGCACTGGAAGAGCTATGCGAGGAATACTCTTGGAATAGAGAAGGGAAGCGCAAGAGACGTTCTCATATCCTACATCAATGATCTCGCGGGGCGCCTGGAGAAAAAGGGCTATACCTGCAGAGTCTTCAACGACGAGATAGATGTAAACGGGAGCCAGCATGTGGAACTGAAGGATTCGATAGAAGTGACATACTGGTTCGATGCGGATAATACAGCTGCTCATTTTGCAGAGAAAGGACATACCGTACATAACTTCATGGAGTCCTGGTGCTTCTATGTTCTTAGAAGCGCACGCGGGAAGGACATAATGGACGGCAAGTACCGGACTGTGACCGGACGCAACATATTCGAGAACTGGAATCCGAGGTCTTTTACCCGCAAGGCAGGCAAAAGCGATACCGTGCCTGAGGACAGGCTCGGAGGAGGGTACTTTGCAATATGGTGCGATTTCCCTGATTACAAGGATGCAGGCACCGTGTGGGAGGAAACGGAATTCAAGACATGGGCCAACGCGTCAAGAATGTGGAATGCGGAGGTTAACTCGGCGGACTCGGGCATCAGAAACAGGGTGTCATATGACGACATGAAAGCGTTTGCTGCCGGGATGAACGGATTTCCGGGCTATACCGGCGATCCTGAGGTAAATGCTGATCTTCCTGACGCGCCGCAGCCTGAGGACGGAATGAGCTGTTGGCAGAGGGTAACTTCAAAATGACAACAGCTGTTCTCACAAGTATCACCATTTCAACATAATTGTGGGTTAATATATAGCTGTAACAGAGAGAAACCTCTGAAACCTCCATATAAAATTTCCATATAATACCTTAGACAATGATGAGAGCGGAGATGAAAGTCTCCGCTCTTGTTTTGCGTAGAGTAACATGGAGCTGATGTGATACAGAACGGTAGATTTTCGTCACAGAAAAACCATTTTCGAAATATTGCGAAATGTATTCTTTGCAATACCGATGTTGTATAATATGGTGTCAAAATATGGAGATAAAGGGACAGAGATACAATAAATAGATGCTTGAATTAAAGAATATATCAAAAGAATACAAGACGGGCGCCGAGGTGGTTCATGCCTTAAAGGGCATAAACCTCGCTTTCCGTGAGAGTGAATTCGTCTCTATTCTGGGACCTTCGGGATGCGGCAAGACTACGATGCTCAACATCCTCGGAGGACTTGACCAGTATACGGACGGTGATCTTGTAATAGACGGCATCAGCACCAAGGAGTACAGGGATGCGGACTGGGATGCGTACAGAAACGATACGATCGGTTTTGTGTTCCAGAGTTATAACCTGATCTCACACCAGACGGTGCTTGCCAATGTCGAGCTGGCGCTGACCCTTTCGGGTGTTTCTGCGGGGGAGCGGAAACAGAGGGCGATACAGGCTCTTGAGCAGGTAGGCCTTGGCGACCAGATATACAAGAAGCCGGCACAGATGTCAGGCGGACAGGTACAGAGAGTAGCGATCGCGAGAGCTCTTATCAACGATCCGGACATAATCCTCGCCGACGAGCCTACAGGTGCTCTGGACTCCGAGACCAGCATCCAGGTAATGGCCATACTCAAGGAGATATCCAGAAAGAAGCTGGTCATAATGGTCACTCACAACCCTGAGCTTGCTGAGGAGTACTCCACGAGGATAGTAAGGCTTTCCGACGGACAGGTCATCAGTGACTCCGATCCGTTCGTACCGGGGACAGAGCCGGTGATGCTCAGTGCAGGAGCGCTTCCTGCAGCGGGAGCAGCGACAGCGGCCGGAATGGCTGCTGATGAAGCGGCGGATGTCCCGAAACGGGCGGCAAGAAGAGCGAGCGGAAGACATAACAAGTCTATGTCCATGAAGACTGCACTCCAGCTGTCGCTGAACAACCTCATGACCAAGAAGGCAAGGACTTTGCTCACTGCTTTTGCCGGCAGCATAGGCATCATCGGGATCGCGCTCATACTTTCGGTATCCAACGGATTCCAGAAGTACATAGATAAGCTCGAAGAGGATACACTCTCATCATATCCTCTGACCATACAGTCCGAAACCGCGGACATGACATCCATGATCACGGCTTTTGCAGCCAACGCACAGGACACGGAAGGGGAGGAATCCGGGGACCGGATCCATGAACAGCAGATCATGACGGACCTGCTGGCAAGTGTCGGAAGCAATGACCTCGCGGCCTTCAAGAAGAGACTGGATGCTGACATGGGCAAGATCAGCAAGTGGTTCAATGCGTACGACTATTCATACGGGCTGTCCGTAAACATATACTCGACGGACATGAAGTACGGTCCTCTGAGAGTCAGCCCGGGATCGATCATGCAGTCGTACATGAGCGGCTTCCAGCAGAACAACCTCTCGATGATGAATACAGACGTATTCTTCCAGATGATGGACAATGAGGAACTGCTCAAGTCTCAGTACAAAGTGCTTGCAGGCAGATGGCCGGAGAAATATGACGAGCTTCTCCTTGTGCTTGACAGCGAAGATCAGCTCAACGACTACATAGTATATACACTCGGCCTCAGAGATCCTCAGGA
>JAZQHU010000003.1:0-42492 GCA_045540775.1 Anaerovoracaceae bacterium | reverse complement strand
CTCCTCGAGGACTGCGGATACATGGCACGTGTAAGTGCTGTAATGGACCCGATCTTCAAGAGAGTAGGTCTTTCCGGAAAGTCCGTAATCCCTGTAGTAATCGGAACAGGCTGGGGTATCCCTGCTATCATGGCATGCCGTACCATCCGTGATGAGAGAGAAAGAAGAGCCACAGCCATGTTAACACCGTTTATTCCATGCGGTGCCAAGATTCCGGTCATTGCCCTTTTTGCCGGCGCATTCTTCGATGGTGCAGGCTGGGTTTCGGCAGTTGCATATTTTACAGGTATTTTGTTGGTGTTATTAGGTGCTCTTTTAGTAAAGGCTATTACAGGATATAAATACAGAAAGTCATTCTTCATCATGGAGCTGCCTAAGTGGAAGGCACCAAGCCTCAAGTATGCGTTCAAGTCCATGATGGAAAGAGCCAAGGCTTATATCATCAAGGCCGCTACCATCATCCTGATCTGCAACACTGTAGTTCAGGTAATGCAGTCCTTCAACTGGAGCTTCCAGGCTGTCGAGGAAGGTGCAGAGAACACTTCGATCCTTGCATCGATCGCTTCACCGTTTGCGATCCTTCTTATCCCTCTGGGATTCGGCGTATGGCAGCTTGCAGCAGCAGCTATCACAGGCTTCATCGCTAAGGAGAACGTTGTTGGTACACTCGCTGTTGTATACGGACTGACAAGCTTCATCGATGTAGACGAGCTCGAGATGACAGGCGGAGCAAGCACAGTTGCAGCTACAATGGGACTGACATCAGTTACAGCACTTGCTTATCTGTTCTTCAACCTCTACACACCTCCATGCTTCGCAGCTATCGGAGCTATGAACTCTGAGATGCAGAGCAAGGGCTGGCTCTGGGGTGCTATCGGACTCCAGCTGGGAACAGGATATACGATCGCGTTCCTGGTCAACCAGATCGGTACTCTCATGACTGAGGGTCATCTGGCAGCAGGATTCCTGCCTGGACTCATCGCAGTAGCATGCATGGTCGCTATCCTTATCCTTGTTGCAAGGAAGGTAAGAGCACACTTCGATGAGCAGTACGAACTGCACAAGGGCAAAGCCAGCAGCGCAGCTGCTTAAGATAATCCATACAGACATTGAATAAATGTCTTGACCGTTAGGAATACTTCCTACGATACACGGCGCAGAGATGTGCCGTGTATTGTTTTCCGGAGTATTGAACAGCGATAATAATTGGCTATAATAATACAGAAGCAGAACCGGAAAGGAGGCAGAGAAAATGAACATGGCAACATTTATAGCCGGACTGGCTGTGGTACTGATGCTCTTCTTTGCCGCAAGATACATATACAAGGAGAAGAAAAAGGGCACGGCTTGCATCGGATGCCCGTATGCAGGGTCGTGTGCAAAGCATCAGATGGGGCAGGGATGCGAACAGCCGTCTGAACAGGAAATTGACAGGATCATAGAGGATCTTAAGAAAAAGAAAAACGACGATGCACAATGATACATATATTGGGTACTGCCTGATATGATGTGAAGGCAAAGTATAAGAAAACAGCGAACCCGTTTTGAAACAGGTCCGCTGTTTTCTATATGTAAAGTGAATTTGTGAAGGCTTGGTAATTAAGCGTTCTTCTGTGAATCCCAGTAGGATACGTACTCTTCGTCCTTACTGAAGTAGTTCTTTACGAGCTGTACTACTGTGCCTGAGAGGAGGAATACTCCGATCAGGTTAGGAATAGCCATGAGTCCGTTGAATGTCTCTGCAACTTCCCAGATGATTCCGAGATCCATTGTTGCACCGAGGATAGCTACGAGTGCATAGAGGATCAGGAAAGGCTTTGCAGCCTTGCTTCCGAAGAGGAACTCAGAACATCTTGTTCCGTAGAGACCCCATCCGAGGATAGTCGAGAATGCGAAGCAGCACATTGCTACAGCTGTGAAGACCGATACCCAGTTGCCATATGTGTTTGTGAAGCCCTGGATCGTGATCTCAGCACCTGCAGGTACGCCATACTCGAACTGAGCGCGTCCGCAGAGGATGATGAGTGCTGTCATTGTGCAGATAACGATCGTATCTACGAATACCTCGAAGATTCCGAAGAATCCCTGCTTTACAGGGTGGTTAACGTCAGCGCTGGCATGAGCCATTGAACCTGTACCGAGACCTGCCTCGTTGGAGAAGATACCTCTTGCGATACCTTTCTGAACGCTGAGGAACATGCTTCCTACAACACCGCCTGTAACACCTGAAGGGCTGAATGCGCCTGCGAAGATCGAACCGATAGCGGACGGAACATATCTCCAGTTGATGACGATAACACCGAGTCCGAGCAGGATGTAGAATACAGCCATGAACGGAACGAGCTTTTCAGTAACAGCTCCGATTCTCTGAACGCCTCCAATCAGGATGAAAGCGATCAGAACTGCGAGGATGATGCCGATGATCAGGTTGAGTGTCTTGATCCCGCCTTCACCCATAACATTGAAGGATGTGAGAGCGGTATCGATCGATGTTGTGATCGTGTTGACCTGTGTAGCATTACCTGTTCCGAATACAGCGAGAACGCCGAATATTGCGAATAGTGATCCGAGCCACTTCCAGTTCTTTCCGAGGCCGTTCTTGATGTAGTACATAGGTCCGCCTACGTATGTGCCTGTGTCATCAATTTCTCTGAAGTGAACAGCGAGTGTTACTTCTGAGAACTTGGTGCACATTCCGAGCAGTGCGGATATCCACATCCAGAAGACTGCTCCAGGGCCGCCTATGGCGATAGCGCCGGCTACGCCTGCGATGTTACCCGTTCCGACGGTCGCGGCGAGGGCAGTACACAGCGCCTGGAAAGGGGAGATAGCTCCCTCGGCTGTGGCGTCCTTGTTGAAGATCTTGCCGAATGTCTCCTTCATCGCGAGTCCGAACTTGCGGATCTGAATGAATCCGGTCCTGATGCTCAGGTAGAGGCCTATTCCGAAGATGCATACCATAGCAGGCACGCCCCATACGAAATTGTTGATGGCAGAGTTGATACTAGCAATTGTTTCCATTTTTCTCTCCTTACTTATCTCCGTAAACACTCCATGAAGCAGGGGACAGGCGTGGAAACAACATGCTGTGGGAGCAGCACCGCAAGAATGCATAATCTCTGAATAAAAAAAATAGGGAACATGCATGCAAAACTATTGCATCATATTCCCTGTACATTTTACCTGAAAGTATTACTTCTTCGGTGGCCGCCGCAGCGGCTCTCTCCAGAGGCTCGTCCGCACTACGTCCTTTTACCTGAAAGCTTCACACATGCTCTGATGAGGGCATATGCTTTCTTCTTCGGTGCCACATACCGTTACTGCATTGCGACTGGTCGCAGTCAGTTTTCATACCGGCTGTGATCTTTCCGTAGGTGCTTCACTCGAATATTTGGCTTACGGCTGTAACCTATCATAAAGTTGCTTTTACAATCAATCTTTGTTAATATTTTCACGGCATTGTTCGCGAAAAGAACAATAGAGGGGCGCGTAACCGTTGAAATTACTGGAGTTGCGCAATTTTTTACCCATTTGGAGAAAGAGATTGAACACACAAAGAATAAGGATTTTGCTTACCGCAATAGACAAAGGAAGCCTGACCAAGGCAGGTCAGACGCTGGGTTATACACAGTCTTATCTGACACAGACGGTGAAGGCTTTTGAGGATGAAATAGGTTTCCCGCTGCTGGTCAAGACCAACAGGGGAGTCGAGCCTACCAATGAAGCACAGATGCTGTTACCGGCCATGAGAGAGCTTATAAGAAGCGAAGAGAAGCTCGATCAGGAAATGGCTGAGATTCAGGGACTGCACAGGGGAACGATCAGGATAGGCACATTCGTCAGTACATCAGTTTACTGGGTGCCGCAGATAATAGAGTATTTCCGCAACAATTATCCGGAGGTGGTGTTCCAGATAGAAGAGCTCGGTCATGAGGAGATGATCAGAGGCCTGATCGACGGGTCACTGGATATAACTCTGATGAGTGATCCGGGGAAAAAGGTGAACATAGACTTCATTCCTGTTCTGGAGGACCCGATGATGGTCGTTTTCCAGCCGGATAAATACGACCTCAGCATGTATGATTATGTTCCGGTGGATATTCTCAGGGACTATCCGTTCATAATGACGTATAAGAGCTACGACAAGGACCCTCACAAGGTGTTTGAGGATGCGGGATTCATGCCTCAGGTCAGATATCACTCAAGAGATGACTTTGCAGTCCTGTCGATGGTCCAGAGGGGACTCGGACTTGCCATACTTCCCGAACTGACTATCAACGAGTTCCCGGGAGACTATGATACGAGGATGCTTGATCCTGAAGCGTACCGTACTCTCGGTATAGGGATAAGGTCGGTCGAAGATGCGGGCCCGCTTGCAAGATTCGTAATCAGGTACATCAAAGAGAATATACGCTGATATTACGGAAAACAGTCAGATCATCTGATGCAGTCCTTTAAAACCAGCAGGCAGCAGAAAAGCCCGGCGCCAGTGCCGGGCTTTTCCGATGAGGTTTATGATTCTGGATTTCACTATTATTTTCCGAGTACGTCTGGTGCGTTCTTCTCGAGTTCGTAAGTGATGATTCCGGATACTGCTACGATTCCAAGTGCGAGTGCCATAGTGTTACCTCCTGATAAAAGTTTTAGATTTGGTTGTTTGAAGTTGGTATGTCATGCACCGGTTTCTGGCTGTTCGCCGGTGCTCTTTCTTTCTGATAAAAATTTAACACTTATAGATAGGTCAGTAAAATGGGAGTTCTGCATATCCGGTATTACAAAAACTAATGGCAAAATTTTTCACATAAACAGGTGAAAAATAATCGCAGTACGCATGCAGCTAGCGTATAATATACATCGTACTGAAAGGAGCAAATCATGGCTAAGAAATACATCGGAGTAGATGTCGGCGGAACTTCCATCAAGCTCGGCATAGTTAATGACAGAGGAGAAGTCCTCGTTAAGAAGGAATCGATTTATTCAGATGAAGGCGACGGCAGAACAGCCATACAGGCCATCAAGGACAGCATTCGTGAGCTGATAGAGGAGCAGGATCTGAGCGGATCCGAACTGTCGGGAATCGGTGTATCCGCAGCCGGCTGCATCAACTCTGTTGAGGGCTGTGTAGCAAAAAACGGAGGTAATGTTCCGGGCTGGTCAAGGACTGAAGTGTGCAGAGAGCTCAGAGATGAGTTCGGCTTCTTTACTACGCTTGCCAATGATGCCAACTGCGCTGTACTGGGCGAACTGTGGGCAGGTGCTGCCATGGGATACACTGATGTTGTCGGAGTCACACTTGGAACGGGTGTCGGCGGCGGGATAATCACCGGCGGCAGACTCCTCGAGGGTGCACATGGTTATGCCGGTGAGCTCGGGCACTTCCCGACACACGCAGGCGGAGACCACTGCATCTGCGGACTTGACGGATGTTTTGAAAGATACGCATCCACTTCCGCGCTTATACGGACTGCGGTAGCTGAAGATCCTGATCTGAAGACCGGCAGGATACTGTTCAGTGCAGCTGAGGCGGGGGACAGGCATGCTCTCGATCTTCTTGACAGATGGATCGGTGAGATAGCATACGGCGTTGCAGGTCTCATACATGTATTTGACCCTCAGCTTGTTCTGATCGGCGGCGGAGTATCTGCACAGGATAAACTGCTGATACAGCCTCTTAAGGAGAAGGTGCTCTCGATGATAATGCCTGATTTTGCAGATGATCTTGAGTTCAGACCGGCCGCGCTCGGAAATGATGCAGGACTCATCGGTGCTGTTTACTATCTGATGAGCAGGGAAAATACAGCACGCAGGCAGCAGTAGCAGAGGGGAGCCGCACAGGATAATGACACTCACTTTACACAGAGGAAGGCCGGAACCGGCCGAAAGAAGACTGGAGAAGGAAATCAGAGTATATGATCTCCTTGATGAACTTGGAATAGAATACTACAGACTCGATCATGAGCCGGCTGATTCAGATCATCCGGACGTGTGTGAAGCGGTCGAGGAAGCTCTCGGAGCGAAGATCTGCAAGAACCTGTTCCTTGCCAACAGGCAGAGAACGAAGTTCTACATGCTTATGATTCCCGAAGAGAAGACCTTCAGGAGCAGCGAGATCTCCAAACAGGCGGGCAGCTCGAGACTCCATTTTGCAGAACCTGAATACATGCTCGACATGGTCGGGACGACACCGGGCTCCGCGAGCGTCATGGGGCTCATGAACGATACAGAGCACAGGGTGCAGCTCCTTGTCGATGAAGATCTTTTTAAGCAGGAATATATCGGCTGCCATCCGTGCATCAATACATCAAGCCTCAGGATCAGCAAAGAAGATATCTTTGATAATTTTCTGAAGGCAACGGGGCATGACTGGATCACGGTGAAGGCCGGACAAGGGGACGAATAATGAGATACTACGACAGGGTAATCAATTATTACGAAACGGATCAGATGGGCATAGTCCATCATTCCAACTATATAAGATACTTCGAGGAAGCGAGGTGCTCCTTTATGGAGCAGGCGGGATATCCGTATGCCAGACTCGAAGAGGAGGAGATAGTGAGTCCTACGCTTGCTGTGTCGTGCAGATATCTGCATGCCGTGAAGTACGGCGATACCATCAGGATAGCAGTCAGGATGGTAAAGCTGAGCAGACTCAAATGCTCCTTCACATATGAGATTACAGACGCTGAGACAGGGGAGATAAGGGCAAAAGGGACTTCCGAGCACGGCTTTCTTACGCGTGACGGCAAGCCTGTGATCATGCCTAAGGACAGACCTGAATTCTATGCGATGTGTCAGGCGGAATATGAGCCTGAAGAGTGACAAGGAATCAGGGAATAAAAAGGGAACGGAGACAGATACGGATATGAGTGAAATGGGCTGCAGATACAGAAGAGATGTGATGATACTGCCGAGCATGTGTGACAGCGACTCAAAGCTGAGCATACCGGCAGCGTTTGATATGTTCCAGAATACGGCAACACTTCACGCCGACCACTTTGACATAGGGCCGGCCGGCATGAGCAGACGCAATTACTTCTGGGTAATCACAAGGATCGTGATGCATTTTGAAAGAATGCCGTCCATGATGGACATGACAGAGATGCGCACCTGGATACAGCCTGCGGACAGGGCAAAATCCGAAAGAGACTTTGCGCTTTACGCTGGAGATGAGAAGCTCTTCGAAGGAAGAAGCATATGGGCGGTAATGAGCCATGAGACAGGCAGACTGGTTCCGATGGCGGGGCTTTTTCCTGACAGCATCGACTTTGATGAACCGGCACCTGAACTGCCGCTTTCCAAAATAGGCAAGGACTTTGAGGGCTGCGGGGATATCGGGACATACACGATCCGTTCTGTTGATATCGACCTCGGCGGACACATGAACAATGTGAACTACATCAGAGCGATGCTCGGATGCTTCTCTTCAGAAAAGATAAGAGAGCTGAACATAAAGGATATGGAAGTGCAGTTCGTTTCGCAGAGTTATGAAGGAAGCACGCTTACCTTCAGATGCAGAGAGGGAGACGGCGGAGCGCTTGAGATAGGCGCGCTGAATGAAGAGGGCAAGGCAGTCTTCCTGGCAAGACTGAGCTGACGGGGTCCTGTTCACACATAAAAATAAGCACAAAAACAGCTCCGGTGACCTGCTGTGTTGAGGTTTCCGAAGCTGTTTCATTATGTTCAGAATACTTTACGAAGGATATAGCGCTGCTTGCCGCCGTACATCTCGCGCTGTTCTATGATCTCAAAGTTGAGAACGAGGAAGTTGCGGTAGCTGTACGGGTTGTCAGGTGAAATGGTGCAGAGTCCTTCTTCAGCACCCATCTCGATCGCTGTCCCTATACGGAGCTTGTTGAATATGCGCTGTATACCGCGTCCTCTGAATTCCGGATCGACCATGGTAAGGTCCAGAGATACTGTTTTCGCCAGCTGATCACGGCTGTAGTCGAGATACTTCCCGTAGTTGCGGGGATTGTCAGGGTCATTAGGTACCATCACTGAGAATCCTGCGGTCTTTCCGTCGCACTCTGCTATGAAGCATATGTCCTCGGTAAGCTGCGTCAGGTACTCTTCTCTTGTCGACGCCTGGTAGAGATCCTTGTCAGGAAGCGCGTCCACAATGCGCGCCTGAAGTGCAGCGACCTCGTCTATATCTTCCGGGCCGGCTTTTCTGAAATCAATGAATGCAGGCTCCCCCTTGCCGTCCATCATATCCAGTCTGAAAGGTAAAGTCATCATATGTATACCTCCTGTGTTTCGGGTATATTAAACTGCCGCCTGTAACATATTTTGCTGTCTGTAACTAATCTACCATCTGTCGGTGAAATATTGGTGAAGTATGACCTGATTGGTTTGATTAAAACCTGTCAATGTGATACAAATACTGTGTATGAGTACACTCAGGTGCTGCGGCACCCGTTTAACAAAAGGAGAGTAATTATGGAAATGAGATTCTTTAAGTGCAAAGTCTGCGGACAGATGGTAGCAGTCGTAAAGAAGACAGGCTGCCCTGTAGTATGCTGCGGAGAGCCGATGGAAGAGATCATCGCAGGTACAACAGATGCAGCGGTAGAGAAGCATGTTCCTGTATTTGAGGTAGAAGGCAACAAAGTATCCGTGACAGTAGGTGCAGCAGAGCATCCGATGATCCCTGAACACTACATCGAGTGGATCGCTCTCAAGACTAAGCAGGGCAACCAGAGAAAAGCTCTGAACCCCGGCGAACCGCCTAAGGCTTGCTTCATGATCTGTGACGATGATGAGGTCGAGGCTGTTTATGCATACTGCAACCTCCACTCACTCTGGAAGGCTGAATAATACAAAATTATCAGAAGGAGACATTTTAAATGGAAATCACAAAAGACATTATCTACGTTGGTGTCAATGACCACGATGTTGACCTGTTTGAAGGACACTATATAGTTCCTGAAGGAATGGCTTACAATTCATATCTCATCAATGACGAGAAGGTTGCAGTCATGGATTCTGTAGACTGCCATTTCACAGATGAGTGGCTCGGAAACATCAAGGCTGTCCTCGGCGACAGAACTCCGGACTATCTCGTAGTACAGCACATGGAGCCGGATCACTCAGGCAGCATCAGAGGTTTCATGGAAGCTTTCCCTCAGGCATGCGTTGTCTCCTCACAGAAGGCATTCACTATGATGAAGAACTTCTTTGAGGGCGAAGAGTATGCTGACAGAAGAGTCGTTGTAGGTGAGGGTGTTGTACTTGACCTGGGGGCACACAAGCTCAACTTCGTTGCGGCACCGATGGTCCACTGGCCTGAAGTAGTAATGACATATGACAGCACAGACAAAGTTCTCTTCAGTGCTGACGGATTCGGAAAGTTCGGAGCTCTCGACAAGTGCGGAGAGACCGGCGCTGACGATGACGACTGGGCATGCGAAGCAAGAAGATATTACTTCGGCATCGTAGGAAAGTACGGAATGCAGGTCCAGGCTGTACTGAAGAAGGCTGCAAAGCTTGACATCCAGACGATCTGCCCGCTTCACGGTCCGGTACTCATGGAAGACCTCGGATACTATATCGGTCTCTATGATACATGGTCGTCATACGGTTCAGAGTCGAAAGGCGTTGTTATTTCCTACACTTCCGTTTATGGCAACACGAAGAAGGCTGTTGAACTTCTTGCAGAGAAGCTTGAAGCAAAGGGAGTTCCGGAAGTAGTTGTAAATGACCTCGCAAGAAGCGACATCGCCGAATGTGTTGAGGACGGATTCAGATATGACACTCAGGTATTCGCTACAACCACATTCAACAATGATATCTTCCCGTTCATGAAGGAGTACATCCATCACCTGACAGAGAGAAACTATCAGAAGAAGAATGTCGCATTCATGGAGAACGGTTCATGGGCACCGACAGCTGCCAAGACAATGAAGGCAATGCTTGAAGGATGCAAGGAACTGAATTACGCTGAGAACGGAGTCAAGATCGTTTCCGCTCTTAATGATGAGAGCAGGGCACAGGTAGAGGCACTTGCAGAAGAGCTCGCAGCACTTTACAAGTAGTCAGACACAGTCAGATAATACATGTGTACACAAAAGGGGCATATCCGCATCGGATATGCCCCTTATACTTATGCCATAGGATGATAAAAGACAGGGAAATGGTCTTTCTTATTATTTAATGAACTTGTCAATCGCTTTATTCAGCTCCTCGAGAGCCTCTGTATCGTCTCTCCTGACCGCGTCGATCACGCATGTGGAGAGATGCTCTTTGAGGATGACCCTGCTGACCGAGTTGATTGCCGATTCAATGGCAGAGAGCTGGATCAGCACCTCAGAGCAGTCCCGTCCGTCTTCGACCATCCGTTTTGTCGATTCCATGTGTCCGATGATCCTCGACATCCTGTTCAGGACTTTCCTGGTGTGCTCTGCAGAATGGATGTGGCCGTGATCATGCTCGTGAGAGCCGTCTGCATGGGTATGTGTGTGCGTGTAAACGTGACCATTCTCATCAACGTGTGAATGTTCGTGTATATGATTATGAGAGTGGCTGTGGCCGTGTACATGTTCATGATTGTCAGCCATGGTTCTGCCCGCCTTTCTTTTGTTTGTTTTTCAGTATTTTAGCAGAATCAGATGACCTATGGAACCCCTGCAGGGGGATGACGGCTGTGAATACCATGGCCCGTCTGATTGTTCCGAGTACGTAAATGCGACCTGCGGTCTATTTCAATGAATGAAGTTTTGCTGTATAATAAACTATCTATGTAAAAGCACAATCCCCTAATTAAAATAAACTGAAGAGGTGCGATAATGAGTGAGAAAGTAAAGGAAAAAAAGCACGAAGACGTGACTATCGACAGGCATTACCAGATGCTCGATACCGACAGAGCCACGGAGATAATCCAGAAGGCTATGGACCTTGCAAGAGAGGAGATACCTAAAGGACATGTTGCTACATACATTCCTGAACTCAGCAAGGTCGATCCTCATCAGCTCGGCATCTGTCTCTACCCGCTGAAGGGCGACAAGATCTGTCTCGGAGACTATGATGTCAGGTTCACCATGCAGTCAGTATCCAAGGTTCTGATGCTGATAGTAGCCCTTGAAATATGCGGAATAAAGAATGTTTTCAGAAAGGTCGGAGCAGAGCCTTCAGGCGAAGCTTTTGACTCTCTGGTTGAGCTGGATGTCAATGATTCAAGGCCATATAATCCGCTGATCAACTCGGGAGCTCTCGCAGTATGCGGACTGCTTTTGCCTGAGGTATCATTCCAGGATATGCTGAGATACGCAAGAGAGATATGCTCAGATCCTGAGATCACCCTCAACCAGACTGTATTTGACTCTGAGATGAAGACCTGCTCAAGGAACCGCTCGATAGCATATCTCCTTGAGAGCAAGGGCGTTATCACTACTGACGTAGAGGATACACTGAGGTTCTATACCAAGATGTGCTCCCTGGATATCACTGCTGAGTCCCTTGCCAACCTCGGCAAGAAGCTCGCCAATGACGGCGTATGCATGATAACCGGAAAGAGATTCATGTCTTCACAGACAGCACGTATCGTCAAGACACTGATGCTGACATGCGGAATGTATGACGGATCGGGCACTTTTGCCATCAAGGTCGGTATCCCGACGAAGTCAGGAGTAGGCGGCGGCCTTCTTTCTGTATCCGACAAGAGAGCCGGGATCGGCGTTTTCGGACCTGCTCTGGACGCTCAGGGCAACAGTATTGCCGGCTGCAAGCTTCTCAGGGAGATCTCGAACGAGCTGAGACTCAACCTGTTCTATGACCCTGAGTGGAACAGAGAAGACCATGACGATACAGTCCTGACACACATGATGGACAATTCGGTAGGAATATAGATGAATATTACAGTTTACTGCGGGGCGCAGGCAGGAAGGGATCCTGAATTCAGAAAGAGGGCTGCAGAGCTCGGAACATGGATGGCTGAAAACGGCCATGCGCTTGTGTACGGTGCCGGCGATGTGGGAATGATGGGAGCTGTTTCCAACGCTGTCATGGAAGCCGGCGGTGAGGTGATAGGCGTCACACCTGAATACTTTATATTCGCAGAGGAGATCCATAAGCAGATAAAGGATCTCAGGATCACGGAGGACCTTTCTGAGAGAAGAAAGATCATGATCGCTGAAGGCGATGCTTTCATCGCTCTTCCTGGTGGTACGGGGACACTGGACGAGATATCTGAGGTCATGAGTCTTAAAAGACTCGGAAGGCTCGGAAGCGAAGTGCGCCCGATAATGATCTACAACATCAACGGGTATTATGACAACTTTCTCAGATTCCTTGACAGGATGACTGCAGAGGAATTCAACCGGGAAAGCGACAGAGCGGGCATACTGGAAGTGCGCTCGATAGAGGACATAGAGAAAGCGCTCATGACTGCAGGGGCTGTTGACACTGAGCGGATAACATCATACGATAAATAAAACTGCATGAAGAATCTCTTCAGAACACTGTTACCACATAAGATGACTGCACTGCTTGTCCTGCTTCTGATGGCAGGGCAGGCTTATTGTGAGATGAATCTGCCGCAGTATACTCAGAATATCATAGATACCGGCATCATCAATCACGGTATAGAGCATATACTTCCTGAAGCGGTAACTTCTGATGAGTATTCTGAACTCACTTCATACATGACTGCTGAGCAGGCTGCAGTGACGGAATCGCTCTATGATGCGGATGAAGACGGCATATACAGGCTGCAGGAGACAGACAGGGACAGGCTTGAAGAACTCGATAAAGAGCTGACCGTTCCTGTCGCAAGAAGGTATGCGGACAAGATAGGGGAAAAACTCCCGTCTGACCTCGATGAGTCAGACCAGAATCTCAGGTCGATGGGACTCCAGTATGCCGCGGAGTGCGACGAAGAGGCGGGAATAGACATCCTCACCATACAGAACAGATACATGTGGAAATGCGGCGGGATGATGCTTCTCATGTCTCTGATAGTCCTGGTGTTCACGACAGGCATTTCATTCCTTGCCGCGCGCGTCGGAGCCACGATCGGAAGAGACCTGAGGTCGAGGCTGTTCGATAACGTCATGTCCTTCTCGAGCGCCGAGATCAGCAGGTTCCAGACATCCTCTCTTATTACACGTGCGACCAATGACATACAGCAGGTCCAGATGACATCGACAATGATGCTCAGGATGATGCTGTTCGCACCGTGTATCTGCACATGGTCCATTATCAAGGTATGGCAGACACATGCACATATGAATTTTGTCATAGTGACAGGAGTTACAGCGATACTTCTAATGGTACTGCTTCTGTTCGTTATTGCGATGCCAAAATTCAAGGTCATGCAGTCTCTCGTTGACGCTCTGAACGCTGTTTCCAGGGAGATCCTTACAGGAATCCAGGTAATAAGAGCATTCGGAAGAGAAGAAACAGAAGAGAAGAGATTCGACAAGGCCAACAGAGACCTTTACAGAAACCAGTTATTCGTCAACAGAACCATGATATCCATGTCTCCGGTCCTCATGATCATCATGTACGGGCTGAGTGTGTGGATCACATGGGTAGCTGCCGGGAAGATAGACATGGGAGAGCTCCAGGTCGGTACGATGACAGCGTTCATCGCATACTCTATGGAGATAGTATTCTCCTTCCTCATGATCGCGAGCATGGCGATATTCCTTCCGAGAGCAGGCATTGCTGCGGACAGAATATATGAAGTCATCAACACCGAATCATCCATCAAAGACATGGACGGAGCGGAGGATATAGACGGGAAGACGGACGGGACGGTCAGGTTCGAGCATGTCAGCTTCATGTATCCTGACGCAGAGGAGAACGTCCTGACAGATATAGATTTTGAGGCAAGACCGGGCGAGACTACCGCGATCATCGGCTCTACCGGATGCGGCAAGACGACACTCATAAGCCTTATCCCGAGGTTCTTCGATGTAACTGAAGGCAGAGTGACTGTAGGCGGAAGGGATGTAAGAGACATAACACTCCGCTCCCTGAGAGATTCGATAGGCTATGTGCCTCAGAAAGGGATCCTGTTCTCAGGCACTATCGGAGAGAATATCCGCTGGGGTGATGAGGACGCGACTGATGAGGAAGTCCGCCTCGCTGCTGAGATATCTCAGGCGACCGGATTCATAGATGAGCGTCCTGACGGATATGACAGTGTCATTTCACAGGGCGGAGCCAACGTATCCGGAGGCCAGAAGCAGAGGCTTGCAATAGCCAGAGCGGTCATCAAGAAGCCTGAGATCATGATCTTCGATGATTCCTTCTCGGCTCTTGACATGAAGACTGATGCAGCTCTGAGAAAGGCCCTCGAGAAGAATATAGCTGATTCGGTCAGGATCATTGTGGCTCAGAGGGTCGGCACGATACTCAATGCGGAGCAGATCATCGTACTCGATGAAGGCAGGATAGCAGGAAAAGGCACACATGCAGAGCTCATGAAGAGCTGCAGCATATATCAGGATATAGCAAGATCACAGCTCTCGGAGCGTGAGCTTGAGGCAGTATAAGCAATACAACAGGAACAGAAGAAACGCGAATGGCAGAAAACGAAAACAGCCAGCAGAATAATACGCGGAGAAAGCGGAGAGGCGGCGGAGGCCCGAGCGCTATACTCGCCGGTGCAGAGAAGCCTAAGAACTTCCGCAAGGCTGTGAGCGATACCCTCAGTTACATGGGAGGGTATAAGCTTGCTGTTGTTTTCGTTGTCTTCATCGCAGCCCTTGCGACCATTTTCGAGACAGTAGGTCCGAAGGTGATGGGGCGTGCGACCACGCTTCTCGCAGAGGGTGTCATGGCCCGGCTCAGGGGCACGGGAGGCATCGACTTCGAAGCTGTAGGCAAGGTACTGATGCTCACGATGTTCCTGTACGCCGTAGGTGCTTTTGCACAGTGGCTGCAGGCATTCATCATGACCAACATCACGCAGAAGATAGTCTACCGCATGAGACGCGATATCTCGGAGAAGATAAGCCGCATGCCTGTCGGGTATTTTGAACGCGTCCAGACGGGCGAGATACTCTCCAGGATCACCAACGATGTAGATACGCTCGGCCAGGCACTCAGTCAGAGCATATCCAATTTCATATGGGCGATAGTAAGCATGGCAGGAATAGTGATAGTCATGCTGACGATCAATGTCACAATGACGGTCATAGCTCTTCTGGTCGTGCCTCTGTCCGCTATAGTGATGGCCATGCTCATCAAGGTGTCCCAGCCGCATTTCAAGGCTCAGCAGGAATACCTCGGAATTATTGACGGACAGGTCGAGGAGAACTTCTCGGGGCATCTTGTCATAAAGGCTTTCAACCGCGAGCAGGAAATGACCGAGGAATTCGGCAAGGCCAATGAGAAGCTATATGAATCCGCGTGGAAGTCCCAGTTCCTGTCGGGCATGATGCGGCCTCTCATGAGGATAGTCAGCAACCTCGGATATGCAGGCGTTGCCATCGCCGGAGGCATCCTGTGCGTCCGCGGCGCGATAGGCGTCGGGGATATCCAGGCGTTCGTACAGTATGTCAAGAATATAGGGCAGCCTATACAGGAGATAGCTCAGATAATGAACCAGGTGCAGTCCATGGCAGCGGCTGCTGAGAGAGTATTTGAGTTTCTTGACGAGGAAGAGGAGACGGACAGACCTGATGCGATCGATGATGCGGGCGAGATAGAAGGCGCCGTTGAGTTCGATCACGTGACGTTCGGATATGATCCTGATCACATCGTGATCCATGATTTCAGCGCAAAAGTCAGGCCGGGACAGAAGATCGCCATCGTCGGTCATACGGGTGCGGGCAAAACCACTATTGTCAAGCTGCTCATGAGGTTTTATGATGTAAACAGCGGAGCCATAAAAGTCGACGGAAGGGACATAAGAGACCTTACAAGAAAAGCGCACAGAGACAGCTTTGCGATGGTCCTGCAGGACACATGGCTGTTCAAGGGAACTATCAAAGAAAACATAAAGTTCGGAAGAGAAGATGCGACCAACGAGGAGATAATAGCGGCTGCAAAGGCAGCGAAGGCGCATCACTTTATCAGGACTCTGCCGGGAGGCTACAGGATGATCCTCAATGAGGACGCGACCAACATCTCTGAAGGGCAGAGGCAGCTTCTTACCATTGCAAGAGCCATACTTGCTGACAAGAGGCTCCTGATCCTGGATGAGGCGACTTCTTCAGTAGATACGAGGACTGAGGAGGAGATACAGAAGGCTATGGATGCACTGACTCATGACAGGACGAGCTTCATCATCGCGCACAGGCTTTCGACGATCAAAAACGCAGATCTGATCCTTGTAATGGATCACGGAGATATAGTAGAACAGGGAACGCATGAAGAACTCCTTGCCAGAGGGGGAACATATGCAGACCTGTACAATTCACAGTTTGAAAACGTTGGTTAATGCACAGCTGAAGGGAGAAGGAACACATGAGAACTTACATGGAAGAGTACAAGTACTGGCTGGAGTCGGATGTTGTTGACAGCGCCACCAAGACAGAGCTTATGGGCATCGCAGGGAACGAGGCTGAGATAGAGGGCAGATTCAAGGCAATGCTCTCGTTCGGAACAGCAGGACTCAGAGGGACAATGAAAGCCGGTATCGGCAACATGAATGTATATACAGTAAGATATGCTACTCAGGGACTTGCCAATCTCATCATAGAAAAGGGCGGCCAGATAGGCGGCACCTCCACTGAGGGACACGGAGTGGCTATCGCACATGATTCCAGAAACAACTCAAGACTGTTTGCCGAAGAGGCTGCAAGGGTACTCGCTGCTAACGGCATAAAGGTGTATCTGTTTGACGATATGAGACCTACACCGGAGCTTTCATTCGCTGTCAGGCAGACAGACTCCATCGCAGGCATCAATATCACGGCAAGCCACAATCCTAAGGAATATAACGGATACAAGGCATACTGGGCAGACGGAGCACAGCTCGGACCTGAGCATGCAGATGTCGTATCCGCTGAGATCGCCAAGATCGATATTTTCAAGGATGTAAAACTCACAGACTACCTTAAGGCGCGCGAGGAAGGCATCATAGAGATCCTCGGAAAGGACATGGACGAGGTATACATCAGGAAGGTAATGGAGACTTCCATCACCCGCAAGTATATCGAGCAGGTAGGACCTGAGATGAAGATCGTCTTCACTCCGTTCCACGGAGCAGGCTATAAGCTGGTTCCTGAGATCCTTAAGAGACAGGGCTACGGAGCTATCATCCCTGTAGAGGAGCAGATGGTACCTGACGGAAACTTCCCGACTGTAAAGTCACCTAACCCTGAGAACACCGAAGGTTTTGCACTCGCTATCGAGTATGCTGAAAAGAACGGCGCGGAGCTCGTAATCGGCGTGGACCCTGACAGCGACAGATGCGGAGCTGTAGTCAAGGACGGTGACAGCTATAAGGTCCTGACAGGAAACCAGATCGCATGCCTGATGCTCGACTATATCATAACGATGAGAAAAGAGCTCGGAACCATGCCGTACAAGCCTTTTGTCTGCAAATCCATCGTTTCTACCGTAATGGCAAACAGGATCTGCGAGATGAACGATGTAAAGATGTACGAAGTACTTACCGGATTCAAGTTCATCGGTGAGAAGATCAAGCAGTACGATGAGGGCGGAGATGAGAACTTCATCTTCGGATTCGAGGAGAGCATCGGATTCCTGGGCGGCACATATGCAAGAGACAAGGACGCCGTATTTGCTGCAATGATGATGGCTGAGGTAGGATGCTACTACAAGGCTAAGGGAATGTCCGTATATGAAGGACTCCAGGAGCTGTATAAGAAGTACGGCTACTACATCGAGAACACCGAATCCGCTGTATTCGAAGGCTATGATGCTCAGGACAAGATGAAGGCTGTAATGACCAACATCAGAGCTGACCAGCCTGCTAAGATCGGAATGAAGGTCACCGGCCTCAAGGATTACATGACAGATATCCCGGGATTCACCAAGAGCAACGTTCTCTTCTACGATCTTGAGGACGGATGTGCTGTTGCAGTAAGACCGTCGGGAACAGAGCCTAAGGTCAAGACCTATGTCATGGCAAAGGGCGACACGGCAGAGGAAGCTGAAAAGCGCCGCAAGGCTATCCGCACTGCAGTGGACAAGCTTCTCAAGGCATAAAATCAAAAACATACAGAAGGACCATTGTATTTATGAAGCAGGACAGAGCTATGAAATGGGTGGGGATCCTCGCGGCTGTAAGCGGGCTCCTCGCCATATCAGTAGGCAGATTCATCATGGGAGGAATAATCCTGCTGCTCTCATTCGGGATATTCTGGAACAGGGGCAGCGGAAAGTTCAATGACCGCAGTGTATATGAGAAGGTCATAAAGACAGACCTGACCATCGCACAGCTGTACAGCAGGGTCAAAGACATGGATACTCCTCTGGGCAGGGCATGGATCGCAGGCCATAAGGGATTTGAAGGGGACAGCATAGTCTTCGGGCCTAACAGATTTAAGGACTGCATAGTCATTTCGCACAAGAAGGACTATCTCGATGTCAAGCACATCACGCTGGTGGACAATATTATAAGACAGCCTGAGGATGAATACAGGTTCAGGGATTTCATAAGCGTATCCGAGACCGAGGTCACGCCTGAAAGATATGCCGAATTTGCCGGGCTCAAGATGGGCTGCATCATGATGATCTCCCATCTTCAGGATGTGATCGAAAAGCTTGACCGTGACAGAAACGCAGAGATCCCTGCCTCAGTTGATGAATACAGTTTCTACTACCACAACTCGACTGAAGGTCACTTCAGAGATGAAGACGGGGATGATATCCTCAGAGTCGAGAACTCATACTACCCGTTCACCGCAAAGATATTCGATGAAGAGGGTGATGAGATGGCTTCTGTAGTGCCGCATTCCTTCAATGCAAAGGGCGTTGTGAACGACGGAGCGGGATTCGAGCTGATCGCAGACGGAGGGCACTTCGGAGAGATCACGGAAAACAAGGCTATCAACGGATATACCGCAGAGACCGATGCCGGAACATTCGATGTCAGGCTGTTCCCGGCCAACCTTAGGGCAAATGTCTCGTTCAACTACATGATCGAAAAGGACGGGGAGCTCAAGGCGGTCATCGGAGGCTCGCCGAATATCCTGTTCGATACTGTCGGAAGGTGCCAGAGCGATCTCATACTGTCTTATGATGATGACTATCTCGTGCTGTATGCGGCACTTGAAATATTCATCATGACGCTTAACAAGAAGTTTATAAAATAGACAAATTGTAGTATACTAATCGGTGAAACTGATACCGGATGGTCCGGATGAATAATAAATAGAATCGGAGGAACGTATGAAAAAAATACTCCTGCCACTGGAAGAAACAGACAGAAGTCTCAAGGCTCTCCACTATGTCATCAGGAACTATACACCTGAAGAGGCAGAAGTGGTGGTCATGATGGTAGATGATACACTCGGATACTCTGTAAGATCCGATGCAGAGGCTGCAGCTCTTGCAGCTCTCGATGAAAAGCTCGAAGTGATCAAGACATCCCTCGAGGGATACAAGGTTACTTCAAAGTCCGCTGTTGGAAAGACCGGAGTAAGGATAACTAGAGCAGCACGCGAGACCGGAGCAGACATGATAGTCATGACCAAGTCATCCAAGGATGACATGCTCAACGGCATCGGGTCAACTACAGAATATGTTATCAATAATGCACCATGCGATGTAGTCATCGTATGTGAGAATGCAAGATCAAAGGACGAATACAGAGGCCTCATATACAGGACTGCAACAGCTGTGGTCAACCTCAGAGGACTTCTCGGCAACAAGCAGAGCGAATGCCTGCTTCCGAGCGTCAATGTCGACTGCAACTACCATTTCGATATTACCGTAGGAAAAGTGCGCTTCTATCATACTGCATACAACCCTGAGACAAGGAACTGGGATCTGCCTCCTATGGAAGGACAGGAAATGGCAAGGGACATGGTCGCAGGTGAATCTGTGGACATCCTCGTCAAGGCTGACAGTACCGACGGCAAGGCTGACAGGATCAGGATCGTGAACAGGGACATGAAAAAGGAAGCCGTATTCACTTTCAGGATCACCGCAGCCCCTAAAGAACAGTAAGAAAATCAGCGTTTATTTGACATAAAGGGTGCCGGATGGTATTCTAACAACCGTGAAACAATCATGGTAAGAAGACATGATAACATACAGGAGGAGAACACAATGAAGAGAATCAACACGATCACTACCAGAGACATGGCTAAGTCCCAGGTTACCGGCGGATGCGGTGAGTGCCAGACATCATGCCAGTCTGCAAGCAAGACTTCCTGCAGCGTAGCTAATCAGCACTGCGAGCAGAAGAAGGAGAAGTAGCTGACCATGAGGGCGCTGCTTTAAAGGCAGCGCCTTTTTTAGTGATAAGTGAATTATGATACATCAGTATAAATTAAACGGTTACAACATAGTAATAGATGCAAACAGCGCCTCTGTCCACACTGTGGACGAGGTCGCTTATGATATGGTCGAAATCATTGACAGCGCCATTTCGTCAGGCAGGCCGGCTATTGTAGCTCTCAATGACGAGGCTCTCATGGCTGAGCTCGTGCTGACAATGAAGATGAGACACGGCGTAAGTGAAGACGATGTGCTTGAGACTGCAGATGACCTTCGAACCCTTCATGAGGAAGGGCTCCTGTGGTCTGATGACATCTACGAGGCGTCAGCTGACCAGCTCAAGATCAAACAGTCCGTACTCAAGGCTATATGCCTGCATGTTGCACACGGCTGCAATATGGACTGTGAGTACTGTTTTGCCGGCAAGGGCGAGTATTCGGGCAAAAGTGGTATAATGAGCCTTGAAGTGGGCAAAAGAGCGCTTGATTATCTTGTTGAGAATTCCGGCACAAGAAGGCACCTCGAAGTTGATTTCTTCGGCGGTGAGCCGCTTATCAACTGGGATGTCTGCAAGGAACTCGTGAAATACGGCAGAGAGCTTGAGAAGAAGCATGACAAGATCTTCAACTTCACGCTCACGACCAATGGCGTACTTATAGATGACGATGTCATAGATTTTACCAACCGCGAGATGGGCAATGTCGTTCTCAGCATGGACGGCAGGAGAGAGACTCATGACAGGATGCGCCACAGCAAGTCCGGCGGAGGCACCTATGACAGCATCATGGACAACTTCAGGGCACTTGTTGACTCGAGAACAGAGGAGGGTGCAGACAGACGCTCGAAAGAGTACTACATGAGAGGAACCTATACGGCCTATAACAAGGACTTCTCCCGTGATGTCATCGCAATGGCTGATCTCGGCTTCATGGAGACCTCGATAGAGCCTGTTGTTTCTGACCCGGATGTTCCTTATGCACTTCACGAGGAGGATCTGCCTCAGCTGTTCGAAGAATACGAAAAGCTGGCGCTTGAGATGCTCGAAAGAGAGAAGCGCGGTGAAGGATTCAACTTCTACCATTATACGGTTGATCTGACAGGCGGCCCTTGCATCTACAAGAGAGTTTCAGGCTGCGGTGTCTCGACAGAGTACCTTGCTGTCACTCCGACAGGAGACCTGTATCCGTGCCATCAGTTCGTCGGAGACGACGAGATGATAGTCGGAAACATCTACGAGGGCATCACACATCCGGAGACAGTGGACATCTTCAGGGGAAACAACAATCTGTACACCCGCGATGAGTGCAGGAACTGCTGGGCCAAGCTGTACTGCGCAGGCGGATGCGCCGCCAACAACTACCACTCAAACGGCGACATCAACAAAGTGTATAAATTCGGCTGTGAGCTCCAGCGCAAGAGGATAGAGTGCGCGATCATGCTCGCTGCCGCAAGAAGGGACATATAGGAGAAAACGATGCGTACAGCTATACTGGCTTCACAGAACAAGAACAAGATCAGGGAGATCAAGGCAATACTTGAAAAATACGGCCTTGATGTTATATCGAGAGATGACGCGGGCATCCCGACAGACGATATCGAGGAGACCGGTGCTACATTTGAGGAGAATTCATATCTCAAGGCGCGCACCATATTCGACATGATCAGGCGGGATGCTTCTCTCTCGAAGTACCTTGACAGCCCGGTCATTGCAGATGACTCAGGCCTCATGGTAGATGCCATGGACGGTGCCCCGGGAGTATACAGCGCAAGATATGCAGGTGAGGGCTGCACTTACGATGACAATAATGTCAAAATGCTCGGAGAGCTCGAGGGTGTTCCGTATGAGGACCGCGGGGCCGGTTTTGTTACGGTCATCACGCTGATATATCCGGAGGGAAAAGATATTCCGGAGGCGGCTGTAAAGGACGGAGATGTCTATGTTCTTACAGCCAGGGGAGAACTCAGAGGGCACATTGCTGATGAAAGAAGAGGCACTGAAGGATTCGGATACGATCCGCTCTTCATTCCTGAAGGCATGGATAAGACCTTTGCAGAACTCGGCACTGACTTCAAGAATACGATAAGCCACAGAGCGAGAGCGCTGCAGGAGCTTGAAAGGCTTCTTGAAGGCTAGATTTGCTCATGCTGACGGCATCAGACCGTGTATAATAACAGTAGATGAGTGATTTCTGGAGAAATACAGTAAATGAATCGGAGGAGGATAAAGGCAAGCTGCCTCTGACCTGGGACAGGGCCCGCAAGATAGGGTTCCACCTGTGGAGACAGTTTGACGATCCTTATTATGCGGGATTTGCTGCACAGATCGCGTATTTCTTTTTCATGTCTTCGGTACCGATCCTCATCGTACTTACGCAGGTCCTGGGTATATTCGATATATCCATGGACTTTATAAGAGTATGGCTCGAAGAGCACCTCTCACATGAGATGAGCAGCTTTCTGGAAAGCCTTCTGACTGCATCATCATCGGCAGCACTTTCCAACTTCATTCTCATTTTGCTGGCTGTCTGGGCGAGCTCATCGCTTGCTTTCTCTCTTTCAAGACTCACTACGTATACGCTCAGCTACGGCAGATACAGGTTCAATTTCTTTACCGAGAGAGTCAAGATCATACCTGTGAGTCTCATGTTCATACTCGTAGTTGCATTCTCACTGATAGTATATGTATACGGTGAGATCATTGCAGGAAGGGTATTCCACAGTCAGTTTGTAGCTGAGGTCATCAGTTCCCTGAGGACACCTATACTCGGCCTCCTGTTCTTCCTTGTCATCCTGACCAGCTATTACATGCTGCCGCGTATAAGGGTACCGATGAGGGCAGTCCTTCCGGGTGCCGTGTTTGCGACTATCGGCATCATGACTGTCACATGGATATATTCCCTGTATACGGCCAGGGCAACCCACCAGAACCTTCTGTACGGCGCTTTCTCTACTATTGTAGCGATGATGCTGTGGTTCTATCTCATAAGCTGGGTGCTCTGCATCGGCATGATGTTCAATAAGTCATGGGACATCCATATGAGAAGGGGAAGGCTGACACCGGCGAAAATCAAGGCTTATCTTATGGATCAGTATCCTGCCAACGGCGAGGAGATGTTCAACAAGCTGATTATCGGCGAATATGACATGGCAGACAGAAGCCTTGACAGCCTCGCTGTAAAGTTCTCAAGGAAATTCGATCCGGGCTACGAGGAAAAGCGTGAGCGCGAGATCAGCGAGCTCAAGGAAGAGCGGCGCATAAGACTCAGGATAGAGAAAGAGATACAGGATGAGATAGAGGAAGGCACCTTCATAGATGCTGATCCCGACAACAATGACGATTCACTTCTCAAGGAGGATCACGTACCAGATTTTGACTACATCAACCGCAATCCTGCAGTAAACAGGGTAGTTGAGAGAGACTCCAAAGACAGTAAAGAGGAATAACTGATATGCACGACAGAAAAAAACTTCTGCTGATAATGAATCCGAAGTCAGGCGTGATGCTGGCGCCTAAATATCTTTCCGAACTCGTGGAGAGATTCTCGCGCGGAGGCTTCCTGACGCAGATACTTATGACAACCAAGAGAGGCGATGCCAGAGACTTTGCTGCTGAATACGGCGGAGAGGCAGATGTCGTTGCCGTATCAGGCGGAGACGGAACTCTGAATGAGGTCATAGACGGAATGATCACTTCCGGCTACGATACGAGCATCGGATACATCCCGTCGGGTTCCACCAATGATTTCGCCAATTCTATCGGACTGACAGGATCTATTTTCGACTGCGTCGATACGATAATAGAGGGGAAAGCACAGCCACTGGATATAGGCTGCTTCAACGGCAGGTATTTCAGCTATGTTGCCAGCTTCGGAGCCTTCACATCCACGAGCTATTCAGTACCGCAGACGGTCAAGAACATGCTCGGACATACAGCGTACATCCTGGGCGGAATCAAGGATATCCTGACGATCAGGCCTATCCATGCAAGGATCACAACAGACAGAGGAACGGAAAAAGAGTTCACATGTGAGGGTGATTACCTGTTCGGAGCTGTCTGCAATTCAAGATCCGTTGCAGGCATCCTCAAGCTCGACAAGCAGGATATAGACATGAATGACGGACTCATGGAGGTCCTTCTTGTAAAGATGCCGCATGATATCCTCAAGCTCAACGATATCGCTTTCAACATGCTTAACGGCACGCTGCATTCCGACCAGATCGAGTTCTTCTCAGCGAAGAATATAGAGGTGGACATCCAGAAGGGGACCCACTGGACACTTGACGGCGAATATGAAGAGGGCGCAGAGCACTGTGAGATATCCACTATGGACTCTGCTATCTCGCTGATATTATAAGGAGGCGGAAATGCTGATCAAATATACCGGACACTCCTGCTTTAAGGTAAGGGACAATGAAACAGGGTACTCAATAGTCTTCGACCCGTATGAACCGGATTCGATCCCGGGACTTCGCAAGGTCGTTGATTCCGCAAGCGAGGTCATCTGTTCCCATGAACATTTTGACCACAACAGCAGGGATTCCGTCAGACTGTTTCCGTCAGATGAGAGCCCGTATGATGTAGCCTATATCGACACATGGCATGATCCTGAAAAAGGCGCTCTCAGAGGTCCCAACCGCATCTGCATAGTGACCGACAGAAAGACAGGGGAAAAGCTGATACACTACGGTGATATCGGCGAGGTCATGGATGATCTTCTGACTGAGGAAAACCTGAAGCTCCTGAAGGATGCGGATGTTGCGCTTATTCCGGTAGGCGGGAAATACACGTATGATGCTGATGAGGCAGTCGAACTCATAAAGAGGACAACACCGAAGGTCGCTGTTCCTATGCACTTCCGTTCCGAACCGGGCGGATTCGGTCTCTCCGACATAGGCACCATCGAAGATTTTCTCATGAAAGCACACAACTCAGGCATGACAGTCAAGCTTTCAAATGTATGGTTTTACGACACTTCTGAGACTGACATAGGGGAATGCGTACTGGGGATAAAACCGGAGAATATGTAGTTTTTCTGCATTTTTTGCTGTTTTTGCTTGTCTGCAGTACGGGAGCAGCATTACAATAATTAGGTACATGTTACCGGATGTGTGTCTTCACAGCCGGTGAAAAATAATTAAGGAAAGAGGTATATGGAAATGTTAAAGGAATTCAAAGAGTTTATCAGTAAGGGCAATGTAATGGATATGGCTGTAGGTATCATCATCGGCGGTGCTTTCACAGCTATCGTAACAGCACTCGTTGACAGCATTCTGATGCCGATCATCGGAGCTCTCTGCGGAGGACTCAGCGTAGCAGATATGTCAATCAAAGTAGGAAATGCAGCTATCGGATACGGAGCTTTCATTCAGGCAATCATTGACTTCCTGCTCGTAGCATGGGTTCTCTTCATGATCATCAAGGCTCTCAACAAGGCTAAGGCAGCTGCAGCCAAGGAAGAAGAACCTGCACCTGAAGAACCTGAAGAAAAGCCTGCAGACATCGCTCTTCTTGAGGAGATCAGAGACCTGCTGAAGAAATAGGCAGATGAAACTGTACCTGGACGACAGAAGAACTCCGCCGCGGGAAGAGGGGTATCTGGCAGCCGACAACTATGCTGATTTTCTGGCTTTGCTGGATAAGTACAGAGACTGTCTGGAAACAGTAGATCTCGACTATGACCTCGGATGGGACAGTCTGTTCAACGGATACCATGCGCTTACATACATGAAAAAGCACGGCATCTGCCCTCAGCACATCAATGTCCACTCCACACACATAAGCGGACGCGACAAGATGCTGAGGTACGCACTGACCAATTTTCCCGATTCTCTTGTGACCGGCTGGGCAAGCGATTACTAGACCGGCAGCCGTGCATTGATATAACTTACGGAGGAAGATCACATGATAACTTTTGCATTACTGGTTATACTGGCTGCAGCATATGTTTTTCTGAAGGTCAGCAATGTGAGAGCTGAGTTCGCAAGAAAAGATGCAGAGAGGCTCAGAGAGGAACAGGCTGCACAGGAGGCTATGGAAGAAGCTGAAGAAGAGGCTGAAATGCGTGCTGCCGCTGTGGATGTAGAGGCTGAGACCATAGAGAACGGGGAAGACGCTGAATAGACTTCAGATGCACTGATCTGTACGGAATAAATCCTGCTCTTAAAAAGAGCAGGATTTTATATTGCATACAAGAAAATACAATAGTAAAATAACACGCAGTGCGGTTCTAAGCATTGCAATTAAAGGGATTAGAAGAATTAAAAAAAGGAATATTAATTTATGAAAAATGATTATCTTGAAAAAATGAATCTGCCGGCTGATCTCAGAACAGCTCTCGCAGGATGCCCTAATATAGTTTTTCCTGAGAGCAAGGAGGAACTGTACGAACTCTGCTTCGGAACATCCGGAGGAAGCGTTCATATTGTAGGATATACGGTACCGGGACACGGATATATACAGGAAGCTGAGGTAGTAAGATGCAAGAACGGATCATCTGTCAACTTCAGCGAGGAATACATGAGGAGAAGAGATCCTCACTGCATGTACATCGGGGATGACCTTCCGACAGACAAGCCGAGATTCTCTGATGAATGGGGAATGAACTTCGGTGACCTCAGAGCTGCTACGATGAACTGGCTCTCTGAGCAGCCGCTGATCGTCATGCCTGTAAGCATCGGAGGCAAATATCACGGATATACATGCCTTGTAGTATGCCCGGCTAATGCTGCTTTCTTCGCATATGCACTGGCCAACATTCAGGACTTTGTCAGCATCAACGACATCGAAGACGGATACACACCGCGCTCGATCATATACGTTGCTCCGCCGTTCAGACATACTCATTTCGGCGGAAAGCAGGCGGTAGTCCACTACAGATCCGATGTGCTCCATGAGGTGTTCTCATACAACCTCTATCCGGGACCAAGCGCCAAGAAGGGCGTATTCTCGATCCTGCTGGATATCGGAGAACATGAAGGATGGATCACCAACCACGCATCAGCTGCACTGCTGCAGACTCCGTATGAGAACGAGATCGTATTCATGCATGAGGGAGCTTCCGGCGGCGGAAAGAGTGAGATGCTCGAGCAGATCAGAAGAGAAGGAGACAACAGAGTACTCCTGGCCAAGCATACGATCACAGGCGAGGAATTCTACCTCAATCTCGGCGATACCTGCGAGATCTTCCCTATAGCAGACGACATGGTCATGGCTCATGCAGACATGCAGTCCGGCTCCGGAAAGCTTGGTATCACTGATGCTGAGAACGGATGGTTCCTGCGTGTTGACGGAGACAACTACTACGGCAACATTCCTCTGTATGAGAGAATCAGCATCCATCCTGATGAGCCGCTTGAGTTCTTCAACATTGACGGAACTCCGGGCGCTACATGCCTCATCTGGGAGCATACGATAGAGAAGGACGGAAAACCTTGCTCCAATCCGAGAGTCATCATCCCTCGCAACATGATCGACAATATCATTCCGGGAGATGAGGTTCTAGACGTTGATATACGTTCATTCGGCGTAAGAATGCCGCCAAGCTCCAAGGAAAACCCTAACTACGGTATCATGGGATTCGTACAGATCGTTCCTCCTGCACTGGCATGGCTGTGGAGACTTATCTCCCCGCGCGGATTCAAGAACCCTTCGATCGCTGACAATTCATCTGGCAGCGGTCTCAAGGCTGAAGGCGTAGGCTCCTACTGGCCGTTCGCTACAGGACAGAAGGTCAAGCAGGCCAACATGCTCCTTCACCAGATCGTGAATACGCCTAACACTCTGAACATACTGATCCCGAATCAGCATATCGGAGTCTACAATATCGGATTCAAGGCTGAATGGGTAACCCGTGAGTACCTTGCAAGAAGAACAGGCAAGATCAAAGCTTCCCACCTTGTTGAAGCAAGATGTCCGCTCTTCGGATACTCCCTTGATGAGATGAAGATCGACGGACAGTATATCAGACAGACATTCCTGAGACCTGAGATGATGTCGAGAGTAGGCGAGGACGGCTATGATGAATGCGCCAAGATCCTCACTGACTTCTTCAAGGAAGAGCTGCAGGAATTCCTCGTTCCTGAACTCGATCCGCTGGGCAGACAGATCATCGAGCTGTGCATGAATGATGCTCCTCTTGAAGAGTATCTCAAGCTCACACCGATTAATGCCATCAGCGGCAGGCACGAGAGAAGCCACGGATAATTCATACATGCAGCTGAATAAAATCATATAACTGAGGGGCCGGTCCATCTGTGGATCCGGCTCCTATGTTTTTTCTGAAATAATACCTGCCTGCGGTACTATCTGCTATAATTGCAGACAGAAAGGCAATGGCAATGAGCAATAAATGGAACGAGATATATCCGCGGCCTCAGCTGGTCAGAGAAGAGTGGACCGGACTCAACGGTGAATGGAGATTCATGACGGTCCGGACCGGACAGGAGTCCGATGCTGAAGCTGCGTGGGAGACCATAAATGTGCCGTTCTGCCCTGAAAGCAGGCTCAGCGGCATATGCAGAAGGATAGCTCCCGGAGAGAAAATGATATATGAAAGGGATCTCATTGTCCCGGACGACTGGGATGGCAGAAAAGTCATCCTGCATTTCGGTGCGGCCGATCAGATAGCAAGGGTATTTATTGACGGGGAAGAGGCCGGCTCCCATGAGGGCGGATATCTTCCTTTCAGCATGGATATAACACAGCTTATAAGTCATGGGAAGGAAGACTCAGAAGCTTCTGAGGAGCCTGACTGGTCGGATGATACTCTTCCTGAGGAGCCTGTAAATAAGCACATCCTCAGAGTTGAAGTGACCGATGAGCTTGATCATAAGTATCCATGGGGCAAGCAGAAGCGGAAGAACGGGGGCATGTGGTATACGCCGGTCTCAGGCATCTGGCAGAGCGTATGGATGGAACCTGTGCCGGAAGAGCACATCGAACGCCTTAAGATAGACTGCGGTGCTGACTGGGTCGAGATAAGGGCGTACGGTATCGAAAGAGGCTCGATAAGCCTGATGGGCGAAAAGTACCGACTGGCGTCAGCAGTATCCGATGGACCGAAGTGTGCGGCGATACATATAAATATCAATAATCCGCACCTGTGGTCGCCTGAAGACCCGTATCTGTACGAGTTCGCTCTAGAATCTGACTCCGGCGACAGGGTCAGCTCGTATTTTGCGCTCCGGACGCTGACGATAGAAAAACACGGGGACTACCAGAGACTTTGCCTGAACGGAAAGCCGTACTTCTTCAACGGACTTCTGGACCAGGGTTACTGGCAGAACGGGATATACACACCTGAGAGCCCTGACAAGTTCGCGGGCGATATACTCGCCATGAAGAGTCTGGGATTCAATACTCTCAGGAAACATATCAAGGTCGAGGCGGAACGCTACTACTACGACTGCGACAGACTGGGAATGGTGGTCTTCCAGGACATGGTCAACAACTCTGACTATTCATTCATCCATGACACCGCACTTCCTACAATAGGGATCAGGAATCTCAGCGATGAGAACAGACATAAGGGCGAATCAAGGCAGATTTTCCTTGAGACTATGGATGAAACGGTAAAACAGCTGTATAATCATCCGAGCATATGCTACTGGACCATCTTCAATGAAGGGTGGGGGCAGTTCAGTGCGGATGCTGCATATGAGAGGCTCAGAGAGTCTGACAGCAGCAGATTCATTGACAGCACTTCCGGATGGTTCCATCAGAGCAAAAGTGATGTTGACAGCTATCATGTGTATTTCAAGCCAGTGGACCTGATGGCGGGGGACAGGCCGCTGGTTCTCTCGGAGTTCGGGGGCTATGCATGCAAGCTGCCTGACCACTGCTGGGACAGAGATAAGACTTACGGATATAAAAAATGCGAGAACGAGGCAGCACTGCTTCGTGACATCAGTAAATTGTATGAAAAGGAGATACTTCCAATGATTGACAAGGGCCTGTGCGCTGCGATCTATACGCAGCTTTCAGATGTTGAAGAGGAAACCAACGGTATCCTGACCTATGACAGAGAGATTCTCAAGTTCAGATCATATATTGGAACAGGAAGAATAGAGGTGCTCGGAAACCACACCGACCATCAGGGCGGAAAAGTAATGGTCATGCCGACCCCTTACCAGATCAAGGCTTATGTAGCTGAGAACCACAGTGATGTGATCAGGATCATCTCTGAGGGATATGAACCGTTTGAGGTAAGCATCACAGATACTAACGATTACAAGAGCGGCACCACAGCAGCTCTCGTTACAGGCATCCTCGCCGGATTTGCCGATCTCTTCGGACGGTTCGACGGAAGCGGGAACGGTTTTGACGCATACATCAAGAGTGAGGTAGCTGTAGGAAGCGGCCTCAGCTCTTCCGCAGCTTTTGAAATACTTGTATGCCGCATCATCAACGACAGATATTACGGCGGCAAGGCGGATGCTGTACAGCTTGCCAAGATCGCTATGTTTGCCGAGAGAGAGTTCTTCGGCAAGCCATGCGGGATGATGGACCAGCTGGCTATCAGCCTCGGCAAACTCGCAATGATCGACTTCAACGGCCGTGAGCCTGAGATCGAGCTCCTTGACTACGATTTCAGCAAGTCAGGTTATGAGATCGAGATCGTTACAACAGAGTCGGATCACGCAGGCCTTGATGCCGAATACGCTTCGGTTCCTGATGACATGTTTAAGGTTGCTGCGGCACTCGGCGTCGGAAGACTCGGAGACATCAACGAGGAGCAGTTCAGAAGGGCAATGCCGCTTCTTGAAGAGAAGGTAAGAAAGGGCAAACTCACACAGCTTCAGATAGACCGTGCGAGACACTTCTATGATGAGAACGAGAGAGTTCTTGCTGCTTCGGTAGCGCTGAAGACAGGAAATATTGAGAGATTCCTCGACTGCATCAACGGATCGGGTCTCAGCTCTGAAAACCTCCTGCGCAATGTAGTTCCGCCGGGGGTCAAGGAGAACGGACTCTCAAGAGCTCTGAAGGAGTACCGTGCAAAGCCGGATACAGCTGCTGTAAGGCTGATCGGCGGAGGATTCGGAGGCAGCATCCTGGTATTCCGCAAAAAGTAAACAACGAAAAAAGCGGCGGAAACGCCGCTTTTTCTGTATGTGCTGTATTACAGTACTCTTGTCTTGATGATGCAGTCGCAGCTGAATGGTTCTGCTGATTCCTTGACATCAACGATGAAGTAACCGAACTCACCGTTTCTGACCTTAGCGCCTGCGATAGCTGCGAGGTTGTCGCCATAGAACTCTTTCATCTTAGCTTCGACTTCTTCAGCTGTCTTGTCGTTCTTCAGTACGAAGCAATGTCTCTCTGCTCCGCTCTTCTCAAGAGTAACTCTAGGGAAGTTTACTGAATTTACGATGTTTCCGTTCTCAAGGTAATCCATGAGTTCGTCTACTGCCATCTCAGCGCAGTTCTCTTCAGCCTCAGCTGTGGATGCTCCGAGGTGAGGTGTGGCAACGATACCCTTCTTACCGATGTATTCAGGCTCGAGAAGGTCTGTCATGTACTTTCTCATCTTGCCGGATTCAAGAGCCTCAACAACGTCGTCTACTACTACGAGGTCAGGTCTTGCATAGTTCATGAAGATGACTCCGTCCTTCATCTTGGCGATGAGGTCCTTGTTTACCATTCCCTTGGTTGTCGGGAGTGATGGAACGTGGATGGAGATGAAGTCGCACATAGGAACCATTTCCTCAACGCTGTCGCAGAGCTTAACGTCTGCAGTCAGGCATGGATGCGGTTTGAATGCTTCATAACCTACAACGTTCATTCCGAGTGCTTCAGCGGCGTTAGCGATCTTGGCTCCGATAGCTCCGAGTCCGATGATACCTACAGTCTTGCCTGCGATCTCAGTTCCTGCGAACTGCTTCTTGCCTTTTTCTACGTTGGCAGCTACATCGCCTTCGAGTGTCTGGCCCCAGGCGATACCCTCATACATGTTGCGGGCGCCCATGATCATTCCGGCAATAGCGAGCTCCTTAACTGCATTGGAGTTTGCTCCAGGTGTATTGAATACAACGATTCCCTGCTCAGCACATCTGTCAAGAGGGATGTTGTTGACTCCAGCACCGGCTCTGCCGATTGCAAGAAGATTGTCGGAGAAATCCATCTCGTGCATCTTGAAAGATCTGACGATGATTCCGTTTGCCTTGTCTACATCCTCGGTAAGCTCATAATTATCTGTGAGTCTGCAGAGGCCCTTAGGGGAAATGTTGTTAAGAGTACCGATATAAAACTTGTCCATAACGATTACGTCCTCCGTTTTGAAAATGATAAAGTTTAAGGGTTATTGTCCGGATAGTCCGCATTCCGTTCGGTGCTGTCCCGGGCACAATAAAAGAATTGCGGATTTTCGCAAGTCACATTATATCACTTAAGAAATGAGCCTTTCAACAATTGATAAAAGAGTGGCGTTGAAGTATAATTTATCTGGCATAAATGGTTCTGATGGTCAAAGAGCCGTTTTGCACGCACAAAACAATTAACCCTATTAATTCAAACGGAGGTACAGACCAATGGCTGATGATTATCGCGTATATAATTTCTCCGCAGGTCCATCCACACTTCCTGTAGAAGTACTGAAGAAGTGTGCTGATGAAATGCTCAACTATGAAGGAACAGGCGAATCCGTAATGGAGATGAGCCACAGATCCCCTGAGTTCCAGAAGATCATAGATGATGCGGAGGCTAATCTGCGCAAGCTCATGAATATTCCTGATGACTACTATGTGCTCTTCCTTCAGGGCGGCGGCACACTGCAGTTCTCAATGGTTCCTATCAACCTGATGACAGGAACAGGCAAAGCTGACTACATCGTAGCAGGTCAGTGGGGCAAGAAGGCTTATGAAGAAGCCTGCAAGTTCGGTGATGCAAGATGCGTTGCTTCATCAGAGGCTGACAAGTATTCATATATTCCTAAGGTTACAAAGGAAGACATCAGAGACGATGTGGACTATGTATATATCTGCTATAACAACACTGTATTCGGAACTCACTACAATGAGCTTCCTGACTTCGGTGACCACCTGCTCGTAGCTGATATGTCATCCTGCATCCTTTCAGAGGAAATCGACGTTACCAAGTTCGGTCTTATCTATGCCGGCGCTCAGAAGAACGTTGCTCCTGCAGGAATGACAATCGTAATCGTAAGAAAGGATCTCGTAGGACATGCTCCTGCAAACACTCCTATCTATCTTGATTACAAGACACACGCTGAGAAGGGATCAATGTACAATACTCCTCCATGCTACACAATCTATGTTGCAGGCGAAGTGTTCAAGTATCTCCTCGCTACAGGCGGCGTAGCTGCTATGCATGAGAAGGACGTACGCAAGGCTAAGAAGCTTTATGACTGCCTTGATGAGTCTGAATTCTTCCACGGCACAGTTGCCAAGGAAGACAGATCCCTCATGAACGTTACTTTCGTAACTCCAAGTGCTGAGCTCGACAAGGAATTCGTAGCAGGCGCTAAGGAGAGAGGAATGATCAACCTCAAGGGACACAGAATCGTAGGCGGATGCAGAGCTTCCATCTACAATGCTATGCCTGAGGAAGGCGTAGATGCACTTGTTGCTTACATGAAGGAATTCGAAGCTGCACACAAGTAATCACTAACTGAAAAGAACTCTATCTGACTCACGGAGCAATTAGGAATTGTCACATAACAACGAAAAATTGAGAATAAGAGTTAAGAGAGTAATGGTGGCCATCATGTCAGTGCTTTTGGTGCTGACACTGGTGACCACCATCAGTTTTAACGTTGTCTCATATCCTGCATTTGCTGTAGGTGAGGAAGAAGCTGCGGCAGAGACTGCAGCACCTGCAGAGGGAGAAGCTGCAGCGGCAGGAGAAGGAGCGGCGGATACTGCTGCGCCTGCAGAAGGAGAAGCTGCGGCGGCAGGAGAAGGAGCGGCAGAGACTGCAGCACCTGCAGAAGGAGAAGCTGCAGCGGCAGAAGATGCTGCGGCAGCCGGAGAAGCCGCTGATGAAGAGCAGGCGGATGAAGAGGAACCTCTTTCCAGCGATCCGCTTGATACAGGGCTCAGAAGAAAGACAGAGGCTCCTGAGATCTCGGCAAGTTCCGCGATCGTAATGTCAGGATCGACAAGTGAAGTTGTCTATGAAAAGCATTCTGAGCGCAAAATGTCACCGGGCAAGATCACAATGCTCATGAACGCAATGGTCGTCATTGACAATATGTATAATGACGCTGAATTATCCAATACCGTGGATATTACAGAAGATCTGATGCAGTTCGGTGATACGTTCAAAGTCGGGGAAAGTGTCTCGGTAGGAGACCTTCTTCAGGCTATGCTGGTCGGAGGTTCGAATCAGGCAGCTGAAGCGCTTGCAACATACAGCGCTTCATCAAGAAAGATATTCATCAAGGAGATGAATTCCAAGGCAATGGAGCTCGGGCTTATGGACACACAGTTCAGCAACCCTAAGGGCTCATATAATGCAAAGACATATTCGACTGCCAAGGATTGCGCTGTTATAGCTCAGGCAGCGATGAGATACCAGCTGATAAAGGACTATTTTGCAAAGAGGACAGTTGAAGTGACAGCTGTTTCATCAGCCGGCGAGAGGAAGGTATCCTTCAGAAATACCAACCCGCTTCTTACCGGATCAAAGCAGTCCGAGCTGTACAATCTCACTAAGGGCGGTATTCTCGGAAAAGTCGGTGACCCGGTCGAAGGAGTCCAGTATGCGGGAGTGGCAACTGTTGATGACATGCAGCTGATAGTTGTTCTCATGGACTCAAAGGAAAAGAGAGTGGCATATGAAGCAAAATCACTGCTTCAGTACGGAGACACCAAGGTCACCAGGAACACTATCGTAAAGGCTGACAAGAAGGTCGGAAAAGCCAGGGTCAGAGGCGGAAACATCACGCATGTCAAAGCCTATACAGAGACCAAGGGCTTTGCTTACGTGCCGCCGGAAGGCAGCAATGACCTGGTCAGGACAGAAGTGGTAATGTATGAAGACCTCAAGGCTCCGCTGAAGGAAGGGGCAAAGGTCGGAGAATTCAGGATCTATGTGGCCGATGAACTTAAGGGCACTGTGGATCTTGTGACAAAAACGGAAGTCAAGCGTGGGTGGTGGCCTTCGCGTTACTATATATCCAATTTTGCAACAATCATGATATGCATCGGGCTGCTGCTTATTGCAGCACTCATTGCAAGGATCCTGTATGTAAGAAAACGCAGGGAGAAGGTAAAGGCTGCAAGAAGGGAAAGAAGACTGCGGGAGATGGCACGCCAGCAGCTTGCCATGGAAGAGGACCGCAGGAGGAGAAACTGGACTGACAGGACCGGTGTTGCCAGCGATCAGCTCGGTCCGCGCACAGGGGATCTCAGGGCGATGGCAAGAAGGGAAACCAGACGCGAGGAACTGATTGCTGAGGCTGCCAGGACCGGCGCTTCGCCTAAGACCATAGTCAGGAAGAAAGCAAAGGCTGAAAAGAAGAGAGAGGCGGCGAGAGAGAAAGCCAAGAAGAAGAATACAAGCACTGATGTTCATAATTGAGGAGGAACTAAGTAAGCTCCCGACTTGTCCGGGAGTATATATGCATAAAGACAGCCTCGGAGAGGTCATATATGTCGGAAAGGCGGTAAACCTGAGAAACCGGGTCAGATCGTATTTCCGGAAGACCTCTCAGGCTGACCCTAAAGTAAGAGCTCTGGTCTCCAATGTTGCAGAATTCGAATACATTACCTGCGCAACGGAGATGGAAGCTCTTGTTTTGGAATGCAACCTTATCAAGAAGTTCATGCCGAAATACAACATCCTGCTCAAGGACGGCAAATCCTATCCGTACATCGAGGTAACAACTGCTGAGAAATGGCCGAGGGTGATCCGGACAAGGGAGCTGAAAAGAGACGGGAACCGCTATTTCGGGCCATATACGGATGGAACTGCAGTATGGCGCATCCTCAAGATGATAGATGAACTGTATCCGCTGAAGAAATGCAGGCAGCAGGAGTTCCGCCCGGGAGTGCGTCCATGCCTCAATTACTTCATCGGGAAGTGTGCCGGGATATGCATCGGGGAGGCTGATGAAGCTGAGTATGCAGGCATGATAAATGAGATAACCGATGTGCTCAGCGGACATGATGCCGGAATGATAGCCGGACTTGAGAAGAAAATGATGGAGGCTTCCGAAAACCTTGAGTATGAGGAAGCTGCCAAGTACATGGATTATATAAAATCCCTCCGCACTCTGGGAGAGACGCAGCGTGCTTCGATGGTAAGGGACCGCGATGTGGACATACTTATTCCGGTAATTACTGACAGAAGCAGCGTGATCGCTCAGTATAAGGTAAGAGACGGCAAGATGATCGGCCGTGAGATAACGTATATCAAGGACGGACCGGCTGAAGGATCGGATAATGCATCCGTTATTCTGTCTTCATTCATCACGCAGTACTATCCGTCAATGTCCATGCTTCCGCGTGAGATCATCCTTCCGCTTCATATAGAAGATGAAGCTCTTATCGAGGAATTTCTGAACACTGTCAATTCGTCAAATGCCGAAGGCAAATCCGATGTGATGCACAAGACCCGCATCGTGATACCGGAGCGCGGTGACAAGAAAGCTCTTCTCAGGATGGCTTCTGAGGATTCGGTCGAGCTCTCAAAATCTCTTGACGAAAGAGCGGAAAGGGAGCAGGAAAGAAAGGATGCTCTCAGAAACGAGATATCTGCTGTTATAGAATATGCCAGCATGATCAACGGACAGGCGCCTGTTCTCATACCTGAGGGAGACGACAGGGAGTACAGGATAGAGGCATATGATATATCCAACTTCAACGGGCTAGATACTGTCGGGGCTATGGTCGTCTATGAGGGGAGAAAGCCGGTAAGGTCAGATTACCGCAAATTCAAGGTCAGAACGGCTGAAGGCGATGACTACGGAAGCCTCAGGGAAGTAATATACAGAAGGCTCAAGCGTGCAAGGAAGGGCGATGAGGGCTTCAGTACTTATCCGGACATCATGTTCATAGACGGAGGACTCGGGCAGGTACATGCGGTCAAGGCCGTCGTCGATGCGTTCCGCATCGCGATCCCGGTTGTCGGGCTCGCTAAAGACGATGCCCACCGCACAAGAGCCATCGTCTTTGACGACGGCCGCGAAATAGAGCTCAAGGGAAACAGACTCCTGTTCAGCTACTGCGGCAACATCCAGGAAGAGGTCCACAGATTCGCAATAACATACATGTCCGGAGTCAAAGGAAAGAAGATGATAAGATCTGTCCTTGAAGATATTCCGGGGATCGGACCAAAGAGGAGAGCGATGCTCCTGGAACATTTTGGCAGCATAGATGCCATCAGGAAAGCGAGCTATGAAGAGCTGATGGCTCTTGACGGAATGAATTCAAGAGCGGCTGAGAGTGTAACGGGATTCTTTGCTGAAAGAAACAGGGAAGAGAAGGCTGAAAGCCCTGAACAGTAAGAAGTACGCCACTTGAAATATATATGATTCCATGTTATATTGAAGGAGATTTCAGGAAAGGAGATTCCGATATGGCAGAAGATATCAAGAATGTTAACATCGAGGAAGAAGAGGAAGACATCATCACTCTGGAATTTGACGATGACACAGCAGTAGACTGCTACGTTATGGGCACATTCGAACTGAACGGCAAGGAATATATCGCACTTGAGCCGGAAGACGGCACTGGCGATGTATATATCTACGGATACAAGCAGATCAGCGATGATGAGTTCGAGATCCTCGAGATCGAATCTGAAGAGGAATTCGATGCAGCAGCAGCAGAATTCGATGCTATTATGGCAGAGGAAGAAGATAATTAAAAAAATCTAAAATTCTACTCGACAGAGGCTGATCGATAGTGTATAATACAGGGCGTGCTGTGAAAGCAGCACGCCATACAAATGTGTATGCGGATGTGGCGGAATTGGCAGACGCGCACGGTTCAGGTCCGTGTGAGTAACATCGTGAAGGTTCGAATCCTTTCATCCGCACCAGTGCCCCAAGATACTCTTGGGGCTTTTTTATGCATTAATGATGAAAGGATTCTCACCTGCGGTTCCCCTCTTCGAGGACTAGCGCTGAAGCGCGTCGGAATCCTTTCATCCGCACCAGTAACTGCGCTAAAGCGCAGTTTTTTTATTGTCTTTATTGTGATGCCGGCAAAAAGGCGCTAAAATCAAGAGAAGGTTACTTTTGGCAAGGAGAAAACCATGAGAAAGAAACTGCTGGCATTGTTAATAATTTCAGCAATGATGATATGCACTTTTGCATCCTGCTCGGTATCTTCAGTGCCGGCGTCTGCGAAGAATACATTCAGATATGCAGTCAATACACTTCCGACTACGCTGGATCCTTCGATGTGCAACAGCCTTACTGACAATGAGCTGCAGCATGCTGTAACAGAAGGCCTGACGAGAACTACCGGGGGAAATGTTGCCCCGGGAATAGCTGAGAGCTGGGATGTATCGGATGACGGTCTTGTATATACATTCCATCTGAGAGATGCAAAGTGGAGTGACGGAAAGCCGATAACTGCCGGTGATTTTGTTTACAGCTGGAGAAGACTTGCAGATCCTGAGACAGGGAGCTCCTATGCTTTTGCAATATGGATGATAAAAAACGGCAAGGAAATCAATCTTGAAGGAGCTGATCCTGATACTCTGGGAGTCGTGGCGCTTGACGATAAAACGGTCCAGGTAACTCTGGTCAATCCAACGGCGCATTTCATCAGTTATATCGGCAACCAGCCGAGTTTTGCACCGCTGCGCAAGGATTACATTGATAAATACGGTAAGGACTTTGCCACTTCTGCAGAGACGAATGTCTACTCCGGACCTTTTGTATTCTCAGAAGTTACTGAAAACAGCTGGTCGTTTGAGAAGAATCCTGAGTTCTGGGATGCCGAGAATATCAGGATAGATGCAGCGGAAGTGCAGTTTACCGAAGATGAGCATGAACAGATCGAGATGTTTGAACGAGGCGAACTGGATTTTGCATACCTCCCTAATGATGCGGTAGTTGAATACAAGAATGAAAAAAATGTCAATCACTATCTTAACGGAAATGTTGATTTCTGCTACATAAATGACAAAAGTGACAACAAGGTCCTCCGCAACCCGTTTTTCAGGCTTGCTCTGAATTACGCTGTCAACAGAAAACTTTACAACCATAATGCCAACGATGATGCCTATAAACCATATAATGCACTTGTCTTCCCGGGACTCAGCGGAAAGGAAGGGGTCTCATACGGTGAGGCTTACAATGTGGATATGTATGCATATCCTATGGAGGGTGATATCGATATGGCCAGGGCATTTCTTGATGGTGCCATGGAGAATATGGGAATAGCTTCTCCTGATGATATAACAGTTGAAATGGTCACTATTGACAGAGCGGCGGAGCTCCGGATCGCTGAGGAACTTAAGACACAGTGGGAATCTGTTCTCGGCATCCACATCAAAATAAGGCCGGAGACTCATACTGACATATACAGTAAGATTTACCCTTCAGGTGACTATGAGATCGGATACGGAGGGTGGATACCGGATTACAATGATCCCTATACGTATCTTGAACTCTGGAGAAGTGACAATACATCCTACAATCAATACTCCAATGAAGAGTTTGATGCTCTGCTCGATGCTTCGGTCACGGAAACTGACGCGGACAAGCGCATGGATATGCTGAACAGAGCAGAGATAATGCTGCTTGAAGACGGTGCTCTTATACCGCTTCAGGCTAAGGACAAGTATTATATGCTCAACCCGAGGGTAAGCGACCTTACGCTGTCATTTTTCAACATCACTATCGACTGGGCATATGCAGGACTGGAAGAGATCCATACGATATCAGGGGAGTAACAGAAGAATATGAGATCTATCAGGTCGCGGTTTACATATCTGACTACATTTGCGGTCATAATAAGTGTACTCGCTTCAATTATGATCTTCTCTTTTCCTGTGACCCGTTATATGAGCGAGAGGACAGATGATATTCTCAGACTTGTATGCGCAGAAAAGCAGGAGGCGCTCGACAACTATTTCAGCAGTATCGAACAGTCTGTTGATACGGTTGCAAACTATGCTCAGAATGACCTGACTGAAGAAGATGATCTTGATGCGCATATAGGCAAAACAGAAAAGCTGTTTTCCACTGTTGCCCCGAACACAAAAGGCACTCTGACATACTACTACCGCGTAGCTCCTGAGGTCGCAGATGGCGAGAAGGGGTTCTGGTACCAGAATTCCGGTATGGACGGAAAGGTATTTCTGAGCAGTAAACTGACTGAGATCGGCAGGTATGATCCGGATAATATTTCCCGTGTTGGATGGTATTACATTCCGAAGAAGACCGGGGAGCCTGTATGGATCGAACCGTATTTCAATGAAAATATGGGTGTCAGAATGATATCCTATGTAGTTCCTGTTTACAGGGGCGGGAAATTCTTCGGTGTTGTAGGCATAGACTTCAGCTATGACAGTCTGGTAGCCAACATGGGGGATATCGATGAATTCGATTCAGGATATGCTTTTCTGGCGAACAGAGACGGAGAGATAATCTACCACAGAGATCTCGAAACAGGCACACAGATAAGTGATTCAGTACCGGCTGATCTTCTTGCTTCTGCTGAAGACGGAAACAATTCAGTCGTACGGTACACTTACAACGGTATCGGGAAAAGGGCAGTATCTGCAGAACTTGGCAATGACATGAAGCTCGTTGTGACTATAGATGAGTCAGAAGCCAGCGAAGGCCTGGACAGACTGCTCTCAATATTTCTGGTGTCAGCAGCAATTCTTGTGCTTGTATTCGTCTTTATCACTTCACGGCTTGTAAAACACATAACCAGACCGCTCAGCGAGCTGACAGCCGCTGCTGCGGCTTTTGATGCAGGAGACTATAATGTCGAGCTCAGATACGATACGAATGATGAGATCGGCATACTCACACATGCTTTCATGCAGATGAGAGACCACATCGTATCCCAGATTGGAAGTCTCAACACTATAGCATATAAGGATGCCCTGACTTCCGTCAGAAACAAGAGTGCCATGGACGACTATATGGCACAGATCGACATGCAGATAGACTCATCTACTGATGAGGAAAAACCGCATTTTGCCATCTGCATGCTTGACTGCAATAATCTCAAGGAGATAAACGATACATACGGGCACGACAAGGGCGATCTGTATCTCAAGGCTTCATGCAGACTGATATGTGAAGTGTTCAGACACAGCGCAGTGTTCAGAGCGGGTGGAGATGAATTCGTCGCGGTCATGCAGAATACAGATTATGAGTCCATGGATGAAGTTTGCCGGATCTTTGATACCAGAGCAGCGGAAACCGCCATCACCGGAACAGATCCATGGGAGAAGATCAGCATTGCAAGAGGTCTCGCAGTCTATGATCCTTCGGTTGACACATGTGCGGCTGATGTACTTAAGCGTGCGGATGCCGAAATGTACGAATATAAAAAGCAGATGAAGGGAAATGCATAGCAGAAGCTTGATTATTATTATGGCGTGATGCTATAATCCCTTCAGAAATGGGGCGTTAGCGCAGCTGGGAGCGCGTCTGACTGGCAGTCAGGAGGTCACGAGTTCGAGCCTCGTACGCTCCACCATGAAAACGGGAGACTCTTGTCTCCCGCAGACCGTAGACAAAGCCCAAGTTTCAAAATACTGAAGCTTGGGCTTTTCTCATGCATATGAGAATTGGACTTTTGAGAATAAAGAGAAGCATGCGTTCAAAAGATCGTTGAAAAGACCTCCATCAGGGCCGTTCTTAGGGCGTTTGCTTAATATGTTTGCCAGTTTTTTCATGTTCATACACGCGAAGGTCAGGCCAACTTTCATGGCCATTTTCTCTTTCCCAACCTGCTGGGTATACCTCATCGCATGATGCTCTTTGGCAGTTCCGAAAACCCTTTCAATGGTTTCCTTTCTCTTGCTGTATAGCTCTTTGCCTTCATCTGTGTTGTTAGGGTCGGGAGATTTTAACCACTCCGGGTCGGGCGAAAAAGTAAGCGCAAAGTAACGGGGTGGATTGTAAGTCCTGAATGTTGAACTCATAATAATAGTTGGAATTGGCGCATTTCAGTCCAACAGTTGGAATGGAA
>JAZQHU010000002.1:0-63381 GCA_045540775.1 Anaerovoracaceae bacterium | reverse complement strand
GGTGTCCATGTTGTACCTCGCATAGTTAGAGTAAAATGTTGCAATTCCATTCCAACTGTTGGACTGAAATGCGCCAATTCCAACTATTATTATGAGTTCAACATTCAGGACTTACAATCCACCCCGTTACTTTGCGCTTACGATATAAAAACAGAACTTCTGGATACAAAGAGGAAATACAATGAGAAGAAAACGTGTTTTGCTGATCATCACATCACTCATCCTGACGATGTCACTTGTCCTGTCCGGCTGCGGTATGAAGGAAAACGGAGAAGAGCAGCTGCAGGAGAACTCTGTCACTGAAAGTACGGAGCAGACAGAAGACGAAAATGCCGCTACAGATAATGAGGAGGGTACGCCTTTTGATGAACATGGGACACTCTCTGTGAACGGGACTGATCTTGTGGATTCTGGGGGCAATAAGATCCAGCTGAAAGGCATGTCCACGCACGGTCTTGCATGGTTTCCTGAGTATGTGAATAAGGATACTTTCGAATGGCTGAGGGATGACTGGAATGCCAACTGCATAAGGCTGGCGATGTATACCGACGAGTACGGCGGGTATTGCAGCGGCGGTGATCAGGAACAACTTAAGGCAAAGGTCAGAGAAGGTGTGGACATAGCGACCGGGCTCGGAATGTATGTGATCATCGACTGGCACGTTCTCAGCGATCAGGACCCGAATAAGTATAAGGATCAGGCAAAATCTTTCTTCGATGAGATGTCTGAGTTATATGGAGAGCAGGGAAATGTTCTGTATGAGATCTGTAACGAGCCGAACGGCTCCGCGACATGGGAGAGTGTTACGGCTTATGCGAATGAGGTGATACCTGTTATAAGAGCCAATGATCCTGACAGCGTCATACTTGTCGGTACTCCGACCTGGAGCCAGGATATAGATAAGGCTGCGGCTGCACCTCTGCCTTTCGACAACGTGATGTACACTTTGCACTTCTATGCGGCAACTCATACTGACTGGCTCCGTGACAGGATGGAGCAGTGCATCAGTAACGGACTGCCTGTATTCGTCAGTGAATTCGGCATATGCGATGCTTCAGGAAGCGGAAGTGTGGATATCGGGCAGGCCGACCAGTGGAAAGAACTCATTGAAAAGTATAATGTCAGCTATATGTGCTGGAATCTGTCGAACAAGGATGAGTCAAGCGCTGTAATAAAGGCAGGGTGCAAAAAGCTTTCCGGGTGGTCTGATGACGAACTCAGCGATGAGGGGAAATGGGTAAGAGACTGGATGAGAGTGGACACGCAGTAGGAATAGCGTTACAATCTATGAGGGACCGGGGATTTTTGTCTGATCCGGTCTCTTATTATTGTTATGAAAGGATATAGCTATGGAAAAGAAAGTAAGTGTAGAGATTTCAGCAAGACATGTCCATCTTCCGGAGGACGTTTATAAAAAGCTTTTCGGTGAGGATGCAGAGATGACTTCGGTCAAGAATCTTACCGGCGGCGGGGCATTTGTAGATGCGAGAAGAGTTACTCTTGTCGGGCCTAAGAGCGAGATGCAGAGAGTCGCTATTCTCGGACCTTACAGACCTACTCAGATAGAGCTCTCCAAGACAGATGCACGTAAGCTCGGCGTCGAGCCTCCGATCCGCATCTCGGGAGATACCAAGGGCAGTGCGCCGATCAAAATCATAGGCGACTGCGGTGAATACGAAGCAGAGGAAGGCGCTATCATCGCAAAGCGTCACATCCATGTATGCGAGAGAGAAGCAGCAGAATGGGGAGTAAAGAAGAACGACATCGTCAAGGTCAGCATCAGGACCGCTGAGCGCTCACTTATATTCGACGACGTTGTCATCCGCACCAACCCTGAAGAGTCCCTTGCTATCATGCACATAGATACAGACGAAGGCAATGCAGCCGGCATGGACGGTACGACCGACGGATTCGTAGTTGAATAACCGTCCCCACTGTCATATTGCACCATACCACATGAGCATCAGCGTGGTCAGCTGACCGTATGTCTGTATGCCTTCCTTCTGACCGTTGGACCTGAGGTAAGCATCATTCACACGGTCCTGGACTTCCGATGCACGTGTCTCATGTGACTGCCAGAACTCACGGTTTTCATCAAGCTCTCTGATAACATCATCAGGGAGCTTTTTGCGTAGTTCGGAATACTTGTCCGGATCGATGCTGTAGAGTGAATTGCCGGCGTAGATCCAGGCGATGATCCAGCCGCTCCTGTTGAAGGCAGGATCATCAGAATTGATGCATGCAAGCCAGCCTATATAATTGGCCTCGCCTTCATTCATGAATCCCTTCAGATGGGATAATTCGTGGCATGAGGTGAATGGTTTCTCAAGACCGGTCATCTCACCATTTACGTTGGCTTCGACCGTGAAAGGCGAATATATGCCGCTCACGCCCATGTTTGAGAAGAGTCTGGACATGAATGTGAGATATTTTGGCTGCGGATAGAAACCTGCAAGGGAGCTGTAATCACTGAAAGATGGAGAAGTCTGCTCTGACAATTCTTTCATGGAGCGGATCGCTTCTTCTGCTATAGCTGTCTTATCCGGATAGATGAACTGATCCTCAGATCCGCTGAGGGCTGTTTCCTGGTTTTCCTGCAGCTTGCTGATCGACAGCTCGCAGAATCCTGTCAGGTCTTCTTCCGTGAATTCTGCTGCATCGAAAGCTTCTCTGTCAACGAACGGATCTCTGTAGTAATTCACTCCGCAGTTTGCTTCGTACATGAATATAAGGACAGAGGCGAGCATCAGAATATGCAGCACAAAATGTCTTAGCGGATGAGAACCACTGACTCTCCGGGATCTTCGTATAACTGCTATCAGATCAATGATTATCAGTACAGGAAGAAAGACGCACAGCATTTCGGCAACTGAAAAGGATGCCAGCCCTGTAAGTCTTCCCAGGCTGCCCTGAATAGCAGGATATATGGTCGTGCTGTACCACTGCGCGAAGCCTGGCACCATCCTGGACGCAGCAGAAAGGATCCCCGCAGCTGCGAGGAATATGACCGGTATACATAATAAACGTTTTGCACTGTGGTTCTGCTTATCCATACTATTCAGATTTTACTCTAACAGTCGAGAATTTGACAGCTTTTGTATGCTATCATACAGGCATGAGTATGAATGATATCGACGATAGAATTGAAAAGGCAGAGCGCTACATCCTTATAGCTGTTGCGACCGGCGATGAGGAGAAGGCATGGGCCTCACTTGATGAGCTGGCAGAGCTTCTGGATACTGCCGGCGGCGAGACTGCGTGCCAGGTGGTGCAGAATCTGCAGCATCCTGACAGAGGCACATATATCGGCAAGGGCAAAGCGCTCGAGATCCGTGATATGCTGGAGGTCCAGGAGGCGGCAGGCATCATATGCGATGATGAGCTGTCTCCGTCGCAGCTCAGGAATCTGTCCGACCTGATCGATGCCAAGGTCCTCGACAGGACCATGCTTATACTGGATATTTTTGCCGCACATGCGACTACAAGAGAGGGCAAAACGCAGGTTGAGATCGCGCAGCTCAAGTACAGGTATTCCAGGCTGAGAGGCATGGGAGATGCTCTTTCAAGGCTGGGCGCGGGTATCGGAACAAGAGGTCCTGGTGAGACCAAGCTAGAGACTGACAGGCGTGTCATACAGAAGAGGATCAAGATACTCTCAGATGACATCGAGGACATGAAGCGTGCGCGCAATACGACACGCAGGAAGAGGACTTCAAATGCAGTTCCGACAGCAGCTATCGTCGGATACACGAATGCCGGAAAGTCCACGCTCCTGAACAGGCTGACAGCTTCTGATGTGCTGTCGGAGGACAAGCTGTTCGCGACGCTCGATCCGACCACGAGGACTGCCGTTTTGCCTGACGGACAGACAGTCCTTTTCACAGATACAGTAGGATTCATTAACAAGCTCCCGCATAACCTGATCGACGCCTTCAGAAGTACGCTTGAAGAAGCAAAATACGCGGATATCATCGTACAGGTCGTTGATGCCTCAGATGAAAACTCAGAGCTTCACATGAAAGTCGTAAGGGATACGCTTAAGGAGCTTGAAATAACAGGAAAGCCTGTCATCACCGTATGGAACAAGTGTGACCTGACTGACGGGGCGTACAGGGACTTTGAGGCCGATGCTTCTGTAAAGATATCTGCGCGTACCGGAATGGGGCTTGATGACTTCTATGATGCTCTTACCGGGATACTGAAGAAGAGCCGGGTGATGATCGACACTGTCATTCCGTACAGGGATGCTTCGGTCAATGCAGAGATCAGGAAGTACGGACAGCTTCTCAGCGAAGAGTTCGAAGAAGACGGTACACACGTTAAGGCATATGTGCCGAGGGCGCTTGCAGAGAAGAGAGGGCTGACAGGAAAGAGATAACAGCATCAGACAGAGACCTTCAGACAGCGGCAGAACTGCCTTTTGACTGAAGTATCTGGCAGATTTAACGCAAAACGCCGGAAATCCAATGGATTCCGGCGTTATTTTGATGCCGAAATCTGTACTGAAATGAAGTTTCTGCTGGGTTATAGTCTCCATACGGAAAGGAGTGAGCCGTATGAGAGTCGGAATGATGATACGCGATACTGAATACCGCGATGCTCTGATCGAGATGATAGCAGACATGGATAAAGACGTATTCATTGAGATCGCAGGATCAGGGAGCATCAGAAAAGATGCTGTCATTCTGACTGACATACTTCCGTCAGAGATAGAGAGCAAATCCCTGTCGAGGATAAAAGGCCGCACGCTTTTCCTGTCGCCTGTTCCCGTCGGGAGGGCCGGTCTCAGGCCGGTATACAAGGACAATGGGAACGGACAGGACGGAAGACCTGAGAACTATATACAGGAGAATATGCCTGAAGCAGGCTGCCGGATGATCTTCAAGTACAGCAGCCTGATATCGATAATGGCAGAGCTGTCTATTGTCTATTCTGCGTGGTCAGGAGATACAGGGGCCATAACACCTGCAACAAGAGTGATAGCTGTGACAGGTGATGCAGACCAGCTGTCGGCTGTAAGATGCCGGACGCTGGCCGGACAGATAGCATACAGACAGGGCGGATCGATCCTCATACTGCCGCTGGGATATATAAATGACTACAGCAATGAAACGGCAGCGGATGGCAGCGGGTCGTTCCGCAAACTCATGTACTTTATCGATGAGGGAAGAGACTATCCGCCTGAGGGATTCACGTATACAGACAGCTATGGAATAAGCTGTCTCAGGCTGCCGGGAGGCATCAATCCGCTGACATCTCTCGGGCGTGGTCATCTGTCGGAGCTGATCACGAGTATAAGCAGGCATTTTGACACACTGATACTTGATATAGGCACGTGCTACAGCGAGGTCAATCTCAGCATCCTGAAGACAGCAGATAATATCCTGTTCTTCGGGAGCGGAAGAAGGATCACGGATCCAGCGGCTTTCATCGGACAGGATAATCAGGAAAAAACAACGAAGATATCCGGTGCGGATGCAGGTGCAGAAGCCCGTGAGATAGATGACTTTGTAAGTGAGATATATGGAAGACCTGACGAAAAGAAGAACAATACTCAAATACAGGAAAGAAATAGATGAGATAGTCAGAGACATACGCAGATGGATCACAGAGAGGGACAGCGTTCCCGGCAGGGGCGACATACGTGAGAAATGCGAAGAATGCTTCTTCAGGTCTGAACTGTCCCGGATATCTGAGATAGAAGAGATGAAACTGATCATATCCTCGATATACGACAGGGTATCCGGAAGATACGGACTGCTGCAGCCGCTTCTGACAGATCCTGCTGTAAATGAGATCATGGTCAACGGACCTGACATGATCTTCATCGAGAGAAACAGAGAACTTGTACAGGTGGATGATACATTCACATCCCATGAGGAGCTCGAAGAGATAATCCGCATGTTTGCTGCAGATGTCCACAGGGAAATAAATGAGGCGAACCCGATAGTGGATGCGAGGCTGCCTTCGGGTTACAGAGTCAACGGAGTACTCAGGACCGTAGCGCTCAACGGCCCGATACTTACGATACGTAAGTTCAGAGAGAAGGAGATCGAGATGAAGGATCTCATCGCTTACGGAAGCATCACGCAGGAGTGCGCAGATGACCTCAGAGCGCTCGTAAGGAGCGGTTACAACATATTTATAAGCGGTGGGACATCATCGGGCAAAACGACCTTTCTGAACGCGCTGACGGCTTCTATCGACCCCAGAGAAAGGGTGATCATCATAGAGGACTCGGCAGAGCTACAGATCACTCATCTCAATAACAAGGTACAGATGGAATGCCGTGCAGCAAATTCCATAGGAAAGGGTGAGGTAACGATGGAGAGACTGATCCGGACAAGTCTCAGAATGAGACCGGACAGGATAATCGTCGGAGAGGTCCGCGGAAGAGAAGTCGTTGACATGATACAGGCAATGAATACGGGCCATGACGGCAGCATGAGTACCGGCCACGGTAACTCGATCCGGGGAATGCTGAACAGGCTTGAAACAATGTATCTTACTGATTCGCAGGTAAGTGTGTCTTCAGTAAGAAATCAGATCGCGAATGCCGTCGACATCTTCGTTCACCTCAGAAGAGACGCGGATGGAAGACGAAGAACGAGCGAAATAGCTGAAATGGTAGGTTTTGACGGAGAAGAATATATCGTAAACTATTTGTATACAACAGAACAGGGTGTCCTGACTGCAACCGGAAACTCTCTGAGAGACCGTGAGAGGCTTATTCGTGCAGGTTTCGGGCACATGATGAAGGGAAACAATGATCGATCTGAGGACGTATGAACTTAATAGATATGAGAACTCTGTTCTTATTCTTTCCTCTGCGCTTGCAGGGCTTGTCATCTCATACCTGATGTACAGAAACATCCTTTTCGCAGTTGTGATAATACCGCTTATTCCCAGGATCAGGTCTGCAGTCAGGACAAGCCTTGCAGACAGGCGCAGACACAGATATATGGACGAATTCAAGGACTTTCTCTTCATGGCATCGACTTCGATCGGCGCCGGAAGATCAATGAAGGATGCCATTGGAGAATCCATCCCGTCTCTCAGAAGCATACACGGCGATAACTGTATTCTAGCCGGAGAACTTGCCAAGGCATATGAAAGGATGGAGGTAGGGCGTGAAAATGATGTCTCTGTGCTTATGGACCTGGCTGCGGCAAGCGGATCGGAAGATGTGTACGATTTTGTGACTATTTATTCCATCTGTAAGACAACAGGAGCAAGCCTGATCATAGCTCTCTCAAGAGCGGCAAGTGTGATCATAGACAAAATGACCATAGAACGTGAAGTCGAGGAACTTGTCAAAAGAAAGAAGAGCGAAGGGATGATCATATTCGTGATGCCGGTAATAGTGATCCTGTTTCTCAATATCTGTGCTCCTGATTACATAGCGCCTATGTATGAGACTCTTGCAGGAAGGATCATCATGACGGGCGTGATCATATCCACGGCAGGGATATATTCGATCATCCAGAAGATAGTGAAGATAGATATATAGGCAGATGATGGAAAGAATCAGAAGAATACTGACTGAACTTAAAAAAGACCCGCGGATACTTAGACAGATATATGCTGTCACGCTGGCAGCTGCTCTTCTCATCCTTATCATGGTGATAAAGGGGCCTGAAGAACAGGGCCGCCTGATTACTGACAGCAATGGGAATGTTGTAAGCATTTCAAGACATTCGATGTCAGCAGACGAGACATATGATGTCACCGTGGATATAGGAAGCGGAAGCGATGCTGTCCGGAAAGATGTGACCATAGCACTCAGAGGCGTTTCATCCGGACGCGGTGTTTCTGCAGGATCTGATGAAAAAGATATCCGTGCGGCTGAGATAGATGCAGAGATTGACCGGCTTCTGACTGAACTTGAGTATTCAGAGGATAAATCTGTGAAACTTCCTTCCAGTCTTTCTGACGGAACTCCTGTAAGGTGGTCTGCGAGAAAGCAGGAAGACCGGACGGGCATAGCACTTATCCCGTTCATGTATCTTGCTGTTGTGGCCGCAGTGATCAAGAGCGGTCTGGACAAGCGGACAGACGGTGAAGCAGCAGCGAGGAAGGAGATCATGAAAGGCCTTCCGAGATTCTGTAATCAGCTGTTTCTGATGATGAATGCGGGGATGATACTCAGCGATGCGGTCGAAACTATATGTGAGAGCTACAGAGGTTATGGTGAAGAGAACATGTCAGTGTTCGAAAGAGAACTCTCTGAACTAATTGCTGAAAATGACGGGCACCGCATCAGCACGGCAACTCTAATAAACGAATACGCTTCACGTCATAACGTCAAGGAACTTGTAAGGATAGCAACGATCCTCACCGAAAATGAGCGGAGGGGGAGCGATGTTATAGAGAGTCTGAGCAGGGAGAGCAGTTATCTGTGGGACGACCGCAAGATAGTTGCCCGCGAAAGCGGAAGGATGATCGACATGAAGATGTCCTGGCCGCTCGGAATGCTGCTCATACTCCTGATAGTTATCACTATGGCGCCTGCACTGCTCAGCATGTAACAGTAAGGCGGAAAAGGAGGAACATTATGTTGAACAAGGTAAAACAAGCAGCTTTCCGGCTGGCTATGCCGGTCCGGAACAAGAAGGGAATGGAAATGGTTCAGGTAGCGATCCTGGTGGCGATTGCGGTGGCTGTCGGGATCATTTTCAAATCATCTGTAACTGACTTTGTGAACAGGATATTCGGCAACCTTAACGCTGCCAACTTCTGATAATGCAGGATGTGTATACACTCATTACTGCAGTCATGCTTGAGATCCTTAAGGAACAGACGAGGCTCACAGCTTGTGGAGGCCGCACTTATAATGCCGGTCATTATACTGACTTCGATGCTTTTGCTGAGAACTTTCACATTCTATCTTGAGATACTCAGCACCGGGATAAGTGAGCATATGACAGCACTTGAAGCATCAGATGAGTACAGGGGCGCAGGCGTCAGAAGATACAACGCGGAAAAGGAAGTAAAGATGCTGAGGGGCGGGATACTTCAGTTTGATCTGACCAAACGGATCAGCACCAGATCATACATGATAAATGAGGACCTTCTTGTGAGAGCAGGTGAGGTATTTGACTAGGAGTGCAGGCGGCAAAATGGAGTATCTGAAAAAGATGATCAGGCCGGACAGGCGTGGTTCTTCAGCTGTATTTCTTGCCATCGCATTTCTTGCTTTTGCGATCTGCGTAGCGGGAGGTATAGGGATATCCAGAAAGCTTACAGTCATGAGTACATGTGAGTCATACGGACACGTATGGACGAGAGCTATCCTTTCAGAATATGATCTGCATCTTCTCGAAGACTATGGTCTGATGGCTTACTGGGGAAATGAGATAGAGGTAAACAGAAAGATAGACGATTATCTCGATTACTCTATGGCGGACAGACTGAATGTGAGACTCGGGCTCACATCATCGGACCTTTCGGGGTATGAACTCGGAGACCCGGACAATTTCAGAAATGCTCTGGAAAAAGGTTTTGCATCTTATGCAGCTGATGCTCTTATCCACTCTACAGGCAGAAAACCAAGATATGCTGATGATGAAACAGACAAGAGCATAGGAAATACCGTAGTTCTTGACACTCTTCCGTCAGGAGGGGCAGGCAGCTCATTCAGCACTGATTCATTTGTTGAAAAAGCGAAGTCAGCAGGGGACGGAAAGGGTGTCAGGTCAGCTGCGGCATCAGCAGGCATAGAGATCGCCTTCATGTGGCAGTACTTCAACAGCTGTTTGACTCTTTCAGATGATAAACCGCACTATCTCAATAATGAGCTCGAGTATGTCATCAAGGGGAGTCCGGATGATGAAACCAATTACAATGCCTGCAGAAGGAGACTGTTCCTGGCAAGAAACGCGCTTAACCTTGCTGCGCTGTATAAGGACCCTGCGAAGGTCGAGCTCATTACAACTGTATCCCAGACCATAACACCGGGGCCGCTCGGTGCAGCGACACAGCTTCTTCTTTCAGAAGCATGGGCTGCCGCTGAGACGGAAAAGGATCTTGAGGTCCTCTACGATAACGGACGCGTACCTGTGCTTAAGACAGGTGACCAGTGGATGACAGATCTTGAGAGCATCCTGGACAGCAGGGAAGTCAGAAAGAAACTGGATGACGAATCCAGACAGATGCTGGATGAGAACAGTGATGAAGTGCACGGTATTCCGGGTATACACAATGCTGCACAGATAGTGACAGAAGGCCTCAGTTACGATGAATATCTGATCCTCATGATCCTGTGCATGAACAGAAATACCAGGATACTAAGGATAATGGATATCGTCCAGATAGACATGAAGTACAGATACTACAGGGATTTCAATCTGATGGAGTATTTCACAGGCGTCAGATATGCATTTACTGCAGACGGAAGAAGCTACGAATTCGAAGACAGCTACAGGTGATACCGCATGAGAAACACAGGAAAAGCATTTGCAAGAAGAATAAAAGGCAGAGAAGGCAGCTATATAGTCGAAGCGGCTGTTACGCTGCCGCTTTTCCTGATAGCCGTCCTGGTAATGAGCTCTGTGATCCTGATGTATGCGTGCATAGAGAGCAGCAGTTTTATTGCCGCAAATGAACTCAGGATGGGATCGGCAGAAGCAGTATTTGCGGATACCGGCATACTGATCCCGTACAGGCTCAAGACACATATCAGAGAAAACTTTTCGCAGGTCGAATCGGCGAGGACCATAGACTACGGGTTCAGAACTTCAAGGTGGGGCCAGGACGAACTGATACTGGTGACGATGAACCTGAAGATGAGAACGAAGAATCCCGCCGGCATCAGGGCCGCAGCATCCTATGATCTCGGCCTTGTGACACGTGCATATGTCGGAAAGATAAGAGATGTTGAGCGCATGACAGACGGTGAGATGTCCGGTGAAGATGCAGAGCCGGTATTCATCTTTCCTAAGAGAGGTGAAAAGTACCATTCGCGCGGATGCGGATTTCTGACAGCAGCTTCAACATCCGGGGCGCTGACATCTTCTGTAAGGAGGAAGTACAAACCATGCCCGCTATGCGGCAGCAGAAAAGCAGGGAACGGGTCGCTTGTGTACTATTTTCCGGCTGCCGGAGAGGCTTATCACCTTAAGGGATGCTCAGCTCTTCAGAGAAACTATATAGAGATAGATAAAAAAGATGCGGTCGCAAGAGGGTACACACCGTGCTCCAAATGCGGCGGATAAAAAATGAAACACACACCACAGAAATGAAAACACGGAGGGATACTTATGGACACCATAAAACATGGTCTGAACGGGTACAGGATCCCTGCATACATGGAGGAGATCCTTACGCATAATTACTGCCCGTATTTTGTTCGCATGACGATCGTAAGAGATGGTCAGTCCTACAGATTCTCATACAGACCGGGCAGACTATCGCGTCTGGATACAGATGCGCTGGATATCTTTGAAAGACTGATGCTGCTGAGATCACTGATATCTGTCTGTGAAGCAGCACATGGATATCTGATAGGCCCGGAAAGCTACCTGCTGGAGCCTGAACTTATATATACGGAGGGAGGCACACTGACCGCAGGAAAGCTAAGAATAATGTTTTATCCGGATATAAGGAAAATGAGACTGCCGCAGAAACTGATGCAGTTTACTGAAAGAATAAACAGCGGACTCGGTAAAGACGACAGACAGATACTGTCTCAGCTGAGAGAGATCATTGAGACAGAGGACATCAACAGAGTGAAGATGTTTCTGGACAAACAGATAGTGAGAATAGAGAGCCGGTCATTCGGCATAGCAGGATAAAAGGAGTGATCAGCATGAAGAAATATATGAAGATACTGATCGCAATTGCGGTCGTCATGACTTTAATAACACCTTCTGCGGGAACCGGTAGAGTTCTCGCAGCAGAACAGGATACTTTGCCGGTGATGCAGACAGAATCATCTGAAAGCGATGTACCGGCGGATAACGGTAATAAGGACTCAGATACTTCAGCTGATACTGATGCTGATGAAAATAAAGACGAAGATAAAGAGAAAGCAGAAGATTATTCAGGAAGCGATTATCATGAATGGCAGACAGATACAGATGAGTATGACGCTGATGAAATGACGGAAATAGTATTCATACTCAGAGGAGCGGAATCTGTCAACGCAGCTATAGATTCTGATTATGATGCAGAGGAATCAGGGATCGAGTATGACGAGGTGATCCGTAACGGTGATAAGCGCGAGCTCGCGAGAGGAAGCTCTGTGAGGATACAGGGTATAAGCGGCAGCTATATCCGTGCAGCCTATGGATCAACGGAAAATGAGGCGGTAAATAATCCTGATCCTGAGATTTCCGGAGAGGGGAAGTCTGTATCTATAGCGCAGGACGGCAGCGGTTATATCTATATCAAAGTCGCTCAGAAAAAAGAGGACATCGTAGATGAAAATACTAACACCTGTGAGATCGCTGATGATGAGGAAGGTACTATCACATACTCAGATGTAAGCGTTGAGAAGGCGAAAGAAGGATCCTCGCAGAATTCATTCCCGAAAACGGGGCAGGTATTCACCGGAATGGCTACTCTCAGGGACAATATCCCGAGAAGACACGGCTCTGTAGGATATATGGATCCTGACAATGGATGGCTCAAGGAGAATACAACTCTCAAATCCATTGCTGCAGTGTGCATATCCGGTCCGTCAAAGTCGCTTGGATCAAAGAACACAAAGTTTATCTATTCATGCAAGATCCTTTCAGCTGATCCCAAAACCGGGAAAATCAAGGTAGGGATCACATTCAAGCCTGTAAGCAATAAACTCAATCTTTCCAAGGGAATACTGGGAACACAGGTAATGTATAAATCGACTTTTGTGACCCTGCACCCGCGCACAGGCTATCTGACTCTTATGAAGAAACAGACTGCCGAGAGCAGAGACTATCTGAAAGAATACCCGGCGAACTATTCTCTGGAAGGAGCCAGGTACAGGCTGTATACGGATGCCGCATGCACTTCGCAGGCAAAGGATGCTGACGGTAACGTGATCGAACTGACAACAAAGGATGACGGAACGACCAATGTAATAGAAATCGAACCCGGAACGTATTATGTGAAGGAGATATCGGCATCAAAAGGATTCCTTCTCGACAAAAAAGTCAGAAGTGTCACTGTCTCTACTGATAACACACTGAGTTCACCTGCGACTGTCATCTCCGAGGAAAAGCCGGGATATACGAATCTTAAAATGATCCTGGTCAAGGAAAATGACAACTACGGTTATAAGAGACTTGCCGGAGCCAGATATGAGCTCTCATATTACGAGACAGATCCTGATGATCCGGTCATAAACGATTCCACTCTCAAAGCTTCGTGGATATATGAGACGAGGTATATGGAAACTCCTGACGGTATCAGGACCGCAGGCATAGACTTTGCAGAAGATGAGCCGGTAAGCGGCAAGTCATATACTGAAGACAGCAAAAGGGTGCTGCCTATCGGTGTAATAAAGCTGAGAGAGATCAAAGCGCCAAAAGGGCTGGCCGTAGACAAGAGGGTGCACACAGGTACAGTCAGACTTGACGGAGACAGTACGAAGCTGTCAGTCAACGGGCAGGATTCCCTGACGGTAAGATATGGTGACAGGCTCACTCATGAAGAAGAGTACAAGTCAATCAGCCTGGCTGTCAGGAAAGTGGATGCGGAAACAGGTCAGCCTGCAGCAGAAGGCAGGGACAGAAAATACTCTGCAGGCTCTCTTGCAGGTGCTGTATACGAGGTGTACTTTGAGGATAATGACCTTGATAAGAACGTGAAAGTCGGAGAGATCGTAACAGATAAAGATGGTCATGGTACTCTTGATAAAGACTCAAGGACGGGAGATAAACTTAAACCCGGAAGATATTTCATAGAAGAAAAGAAAGCATCCCCGGGATATGCTACCGACAGATTCTCGGAAAGGAATGCTGTAAACAGATATGAAGATGGAAAGCATGTAGTTTCTGCCAGGGCAGACCTTGATAACGGCATCACCGTCTATGAGTATCAGATCACATCGCATGAGATGCATCATGAAACTTATATAAGCAAGACAGATGCAGTGACATCAGAGGAGCTGCCCGGAGCAAAGCTGCAGGTCATAAACGCAGACGGAAATATAGTTGAAGAGTGGGTCTCCGGAAGTGAGCCGCATCTCATCAAAGCTCTGCCTGACGGCAAGTACACCCTGAGAGAGATCACGGCTCCGTACGGATATGATATAGCTGAGGATGCGGAATTCGAAGTGAAAGCTGATAAAGTCGCTAATAAGATCGAAATGAAAAACAAGCCGGTAACGATCGCTACACAGGCTGCAGATTCAGCTACATCATCGCATGCGGGAATTCTAGCACAGGAAGAGAAGATCACGGACAAGGTCGCGCTGGCAGGGCTGATAAAAGGCAGAAAGTATAAAGTGACCGGAAAGCTTGTCGATAAGGATACGGGAGAAGCTGTAGAAAATGCAGGGGCAGAACAGGAATTCGAAGCAGTATCTGATGAGATGACGATAGACCTTGAATTCACTGTGGACTCGTCGGCATTCACGAAAGAATCTTCACTGGTTGCTTTTGAAAAACTGTACAGACTCAGCAAAGTTCACGACATCGAAGGAGAAACTGTCCCTGTCGAGCTTCAGAAGCATGAGGATCCTGATGATGAGGATCAGACGGTGCATTACGGCGGGATCGCCTACACAGAAGCTACAGGTGAAGACGGGAAGCATCTTATAACCGGTGACAGGGATTCTCTTATCATCGATACAGTAGCTTACAGGAATCTGTCGGTGAAAGAGGAGTACAGACTGGAAGGTGAACTGTATGACCAGACTGCCGGAAAACTCCTCGGGATCACTTCGTCTGCAGTCTTTACTCCATCGGAAAATGACGGAACAACGGAATTACAGTTCAGGGCAGATACGGGATCCCTGGCAAATCATGCAATAGTTGTTTTCGAAAGGCTGTATTCAGGAAGCGTACTGATAGATGAACACTGTGATCCGGAAGATAAGGCGCAGACAGTCTACGTAACAAAAGAACCGGAGAAGTCTCCGGCTCCTAAAACAGGTGATGACAACCTGCTGAAGATCTATGCAATTATAACTGTACTTGCTGTGACTGAGCTTATATTCATCTACGCGGCAAGACGCAGAGCAGGAAGACGGTACAGAAGATAACCTGACTGAACAGATCAGGCTTCTGGATCACTGTAAGTGCAGAATCAGAGATAATCCTGAATGAGGGGCTCGATCCTGTAGTACGGAAGACCGACAACATTCTCATAGTCGCCGTCTATGTGATCAATGTATCTTCCGAAATAGCCCTGGATGGCGTATGAGCCGGCCTTGTCATAAGGCTCTTCGCGGGATATGTAATCGAGAATATCGGCATCTGTATAGTTCTTGCACCACACTTCAGTGGTATCGCTCAGGACATTGCAGGTGCCGGTATCTGTGTCTATAAGTGCAACACCGGTGACAACATAGTGGAAGGTGCCTCTTATGGAGTCAAGCATGCGATAGGCATCATCGTGGTCAACAGGTTTACCCATGAGCTCGTTCTTCCATACGATGGTATCCGCGCCGATTATAATGTGACCTGACCACTTCGGATCATCCTTGACCGCTTCGTAGCAGGCTTCAGCTTTGCGCTTTGCCAGCATCTCGACAGCGGCATTCATACCGATTCCTTCCGGCAGGGTCTCGTCCGTATCTGTCGGCATGATAGCAGCATCGATGCCGTGCTTATGCAGGATCTCGATTCTTCTTGGTGATTTTGATGCAAGTATTACTTTCATTATTATCCCTTTTTGATTATTATTAGTACGACATCAGAATTATAGAGAATCATTCAGTTATTATCAAGAATTTATCAAGACTTATCAGAGAATTCTGTTGACATAGCGGTATCCTCTGCATATAATAATTGAGGTCAAAGCAGAAGTTATCCGCTTCTCGCCTTGCAGACTAGCGTTGGCAGGGCTCAATACGTAGAGAGAATTCTATTGTTGCGGATGCTTGTGTGTCCGCAATTTTTAATTATTCGTACTGTTCCCGGTTAGATAATTGGAGGTAAGAACAATTAGTACTAAGGACAACAAACAGACCCAGATCAATGAGGAGATCAGAGCATCTGAGGTCCGCCTTATCGATGAGAACGGCGAAATGGTAGGTATCGTCAGCATTGACGAAGCTCTCAGCAGAGCAGAGAAGGCAGATCTTGACCTTGTCAACATCTCGCCTAATGCAGCTCCTCCGGTATGCAAGATACTCGATTACGGCAAATACCGTTACGAGCAGCAGAAGAAGGAAAAGACCGCAAAGAAGAATCAGCATGTGACAGAGATCAAGGAAATCAGACTGAGCGCATCCATCGAGGATCATGATGTCCAGGTCAAGGCCAAGACAGCAATGAAGTTCCTGCAGGACGGCGACAAGGTCAAAGTCTCACTGAGATTCCGCGGAAGAGAGCGCGACTACACACAGCTCGGCTTTGATGCCATGGCTAAGTTCGCTGATATGGTTTCGGAATATGGAGTCATCGAAAAGCCTGCCAAGATGGAAGGCCGCAGAATGAACATGTTCCTGGCACCGAAGAAAGATAAGAAGTAGACAAAACATTCACATAGGAGGAGAGAACCCAAAATGGCTAAGAACAAGATGAAGTCACACAGAGGCGCTATGAAGCGTCTGCACGTTACAGGCTCCGGCAAGGTTAAGAGAAACAAGGCATACAAGAGCCATATCCTTACCAAGAAGACAGCAAAGAGGAAGAGAGGCCTCCGTAAGGCTACTACTCTTACAAGTGCAGATCTGAAGCGTATGCTGAGATCAATGGCTAAGTAATTCAGGAGGTGTTAAGATATGGCAAGAGTAAAGAAGGGCGTTAACGCTCATAAGAGACATAAGAAAATTCTGAAGCAGGCTAAGGGTTTCTACGGCAGAAGAAAGAACACTTTCAGAGCTGCTAACCCTGCAGTAATGAGAAGCCTGAGATCTGCATATGCAGGCCGTAAGAACAAGAAGAGAGAATACAGAAGACTCTGGATCGCAAGAATCAACGCAGCTTCAAGAGCTAACGGAATTTCTTACAGCAAGCTCATGAACGGACTCAAGAAGGCCGGCATCGAGATCAACCGTAAGATGCTCTCCGAGATGGCAATCTATGATGCAGCTGGTTTCGCTACACTCTGCGAGACAGCTAAGAAGTATTGCTAATCTGGTAATATGTGATAAAGGTCGCGGGTTCAGGACTGCCTGGTCCCGCGATATTCATATCATGATGAGGACAGTACTATGGATTACTTTATAAGTCACATCGGAATCATTTTCATAGCTGCATGCTTCATTGCTGCATGTGCTGTATTCTGGTGGTATCTGACAGACAAGAACGCCAGACTCAAGAGGCAGAGGGCAGAAGCAAGAAAGGCAGCTGCTCTTAAGAAAAGAGAGGAAGAAAACAATTCGGACTCCTGACCGATAAGAAGAGGCAAAACCGGGCTCCGTGATACGGAGCTTTTTTGCTGCTTTGACATAGGGCATCAATAATTGAAAAACACTACATATTGTGGTACTCTTATTATGTATTTGATTACAGAGGCTCAGCTAAGGGAGCCTGGGTATGATGGAATTTTTCACGGAGGGATGCTATGAAATGCCCGTATTGTAATTACGAAGACACCAAGGTTGTCGATTCAAGACCTGTTGAAGATGGTCTTGCCACAAGAAGAAGAAGAGAGTGTGCAAAATGTCACAAGAGATTCACAACATTCGAGAAGATCGAGAATTCTCTGCTTGTTGTAGTCAAGAAGGACGGCACCCGCGAGAGCTTTGACAAGAACAAGATCATCAACGGTATCATGAAGGCCTGCCAGAAGACCAAGGTCACTTACGATGATGTCCAGAGGATCGCAGACAACATCGAGCGCGGTCTCAGCAACACAATGGAGAAAGAGATCCAGTCGACCATGATCGGCAGACTTATCATGGAAGAACTCAAGAGGATAGACCAGGTTGCTTACGTAAGATTTGCTTCGGTATATCAGGAGTTCAAGAGCGTTGATACATTCATTGACGAGATCAACAAGCTCAGATAATCATCAATTATTTCAGGAGATAACAGTTATATGATCAGAGTAGCTATTGACGGTCCGGGAGGCACGGGCAAAAGCAGTATAGCAAAAGAAGTTGCAGCAAGGCTCGGCCTTGAATATATCGATACCGGAGCGATGTACAGATCAATGGGTCTTAAGGCGCTCCGTGAGGGAGTTTCACCAGCTGACACGGAGGCAGTTGAGAAGATGCTCGCCGGTACAGAGATAGATTTCAACGATAATCATATGTATCTTGACGGCGAGGATGTCAGCGGACTCATCAGGACGAATGAGGTCTCCATGGCCGCTTCGGATATCTCCAAGCTTCCATGCGTCAGAGCCAAGGCAGATGCTCTCAGCAAGCAGCTGGCTGCGACCAAGAATGTCATCATGGAAGGCAGAGACATCGGTACGATCGTCATACCTGATGCCGAAGTCAAGATATTCATGACTGCTGCCCCTGAAGTAAGGGCTAAACGCCGCTACCTTCAGCTGCTGGAGGCAGGCAAGCCGGCGGACTATGATCAGATTTTCGATGAAATACAGAAGAGAGACTATCAGGATTCTCACAGAGACTATCATCCTCTGAAACAGGCAGATGATGCTGTCCTGCTTGACACGTCAGATATGACCAAGGAGGAAAACGTCGAAGCTGTCATTGATCTCATCAGAGAAAAGACAGGTGAGGATTTTGCAGGTCTGCATGCAGTCTCAGAATAACGACACCAAGAAAACACGTATAATTCAAGCCTCGTTCCTGTGAGCGGGGCTTGAAGTATGATATCCTTACGATGTGTGCTCCCGGAAGGGAGATGAATATGCAGATCAAGGATATGCCTGCACGTGAAAGGCCGCAGGAAAAACTCATGTTTGCAGGTCCCGGAACACTGAGTAACGCTGAGCTTATGGCTCTTGTGATCAGGACGGGAACGAGCGAAAAATCAGCTGTTCAGCTTGCTGAGGAAGTGATAGCATATGCAGACACCATTGCAGGAGGTCTGAGCAAGGCAGATGCAAAGGAGCTGACAGGTATCGAGGGAATCGGAGATGCCAAGGCTTGCTCTATAATCGCAGCTGTTGAACTAAGCAAAAGGCTGATCGCTGACAGAGTAATGGATACATCATGCCGTCTCACAGACAGTACGGATGTAGCCGGTCTTCTGACTAAAGAGACGATGTATGAAGACAGAGAATTCTTCATGGCAGTCTATCTCAATACCAGGATGAAGGTCGAATCCAAGAGCATAATATCGATCGGCAGTCTGGATACGACGCTGGTCCATCCGCGCGAGGTGTTCTCACCGGCTGTGAGGAGGGGTGCTGCAGCAGTCATTGTTGCCCACAACCATCCGAGCGGCGATCCGGAGCCGAGCGAAGAAGATATATTGCTGACTGAAAGATTGCTGGAATCTTCCAGAATTCTGGGCATCAGACTCGTCGACCATGTTATAATCGGCAGCGGCAGATATGTGAGCCTGAGAGACGAGGGCCTGATACCTGACTGAAAGGAAAGTGATATCAATGTCAAGGACAATTACGGTAAATGCACTTATAGATGCCCTGAGAAGGGCAAAACTCCTCGTTAAAGTCAACGGAGGTGCATACTCCGAGGACATTACCGGAGTGACATACAACTCAAAAGAAGTCGAAGCGGGATACCTGTTCGTGTGCAAGGGAGCACACTTCAGAGAGCAGTACCTGAAGGACGCTCTCGCTGCGGGAGCTTCCTGCTATGTATCGGAGGACCTGTACGGCTACGGAACACTTATAGCTCCGGAGATCATAGTTTCGGACATAAGACTTGCTATGCCTGTGATCGCAGAGACGTATTACGGCAGACTTTCGGACAGCCTCAGGGTCATCGGCATCACCGGAACCAAGGGGAAGTCCACTACAGCATATTTTGTCAGAGCTATACTTGATGACAGCATGGCTGCTGTGGGAGGACACAGGACTGCGATATGCTCGGGTATAGATAATTATGACGGCGTCATAGAGGAAGAGTCCCATCTGACGACTCCTGAGATCATGGAGCTGTACCAGCACATGAAAAATGCAGTCAATTCCGGCATCAGATACATGACCATGGAAGTATCCAGCCAGGCTCTCAAGTATGACCGTGTCGACGGCGTTACCTTCGAGGCCGGTGCATTCCTTAATATTGGAACTGACCATATAAGTGAGATCGAGCATCCGGATTTCAACGACTACCTTGAATCCAAGCTGAAGCTGTTCGCTCAGTGCCGCAAGGCTGCTATCAACCTGGACTGCGATGAGCAGGATAGAATAAGAGCAGCTGCTGAAGCGTGCCCGTATGTCATCGCATTCAGCCAGAAGGATGAGACTGCAAATATCTACGGATACGATATCAGGTCTGTTGAAGGGAAAGTCTCGATGAAAGTCCGCTGCACGGACGTGGAAGGCTGGAATGATTTTGATGAAGAGTTCACCCTCGGAACATTCGGCACCATCAACGTTGAGAATGCACTTGCGGCAATATCGATCGCCACTTTGCTCGGAGTACCGAGAGAATACATCCACTCAGGACTTGCAAGGGCAACATCTCCGGGACGAATGGAGGTCTTCTACAGCGAAGACGGTAAGCGCATCGCGATCGTAGACTATGCCCACAACAAGCTGAGCTATGAGAAGTTCTTCGACACCATCAAAGACGAGTTCCCGGATAAGAAGATGATGATCGTATTCGGCTGCCCGGGCGGCAAGGCTTTTGCCCGCAGAGAAGAGCTGGGTACCATCGCAGGTCAGAACTGTGTATACTCCATCATCACCGAGGAAGACTACGGCGAAGAGGACGTTAACAAGATCTGCGAAGAGATCGCCGGATTCGTAAGAGCAGCAGGCGGTGACTGCGAGATAATCACAGACCGTGTTGAAGCTATAAAGAAAGCCATCACCCTGATGGATGACGATACCATATTATTCCTTCCGGGCAAGGGAAGAGAAACAAGAGAGAAAAGAGGAATACAGTACATCGATACACCGTCCGATGCTGATGTCGTGATCGAGTATCTGTAACTTGAGAATGAGAAATTTTACATTCAGAGACAATCTCGGCAGAGAGGAGTTCAACTCACTCGCCTTAAGTAAGAAAAGTGCCGTCAAAGCGCATTTTCTCGGCTCGTATGAGTGGGGCGAGGTCTCTGCGAGAAGGAACCGCACACCGTATTTTACAGGCGTCTATGAAGACGGAAGACTTGTTGCGACCGCTCTTGTACTGAAGCGGTCGCTTATTGCGGGTTATACATATTTCTATATACCGCGCGGCTTTACCATGGATTATTCAGACCGCGAGCTTCTTAAGTTCGTTACTGACAGTCTCAGGACTATGGGCAGAAAGCACAAGGCTCTGTATTTCAGGATCGACCCGGATATCAAGCTGCACACGGTCGATATAGACGGTAATGTGATCGAAGGAGAGAGCAACGAGGATCTCGTAAGATACCTTGAACAGCTCGGATATAAGAGAAAACCTCTTAACTACGGATTCGAAAATGAGCAGCCGAGATTCACTTTCAGGATACCGCTTGACGGGACGATGGAAGAGATCGAGTCAAGGTACAGCCGCACGACCAAAACCAGGATCCGCCAGTCGCATGAGGCAGGAGTAACTGTCTGTGAAGGCGGCAGTGAGGACATCGGTGAGTTCACCAGGCTTATGGAGATGACTGAGAAGAGACAGGGGTTCTACTCTCATGATCCTGAGTTTTTCAGCTATTTTTACGACATAATGTCATCGGGCGGGCTTGCAAGGCTGTACTTCGGCAAGGTGAACGTGCCGGAGATAATAGCCAAGCTTGAAAATGACAGAGAGACTGTGAAGGCTGAACTTTCTGAGCTTGAAGGAAAGACAGGCAAGAAGGCTGCGGGAAAGATCAAAGAGGCTGAGAAGAAGCTCACAGCAGTGGAAAAGCAGCTCGATGGACTTGCAGACAAGCCGAAGACTGAAGTCACAGTCTCCACATACCTGGATGCGCAGTATGCAGACAAGACATGGGCTCTGTATGCTGCCAATGACATGGATTACGGCAAGTTCTTCGCCAATTATGCTGTTTATCAGAAGCAGATAAGAGATGCGAAGGAAGAAGGACGGGAAGTCTTCGATGTATTCGGTACGGTCGGAAGGCCTGAGGAAGCAGGAAGCACTGCCGGACTGTATGAATTCAAGAAGAAATGGGGCGGAGAACTCACTGAGTTCATCGGAGAGTTCGATTATATCCTAAACAAGCCGGTTTTTCTTGCATACAGCAAGCTGATACCGGTATATCACAGACTGATGAACAGACGGCTCAGAAAATCAGTTGAAGAATAGGACGAAGTATACTGATAAAAAATTATGGCAATTACGGACATACAGACAGGAAAAACCATAAATAAGGACTTCATAGCAGTTGCACTCGGCGGAGATATGAACTGTTATGGTGTTGCCCGTGCTTTCTATGAGGCATATGGGGTCAGGACCGTAATGCTCGGAAGACTTCCTATATTCCCGACTGCTCACAGCAGGCTGTTTTCTGACAGACTGTATGATGACGACCTGCTCGATACCGACGTGCTCATAAGGCTGCTTACACAGGTAGAGGAGAAGTACAGAGGCGTCAAGAAGTTCGTATTTGCCACCAATGACGATTATGTCAGGCACATCATACACAATAAGAAGGCTATCGAGGCCATCAGTGACGACTATATCGTACCCGTCATTTCCGAAGAGCTGTTTGACAGACTCGATGACAAGGATTCGTTTTATGAGGTATGCGAGGAGTACGGTCTTCCTTATCCGAAGAGTGTTGTCTTTGACTGCGTTTCAGACGACCCAGAGACTTTTGCGATCCCTTTTGAATACCCTGTATTCATGAAGCCTTCCAGCAACGTCATATACTTCAATTATGAATTCGAAGGGAAGCAGAAAGGTTATCGTATAGACACACCTGACCAGTTCAGAGAAATAATGGGTCGGATACAGGCTTCAGGATATCCTGATAAGTTCATTGTTCAGGAATATGTTGACGGTGATGATGACTCCATGTTCATTTATTCAGCCTACTGCGACAGGAAGGGCAAAGTCAGAATGATGTCTGGTGGCCAGATCCTGATGCACGACAGGACACCGGAGCTGATAGGCAACTATAATGCGATATGCGGCGCAAGGGATGACGGCCTGATGCAGACGCTCGCTGCATTCCTCGAGAAGATCGGGTTTACCGGCATATGCCATTTTGATATCCAGTATGACAGGAAACGCGTCGGATATGTAGTATTTGAGATCAATATAAGGCAGGGCCGGAGCAATTATTACATGACGGCAAGCGGAATGAATTTTGCACGTCTCCTGGTAGAAGATTATCTTGCCGGCTCTGAACCGGATTCTGACGGGTATGAGATCGCCGACAGACCTTTCATCGTAAGCAATGTTTCAAGAGCCAGTCTGGCACGGGCGATCGGAAAGGCCAGGGTGCACCGCGTACCGGCTGACAGGTTTTTCCGCTTCCAGCTTGCGCCTTATGACAGAAGTCTCAGAAACAGGATATACATGCTGAGACTCGAGAAGAGCATGATGAGAGACTACATGAAATACAATAAGTAAAGAAGCAGAGAAGAGCACCCAGAGAGGTGCTCTTTTGCATCAATAATATTCATTGACTGCCAATAATGATATAAGTATAATTAATGAGTATTATTATGCAATTTGACTATCTGATGTGGTTCGGGTACCTGTCAGATACAATATGTATATATTACAAATTCAATAACATAAGGAGGTGCACATGTCATCAGTAATGACTGTTGTCATCGGCATTGTATTCCTTATTGTCGGTATACTGATTGGTTATATCTATCGCAAGAACATCGGAGAAAAAGCAATCGGAAGCGCTGAGATGCAGGCCAAGAACATGCTGCTCGACGCGCAGAATACTGCAGAGAATCTGAAGAAAGAGAAGATTCTCGAGGCAAAGGAGGAAATACACAGGCTGAGAGAGGACTACGAGAAAGAGTTCAAGATCAGAAGGAACGAAGTCCAGAAGTCCGAAAGAAGAATTCTTCAGAAGGAAGAAAACATCGACCGCAAGCTTGAGAACATAGAGAAGCGCGAGAACGGTCTCTCCAAGAGAGAGCAGTCGATGAATGAAAAACACAAGGAAATCGATGCGTATATCGCAAAGCAGGTCGCTGAGCTCGAGAGAATATCAGGATATTCAAGAGAAGAGGCCCGCGAGATACTTCTCAAGGAAGTTGAAGGCGACATCCGCAAAGATGCCAGCGAGATGATCGTAAGGATCGAGAACGAAGCCAAGGAAGAAGGCGACAAGAGAGCCAGAGAGATCATCACGACAGCTATCCAGAGATATGCTGCAGATCAGGTAACAGAGAGTACAGTATCTGTAGTAAGCCTGCCTAACGACGACATGAAGGGCAGGATCATCGGAAGAGAAGGCCGCAACATCAGAGCTATAGAGACTCTGACAGGAGTAGACCTCATCATCGATGACACACCTGAGGCTGTAATCCTTTCGGGATTCGACCCTGTAAGAAGAGAAATCGCAAGGATCGCTCTTGAGAAACTGATCGTTGACGGACGTATCCATCCTGCAAGGATCGAGGAGATGGTCCAGAAGGCGACCAAGGAAGTCAACAATATCATCAAGGAAGAGGGAGAGCGTGCATGCTTCGAGACAGGCGTACACAACCTCCATCCTGAACTTGTCAAGCTTCTCGGAAGACTCAAGTACAGAACATCATACGGACAGAACGTACTGCAGCATTCAATCGAGGTTGCTACTCTTGCCGGCATGATGGCTGAAGAGCTCGGTCTCGACCCTAAGCTTGCAAGAAGAGGCGGACTCCTCCACGATATCGGCAAGTCCATCGACCACGAAGTCGAAGGAACCCACGTCGAGATCGGAGTCAATATCTGCAAGAAGTACAAGGAATCCTGGAAGGTCATCAACGCAGTTGAATCACATCACGGAGACGTTGAGGCAACTACACTTGAGTCCATGCTCGTAGGCGCAGCCGATGCACTTTCAGCTGCCAGACCCGGCGCAAGAAGAGAGACCCTTGAGTCCTACATCAAGAGACTTGAGAACCTTGAGCAGATTGCTAATTCGACCAAGGGCGTTGACAAGTCATACGCTATCCAGGCCGGCAGAGAGATCAGAGTCGCTGTCAAGCCTAATCAGGTCAAGGATGACGAAGTACCTATGCTCGCAAGAGAGATCGCCAAGAAGATCGAGGCAGAACTCGAATATCCTGGTCAGATCAAGGTCAACGTTATCAGAGAGACCAAAGCAACAGAATTTGCTAAATAATAAGTACAATTACTATATGAAACACTATAAAAGGCTCCTCTTAAACGGGGAGCCTTTGTAGGGATACGGATAATCATGATCTATCTTGATAACAGCGCAACTACAAGACAATATGATGAAGTTACTGAGCTGATGTACAGGATGGCTAAGGAGAATTACGGCAATCCATCCTCACTTCATGCTCTGGGATTTGAAGCAGGAAATATTCTTTTCGATGCCAGAAGGGACATAGAGGATCTCATGTATCCGGGCGGAGAAGTGATCTTCACTTCCGGCGGAACTGAAAGCGATAACATGGCTCTTGTTTCCACAGCCCGCAAGATGAAGAGAAGGGGCAGCCGCATCCTCACGACCCGCGTAGAGCATCCAGCTGTGCTCGAGACATGCAGAAGGCTGGCTGATGATGGCTTTTCAGTAGAGTACCTCAATGTGGATAAGACAGGATGTGTCGATCCTGAAGATGTCACCGCGTCACTCACCGACGATACCATTCTTGTTTCGATCATGACCGTTAACAACGAGACAGGTGCTATCATGCCGGTTCTTCCGGCTGCAAAGGCTGTAAGGGATTACAACAGGCAGCATGGTACAAAGGTCGTTTTCCATACTGATGCCGTACAGGCATTCGGGAAGATACCGATGGATGACGCACAGCTCGATCTCGTATCGGTCAGCGGACACAAGTTCCACGGGCCTAAGGGAATAGGTTTCCTGTACATGAACAGGGATCTCAAGCTGCCGGCTTTCATAACCGGAGGCGGACAGGAGAACGGTTACAGGTCTTCAACTGAGAATACGACCGGAATAGCAGGGCTCGGACTTGCAGCCAGGATGTCCCATGACGATCTCATGGGCAAAATGGCTAAGATGGCTGATGTAAATGAGTACCTCCGCAGGGGGCTCATGACCGAACTTCCTGATGTCGTTCTCAACGGACCTGAAGAACAGGGCTTTACACTTCATGACTACGGAAAGAGATGCCCGTCAGTACTGAACGTCACATTCAAAGGTACACGCGGGGAGGTCCTGCTGCATACACTTGAACAGGACAGGATATATGTATCCACAGGCTCGGCATGCTCATCTCACAAGACAGGCGACAGCCACGTGCTGCAGGCTATGGGACTGGATCACAAGGCCATTGAAGGCGCGATAAGGTTCAGCTTCTCTGAGTTCAATACCATTGAGGAGATGGACGAGGTCATCGAGAAGACGAAAGCGGCTGTAACAAGATTCCGCAAACTGGGGAGCTTCAGGTAGCTGATCATAACACCGTTATGAATGGTGCCTGACTCAACTCATACACATCAGAAGTAATAAGATTGGAGCTGAAATTTTGGATAAGAAATTATATATAGTCCGCTGCGGTGAAGTGGCGCTCAAGGGAATGAACAAGCCGTACTTTGAGAGGATCCTCCTCGAAAGGGTGCGCAAAGCTATAGAATGCTATGAGGATGCTGAGGCAAAGTGGATCGACGGACTTATGTTCGTAAGAGTCCCTGCAGATATCCCGGAAGACGATGTCATCGCAAAATGCGTAAGAGTCTTCGGTGTTGCTTCAGTCAGCCCGGCTGTTGAGGCGCCTAAGAACATCGATGAGATCGGCAGAGTAGCTGCAGAATTCATGCAGAAGATCATAGATGAGGAAGGTGTTCAGACATTCAAGGTCAAGGGCAAGAGAGCCGATAAGTCTTTTGCCGTTCAGTCTCCTGAGATCGGCCGTATCGTCGGAGCTATCATCCTCAAGTCATGCAAGGTGCTCAGAGTTGATGTGCATGATCCGCAGGTCACTCTGACTGTAGATGTAAGGCGTGAAGGCGCATACATATTCAGAGACAAGATCAGAGGATTCGGCGGACTTCCGCTCGGGACCAACGGAAAGGGTCTCATCCTTATGTCAGGCGGTATCGACAGCCCTGTAGCTGCTTTCATGATGGCCAAGAGAGGAATGAGCATCGAGGCTGTCCACTTCCATTCATATCCGTATACCAGCCAGAGAGCCCAGAAGAAGGTCGAGGACCTTGTAAGAGTCCTGGCAGGATACATGGGAACAGTCAGGATGCATGTCATCAACCTGCTGCCTATACAGGAGCAGATCGTCACACACTGTCCTGAAGATGAGACTACACTTCTCGTCCGCAGATTCATGATGAGGATCGCAGAGCAGATCGCAGTGAAGAACGGAGACATGATGCTTATCACAGGCGAGGACCTCGGACAGGTCGCAAGCCAGACAGCAGAAGCACTTGTCGTAACCGACTCGGTCGTAAAGATGCCTGTCATGAGACCACTTATCGCCATGGACAAGGTCGACATCATGGACAAAGCCCGTGAGATCGGCACATATGATATCTCGATCCAGCCTTACGAGGACTGCTGCACAGTATTCCTGCCAAAGCACCCGGTCACCAAGCCTAAGCTCGACAGGATAGAGGCATCCGAGTCAGCACTCGATGTGCAGGCACTCGTAGATGCAGCAGTAGCATCCGAAGAGATTATTGACATCCGACCATAATTAAATCCTGTTTTCTTGACATTTAATACCTGCAGGGGTATTATTTGCGGGTAAAACGTTGACGAGGACAGTAGGTACACAATAGGGCCTTCCGAGAGAGGGATGGCAGCTGGAATCATCCTAAGACCCTGTGCACTGAACACCACCTCCGAGTGGCACCAATCCTGCCCGCTTTGGCCGCGTTACAAGCCTCAATGAGTGCCGGTGAGAATACTTGCCGGAAAGATGGGTGGAACCACGGATACTTAAGAGTATGCGTCCCTTCTGACAATTCGTCGGAGGGGACTATTTTTTGTACCTCTCCGGGGATTTCGATTCGCGGGCGCCTTAGTGCGGCGGTCCGTATGAGAAAAGAAGAGAACAGAAGAAGGAGGAAATCACAATTGATTATCACACTGAAAGACGGAAGCAAGAAGGAATATGCTGAGCCGATGATGGCTTATGACATTGCCAGAGATCTCAGCGAAGGTCTTGCAAGAGTCGCATGCATCGCAGAGATAGACGGAAAAGCATGTGACCTCAGAACTGTTATCGATCACGACTGCGAGCTGAACATCCTTACATTCGATTCGGATGAGGGCAAGAGAGCATACAGACACACTTGCTCACATGTTCTCGCAGAAGCTGTAAAGAATCTGTATCCGGATGCAAAGCTTGCGATCGGACCTTCGATCGACAACGGATTCTACTATGACTTTGATATGCCGCCTCTTACAAGAGAGGATCTCGACAAGATCGAAGCTGAGATGAAGAAAATCATCAAGAAGGGCGACAGACTCGAGTATTTTGAAATGCCGAGAGAAGAAGCCATTCAGATGTATAAGGAAAAGGATGAGCCGTACAAGGTACAGCTGATCGAGGATCTGCCTGAGGATGAGGCTATCTCATTCTACAAGCAGGGTGACTTTGTTGAGCTCTGCGCAGGACCTCACATCATGAGCACAAGACCTATCAAGGCTTTTGCCCTGACATCCAGCTCCGGTGCTTACTGGAGAGGCGATGAGCACAACAAGATGCTCACAAGAATATACGGAACAGCCTTCACAAAGAAGGAAGACCTGAACGAGTACCTCGAGTACCTCGCAGATATCAAGAACAGAGACCACAACAGACTCGGACGTGAGATGGACCTCTTCACAACTGTAGATGTCATCGGTCAGGGACTGCCTCTCTTCATGCCTAAGGGAACCAAGATCATCCAGAAGATGCAGAGATGGATCGAGGACCTCGAGGAATATGAATGGGGATATGTCCGCACAAGGACACCTCTGATGGCCAAGTCCACACTCTACAAGATCTCGGACCACTGGTATCACTACAAGGATGGCATGTTCCTGCTGGGATATGACAATATCGATGACCTGATGGCATCTGAAGACCGTTCAGCCGAGATCCACGGAGTAGAGGACCTCAAGCTGATCGAGAACGACGCTGACAGCGATGTAATGGCTCTGCGTCCTATGACTTGCCCGTTCCAGTACTATGTATACAAGGCACGTCAGAAGAGCTACAGAGACCTTCCTTACAGAATGGGTGAGACATCGACACTGTTCAGAAATGAGCAGGCCGGTGAGATGCACGGTCTCACAAGAGTACGTCAGTTCACTATCTCTGAGGGTCACCTGGTAGTTGCACAGGAACAGCTGGCAGACGAGTTCAAGGGCTGTGTTGAGCTTGCAAAATACTGCCTGACAACACTCGGTCTTGAAGGCGATGTTACATACCGCCTGTCCAAGTGGGACCCTGAACACGCTGAGAACTACCTCGGAACAGCTGAGGAGTGGGAGCGTAATGAAGGCTTCATGAGAGACATCCTCCATGAGATCGGCATCGAGTTCAAGGAGGCTGCAGGTGAAGCGGCATTCTACGGTCCTAAGCTCGACATTCAGGCTAAGAACGTATACGGCAAGGAAGATACGATGATCACGATCCAGATCGATACATTCCTTGCTGAGAGATATGACATGTACTACATTGACAAGGACGGTCAGAGAAAACGTCCGTACATCATCCACCGTACATCGATCGGATGCTATGAGCGTACACTCGCATGGCTCATCGAGCACTATGCAGGCAATCTGCCTACATGGCTTTGCCCTGAGCAGGTCAGGATCCTGCCTATCTCCGACAAGGTCGCAGACTATGCTGAGGAAGTACGAAAAGTGCTGCGCAGGAACGGCGTAGATGTAACTGTTGACAACAGCAGCGAGCGTATCGGATACAAGGTACGTAAGGCTCAGATGGAGAAGGTGCCGTACATGCTCGTACTTGGTGCCAAGGAAGCTGAAGAAGGCAACGTATCCGTACGTTCAAGATACCTCGGTGATGAAGGCGTCAAGCCTCTTGATGAATTCGTAAGTGCACTCTGCGAAGAGATCCGTACGAAAGAGATCAGAAAGATCGAGAAGAAGGATAACTAGTAGAGATATCTGAATAAAAATGCTATACTAACAGATGGCAGTCCGCACAATTTGAAAAGACTGTGCGGACTGCGCACATATAATCAGAAATTACATGTGGGGTACAGCTAATGAGCGTAAAGTATAAAAGAGTTCTTATCAAGATCAGCGGAGAGGCTCTGGCAGGAGAGGACAGATTCGGTGTCAATGCCGAAGAGCTCTCCAAGGTAGCACTCCAGATCAAGGAAATCAGAGATGCAGGCGTTGAAGTCGCTGTTGTATGCGGCGGCGGCAACTTCTTCCGCGGCAGAACAGGCGAGAACATCGACCGTCCGACTGCCGACTACATGGGGATGCTTGCGACCGTAATGAACGGCTTGGCCGTTCAGGACGCTTTGCTCTCCGCAGGATGTCCTGCAAAGCTGATGACAGCTATTGAGATCAGGGACATGGCGGAAGGCTATGCAAGACGCAAAGCCCTTGACTATCTCGATGAAGGCAAAGTAGTCGTATTCGGCGGCGGAACGGGAAGCCCGTTTTTCACTACAGATACGACAGCTGCCCTGAGAGCTGCTGAGATCGGCGCAGATGTACTTCTGCTCGCCAAGAACATCGACGCAGTATATTCCGCAGATCCAAGAACAAATCCTGATGCTGAGAGATATACAGAGCTCACATACATGGACATCATCGACAAGGATCTCAAGGTCATGGATCTTACGGCAGCTACACTCTGCAAGGATACAGGAACCAAGATCTATGTATTTGCGCTCGCTCAGGAAGGCAACCTCATGAAGGTAATAAACGGCGAGAACGTCGGAACGCTGATACAGTAAGCAACTCAGAAGGTAAAGGAAATCAATTATTACAGGAGGCATATCATGGCTGGCAAGAAATCACTCGAGGAGAGAATTGAGAGTACAAAATCTCATCTTAAAGAGAACCTTAATACCGTAAGAGCAGGCAGAGCCAATCCGGCACTTCTTGACAAGGTAATGGTCAACTATTACGGATCACCTACACCGCTCAAGGCACTGGCAAACGTATCAGTTCCTGATCCAAGGACACTGATGATCTCACCGTTCGATCCTAAGTCAGTCAGTGATATCGAAAGAGCTATCAATGAGGCTAACATCGGCATCAATCCTGCCAACGACGGTAAGGTGATCAGACTCGCTATCCCTCAGCTGACAGAGGAGAGACGTAAAGAGCTGACCAAGGTAGTCAAGAACTACGGCGAAGAAGCCAAGGTAGCTGTCAGAAACCTCAGAAGAGATGAGAACGATGCTCTCAAGAAGATGCAGAAAGACGGAGAACTGACAGAGGACGACCTCAAGGAAGAACTCGATGACGTTCAGAAGAAGGTCGAAGCTGCTATCAAGGACATCGATGCGATCATCGCTGACAAGGATAAGGAGCTCATGGAAGTATAAGCAGATACTTCACTAATAACACGGCAAGTAACGTGGCCTAACAAGCCACGTTTGCTATATATACCCTAAGAAGGGGCCCATCTGTCATCAAAGATGACTCTTGGGAAGATCGCTTAGTGTCAGTTTAGTATAAATAAGCAGATATGGATAAGAAACCTGTACCAACCCACGTAGGGATCATTATGGACGGCAACGGCAGGTGGGCCAAGGCTCACGGTGTACCGAGAGTAATGGGACATAACGCCGGCATGCAGTCGATGAAGAAGATCGTAATTGCTACTTCGAATATGGGTATCAAATACCTTACCGTGTATGCATTTTCCACGGAAAACTGGAAACGCAGCACAGAGGAAGTAAGCGGCATTTTCAATCTTATTGTCAAGTACGTCAATTCTGAGCTCGAAGAGCTTGATGAGAACAATGTTCATATCAACATCTTCGGGCAGTATGACATGCTTCCGAAGGCATCGATCGATGCGATAGACAAAATGGTCGGAAGACTTGTTGACAACGACGGGCTTGTGTTCAATATCGCTCTTAACTACGGCGGAAGAGACGAGATACTCAGAAGCGTCAGAAAGCTGTGCGAAGAATGCAGGGACGGTTCCCGTGATCCTGCAGACCTCACAGAAGACGATATTTCGAAGTACCTGTGGTCAGGCTCAGCAAATTTCGATGTTCCTGATCCGGATCTCATCATCAGAACGAGCGGGGAAGAACGCATATCCAATTTCCTGACATGGCAGTCCGCATACAGCGAGCTCATGTTTACGGATACACTGTGGCCGGATTTCACTCCGGAAGAGTATGCCTCGATGATCGATGCATATGCCAGCCGTGACAGGAGATTCGGCGGCCGCAAGGAAACACAGACTAAATAGTTTAAGCACTGAAACAAGGTAATAAGACGACATGAAAACCAGAATCATTTCGGGACTCGTAATGGTCCCGCTGCTGCTGGTCCTGTACTTCGGAGGGATAGCTCTCTGGGCGGCAGCTCTCATAATAGCTCTCATGGGTATCCATGAATTCTGCAACGGCTGGAACAACATAGATGTCCATCCGTCCAAGCCAATCTGCTATGCAATGACAGTTCTGCTGTTCCTTGTGCCGTTTCTCGGTACAAGGGTCGAAGCGGGAGATTATTACGCCTGCATGATGCTGACATGCATATGGCTCTTCATAGCAGTCGCTGCAGGCCTTATCTACGGCTGGAAGATCAATGAGCGCGGACCGTACGATTCAGCTGCTACAGTAGTGTCAATGGTCTATATTCCGTTCTTTACATTCCATATGGTCCTCATAGACATGACACAGTACAAGATCCTTGTATGGCTCGTAGTCATAGCGGCTTTCGGCTCAGACATATTCGCGTATTTTACAGGATATTTCCTCGGAAAGCACAAAATGGCTCCTAACTTAAGCCCTAAGAAGACGATCGAAGGTGCCATTGGAGGGCTTATCGGAAGTTCTCTTTTCAGCGGACTTTTCGGAATGATATTCCTCAGGGAAATGGCAGGCGTATGCTTTATCCTGGGACTTGTCGGCGGAATGGCAGGAATGGCAGGAGACCTTACAGCTTCGGCATTCAAGCGCAAAATGGGTATCAAGGACTACGGCAAGCTGATCCCGGGACACGGAGGAATCATGGACCGTTTCGACAGTGTCATATTCGTAGCACCGGTCATTTATTACCTGATATTCATTATCACTGATATAATCGCACTCTAACATGAAGAAAGTACTTATAATGGGCAGCACGGGTTCGATCGGGACCCAGGCCCTGGAAATAATCAGAAACAATAAAGATAAATTCAAAGCTGTGGGGCTCACCTGCAGAAGCAGGGTCGACAGCCTTATAGGACAGATCAGAGAGTTTGCTCCTGAAGCAGTATCTGTGGGAAATGCTGAAGATGCTGCAAGAGTGCAGGCTGAATTTCCGGATGTCACTGTATATTACGGAGATGCCGGCCTGGTTGAGATCGCTCAGATGGACTGCGATATAGTCCTGAATTCCCTGATGGGCATAAGCGGTCTTGCGCCTACTTATAAGGCGATCGAATGCGGCAGAGATATAGCTCTTGCCAACAAGGAGACTCTTGTTGCAGGCGGGGCACTCGTAACGGACCTCTGCAGGGAAAAGGGAGTCAGACTCCTTCCTGTTGACTCGGAGCACAGCGCTATATTCCAGTGTCTTGAGGGCAACGGCGGAAGTGCGTGCGGAAGAGCCTACAGAGAGCCGGACAGCGGTATTGACAGACCTGTAAGAAGGATACTTCTTACGGCTTCAGGCGGACCGTTCAGAGGCAGAAGCCTTGAAGAGATGAGAGATGTAACAATAGAGCAGGCTCTCAATCATCCTAAGTGGAGCATGGGCTCCAAGATAACCATCGACTCAGCCACCATGATGAACAAAGGCCTGGAAGTCATCGAAGCCAGATGGCTTTTTGATGTCCCGGCATCGCAGATAGATGTCCATGTACACCCTGAGAGCATCGTACACTCCATGGTTGAATTCTGCGACGGATCAGTAATGGCACAGATGGGACTTCCTGACATGAAGATACCTATCAGCCTGGCACTCAATTATCCTGACAGAATGAAACTGATAGGCGACTTTGATCCTGATGCGGAAGATGCACCGGGAGCAGGTGCTCTTGATCTGTTCACAACCGGTGCGAACCTGACCTTTGAGAAACCGGACCGTAAAGTATTCAGATGCATCGACCTTGCCTATGCAGCACTTAAGGAAGGGGGAGCGGCTCCTGTCGTTATGAACGGAGCCAACGAGGCACTCGTGGCCATGTTCCTCGCAGGAAAGATAGGGTTCCTGGATATTCCGGAAACTATAGAGAAAGTAATGGATGCTGCTGATTTTGCAGCACCTGCAACCGTTGATGAGATCCTCCACATAGACAGAGAGGCAAGAAGGATGGCAGAAGAACTGCTGTAAAGAAGCCTCTTAAAACGGGACATACAGAGAAACATCCAAAGGAGAATTAATTGAAAACTGCTATATTATTTGTTGTGATGCTGCTTGTGCTGATCATTCCTCATGAATGGGGACACATGATCGTTGCAAAGCTCTGCGGCGTCAAGGTAAATGAATTTTCGGTCGGAATGGGACCGCTTATTTTCAAAAAGCAGAAGGGTGAGACACAGTATTCGGTCCGCCTGCTTCCGCTGGGCGGTTACTGTGCGATGGAAGGAGAAGAAGAGGCTGTTGATGACCCGAGATCATACAGCAGCAAGACACCGATCCAGAAGATAGCTATCCTGCTGGCCGGCGTTACGATGAATGTTCTTATAGCTATTCTGGCTGTTACGCTGGCTTATTTTATCGCCGGCGTTCCTTCAACAACGCTTGGGTCGATCACACCGGATTCACCTGCGGCAGCTGCAGGGCTTAAGGCCGGGGACAGAATCGTCGCTATTGACGGCATACAGACCAATTCATGGAACGATGTTGTCAATGTCATCGACGGATATCACGAAGGTGACAGGCTGGATATTGAATACCACCGCGACGGAAAGAAGATGGAGGCATTCATCACACCTGAGTATGATGAGGAGACACAGCGCTACATGGTCGGAATCGTAGCGGGAATGTCGAGAAATCCTGTTACGTGCATCACGGAAGGGATCAGATCCACCTGGGAGATGAACAAACTGATGCTCGGGGCCTTTCAGTCGATGATCAAAGGCGGTGTCGGCAAGGAGGATGTTTCAGGACCTGTCGGTCTCGTCAGGGTAGTAAACCAGACAGCGTCTTACGGATTTACGTCATATCTGATGCTGCTTGCGCTTGTAAGTCTTAACCTTGCTTTCTTCAATCTTTTACCAATACCGGGCCTTGACGGAGGAAAGATATTCTTCATCATCCTCAAGATCATCAGCCTCGGGAAGATCAACGATGAAATGGAATACAAAGCGACGATAGTAGGCATGGCAATTCTGCTCGCTCTCTTCGTATTCGTAACATATAACGACATCATGAACATAGTCGGATAGGAGTTTTATCAGATGACACGACAGGTAAACTGCGGCGGAGTCCTCATTGGAGGGGGCGCGCCGGTATCCATACAGTCAATGACGAACGTTGACACCAGAGACACAGACAGACTGGTCAGGCAGATAGATGAGCTGGCTGACGCGGGATGCGAGATCGTAAGATGCGCTGTTCCTGACATGACTGCAGCTGAGTCGCTGGGACGTGCCAGAAAGCGCGTAAGAGTACCGCTCGTAGCGGATATACATTTTGATTACAGACTGGCGATAGCGTCCATCGAGAACGGCGCTGACAAGATCAGGATCAATCCGGGCAACATCGGAAGCCTCGACAGAGTGAAGGCAGTTGTTGACAAAGCCCGTGAGAGAAACATCCCGATCAGAGTCGGCGTCAATTCTGGTTCTCTTGAGAAGGGACTTATCGCAAAATACGGCGGCGTTACCGCTGATGCTCTTGCTGAGAGCGGAGCAAATATGCTCAAGGTCATCGAGGACATGGACTACGACCAGCTTGTCGTCAGCATCAAGTCCTCCAATGTAAAGATGAACTATGATGCTCACATGAAGCTGAGAGAGCTGACAGACTGCCCGATACACATCGGCATCACTGAGTCAGGCACTCCGCGTAACGGAGAACTCAAGTCAGCAATAGGCATCGGATCACTTCTCCTTGCAGGCATTGGCGATACCATGAGAGTGTCGCTGACCGATGATCCTGTCAAAGAGGTCCTGCTTGCAAAAAGGATCCTGGAAACAGTCGGCATGAGGGAGAAAGCGATCGAAGTCGTTTCGTGCCCGACATGCGGAAGGACTGAGATAGACCTTATCGGCCTTGCAAACAGCGCAGAGGAGAGACTTGAAGCTGTAGCACAGAAGAGACGCGATGCAGGTCTTAGACCTCTTAAGATAGCTGTAATGGGCTGCGCAGTAAACGGCCCGGGAGAAAGCAGAGAGGCTGACTACGGGATAGCCGGAGGCAAGGGTGAAGGCCTTGTGTTCTCACATGGTGAGATAATCGAAAAGGTAAGCGAGGACAGACTCGTTGACAGACTTATTGAGATAGTGGAACAGGACGCTGAATGATCAAGATACCGGAAGAGATACTTACTGCTGCTGAGCTTACCGAGGCAACGGGAAGGAAGGCGCAGGACATAGATATAGAGATCACCGGACTATCGGTGGACAGGTCGAGCCTGGTGCTCAGTATTGACACCAAGCTCAATTTTGTGCTGCCGAGGAATCTTGAGAGTCTGATGAAGGAGAGGATCAGGGCAAAACTCGGTTCTGTCCATAAGATACGCGTCAACTATATGTACTCAGGCATCAAGGTCGCTCCGCCACCTGCTGACTATGACCAGGGCAGCCAGTCCGGCGGTTACAGCGGCGGCTCGAACGGCGGCGGAGGAGGCGGCTACAGGCGCAAAGCCAAGGAAGAGCCTGCACATGAGAATGCCAGGGGCGAACTTATCCTGCTCGGCAAGGATTTTACTGATGTACCTGTGGACTATAAGGACCTTGAGAACTATGTAGGAGCCAAGGACAAGGTCTGCATCGAAGGCGAGGTCTTCAGCATTGAGTCCATGCCTATACGTAACGGAAAGATCCTTATAACCATTCTTATTGCTGCCAAAGTCAGGACATTCTGCATCAAAGCGTTTATATCATCTGAAAAATTCGCTGAAATCGATGAGAACCTGTCGGCTGGCGATATGATCCGTGCAAGGGGTCCGATTGAATACGACACCTATGAGCACGAGAATCTGATGATGGCAAACGCTCTCAAGAAGGTAGCAAAGACTTTCAAGGAAGATACATATCCGAACGGAAGGAGAGTCGAACTCCACTGCCACTCCAAGATGAGCGACAATGACGGCTTCAATGAAGTTGCTGACATCGTCAATTCAGCTGCTTACTGGGGACAGCCGGCAGTCGCTATTACAGACCATGGCGTGGTTCAGGGCTTCCCGGATGCTGCCAAGGCTGCAGGCAAGCTGGCCAAGGCAGGCAAGAATATCAAGATCATTTACGGCGTTGAGGGCTACCTGTATCCGGATGAGGATGCGTGGCTCGAAGACGGAACCCTTGATATCAAGAAAAACAGGACTTATCACATAATCCTTCTGGCTAAGAACCAGGAAGGAATCAAGAATATATACAAGCTGGTCAGCCTGTCTCACATTGACTACTTCTACAAGAGACCAAGGCTGCCGCGCTCGGTGCTGCAGGCTCACAGAGAGGGCCTTATCATCGGAAGCGCATGCGAAGCAGGCGAAGTTTATCAGGCAGTTGAACACGGTGCATCTGATGAAGAGCTCGAACGCATCGCTTCTTTCTATGACTATCTCGAGATCCAGCCTCTTGGCAATAACCAGTTTATGGTCAATGAGGGCAGGGTCAACAGCGTAGATGACCTCATCGCCTTCAACAGGAAGATTATTGAGATCGCTGACAGGCTCGGAAAGCTTACAGTAGCTACAACCGACTCACATTATCCGACTCAGGAGGCTTCGATATACAGAAACATCATCATGGCGGGTATCGGATTCAGGGATACACCGTCTGATTCGCTGTATCTCAGGACAACTGACGAGATGATGAAGGAATTTGAGTATCTCGGGGACCGCGCAGAGGAGATAGTCGTTACCAACACTAACAAGATCGCTGACATGATCGATGCAGACATCCTTCCGGTGCCTAAGGGCAAATTCCCGCCTAAAATCGACGGCGCTGAGGAGCAGCTCAGAACCAGCTGCTATAAGAAGGCAAAATCGATTTACGGTGATCCGCTTCCTCCTGAGATAGAGGAGAGACTTGAGACGGAGCTCAGCTCCATCATTGGCAACGGATACGCCGTCATGTATATCGCTGCACAGATGCTCGTAACCAAATCGAATTCAGACGGATATCTCGTAGGATCGAGAGGTTCCGTAGGTTCTTCATTTGCCGCAACAATGGCGGGGATCACCGAGGTAAATCCTCTGGCACCGCATTACATATGCCCGCACTGCAAGCACTTTGAGTGGTCTGATGAGCCTGATAAGTACGATACGGGCTATGACATGCCTGAAAAGATGTGCCCTGAGTGCGGCACGAGGATGAAGAAGGAAGGACTGAATATTCCTTTCGCTACATTCCTGGGGTTCAAGGGAGACAAAGAGCCTGATATCGACCTTAATTTTGCCGGCGAATACCAGCCGGTGGCTCACAGATATGTAGGCGAGATCTTCGGCGAGAAGAACGTATTCAAGGCGGGTACGGTAGCTACTATAGCTGACAAGACTGCTTACGGATATGTCAAGCACTACATTGAGGACAACAACATCAAGGCCAACAAGTATGATATAGACTACCTGGTCAAGGGCTGCACAGGCGTCAAGAGAACGACCGGCCAGCACCCGGGCGGTATCATCGTTGTGCCTGACGATCATGAGATATACGAGTTCTGTCCTATACAGAAGCCTGCCAACAAGCGTGATACAGATGTCATTACGACTCACTTCGATTACCACAAAATCGATGAGAACCTGCTCAAGCTTGATATCCTCGGCCACGATGTGCCGCAGCTGATAAGACACCTGCAGGTAATGACCGGTGTCGATCCTATGGAGATCCCGCTTGATGATAAGGAGACACTCAGCATATTCACGTCGCTGGATGCTCTTCACATCAAGAACCCGGATTACAAGTTCACTCACGGCACGTATGCTATACCGGAATTCGGTACGAATTTTACCCGTAACATGCTCGACGACATCCATCCGACGACAGTATCGGCTCTGATCAAGATGTCGGGATTCTCACACGGAACGGACGTATGGACCAACAACGCCCAGGAGCTTCTGCGCAACGGAACGGCCACGATCGATGAAGTAATATCGTGCCGTGACGATATCATGAACTTCCTGATCGCCAAGGGACTTCCTAACAGCGACGCGTTCAAGATCATGGAGATCGTCCGTAAGAACAGGGTGCTGAGTGAGGAGCAGCTGCAGATGATGAAGGACCACGGTGTTCCTGACTGGTACATCTGGTCTTGCGAGACACTGAAGTACATGTTCCCGCGTGCGCATGCGGCGGCATATGTAATGATGTCCATCAGAATGGCATGGTTCAAGGTCAACTATCCTGAAGCCTTCTATGCGGCATGGTTCTCATCCAAGGTAGATAACTTCGATGCTGAATCGGTCTGGAAGGGGATTCCTGAGATCGAGCGCAGGATGGAGGAAATAGAAAAACTCGGCAATACCGCGACTGCCAAGCAGAAGGAGCATCTGACTGTATACGAAGTAATATACGAGATGTTCTCAAGAGGCTATGAATTTGCTGAACCTGTGCTCGGGACAGCACAGGCATGCAGGTTCTCTGTAGTTGACGGCAAAGTCATGCTGCCGTTCAATGCGGTAAACGGGATAGGCGATACAGCTGCTGAGTCTCTTGTCGCAGCATATGAAGAGAGAGAATTCAGCACTATCGATGACGTGAGATCGAGGACAAGACTCTCGGCAACGAATATAGATGACCTGAAGAGACACGGTCTTTTTGCCGGACTGCCTGAGTCGGCACAGATGAGCATATTCGAGATCTAGCTCATTTCGATCTGCCACCTGCATTCATGGTAGAAATACAGAAGCTTGTAGCTGATGCGGCGGCCTTCGCTGACAGTGACGCAGTCATACTCGATGCGTGTTACGCCGCCGGCTCCGAGCCATTCTATTTTGAGAATATCGGACACTTTAACAGTAGTCTTGATGCCGTGCTCAAGAACTTTGAATCTTATTGGCCGGGGCGACATGGCTCCTATATCAAATACTGCAAGTACATCGACTTCCTGTCTCACTTCAGTGGATATGATCCTTTCCGATATTGCATCCCGGCGCCTATATGATATCAGAACAGGCGTTCTTTTTCAATGGAATGCCTGTCTTTTGCGCAAAGAAATCAGAGCAAGGGGTATAAGGGTACATCACAGAGGGGGGGACTCCAATGAGCAACATCCAGATCTGCGTGCATGCAGTTCTACCGCTTTTCATATACATTCTCATAGGCGTGCTGATAAGAAGGGCCGGAATGATGAATGATGCGGAGAACAAGCGCTTCAATAAGATCCTGTTCACGTTCTTTTATCCTGTACTCCTTTTCAGCAACATATTTGATGCCGACCTGTCGGTGGTATTCGACGTAAAGCTGATAGCTTTTGCCCTTGCCTTCATACTGATATCCGTAGCTGTAATAACTGCTGTGATAATCAGGATAGAGAAAGGCAGCGCAGCCCGAGGAGCGATGATCCATGCGATTTACAGGAGTAACTTCGTCCTGATGGGCGTGATGATCGTTGACAGCATATTCGGTGATGAAGGCCTTCCGGTAGTGTCAATGCTCGTTACTATCGTGATCCCTGTGTTCAACATCATCGCTGTCATCGTGCTGGAGACCTTCAGAGGAGGCAGGGCAGATGCAAAGGATATTGCCCTGAATGTTATAAAGAATCCTCTGATACTCGGTGCTGTGGCCGGCGTGCTGTATTCGTTATCCGGTCTCGGCATGCCGTACACGGGTGAAACCGTGATAAACGGCATAGCAGATGCGACTCCGCCCATGGCACTTATAATGCTGGGTGTTTCGTTTGATCCTGCAGCTGTAAAGGCAAAACGGCGGGATATAGTGATATGCGTGTTCGGCAGACTCATCGCGGTGCCGGCAGTCGGTCTTCCGCTTGCGGCTGCGATGGGATTCAGGGGAGCAGCTTTCGTATCGCTTCTGATCATGATGGCATCTCCGACTGCAGTATCGTCGTATCCTATGGCGGTAGCGCTTGACAGTGATGCGGACATAGCGGGAAGTGCGGTCATGATATCCACGCCGCTCTCATGCATAACTTTATTCGTATGGCTCCTTATATTCAGAAACGCAGGTGTTTTCTGACACATCCCGGCAAGATCATTTCTGACATAGTATATGTTCCCTAACTGCTGATATATGGGTATAATGACTTGAAAGATACAGGGCAGAGATTATTTGAAAGAGATATATAAGAGGTGAAAGATGGCAGACAGAAGTTTTCCTGAAATAAAGAAGCATCTCGGATTCGGTATGATGCGTCTTCCGATGGACGGCGATAAGATAGATAACGCGAAAGTGTGCGAAATGGTCGACAGATTCATCGATGAAGGATTCAACTATTTTGACACTGCACACGGATATCACAACGGGCTCAGCGAGATCGCTGTAAGAGAGTGCCTCACATCGAGACATGACCGCAGCGAATACATTCTCACAAACAAGCTGACCGATGAATATTTCAATTCTGAAGAAGAGATCAGACCTCTCTTTGAGAGCCAGCTTGAAGCCTGCGGTGTTGAGTATTTTGACTTCTACCTGATGCACGCACTCAGCGCAGACAACGTTGACCACTATAAGAAGTGCAGGGCATATGAGACTCTGCTCGAACTGAAGAAAGAGGGAAAGATCCGTCATGCAGGATTCTCATTCCACGACAAGCCTGAAGTGCTCGACAGGATACTGACCGATTTCCCTGAGGTCGAGATCGTCCAGATCCAGTTCAACTACCTTGACTATGAGGATGTTGCACTTGAGGGCCGCAAGGTATATGAAGTATGCCGCAAACACAATAAGCCGATCCTCGTAATGGAGCCGGTCAGAGGCGGAAGCCTTGTGAACCTTCCTGAAGGGGCGGCAAAAGTACTTGATGATATCAGAGCAGAGAGCGGATCAGACTGCAGCAATGCGGGATATGCTATAAGATTCGCTGCTGATTTTGACGGAATAGAGGTCGTGCTCTCAGGAATGAGCACTATAGAGCAGGTCGCTGACAACACCGCTGTCATGAAAGATCCGGCTCCGCTTACTGAGAATGAAAAGAATGGTCTTCTGAAGGCTGCGGATGCATTCAGGGCGATAGGCGCAGTACCGTGCACCAAGTGCAGATACTGCATTGAAGAAAACCACTGCCCGATGAACATAACCATCCCGGCAATGTTCACGGTATATAACAACATGATCATGTTCAATGCATCATTTCCGTGGATCAACTATGGCACTGTAACAGCGGACGGACACGGAAAGGCAAGTGACTGTATAGAATGCGGCATGTGCGAAGGAGTCTGCCCGCAGCACCTGGAGATAAGAGAACTTCTCAAAAAGGTCGCAGCGCAGTTTGAATAGCAGACCGATACGATCCCGGTTCATCAGGAGCCGGGATTTTTTATGCCCGGAATTTTCAAAATTGGTGTTGACTTATAATGAACATATGATAATATATTCATATGAACAAGCAATCAATTGAATCCCGGTTAGAAGATGTCAGATAAAGGGGTGAAGACATGCCTAAGAAAGATGAATACATGCTGAGGGGCATGACTGAAAACGAGCTGCTCGAACTTGCAGATCTTTTCAAGATGTTTTCGGACTCGACCAGGATCAAGATCCTCTATGACCTGTTCGAAGGAGAGAAAAACGTCACGGAGATATGCGAGGATATCGAGATGAACCAGTCGGCTGTTTCTCATCAGCTCAAGGCTCTCAAGACTGCCAAGCTTGTAAGAAGCAGACGGGAAGGCAAATCCATCAAGTATTCGCTCGATGACGATCATGTCAAGACTATCATAGCGATGGGCAAGGAGCACATCGAGGAGTAGCCATACTTAATTGTACGGCCTCAGATAACTGCTAACAGCCGGACATACCGGTAAATGATAAATCAGAAGGAGAATCACCATGAAGAAGAAATTCAAACTTATCGATCTTGACTGTGCAAACTGCGCTGCAAAGATGGAGGAGGCAATCAAGAAGCTGGACGGAGTCAATGATGCATCAGTAAGCTTCATGACACAGAAGATGATGATCGATGCTGACGATGCAGTTTTTGATCAGGTCGTTCAGGAAGCTGTAAAGTGCATCGCAAAGGTAGAGCCGGACTGCAAGGTCGTTCTTAAATAATCAATATAAACTGAAAAAGCGGCCGGAACTTTGATTCCGGCCTGAATTATAGAAATGGATAAACTGACTAAAAAACAGAAAAACAATCTAATTCGCATCATAATAGCCTTTATCATCTTCATAGTTCTGATAATAGCTGAGCATACGGTCATACCAGAGGATTTTGCGCACAGCATATGGATGCTTCTCATCTGGCTCGTGCCGTACTTCATCGTCGGTTACGATGTCGTACGCAAATGCATCATCGGAATATCACACGGACAGATGTTTGATGAGAGTTTCCTGATGACAGTTGCCACCATCGGTGCGTTCGGCTGCGGGGAATTTGATGAAGCCGTTGCGGTAATGCTGTTCTATCAGGTCGGGGAATTCTTCCAGAGTTATGCTGTAGGAAAGTCCCGCGGAGCCATCACAGACCTTATGAGCATCGCTCCGGATTATGCCAACAGGGAAGGTGAAGACGGCGAGATCGAAGTCATCGACCCTGACGATATCGAGGCAGGCGATATCCTCGTGATCAAACCGGGAGAGAAGATCCCTGCTGACGGTACTGTTCTTGAAGGCACAGGCCTTATAAACACTTCCGCACTGACCGGTGAATCAATGCCGAGAGAGGTCAAGGCAGGTGATCAGATCATCTCCGGATGCATAAACGGTGACAATCTTCTCAGAGTAAGAGCTGACAAGGACTACGATGACTCGACTGTGATGCAGATACTCGAGCTTGTTGAGAATGCATCCACCAGGAAGTCAAGGACAGAGAATTTCATTACAAGATTTGCCCGCTACTATACGCCTGCAGTCGTTATAGGCGCACTGATCCTGGCATTCCTGCCACCGCTTATATCAGGCGACTTTGCGGGTAACTTCGGTGTATGGGTCCTGAGGGCATGCACATTCCTCGTAATATCATGTCCATGCGCACTGGTCATTTCAGTTCCGCTTGCATTCTTCGGAGGGATCGGGGCTGCATCCAATGAAGGCGTACTTGTCAAGGGCTCAAACTTCCTTGAGATGATGGCAAACATCGATACGCTTGTTTCGGATAAGACCGGAACGCTTACTGAGGGAAGATTCAAAGTGAGTGAAGTAATGCCTGAATCAGGATATACTGCGGAGGATGTTGTAAGATATGCAGCAGCAGTCGAATCCGGTTCAACTCATCCTATCGGTGCAGCGATAGCCGCGGCGTGTGATGATCCGGTGCCTCAGTCAGAGATCACCGGTGAGGAGAACCATGCCGGCAAAGGCATAATCGCGAATGTTTCCGGTTCCGTTACAGCAGTCGGAAATGTATCGTTCATGGAAGAATTGGGGGTCAGACCATCTTCAGAGCATCTCAGCACTTTTGCTGCAGCTACCAGCGGGATCCGTGAGGCCGGCACCATGTGCTATGTTGCAAGAGATGGCAAATATATCGGTGCTATCGCAGTTTCAGATATGCCAAAGCCTGAAGCAAAAAAAGCTATAAAGGAAATCGTGGCAGAAGGAGTCAGGCGCATAATCATGCTTACGGGAGATTCAAAGGAGACTGCGAGAGCTGTTGCAGAATATCTCGGCATCACGGATTATGCAGCAGGGCTGCTTCCGCAGGATAAAGTCGAATATTTCGAGAAACTACTTGCTGAGACCGGCGGTGCTGACAGCAGCAGAAAGCTGGCATTCATCGGAGACGGCATCAATGATGCTCCTGTGCTTTCAAGAGCTGACGTAGGTATAGCGATGGGTTCACTCGGTTCCGATGCTGCCATCGAAGCGGCTGATGTCGTCATAATGGATGACAATCTGGAAAGGATACCGGCCGTCATCAGAATCGCACGCAAGACTATCGGCATATCAAAGGCGAATATTGTATTCGCGCTGCTCGTTAAATTCACATGTCTTGTCCTCGGCGCACTGGGAATCGCCAATATGTGGGCCGCTGTATTTGCAGATGTCGGTGTAGCAGTCATATGTATCCTTAACTCCATGAGGATGATCGTGAGACGGGCACCGCAGAATACGCCTGGAGCCAATTAAAAATAAATCGCAAATCTAGACATTTTCTACTAAATAATCGCTATATGTTGTGTTATAATGACTCCGGAGATATGCTCTCCGGAGTTTTGTTGTATAATAATACGCCTGAAACACCCATTTAACTGTTTCAGACAGGAGATAAAAATGTCAGAAGACAAAGAAATAAAGATACACGAATCAAGAGCCGTAACATCAGACAAGAACAATAAGGCTTCTTTGTATGAAGTAAAAAAAGATGCCAGGAGCAACTTTGCGCCTGATGATACAGATTTTGCGTCTGACGATGAGATCCTTGAGCTTATCAGGAAGAGACAGAGCGAAAAGAAATCAGAGCATGAAGGCAAGGAAGCTGTGGAGTCTGAGACGAAGGCTGCTGATGAAATAAAGGAAGCGCCGAAGACTGAGAACAAGGCCGTCGATGAAGTGAAGGAAAAACCGGAGCCGGAAAAAAAGGCTGTCAGTGAGGTCAAAGAAGAACCGAAGGCTGAGAAGAAGGTTGTCAGTGAGGTCAAGGAAGAACCGAAGGCTGAAAAGAAGGCTGCTGAGACCGCAAAGGAAGAAAAGACTTCTGCGAATGCGCCTGAATCAAAAGAACCTGCGAAAGAGCAGCCGGTGTCAGAACTTGAAAAAGAACTGGCTGAGGATTTCAGTGAAAGCAAGTCCGGAAGGAAGACTTTAAGGCGCTACGGCTTCAAGCCATATACGCGCGAACTTCAGGCGGAAGAGGTAAAGGCGCTGCAGGAGGCTGCTTCTGCTTCAGAGATAGAAAATGCGAACGAAAGGTCTGCAGGCGTTGCAGGCGCTATAAAGAAAATGGCAAAGGGATCCGGACAGAAAAAGAAAAACAAAAGTGCTGCCGGCACTACCAGAACTTCAAAAGTAGACAAGACTGCCAATCAGACTAAAAAGGCTGCTTCAGGCGGTCCGAAGTCTGCACAGTCCAGAGCTCAGTCCGGTTCAACTAAAAACCGGGCCGCTTCTCCGGCTAAGAAACCATCTTCAAAAGCAAAGAAGAAGTCCAGGAAAAAGACTCAGAAGAAATGGGTCGGTTTCGTCAGGGCATTCGTCAGGACAATAATAGTCTTCATGATCATCGGCTGTCTTGCAGGCGCAGGATATGCAGCACATGTCATCAGTCATGCTCCGACAATCCATCCGAAGAATATTTACGATACTCTTGATGTAAGTACTCATATTTATGATGATCAGGAAAACCTTGTGGATGAGATCTACTATTCCGAGAACAGGCAGATCGTCTCCTATGAACAGCTTCCGGAAAATCTCAAGAATGCATTCATAGCTGTAGAAGACAAGACCTTCTGGACGCATAAGGGGTTCAACTTCAAGAGAATCATCGGTGCTATTCTTGAGAGATTCCACGGAGGCAGGATCAGCGGTACAAGTACCATCACGCAGCAGCTGGCGAGAAACGTATTCCTGCCTGAGGACAAGAGTGTACGGTCGATCAAGCGTAAGATCATTGAGATGTATTATGCTTATGAGATAGAGCAGGAACTCAGTAAAGAAGAGATCATTACTGCTTATCTGAACACTATATATCTCGGATACGGATGCTATGGAGTCGACACGGCAGCAAAGACATATTTCTCTACGGATGTGGAGGGGCTGACTCTTGAACAGTGTGCGGCTCTTGCTGCTCTGCCGCAGGCGCCGGGCACATATTCACTGCTGGTGAACGAACCGTCAGATACCACTGTAGAGTACAAGAACGGAGTCTATATCAATGATGCATCTCAGGACCGCCGCAACATGATCCTGAGCATGATGCTGCAGCAGGGGCTTATTACACAGGAAGAAAAGGACGCTGCGACCAAGCCGCTTGCAGACTTCATCAAGCCAGGCAGCTCATCCAGTGCTGCCTCAACATCGGCTTTCAAGGATTATGTTATTGAAACCGTAAAGAAGGACCTGATGAATGAGTACGGCATCGAGGAAGATCAGGCCATCAAGATCATCTACACCAAGGGCCTGAATATCTATACGACCATGGACAGCCAGGCTCAGAAGGTCATTACAGAGCAGTTCAAGGAGAAGAGTAATTTCCCTTCAACTACCAATGGCAAGGGTACTGTAGAATCCGCTATGGTAGTTACAGAGGTCGGCACGGGTGAAGTCAAGGCGATGGTCGGAACACGTAACGCTTCAGGCCAGATGCTGTTCAACAGAGCTACCAACCCGAGACAGCCGGGATCATCGATCAAGCCTCTGTCCGTCTATGCGCCTGCACTCCAGAAGAGCCTTGAGTATCAGGAGGACGGTGAGACCTTCAAATTCAAAAATACCGGGTATGACAGCCAGGGAGCCAGCGGATGGGGCAGCTATATTACTGTTTCTTCCAAGGTTGTGGATGAAAGGATGAAAGTCAACGGCCAGTACTGGCCTAACAATGTAACCAGGTCTTTCTCCGGATACAACACATTCAGAACAGCGATCCAGAAGTCTATCAACACATGTGCAGTCAAGATACTTGCCCAGATAGGCGTCGAGTACTCAATGGATACGCTCAAGAGATTCGGCATTACAACAGCTGTCGATGATACATCGCAGGCTACTAACGACATGAATCTTGCCGCACTCGGACTCGGAGCCATGTCATACGGCATTTCTCCTCTGGAGATGTCCACTGCTTATGCGGCATTCCCTAACGGGGGAGTCGTCAATACACCGATCTGCTACACTAAGGTCGAAGACAGCAGCGGAAGGACACTTCTTGAAGGAAAGTCCCAGACAACAAGAGTTCTTGATGAGGGAGTTGCCTGGATCATGGTAGATGTCCTGCAGAGCGTTGTAACCAAGGGAATCGCTGGTGATGCCAAAGTTGACGGCGTAGATGTCGGCGGCAAGACCGGAACGACTGATGACAGATTCGATATCTGGTTCAACGGCTTTACTCCTACATATTCCATTGCGCTCTGGATAGGTACTGATGACAACGTGCAGATGGATTCATCCTCAGAGAAGGCCGCCAGGCTGTGGAGCAATGTCGTCGAAAGGATAGACAGGGCAAAAGACGGCGAGTACAGAAGCAGACCTGACAACGTATTCAGGGCATGGAACGGAGAATACTATACAAACGGTACAGCACCTCCTGAACCTGAACCGGAGCCTGAAGAGGAAGAAGAGGAAGCTAAGGATAAAGATAAAGAGAAAGGCAAAGAGGGCGAAGAAGGGGCAAAAGCTGATGCCAAGAAACCGGCTGCCGATGATGCAGCTGCCGCAGAGAAAAAGGAGTAGTATCTCCGTATATCGCGCTCACAACAGCCAATATATCAAAAAAACCTTGCAATTATAGGCGTTTGGTGATATATATAGCAAAGTAAGTTATAACTCCGAAAGAGTGGGTCACCCCACTCTTTCGCTTATGTTAGATGTTTTTTTTGAGACAGGAAGCGGAGAACGGAATGGCAAAAGAAGACATTTCTGCAAAGGTCACGGCGCTGCTCGAAGAATATACCGAAGGCCGGGAACTCGAGATCTACAGAGTCATATATAAGAAGGAAGGACCGGACTGGGTCCTCAGAGTTTTTCTCGACAAGCCTATGGGTGCTGAAAATGAATATGTAAGCATCGAGGAGTGTGAGGAAGCTACCAGATATCTGAGTGACAGGCTTGATGAGCTCGACCTTATCGAGAGAAGCTACAACCTTGAGGTAAGCTCACCGGGACTTGACCGCGAACTGATCAAGGATACTGATTTTGTCAGATTTGCCGGAAGAGAGGTCGAGGTAAAGCCTTACGGACAGATCGACGGCAGCAAGAATTTTGAAGGCACTCTTATCGGAAAAGAGGGCGATACGGTCATTATCGACAAAGCCGGAAAGAGACTGGAAATACCATCAGACAAGATTTCAAAGATAAATTTAGCAATAGTTTTCTAAAGGGAGGACACGATGAACAAGGAATTTCTGGATGCGTTTGCTGATCTTAAGAAGGAGAAGAATCTTTCACAGGAAGAGATCATCGGAGCAATCAAGGACTCTATCGAGAACGCATATAAGAAGAATTACGGAGCATCCAATGTAAGGGTGGAAGTCGACATGGAGACAGGAGACGTTACAGTTCTCATGGGTCTCGAAGTCGTGGAAGAGGTCGAGGACGATCTCACACAGATCTCACTTGAAGAAGCAAAAGAGATCTATGACGGATATGAGATCGGAGATGTTGTCGAATATCAGATCGACCCTAAGGATTTCAACCGCATTGCTGCACAGGGCGCAAAGCAGGTGTTCGTTCAGAAGAACAGAGAAGCAGAGAGAATCAATTCATATAACGAATTCATCAGCAAGAAGGGACAGATCGTTACCGGAAGAGTTGAGAGGATCAATAACGGAACGATGCTCGTTTCTCTCGGAAGGACTGAAGGAAGAGTTCCTAACTCTGAGCAGGTAAGAACAGAGTCCTTCAAGCCAGGAGACAGGATCAAGGTCTATGTAATGGATGTCAAGAAGGACAACAAGGGACCTCAGGTGCTTCTGTCAAGATCCCATCCGGGTCTTGTAAGAGGTCTCTTCGAGCTTGAGATCCCTGAGATCGCTGACGGAACAGTTGAGATCAAGGGAATCGCAAGAGAAGCAGGTTCACGTACCAAGATCGCTGTTTATTCAACAGATGAAAACGTAGATCCTGTAGGAGCATGCGTAGGCAACCGCGGAGCAAGAGTTCAGAATATAACAGATGAGCTCTTCGGCGAGAAGATAGACATCATCGTATGGGATGAGGACCCTGCTGTATTCATCAGCAATGTTCTGAGACCTGCCATCGTTGAAGGCGTATACATCAACGAGGATGAGAAGTCAGCAACCGCAGTAGTGCCTGAGCAGCAGCTCTCGCTTGCTATCGGAAGAGAAGGACAGAACGTAAGACTTGCTGCAAGAGTCAGCAACTGGAAGATCGACATCAAGAGCAACGATCAGCTCAGAGAAATGGGTTTTGCATTCGATGAGTATGAAGATGCAGACGATGTACCGGAAGCTGCAGCAGCAGAACATACAGAGGACCAGATAATTGAGGAGACATCAGACGAAGGAACCGATGCGTAGATGCATTGGATGTCATGAGTCAAGACCTCAGAGTGAGATGATGAGGTTCACTTATGACGGAAATGCATTCCGGGCAGATACGGGAAGCAGACAGGACGGCAGGGGCATATATCTCTGCAGAAATGAAGAATGCATCGAGAGGTCATTCAAACGCAAAGCATGGAACCGTATCGCAAGATCCGGTGTTGATACTGAAGAAATCAGGAGAGCGATAACAGAAGCTCTCAGCAACTAAGGAGGATATGAATGTCAAAGAAAGTCAGCCAGCTTACTAAAGAACTTGACATCACATTACAGGAACTCAAAGACTACGCATCAAAGATGGGAATCGAGGTCAAAAGTGCCCAGAGCAGCGTCGAGGATGTTGATGCTGCCAGACTTGTAAGCACTATCAATCTGATGAAGGGAAATACTGCAGGAAGTCAGTCTGCAAGCAACAAGCCTAAGATCAAGGCAACACCTGTCATCAATAAGGAAGCCGCAGGCGGAAGACCTGCAGCCAAGCCTGTGATCCCTAAGAAAGCTGTAGTTCCGCCTGAAAAGAAGGCAGAGGAGCCTGAAACAGGAAAAGAAGAACCGGCAGAACCAGCACAGGAAGCTGAGGCTGAGATCAGGCCTGCTGCTGAGGCTGCAGAATCTGCTGTTAAAGAGGAAAAAGCAGACACTGTTCCTGCTGCAGAAGAACCTGCACAGGAAAAGACTGCAGAGCCTGCAGCTGAAAAGCCTGAAGCACCGGCTGAGATTAAAGAAGAAAAGCCTGCAGAAAAGGCAGAAGCAAAACCTGAAGCTGCACCTGCGCCTGTAAAGGAGACACCTGCTGAGCCGGAAAAGAAGCCTGAAAAGAAGGAAGAGGAGTATGTCAATGCTCCTAACAAGCCTATGAGGTTCAAGAAGATCTCAGATGCTGCCACAGAAAAGAAGAAGGCAGAAGAACTGAGAAAGCGTCAGGAAGAAAGATTTGCGTCCCAGGGCGAAGGCCGCGGACGTAAGGGCAAGGATTCGCAGAAGGAAGGCAGAAAGGGCAAGGATTCTTCAAAGGATGGACGTCCTGACAAGAACAAATCCGGAGCAGGAGAAGACAGAAGAGGTGCAAGAAAACCTCAGTCCGGTGGTGCACCGGCACCTGCACCTGCAGGAAATGCCAAGTCTTCCAAGGGCAAGAGCAAGAAGTTCTTCGACAACAAGGATAAGGATAAGCAGTCCAGATTCGACAGAAGAGAAGACGGCCCGGGCGGACGCAGAAACAATCAGAACAATGTTTATGACGAGAGAGCTCTTGAGAAGCAGGAACGTCATAAGAAGAAATATAAGGTCAAGGCTGTTGAGGAGCCTACTGTTGAGGAGCTCCTGCCAGAGGGCACAATCGCTATAACAGCACCTATCACTGTTGCAGGTCTCAGCGAACAGGCTGAGGTCAGCGTCAGCAAGATCATCATGTCCATGATGCAGATGGGTGTTATGGCTACTATCAACCAGTCACTTGATAAGGATGCGATCGAGATGCTTGCAGAAGATCTCGGACTCGATATCGTTGTAACCGAGGAAGAGCCTGAAATCGAAGAACCGGGCATCGACATGCATGAAGACGCTGAGAGCGAACTCCAGCCGCGCCCGCCTATCATCACTGTAATGGGTCACGTTGACCATGGTAAGACATCCCTTCTGGATGCTATCAGAAATACCAACGTTACAGCAGGCGAGTCCGGCGGAATCACACAGCACATCGGTGCTTCCGAAGTTGAGATCAACGGCAAGAAGATCGTTTTCCTCGACACTCCGGGACACGAAGCGTTCACTACCATGCGTGCAAGAGGTGCGCAGGTAACAGATATCGCTGTACTGGTAGTAGCTGCTGATGACGGCGTAATGGCTCAGACAGTTGAGTCCATCAGCCATGCAAAGGCTGCAGGAGTACCTATCATCGTAGCGATCAACAAGATGGATAAGCCGGGTGCCAACCCTGACAGAGTAAAGCAGGAACTCACCGAGCACGGAATCCTCGTAGAGGACTGGGGCGGAGACGTTATCTCTGTTCCTGTATCAGCCAAGAAGGGCGAAGGTATCACTGATCTTCTTGAGATGATCCTTCTCCAGGCAGAAGTCCTCGAGCTCAAGGCTAATCCTGACAGACTTGCTCTCGGTACTGTAATCGAGGCAAGACTTGATAAGGCAAAGGGTCCGGTTGCAACACTGCTCGTAAGCAACGGTACACTCAAGACCGGACAGAGCGTTGTAGCGGGAACAACGTCAGGTAAGATCAGAGTAATGACCGACTTCAAGGGCAAGCCGATCCGCAAGGCAGGTCCGGCAACAGCTGTAGAGATCCTCGGTCTGTCCGATGTTCCTGCAGCAGGTGATGCATTCAATGCTGTAAGAGATGACAAGACTGCAAGAGAGATCGCTGCCAACCGTAAGGAGAAGATGAGAGAAGAAGTACTGGCCAAGAACGCCAGCATGACACTCGACAAGCTCTTCAGCCAGATCCAGGAGGGAGAGGCCAAGGAGCTCAACCTCATCGTCAAGGCAGACGTACAGGGTTCGGTCGGAGCTATCGTTACATCGCTTGAGAAACTCGAAACACCGGAAGTCAAGATCAATGTCATACACTCCGGCGTAGGTACTATCAACGAGTCCGATGTAACACTTGCCGAAACATCCAACGCTATCATCATTGGATTCAACGTAAGACCGACTACAGCCGTAACCAACCAGGCTGCAGCTGCTGATGTCGAAGTCAGACTCTACAGAGTCATCTACGATATCATCGACGATATCCAGGATGCTATGAAGGGTATGCTCGATCCTGAATTCAAGGAAGAGGTTCTCGGTAAGGCCGTTGTCAGAGATACATTCAAGGTACCGAACCTCGGTATCGTTGCAGGATGCTATGTCAACGAAGGTATCGTAAAGAGAAACGCACAGATAAGACTGGTAAGAGACGGTATCGTTATCCACGAGGGCGTCATTTCATCCCTGAGAAGATTCAAGGACGACGTAAGAGAAGTAGCTGCCGGCTATGAGTGCGGACTCGGAATCGAGAAATACAACGATATCAAGCCTGATGATGTCATCGAGTGCTTCGATATGGTTGAGATCAAGAGATAGTTTTTCATACACAGGAATACGATTATGGCAAAACACAGACAGGGCAGGCTCAGCGAGGAAATCAAAAAGAGCATCAGCTCATTCCTCATCAACGGAGCCAAGGACCCGAGACTGACATCAAGAATAATCAGCATCACAGGTGTGGACGTAACGAGAGACGGGAGCTATGCGACCGTCTACGTTTCGCCTGTCTGCCTGTCTGACGAGGACAAGGATGCGGTTTATGCTGAAGTGCTTCAGGGCTTCAATAAAGCCAAAGGCGCACTCCGCAGCCAGGTATCCAGAGATATCAAGCTGAGATATACACCGGAGCTCATATTCAAGCTGGACACATCCATGGACTACGGAAGACACATTGATTCGATTCTTGAGACACTTGATATTCCTTCTGAGGAGTAATATTGAGATAAATGAACGACACAATCAAAAGTATAGCAACAATAATGGGTGATCTTGACGGGATACTTCTGTTCCCGCATGTCAACGCAGACGGAGATGCCATCGGATCATGTACGGCGCTTTGCCTTGCTCTGAGAAGTCTCGGCAAAAGTGCGTATATCATGATGAAGGAGCCTATACCCAAGAACCTTGACTTTCTTGACTTCGGATGCGTCACAGATGACGCGTCTGTGATGGATGAAGTCCAGCTGTCTCTTATGCTTGACTGCAACGGTCTCAACAGGATACCGGGACGTGAAGCTGAATGGGAAAGGGGCAGACTCAAGGGCTGCATCGACCATCATGCAACTACCAGCAAGGACGTAAGATACGATTTCAAGCGCATCGAACCCAAGGCTGCTGCTACAGGCGAGATAATCTACAGACTTATCAAGGACCTCGGTGCTGAAATAACGCTGGATATCGCCAACTGTATTTTCACTGCGATCACTACAGATACAGGCAACTTCCAGCATACCAACACGACCAGCCGCTCACACGAGATAGCAGGGCATCTGTATAAAGTCGAGGGATTCAATTCCAAGACCATCTCTGCACTTATATATGACAGACGAAGCAAGGAAGCTCTGCAGATGGAAAGCGCTGTTCTCTCAGAGCTTGAATTCTATGCAGGCGGAAAGCTGGCAGTAGGCAGAGTCACTCAGAGAATACTCACTGATTACGGCTGCTCAATGGATGAGGCCGATGGAATAATTCAGCGTATGATGAGTATAGACGGTGTTGAAGGCGCGTGCCTCTTCAAGGAGACAGATGAGAAGAATGTCCGCGCAAGCCTCAGAGGCAGAAGCTATGTCAATATGGCCAAAGCAGCTGCAGCATTCGGCGGCGGAGGTCATACTCTCGCGGCAGGCTGCTCATTCAATAAGTCTATGAAGGAAGCATCAGATCTGCTGATCCCTGTACTTATCGATGCGATCAATGTAAGGCACTGATAAGCGCAAAACGGATAATGGTGATACATGACTGACGGGATTATCAATGTAAACAAGCCTGAAGGATGGACTTCACAGGACATATGTGCCAAACTCCGCCACAGGCTGCACATTAAAAAAATCGGACACACAGGAACGCTCGACCCTATGGCTACGGGCGTTTTGCCTGTATGTATCGGAAAAGCGACCAGGATCATCGAGTATTACGATGATGACCGCAAGACCTATCATGCATGCATGAAGCTCGGATATACGTCGGATACGCTGGATATCTGGGGGAATGTCGAAAAAGCCGGTGGATTCAGCAATGTGACAGAAGAGATGATAATGTCGGCTTTTGCCGCATATACCGGAGTAATAGAGCAGATACCGCCAAAATATTCCGCTCTTAAGATAAAAGGAAAGAGAGCATACGATCTCGCGAGAGAAGGGCAGGTTTTTGAGATCAGATCCCGCAGGATCAAGATATATGACAATACTGTTACCGGGATAGACCTTGATTCAGGAGAGGTGGAATTCGATGTGACGTGCTCCAAGGGCACTTACATCCGGACTATATGTGACGATATCGGAAGAACTCTCGGCTGCGGGGCCGTAATGTCCTCTCTGGAACGGACAGCAAGCGGGTACTTCAGTATAGAGGATGCACACAGCATCGATGAACTTGTCAGGATGACGGATGAAGAGCTTGCTGACTGCATGATTCCGATGGACCGGACGCTTGAAAAACTGGGAAATGTCGAACTTGACGATAACCGTTTTACCGCATTTATCAACGGAAACCCATCGGGAACAGGCTACAGGGTAACCGCTGAATCAGAATTCAGAGCCGGTGACGGGGATAAATACCGTGGATGCAGCATTTATAAGGTCTACAGCAGCGGGATATTCCTCGGAACCGGATATATAAAAGGCAGAGATCTTATTCCTGCCAAAGTTATTTTCAGATAGAAGAATGCAGATATACAGCAGTTTAGATCAACTGAATATCGGGGAAAAGACCTCGGTCGCACTGGGGAATTTTGACGGCCTTCACGTGGGACACCGTGAGATTATGCTGGATGCGATCAGATCTGCCGGGGAGAACGGGCTTAAGTCGCTTTGCTTTACCTTTTCCAATCATCCTTTCAACTTCATTCTGCAGAGACCGGATGATGACCCGGATGCAGTCAAGCTGATCTGCACCGAGGAGGAGAAGGTTGAACTGGTCCGCGACATGGGATTTGACATCCTTGTCAATGTCCCTTTCGACGAGACTGTCATGAAGATGAGGGCACATGCTTTCTTTGAGGATATAATCCTCGGAAAGCTCAATGCGGGCTGCGTCTCTGTGGGATTCAACTACACTTACGGTGCGAGAGCTGAGGGCAAGCCGGATGATCTCGTGAAGGAGTGCGCAGAGGCAGGAGTCGGTGTCAACATTCATGAACCTGTCACTATCGGCGGCAGAGTAGTCAGCTCAACTCTCATAAGGGAGATGATAAGCACCGGCAACATGGAACGTACGGCAATGTATCTCGGAAGACCGTATTCTTTCAGCGGTACGATAGCTCACGGGAGACATATAGGTGCTTCAAACGGTTTCCCGACGATCAATATTCCGGCACCTGCACGTCAGATGCTGCCTCCTAACGGAGTGTATTTCAGCAGGACCGTGATTGACGGTCTTGAGTACAAGAGCATCTCCAATATAGGAGTGAATCCTACTGTCAGCCAGACTGACGACCAGACTGAGTTCAGGACCAGACCGGACAAGAATATAGAGACGCATATCTTTGACTTCGAGAGAGATATATACGGAAAAGATGTCTCGGTCTATTTCGATCACTTCTCAAGGGGAGAGCGGAAATTCAGGTCGAAGGAAGAGCTGTTTGAGCAGATCTCACGCGACTGCGACCAGGCGAGAGCGTATCATTATTCAGAATAATCTGCTCTTTTGCATCATGCGAAAAAAAGTGATAGACAATAACGTGCATTCATGTTATGATATGCGCGTTGCTGTGAAGACAGCATAAATTATTTTTACCCTGGCTTCAGGAATTCGGGTTCTCGACGGTTCCGCAGCCCGGGCGAACTACAGAAAAGGAGAAATTAAAATGCTTACTAAAGAAAAGAAACAGGAAATCATCAAAGAGTACGCACTCACAGAAGGCGATACAGGTTCCCCGGAGGTTCAGGTTGCTATCCTTACTTACAGGATCAACGATCTGAATGAGCACCTCAAAGAGCATCACAAGGACTTCCATTCAAGAAGAGGTCTGCTCAAGATGGTAGGACAGAGAAGAAGCCTTCTCAAGTACCTCAGAGAGACTGACATCGAGAGATACAGAAGCCTCATCGCACGTCTCGGACTGAGAAAGTAATTTGTGACATTAAAGCGGGAGTGATAAAGACTCCCGCTTTGATTGTATATTAAGGTGCCGGAAAAGGCATCAGAGAAGTTAAAGCCCATCGAAAGAAGGAAATTAACAGGAAGGAGTTGTTAATAATAATGGGTAGATTTGAAGATTACAGAACATATAAGACCGCTCTGGGCGGAAGACTGCTGCAGTTTGAGATCGGCAAGGTTGCTGAGCAGGCTAACGGTGCTGTCACAGTAAGATACGGTGACACAGTTGTTAACTGCACAGTATGCGCAAGCAAAGAGCCGAAGCAGGACGTGGATTTCTTCCCTCTGACATGCAACTTTGAGGAGAAGATGTACGCAGTAGGCAAGATCCCTGGCGGATACATCAAGAGAGAAGGACGTCCGAGCGACAAGGCTACTCTCGTTTCGAGACTGATCGACAGACCGCTCAGACCGCTTTTCCCTAAGGGATACAGAAATGACGTAGTAGTTACTGCTACAGCATGGTCAGTCGATGTTGACTGCCAGCCTGAGGTCGCTGCACTGCTCGGTACATCCGCTGCAATTGCTATCTCTGACATTCCATGGGACGGCCCGACTGCCGGCGTAGTAGTAGGAATGGTAGACGGCGAGCTCGTTATCAACCCTACATTCGAGCAGAGACAGGTATCTGACATCAACCTCACAGTATGCGGTACTGAAGAAGCCATCATGATGGTAGAGGCAGGCGCTAATGAGGTTCCTGAGGAGAAGATGCTCGAGGCTATTCTCTTCGGTCATGAGGAGATCAAGAACATCTGCAGATTCATCAAGAACATCGTTGCTGAGGTAGGCAAGGAAAAGCAGTCCTACAAGGTCTTCAAGGCAGGCGAGGATGTTGATGCTGCAGTAAGAGAATATGCAACTGCTAAGATGGTAGATGCTATCTACACATTCGAGAAGCAGGAAAGAATGGCAAACATGGATGCTGTAGCTGAGGATACCAAGGAGCATTTTTCTGAAGAATTCGAAGGCAGAATGGCTGAGGTAGACGAGGTTCTCTACAACATCAAGAAGGAAGAGGTAAGACGCAGGATCCTCGATGAGGGCGTACGTCCGGATGACAGAGCACTGAATGAGATCAGACCGCTCTGGAGCGAGACAGGATTCCTCCCGAGAGCACACGGAACAGGACTCTTCAAGAGAGGACAGACTCAGGTTCTTTCCGTCTGCACACTTGCACCTCTTTCAGAGGCACAGTATCTTGACGGCATCGATTCAGATGTAACACGCAAGAGATATATGCACCAGTACAACTTCCCTGGTTACTGCACAGGCGAGGCTAAGCCAAGCAGATCACCTGGAAGAAGAGAGATCGGACACGGCGCTCTTGCTGAGAGAGCTCTTCTGCCTGTACTTCCAAGCGAAGAGGAATTCCCTTATGCAATCAGAGTCGTCTCTGAAGTACTTTCATCAAACGGTTCATCATCAATGGCTTCCACATGCGGTTCATGCCTTGCACTGATGGATGCCGGTGTTCCTATCAGGAAGCCTGTAAGCGGTATCGCTATGGGTCTCATCGAGGGATTCAACGAGGACGGATCCAGCAGATTTGCTATCCTTTCCGATATCCAGGGAATGGAAGACTTCCTTGGTGACATGGACTTCAAGGTAACCGGTACACCTGACGGAGTAACTGCACTCCAGATGGATATCAAGGTTCACGGACTTTCAAGAGAGATCCTTGAGCAGGCTCTTGAGCAGGCTAAGGTTGGCAGAGCACACATCCTCGAGAACATGCTCGAAGAGATCGCTGAGCCACGCAAGGAACTCAGCCCGTATGCTCCGAGATTCATCTCCATGAGAGTACATCCTGATAAGGTTAGACTCGTTATCGGACCGGGAGGAAAGACTGTCAACAGGATCGTTGAGGAGACAGGTGCCAAGATCGATATCTCTGATGATGATGTCGGATTCATCGCTATCTATGCTGTTGATCAGGAAAGCGCTGAGGCAGCTAAGAGAGAGATCGAGCTCATCACAGCAGATGTTGAGGTAGGAAAGACTTATGAAGGCGAAGTTAAGAGAATCATGAACTTCGGCGCATTCATCGAGATCCTCCCTGGCAAGGAAGGCCTCCTGCACATCTCCAAGATGGCTAACCACAGAGTTGAGAAGGTCGAAGATGTAATGAACATCGGAGACAAGGTTACTGTTAAGGTTACAGAGATCGACAATCAGAACAGGATCAACCTTTCGAGAAAAGAACTCGTCAAGGACTGATCATCTGAAACAATATGACTTAAGGCGGGATTAACATCCCGCTTTTTGTTATAATTGGTTTTGGAGGACTGGAATTATGAAGAAAAGAATTACTTTCAACTCACCGGTAATATTGAGCTTTGTTTTCGTCAGTCTGTGCGCTATGATCGCGAACTATCTTACTGCGGGTGTAAGCAACAGGCTGCTGTTCATGACATATCATTCGTCGCTTGCCAATCCGCTGACTTATGTCAGATTCTTTACGCATGTTCTCGGGCATGCGGGATGGACGCATTATATCGGCAATATGATGTACATACTGCTCCTTGGACCAATGCTTGAGGAAAAATACGGTGCAGTCAACATAATGGAACTTATCGGTGTAACTGCCGTGATCACAGCTCTGCTGAACTATTTTCTGTTCCCCGGAATCGCTCTGTGCGGTGCAAGCGGTGTTGTGTTTGCATTTATACTCATGACATCATTCACGAGTTTCAAAGAAGGGGAGATCCCGCTGACTGTGATACTTGTAGCAGTTATATTCCTTGGACAGCAGGTTTATGAAGGGGTACTGCTCCAGGATAATGTTTCAAACCTTTCGCATATCGCAGGAGGGCTTGTAGGAGCGTTCGTCGGATACCAGCTTAACAAGAAGAAGTGAGAACTTCTCCCGTACGCGTTAATAATTTTGCACTGAAAAAGACTCCGGAAGGAGTCTTTTCTGCATGTATCCTATTTCTTGTCAGTGTGTATACCGCGCTTGCGCTTTTCGTTCTCGATGTTGTCTTTCGGGAACTCAACTGTATTGTCGCCGTCGTCATCCTCCGCGAAGATATCATACTTTCCGAAGTTCTTTCTGATGGCATCGATGTCTATGTTGATATTCTTTGCCTTTTTCCTGATATCCTCGGTGACATTGCGGATCATGTGATCTATGTCACCTCTGAAAGAATCCTCTTCATAGTAGCTCTCGGTATCGATTGGGGGCTCTTCATTATCTCCTTTGTCCTTGTCATCAGGATTGCTGCGGACAGGAAAAGCATGCGGATAGCGCTCGCGAACGGAACGCGAATCTTCTTCCGCGCTGTTAATGTATCTGACTATCGAGTAAGCCAGAAGACATATTAATAATATGAGTCCGAGTAAGAATAATGGCATAGTTGTTATTTCTAAAATATGACAATCAGAACCGTCTCCAATGTCACATTACTACAATTTGAGAAGGCTGTCTACTTCTTCATCTGTGAGGCGGCGGTACTCGCCCGGAAGGAGAGTCTCGTCGAGTTCGAGCGGTCCCATGCTGAGCCTCTTGAGGTACATGACTTCGCATCCGATCGAGCTGAACATGCGCTTGATCTGGTGGAATTTGCCTTCGCGGATGGTGATGTTTACTTCTGTCATCACTGAGTTCTCCAGCGATTCATTCTCGATCGCTGCATAGAGGTCGTCGGTGACTCTGCTGAGTATCTCAAGGTCTGCAGGCATGCATTCAAGGCCATCCGGGAGTACGAGTCCGTCGGCAAAAGCCTTAACATTGCTGTCTGTAACATCTCCCATGATGACTGCATAATACGTCTTGTCCACGTGATGCTTTGGAGACAGCATGCGGTGCGCGAGCTCTCCGTTGTTGGTTATAAGCATCAGTCCTTCGGTGTCGCGGTCAAGCCGGCCCGCAGGAAAGAGGTCTCTGCGCTTTCTCTCATCGATGAGATCGACGACTGTGTCTTCGTTGGGATCCTCGCTTGCACTTATAACTCCTGCAGGCTTATTGAGCATATAGTAAACGTATTCCTCATACATGATGCTTTCTCCGTTTATAGCGATATCTGAGCCGGCATCGACCTTGAAGCCGGGATCGCGGACGGTTTCTCCGGATACCGTTACATTGCCGGCCTTGATCTGCTTTTTTATCTCACTTCTGGTGCCGATACCCATATCAGCCAGGTATTTATCAAGTCTCATTGCTGCTTCTCTTTCATGAATAAGATCAATCTTCGCTATAAGTATAACACACATGCTGACCCACACGACTGAAGCTCTGAAAAATCTGAAAAATGCGCATTTTTTGTCATTTTTATTGCAGGAATCAGGTGCAATCAAAGACAGAATTATGTTATTATATTCTAGTTATGTAATGATGGCTTATTATGTAAAAGTGTGCCTTTCGGCAGTTTATCAGCCCGGGGGAAATACGGCCGGATAAACGGCCGATAGTCACACTTCGTAAGAAGCCGCGAAGTTAAATCTAATTATTGCAAATAGGAGAAAAAGTATGTTTGAAAATCTATCTGACAAGCCGGTAGCTGAGTATCAGGCAGAACAGGTCAAGCACTGGTCGGATATCAATCTTCTCGATCTCTGTGTAAAAGAGAGAGAAGGCGCACCTTCATTTGTATTTTATGAAGGACCTCCGACAGCTAACGGCAAGCCGGGCATCCATCACATGATGGCAAGAACTCTGAAGGACTCGATCAACAGATATAAGACCATGAAGGGATTTCAGGTCAAGAGAAAGGGTGGCTGGGACACACACGGACTTCCTGTTGAGATCGAAGTAGAGAAGCAGCTGGGATTCAGCGGCAAGCAGAATATCGAGAAGTACGGAATCAGGGAATTCAATGAGAAGTGCCGTGAGTCCGTATTCAAGTACACACAGATGTGGACTGACATGTCAGACAAGATGGCTTATCTTGCCGACATGGACGATCCGTACATCACATACAAGAACGACTATATCGAGACAGGATGGTGGATCATCAAGAACGCCTTCGACAAGGGACTTGTTTACGAAGGATATAAGATCCTGCCTTACTGCCCGAGATGCGGAACAGGACTTGCTTCCCACGAGGTAGCTCAGGGTTATAAGGACATCAAGGTAAACACACTTACCTGCAAGTTCAGACGTACAGGCGTTGATCATGACAATGAATACTTCCTGGCATGGACAACAACACCGTGGACACTTGCTTCCAACATCGCTCTGACTGTAGGACCTGATGTCGATTATGTAAAGTGCCTGATGAAGTCCGGCGAGAACGAAGGCAACCTCCTGTGGGTAGCTGAAGCTCTTGCAGACAAGACATTCGGAAAAGAAGAGTATGAAGTAGTCGAGAAGGTCAAGGGCTCCGACATGGAGTACTGGACATATGAGCAGATCGAGCCGTTCTGTGTTCCTGAAAAAGGCAAGAATGCATTCATCGTAACATGCATGGACTATGTATCCACAGAAGACGGTACAGGTATCGTTCACACAGCTCCTGCATTCGGTGAAGACGACTACAACTGCGGCCGCAAGTACAACCTTGCAGTACTTCAGCCTGTAGACGAGAGAGGCTGCTATACTGAGACTCCTTGGAAGGGCAGATTCGTCATGGAAGACGGACTTGATGTAGACATCATCAAGTACCTCGCTCAGGATGACAAGATCTATGCAAAGCAGAAGCTCGAGCACGCATATCCTCACTGCTGGAGATGCGGAAC
>JAZQHU010000001.1:0-39208 GCA_045540775.1 Anaerovoracaceae bacterium | reverse complement strand
TCTGAGTTCGAAGGCGCACTGAAGTTCACTGTCCAGAACGAGGACGGCAAGTACCTGGACAAGGACGGCAAGCTGAGTGATGAAAAGGTCGAGCTGACACTTAAGGACGGCGGCTTCGTAAAGGGCGATGATGGCAAGTACACCAAGACAAGTCGGAGGCCAAGCGGTCTTAGGAAGACAACATGTTTCCCCAACTCCTTGGCTCACAGAACGACATGGCTACGATCCGACTTGACGGCAAGTACCTGGATAAGGACGGCAAGCTGAGTGACGAAAAGGTCGAACTGACACTTAAGGACGGCGGCTTCGTAAAGGGAACAGATGGCAAGTACACCAAGACCTTCACGAACGTGGCAGCTGGAAAGTACACAGTTACAGAGACCAACAGCGACGTTGACGGCTACGATCTGGTCAAGGATCAGAGTACTACGGAAGGCGAAGCAACAGTTGAGGATGGCAAGACAGCAACTGTTGAACTCAAGGACGTATATGAAGAAGCTCCTGAGACAACAAAACTGTTCATCACGAAGACAGTTGATGGAGACAACATCACTGAGTCTGAGTTCGAAGGCGCACTGAAATTCACCGTACAGAACGAGGATGGCAAGTACCTGGATAAGGACGGCAAGCTGAGTGATGAAAAGGTCGAGCTGACACTTAAGGACGGCGGCTTCGTGAAGGGCGATGATGGCAAGTACACCAAGACATTCACGAACGTAGCAGCAGGCAAGTACACAGTCACAGAGACAAACAGCGACGTTGACGGCTATGATCTGGTCAAGGATCAGAGTACTACGGAAGGCGAAGCAACAGTTGAGGATGGCAAGACAGCAACTGTTGAACTCAAGGACGTATACGAAGAAGCTCCTGAGACAACAAAGCTGGTCATCACCAAGACAGTTGACGGAGACAACATCACCGAGTCTGAGTTCGAAGGCGCACTGAAGTTCACTGTCCAGAACGAGGACGGCAAGTACCTGGACAAGGACGGCAAGCTGAGTGATGAAAAGGTCGAGCTGACACTTAAGGACGGCGGCTTCGTGAAGGTCGATGATGGTAAGTACACCAAGATCTTCACGAACGTGGCAGCTGGAAAGTACACAGTTACAGAGACCAACAGCGACGTTGACGGCTACGATCTGGTCAAGGATCAGAGTACTACGGAAGGCGAAGCAACAGTTGAGGATGGCAAGACAGCAACTGTTGAGCTGAAGGACGTTTACGAAGAGACCATCACGGTCCAATTCACAGTAAACAAGACTGATGCCGGAAACGGTGACGAGGTCGAGGGCGCTAAGCTCGAGCTCATCGATAAGGACGGCAAGGTCGTAGACAGCTGGACATCCAAGAAGGGTGAGACTCACGACTTCGGCGACAAGATGAAAGCTGGAGAGGAATACACTCTGAGAGAGACAGTAGCTCCTGTAGGCTACGGCAAGGTAACTACGGATATCACAATAAGCGTAGCTGAAGATGGCAAGATCACAAGCGAGCTGAAGACTTCGAAAGATAAGGACGGCAATGAGGTATATCTCGTAGAAGACGACGCTATTCACTTCAATGTCAACAAGACTGACCTTGGCAACGGAGATGAGATCGAAGGTGCTAAGCTGGAGGTCTTTGACAAGAATGGCAAGCTCGTAGACAGCTGGACATCCAAGAAGGGTGAGACTCATGACTTCGGTTCTAAGCTTGAGGCTGGCAAGGAGTATGTACTCAGAGAGACCACTACACCTGCAGGCTACAAGACGGTAACTGACATAGAGTTCACTGTTAACGAAGATGGATCAGTCAAGGCAGACATCAAGCCATCCAAGGATGACAAAGGCAATGAAGTATATCTTGTTGAGGATGCTCCGTTCGAATACTATGTCAACAAGACGGACGCCAGCAGATACAACATGAAGGTCCGCAATTCCAACATTGCTATCTATGAAGTCGATAAAGAAGGAAATGAGACTGAAGTAGGCAGATGGCTGTCAGACGAGGGAACGAATAACAGGTTCAATGTCGGCAGATTCATGATGAGAGGCGGCAGGTACATTGTCCGTGAGGAAGTAGCTCCTGTCGGATTCGGCAGAGTAACTGTGGACGTTGTTCTTGAAAGGACCGGAGACACACCTGAATCGGTCAAGGTTTCTGTAATCGATGAGGACGGAAAGGAAATCGATATCAGCAATGGCGGCACATATGAAGATGCTGCCGGTGATAAAGTTTCCATCGCAGATGATGGTACCGTTCTGATCGAGGACGATCACATCCACTTCAGAGTCAACAAGGTCGATGCCGGAAACGGCAAGGAACTCGATGGTGCTGTGCTGATTCTCTATCTGGCTGATGATAACGGCGTACCGATGAAAGAAGTTGACAGATGGACTTCGAAGGCAGGAGAGATCCATGAATTCGGAGACAAGATGGAATGCGGCAAGACATATGTCCTGCGCGAGACTACTGCTCCGGCCGGCTATGAAAAGATCACCACTGACATGATCATCAAGGTATCTGAGGAAGGTGTTGTTTCATCAGAACTCAGTGAATCAGAGGATGAGGACGGCAATGTCGTATATCTTGTTGAGAACAGTCTGAAGAAGGGTGCCTCAAAGGATAGCGGCAAGTCCAAGGGAGTCAAGACCGGTGATGAAACACCTATCGGTGAGTGGCTGGCAGTAATGGCAGCAGCAATGTCAGGCCTTGCAGCAACTATCTACACAAGAAGACGCAGAGAAGATGACGTCGAATAGTCACGGACAGTAACATAGAGACGATTCTCTGGAAAAAAGAACGATGAGGAAACCGGGAATCCGGTTTCCTCATTTTCATATTGGCGACATCATATGATCGTGTTCTCTGTATATGCATCAAAATATTGTGTTTTCTGCATAAGTGATACACAAGATAAAGGAAGATATGCTATCATAGTCAGTAGAAAAAAGACGGCCTGTTTAATGAAGAATCGAACAGCGGGCGGTCCCAATGCGAAAGTTAAAGGCGGCCTGAGACATAAGGAACCGGGAATGGAGAACAGACTGAAATACATGATCATAGGTGCAGGCGGGACAGGTGGTGCTGTCGGTTCGCACCTTGCACGCGCGGGATACGATGTCACTTTCATCGCAAGAGGAAAACACCTTGCGGCTATGCGGGAAAACGGACTTAAGGTCCTGAAGCCGGAAGGGGATTTTGTCATAGACCCGGTGCAGGCATGCACATCGGATGAGTTCCTGAAGGCGGGCTGCAGGCCGGATGTCATATTCGTATGCCTGAAGGGATATTCTGTCGACGATATGATCCCGTTCATCGCTGAGGCAGCAGGCCCTGACACGATCGTCATCCCTATACTCAATATCTTCGGCACTGGCGGAAAAATGCAGGAAAAGCTTCCGGGCATCACGGTGACAGACGGCTGCATCTATGTCGCATCAGAGATAAGCGAGCCGGGGACCATCCTAATGAAGGGGGACATCCTGAGAGTCGTGTTCGGCCTCAGGAGAAATCAGAAGGCCGGCACCGCAGGAGATGGCGCGAAGGCGTCTGAAGTAGAAGGTTCAGAGAGTCCTGCAGAGAAGAACCTGAAACTGACGGCTGTGCTGGAGAAGGTCAGGGACGATCTCTGCAGCGCCGGTATAGAAGGGATCCTGTCGGATAATATCGAAAGGGACGCGATGAGGAAATTCTCATACGTCTCGCCGCAGGGAGCATGTGGCCTCTACTACAATGTGCCGATAGGAGCGGTGCAGAAGCCGGGCGAAGCGAGAGATTGTTTTGCCGGACTTGTTCAGGAGATCTCAGACCTTGCGGATGCGATGGGCATAGGTTTTGGCGAAGACGTAGTTAAAGTCAACCTTGAGATCACCGAGGGACTCGCGCCGGACATGACGACATCGCTTCAGAGGGATGTCGCGAGAGGCGGAGCATCGGAGATCGACGGACTCATCTATGAGGTGCCGAGGCTGGCGGCAAAATATGGTATAAGTCTGCCACTTTATGAGAAGATAGCTGCAGAGCTTAAGGAAAGAGGTATATGACAGGGACCACAAGTAAGTGGGATCTGCCGGTTTCTGCTGAGCAAATCAGCTTAATGCTGCAATAGTAATCAGGAAACAGAGGGAAAGTATAAGAGGTAAAGTATAAATGAATGAGAATATCGTAAAGAGAAATGATCTGCTGGCTCCGAATATCATCAAGAGTCTTAAGACGCGCAACATGACAGGGTACTATGCACACACTAAGGAAGAGGCGCTAAAGATGGCGCTTGAGATCATTCCTGAGGGCAGCACGGTCACCATGGGCGGCGGAATGAGTGTCCATGAGATCGGGCTTGTGAAGGCTCTGAAGGAGGGCGACTATAACTTCATCGACAGGGATGAGATGGAGGACAAGAGGGCTGCAATGCTCGCCGCCTATGATGCTGATGTCTTCCTGGCAAGCGCCAATGCCATGACCGAGGACGGCATACTCGTCAATATCGACGGCAATGCCAACAGGGTCTCGGCTATTGCTCAGGGCCCGAAGAAGGTAGTCCTGATCGTCGGAATGAATAAGGTCTGTGATGATGTTGAAGGTGCGATGAAGAGGGCCCGCAACGTGGCGGCTCCGATCAATGCACAGAGATTCGGCCTGAATACGCCGTGCGCGAAGACGGGCTCGTGCATGAACTGCAAGTCGCCTGATACCATCTGCTGCCAGTTCCTTATCACCAGGTACTCACATCATCCGGACAGGATACATGTTATACTTGTAGGAGAAAATCTTGGTTTCTGATATGTTCGGAAACCGGCTGCGCAGAAGCCGGCGTGATCCGGCAATGCAGTGTGGAAACAGACAGACATGGAGGAAAATCCAATGAGAAGAATACTTGCTTTAATGATGACTATGGTGCTCGTCCTGTGCATGGGAGCCGCATCGGTATATGCGGTCCCTGCCGGCAGCGACGGGGGCCAGACTGCACACGCTGCTGAAGCGGCAGCCGGCTCTGATGCAGCCGGAACCAGAAACGGGCAGCAGGTAAGCGAGTGGAGCATAGCTGAAAATGAGGCGGCAGCGCTGCCTGAAGAAGTGCAGACTGCTTTCGACAAGGCTAAGGAAGGCTTTAACGGCGAGATCGTACCGGTCGCATACTTTGCAAGGCAGCTTGTAACAGGCGGAAACTATCAGGTTCTGTGCAGGGTGACTGCTGTGCCGGAGAAAGCGGCTGAAGATGCTGCTGATGCAGGCAAAACGGATGCATCTGACAAGACAGGCGACAAAGGCTCAGAGGCGGCCGAAGGAAGCAAAGAGGCTGTTGAGGAAGCAAAGCCTGTCACCTCATACAAGGTAGCGGTGATCTCGATGGACCTGCTCGGCAAAGTCAGGATAGAGCGCATGAGCGACTTCAATATCGCGGACTATACGGGTATCACCGCAGATGAAGAAGGTGCAGAAGACGGCACGGTGGAAGAGGCTGCAGGGGAATCCGGCAGCAAAGAAGATAAGGCCGGCGAGGAGAAAAAGACTCCTGTAGCAGTTGAACCTGCAGATCCGGACGAAGAGATACCGGCTGAGCTTCTTGGCGGATGGTCGGTACCTGCCGACTACACGAAGATCGCTTTGCCTGAAGAAGTGAAGGCTGCATTCGACAAGGGAGCCAAGCAGTTCTTCGGAAACGAGCTCGAGCCGATGGCATACCTTGGAAAGCAGACGGCTGAGGGCACCAACTATGCGGTGATGTGCCACAGTCTGCTGACGACGGCCGAAGCTGTCGAGAGTGTCCAGGTCATAATGATCTATCAGGATACTGACGGAAATGCATATATAACAAGCGCGAACACTGTGGACCCTGTTTCATTCGTGAAGGAGGATACACAAGAATAATTCTGCCGGGAGGTGCAAAATGCCTATCAAACCGTATGCACAGGAGATGATTGACAGGGACCCTGTCTTCAGAGACATTGCTGAACTTAAGGAGACCGTCTGGATCAATGACAAGTATCTGCCTTTTGAGATGGTGGATGCTGTATGCCAGCTGGTCGTGGATGATGAAGATATTGCTGATGCGGATGCGAGGCTGAGAAAGTTCGCATCGTATATTAGAAAATGCTTCCCTGAGACGGAGGCGGACGGCGGCCTGATCGAGTCTCCGCTTGAGGAGATCGCGGACATGCAGGCGGCTCTTAAGGAGAGGTGCGGTGCGGACATCCCGGGCAGACTCCTTCTCAAGATGGACAGCCACCTTCCGATCGCTGGGTCGGTCAAAGCGAGAGGCGGCATCTACGAGGTGCTGAAGCACGCTGAAGACCTGGCTCTTGCGGAGGGCATGATCACTGAGGATGACGACTACGCGCGTTTTGCCGATGATGACATGAAGGAATTCTTCGGCAGGTATACTGTGCAGGTCGGATCGACCGGAAATCTCGGGCTGTCGATAGGCATCATGAGCGCCTTCCTCGGATTCAAGGTAAAGGTGCACATGTCTGCTGACGCAAAGCAGTGGAAGAAGGACATGCTGAGGAGCAAGGGCGTTGATGTCATCGAATACGAGGACGACTACTCGAAGGCTGTTGCTGAGGGAAGGCGCCTTTCGGACATGGACCCGATGAGTTACTTTGTCGATGACGAGTACTCGATACCGCTCTTCCTCGGATATGCAGTAGCCGCCGGCAGAATGGTGAAGCAGCTTGAGGAGAAGGGCATCACGGTAGACAGCGATCATCCGATGATCGTGTATGTGCCGTGCGGCGTAGGCGGTGCTCCGGGAGGAGTGTGCTACGGACTTAAGAGAGTATTCAAGGACAATGTACACGTATTCTTCTGCGAACCGACGCTCTTCCCATCGGTACTGATCGGATGCGCTTCGGACAGATACAACGATACCAATGTGGCGGATTTTGGCATAAGCGGAATGTCGCATGCTGACGGCCTTGCGTGCGCGAGCCCGTCGGGATTCGTCACCAGGATAGACCGCAACCTGATCTCAGGTGACTTTACGATCTGCGACGGCAGGCTCTACGACTACATGAGGATGCTGAAGGAGACCGAGGACAAGCTGATTGAGCCATCGAGCTGCGCAGCCTTCATCGGACCATGCAGACTGATGGAGTACGATGGCACCAGAAAGTACCTCGAAGACCACGGCCTCACAGGCGAAAAGCTCGCCAATGCGACCCAGATCTGCTGGGCAACAGGCGGCAGGCTCGTCCCTGACGAGATATGGGAGCAGTACATCAACACGCATCTTGAATACTAAATGTGACAGTGGGGACGGTTCTGAATGTCATCAAAGGGGGACGGGAATGAGACTATTTCACACTAGCGACAGGATCATCCGCGAGCCTGACCTCACGATGGGGCGCAGGAATGCGGACTTCGGGCACGGGTTCTATCTCGCCGCTGACGAGGAATTTGCCGGCAGCTGGGCGAGAGAGAGGACTTCGTCCGCGATCGTTGTGAATGAGTATGAGTTGGATACGGACGGTCTCAGTATATGGTCATTCAGGAAGGATGCTGAGTGGCTGGAATATATCCTGAGAAACAGAAGGGGCAGCGAGGACATCCACGCGGATCGCGACGTTATCATGGGACCGATCGCATCGGACACTCTGTTCGAGACCTACGGGATCATCACGAGCGGGCTGCTGACACAGGAGCAGGCGCTGGAGCTTCTGGCTATAGGCCCTGATTACACTCAGGTGGCCATAAGGTCAGAGCGCGCAGCAATGCAGCTCGTGTGGAAGGGCTCGTATACTCTCGATGAAGCTGCAATGGAGACAGCCCGCATGAATTACGACGCTGCGAAAGAGAGTTTTGACAGCGAATTCGGCGCGGCGCTGGATAGGATGAATATAGAATGATGACAGTGGGGACGGTTCTCGTTGTCATCCCGACACAGTGTGAGCTGTGAATACAGATGAAAGGAAACACAGACTGAATGATAAAAGTATGTATCTTCGATCTTGACGGTACACTTGCAAGGACTCAGGCCTCCATCGCGAGGCCTGTTAATATGACGCTTGCTTACTACGGACTGCCAGAGCAGCCGGTGGAGGCCTTTAATTATTTTGCCGGAGACGGGATCAAAAATGCCCTGATCAGGGCGCTGAAGGCTGCCGGCGACACTGAGGTCGACAGGCATGTTGAAGAGGGTCTGCCGATGTGCAGGGCCTGGATGCAGGAGGATCCGTGCTACCAGGTGGAGCCGTACGAATATGTCGTATGGGCGCTGAACGAGCTGAAGGCAAAAGGCATCCGCATCGCGGTGTTCTCGAACAAGCCGCACGCAAGCGCGGTAAGTGTCGTGGAGACGATATTCGGCAAAGGGCTCTTCGACCACATCCAGGGGCAGACCGACCGCATCCCGATCAAGCCGGATCCGACAGGTGTGTTTGAGATACTTAAGGAGTTCGGCGCGGACAAGAGTGAGTGCCTGTATTTCGGCGACACGAACACCGACATGATGACCGGCCACAACGCCGGAGTCACAACAGTGGGCGTGACCTGGGGCTTCAGGCCGAGAGCTGAGCTGGAGGAGTACAAGGCGGATATCATAATAGACAGCGCCCGCGAGATACCGGGGCTGACGTGTCATTAGCCCCACTGTCATCTCACGTTTTTCTTAAGATAGTCTATTACGAAGCGGGCGAGCGGGCCTGCTTCTTTTATTGAGCGGATACCGATGCCGAGTGTCCTGTATGCCTCAGGGTCGAGCATGCGGCTGTCATAATTGCCGGGGAATTTCTCGACGATGAGCTCAGGCAGAACTGCTATGCCGAGGCCGTACTGCACGGTGGTGAGGACGGCAAAGTCATCTCTGAAGTAGTACTTCACATCAGGCTCGAATCCGGCTCCGTCGAATATCTTGCGCACATCGCGGTCATACGACTGGTAAGTCATGATCATCGGGTGTTTTGCCAGCTCACTGACCGGGACATAGTCGTATCCGCTGAGGTCGTGCTCATCTGAGAAAACGACAAGGAGTGGGTCGTCGAGCAGTGGTATGAAGTCCACTGTAGTCTTTTCCGGCCGGCTCATCAGGGTGATGTCGAGTGAACCGTCCAGAAGGCCGCGCTCCATGTCATCCTGGCCGCTTTCCTGCACCTCAAACACGACTTCAGGGTAGTTTTCCTGGAAGTATGAGAGGAGCTGCGGAAGCCAGGACGTGGACGTACTGACGAAGGTGCCGATGCGTATCGTGCCGCGGCGTATCCCGCGGATGCCGTCGATCTCCTGATAGAACTTCTCTTCCTGAGCCAGCATCGCACGCATGGTCGGCAGGAGCTGAAGAGCCTCCTGCGTGGGCTCGACGCCGCGTTTTGTCTTGATCAGCAGGGGAAACCCAGTCTCGTCTTCGAAGGCTTTCATCATCTGTGTCAGGTTGGACTGCGTGTAGCCGAGGATCTCTCCGGCACGCGTGAAGCTGCCGCTGTCTATGGCGGTGACAAGTACCTGTATAGCTTTGAGAGTGTTGTTCATGGGGGTGCCTCCAAATTGCCGACCCGGTCAATATCTCCTGAAACGGTGTTGATAAGACTGTCTTTTGCTACTATATTATCTATTAAATGGATTAATAACAACTATTTTGACTATTAATTTTTCTTTTGGTATTGCCCATTGTATATTGTGATCAGAAAGAAATAACAATATATAAGGAGGTACAGTCATGGATATTCTCTTCGTAATTTTCTACACAGCAGTTATGACATTCGTATGCACTAAGGTCACTGAACATGTTCCTTCGGATAAGGGCCGTAAATAGGCGCATATAGAACAGGACTTCAGTCAGATAACGAAAGATAAGTCTACAAATTCATCTTACATTGATCCGCAGTCAGCCCGGGAGCAGCAGCTTTCCGGGCATTGCGGGTAAGCGAGAAGCATAAGAGCATACGGACCGGAAACGCGGTAAAAGATACGCATACTATCCCTGAGAAACAAGGAGGCGCATCATGAAGAAGGATCTGAGCATAAAGGAATTACTGGTAATGGGCGGGGCGCTGTTCTCTATGCACTTCGGAGCTGCATGCATGCTCTTCCCGGTGCAGTGGGGCAAGGACGCAGGCACCGCGCTGTGGCCTGTTTTCATCGGGGTGCTGCTCTCGGGCGTTATCCTTCCTTACTTCGGGTATCTGGCGCTTGTGAAGGGCAACGGAACCTTCCTGTCGATCACAAGGCGCATCACACCTGTTTTCGGTACATGGTTCGCGGCGCTGACCATATTCGTCATCGGGCCTCTGTACATGGTCCCGAGAATGAGTGCAGCGGCCTGGGCAGCGATCGTACAGATCACAGGCCTTGAGACTGAGAGCATGCTGCCGGTCATCGCTTTCTCGGCAGCGTTTTATCTTATAACTTACTGGTTCGTTGTGAATCCGGGCAAAGTCATAGACAAGATAGGCAATCTGCTGTTTCCTGTGCTCATTGTGGTAGTTACTGCAGTCATAGTTAAGAGTATCGTGACTCCGATCTCACGGGAGTGGGCGGCGCCGGCGTTTGACCAGAACCCGGTCGTGTACGGGTTCCTTGAGGGCTATGCGACGGCCGACCTGCAGTGTGCGTTGCTCTTCGGGATCATAGTCATTCACGGTATCAGGAATGCCGGAATAGAGGGCAAAGCGATCAACCGCAGCCTCATAAAGATCGGCATAGTCGGCCTTGGTCTTCTGATGATCACCATACTCGGCCACATGATCGCCGGCGCGAATACCGGCGGTACGATAGACCTGACGCTGTCCGCTCTGTACACTGAGATGGTGCTCCAGCTGTGGGGTAGTGCAGGAGGGATACTGTTCAACATAGCACTCATCGCAGCAGCACTGACGACTGCGGTCGGAGCGGTATCTTCCACATCGGAAATATGGGAAGAGATTTTGCACGAAAAGAACGAGCGGCTCTTCACATACAGGAACTTCTGCATTGCATCATGCGCGCTGTCATGCGTGGTATCGTTCGCGGACCTCGACACGATCGTAAGGGTGATAGGACCGGTGCTGGACGCATGCTATCCGCCGGCAATAGTGATCGCGATGTACTACTGCATCTGCAGGAAGTCAGGTGCGCCGGAGAACCTCAGGGCGGCAAAGTGGGCGTTCATCGCTTCATTCGCTGTCAGTGTGCTGCAGCTCTCGGTCCGCTACAGCGTGATGTTCGGCCTCGGCTGGACATGGCTCGAGGGATTTTACGGATCACTGCCACTGGCGGAATACAGCCTTGCATGGCTCCCGCTCAGCCTGATAGTATACGCCGGAGCACGGTGGCTGCCGGGAATGCTGCCGCATGTGACGCTTATAAGACAGTGATAATGAGCACTGTCATACCCGCTGTCAGATTTGACAAATAAGTTAGATAAGACTAACATATGGTAAACGGGAAATAGCTCAAATACATTGAATGATGAAAAGGGCAGATATGTAGGAGACGTGAAGGAGCAGAGGGAAGAAAGCCCGGATACTGAAAGAAAGTGAGGACTTTGAAAAATGATTTCACGCGAAATAATCATCGGGCTGATGATTCCTTTTATCGGCACCTCGGCGGGAGGAGCATGTGTCTTCTTCATGAAGAGGGGCCTGGACATAAACGTGCAGAAGGCTCTGACCGGATTCGCTGCCGGAGTGATGGTGGCGGCTTCTGTGTGGAGCCTCATAATACCGGCGATGGAGCAGTCGGACGGGATGGGCAGGCTGGCCTTCCTGCCGGCTTTCGCGGGGTTCTGGATCGGAGTTCTGTTCCTCCTCGCGCTGGACAACCTGATTCCGCACTTGCACCTCAACGCTGAGCGGGCTGAGGGACCTGCGAGCCACCTCGCGCGGACGACGATGATGGTTCTGGCTGTCGTTTTGCACAACATACCTGAGGGCATGGCGGTCGGCGTCGTGTACGCGGGATACGTGACAGGCTCGGCGGAGATCACGGCCGGAGGAGCTCTGGCTTTGTCGCTCGGAATCGCCATACAGAACTTCCCTGAAGGCGCGATCATCTCGATGCCGCTCTATGCGGCGGGCAAAAGCAAAATGCGCTCTTTCGCAGACGGCGTTCTGTCCGGCGCGGTCGAGCCTCTTGCGGGACTTCTGACCATACTGGCCGCCGCAGTGATAGTGCCGGCGATGCCTTATCTTCTCAGTTTTGCCGCAGGGGCCATGATATACGTGGTGGTCGAGGAACTCATACCTGAGATGGCAGAAGGGGAGCACTCTCACATCGGCGTCCTCCTGTTCGCGGCAGGGTTCACGGTGATGATGGCGCTGGATGTGGCGCTTGGGTAATTTAAAGGAGCATAATTCAATGAAACTGAAAAAACAACTGATGACACCTGAAATCGACGGGTTCTACGGTGCGTATTACCCTAATGATAAAGCGACGGACAAGGCGGTCATCCTGATGCTGGGGGACAGCTCTGATGACAGGATGGCGGTTTCCGGCGCAAAATGGCTGCACATGAACGGCTGCCATGCTCTATGCATGTCACCGGACAAGAAGGACTATGGGCATCACAGCTATCCGATCGAAAGATTCGGGGCTGCGATAGGATTCCTCGAAAGCCGCGGCATTAAGAAGGTCGGGATCGCCGGCGCCTCCACTACGGGGATGCTGGCGCTCGTCGCGGCGTCATATTATCCGCAGATCACGCTGACTATCGCGATCAGCCCGTCGGACTTTATCATGGAAGCTTTCTATCAGGACGGAAAGGACGGGATGAGAGAGCGGCCGGGCGACAACGAGTCGACCGTTACCTGGCAGGGAAAGCAGCTTCCTTATCTCCCGTATGCATACAGGCATCCTGAATACTGGATGAAGATACAGGAAGCATCGAAGGCCGGCCGCGACATGGTCGCCTCAAGACCGATGTTCGATGAGTCCGAGCGCCGCCATCCTCTGCAGGAAGAGGAGAAAATCAAAGTCGAGCGCATCAAGGGACACATCATCTTCATCGGCGCCGAGGACGATGTCCTCTGGGACACCTGCAAATACATACGCAGGATGGAAGATCGACTCGATTCGATGCCGCATGACAGCACCTACACATCACTTACGTACGAGTTCGGTACCCATTTTGCCTTCCCGGAATCGATGCTGAAGATCATGCTGCCGGCAGGCGGCGACCTCATAACCCGCCTGTTCAGGTCGGGCAGAGAGCACCCGGCGGAGTGCCGCGCAGTGAGAGAGGACATCGACGCAAGGCTCACGGAAGCCATCCGGGAGTGGTAGAGAGGTTTTGTGCTGAAGAATTTGTTTGAACGCAAATGCACTTTTTCGTATCTGAAGAGGAGTTTGAACTCGTCGTCTACATTTTCATCAGTTTTGGAATAAATATGTAGATAGAAAGCCTGGATTTACTGCTGGAATGAGGATAGCCTGCCTCTGTGATAGCTGAAATCAGGAAATGAACAGATCGGATCTTGGCGGTTAATTGCGGTTTTTAGCCATATTCGGCGTATTTATTGCAAATGCAGGATTGGTGACAACGGATCTGAAGATGCGGCCTCCGGTGTTGTCTACATAACTGAATGATTTTGAGAAAAAATGTAGACGGAAGGGCAAAACTCCTTTTGCCTGAAGTCAGCCCATCTCTCCGAAGATATAACTTCTATCGCCAATACTGGGTTGCATTGATTTGAAAGGATTGAGATAATTGAGATGCTTACCGGAGAACGGCAGGCATCTCATTTTTGATGGAATAAGGAAGATATTATGACAATGGGTATGACAATGGGGACGGTTCTCTTTGTCATGTTTTATGACAGTGGGGACGGTTCTGGCTGTCAGCTTTTGGCAGCTATCAGAGAAGGAAGATACATATGATAAAACCGATTATGAAAGATGTGCTGTTCCTGCAGCAGAAATCAGAGGCGGCGGACTTGAAGGACCTGCCGATCGCGACGGACCTTGAGGATACTCTCAGGGCCAATCGTGACCGCTGCGTGGGAATGGCTGCAAATATGATAGGCCATAAGAAGAGGATCATCATCGTGTCAACGGGTTTTGCGGATATCGTGATGATCAACCCTGTGATCACGGACAGAAGTGAGCCGTACGAGGCGGAGGAGGGCTGCCTGTCACTTTCCGGCACCCGCCGCACGACAAGGTACCAGAAGATAACCGTGGAGTATCAGGACAAGAAGATGGAGCACCACAGGCAGGTGTTCACGGGGCACATCGCGCAGATCATTCAGCACGAGTGCGATCACCTTGAGGGCATCCTGATATAAGTGAAATGAATGTGTCAGCGGGTGTGTCAAAAGGGACCGTCCCTTCTGACACAGGGAGAGCAATGATGAAAGATCTTAAGAAGAAAACTTGCCGCATCGCTCTTGTGCAGGCTGAGCCTGTCATGTTCGACAAAGCGGCTTCACTGGATAAGGCGCTGGGGCTCATAAGGGAGGCGGCGTCCGGCGGGGCTGAGCTGATCGTTTTCCCTGAGCTGTTCATTCCGGGATATCCTGTCGGGATGAATTTTGGTTTCAGTGTGGGCAAAAGGACTGAGGCCGGCCGCGAGGACTGGATGAAGTATTATGATGCTTCGGTCGTTGCGGGTGAAGAGGAGTTCGATGCCCTTGCTCAGGCAGCGAAGGATGCCAGGGCGTATATAAGCATGGGATTCTCTGAGCGCGATGCGGTGCTCGGGACACTTTACAACAGCAACGTCATCTTTGAGCCGGACGGCTCGTACAAGGTGCACCGCAAGCTCAAGCCGACAGGCTCGGAGCGCGTGGTGTGGGGCGATGCGAATAAGGATTACTTCCCGGTCACAGAGACACCTTGGGGCCCGATGGGAAGCCTCATCTGCTGGGAGAGCTACATGCCGCTTGCAAGAGTCGCTTTGTACAACAAGGGCATAACCATATACATCTCGCCTAACACAAACGACAATCCGGAGTGGCAGGCGACCATACAGCACATCTCCATCGAGGGCAAGTGCTATTTCATCAACGCGGACATGCTGATCCGCAAGTCTTCATATCCGGCCGGCCTGAACGGGCAGGACGAGATAGACAGGCTGCCTGACATGGTATGCAGGGGCGGCAGCTGCATCATAGATCCGTATGGACACTATGTGACAGAGCCGGTGTGGGACGAGGAGACCATCATCTATGCCGACCTCGATATGAACCTGCCGGCAGCATGCAAAATGGAGCACGATGCGGCCGGCCACTACGCCAGACCGGATGTGCTTGAGCTGATCGTACATGAGAAATGATGACAATGGGGACGGTTCTCACTGTCATATTTTCAGCGTGTAAAGGGGGGAGCCTTTTTGACATACGTCCTAATACAAAAAATATGACAAAGAGAACCGTCCCCGTTGTCATAAAAAGGGCCGTCCTTTCTGACACATCGGAGTATCAACATTGGAAACTGAAAAGAAACACTACGTATATATACTGAGGTGCGCTGACGGCACGTTCTACACGGGCTGGACGACTGACCCCGAGCGCCGCACGAAGGTGCACAACTCGGGAAAAGGCGCCAAGTACACAAGAGCGCGCCGGCCGGTCGAGCTCATCTACTATGAAGAGTTCAATGACAAGATAGAGGCGCAGCGGCGTGAGTGGGCGATAAAGCAGCTGACAAGAGCGGAGAAGGAAGAACTCATTGCCGGGAAAAAGTAGCGGAAGATAGTGTGCCGGGCAGGAAATATGTATCGGCATAGAATGACATAGGCGAAGATGGCTGAGCGTGCAGCATAGCATCATGAACCTGAGAGAAAGGAATGTACCGCGATGAAAGAACTCAAACTGAAAAATGCGACACTGCTGACTGACACCGGTGCAAAGGCTGCTCCGGGCTCACAGTTCGATGAGAAGGCGGCTGCGAACGCACTTCGCTTCCACAGGACTCTGCCGGGATATGCGATGACCGAACTCGTATCTCTCGACGGCATGGCGAAGGAGCTGGGTGTGAAGAAGATACTTGTCAAGGACGAGTCACCGAGATTTGGCCTGAACGCATTCAAGGGCCTGGGCGGCAGTTATGCGGTATTCAGGATTCTTTGTGACAGGTTTGGACTGGATCCTGAGACGGCGGTTTTCGGCGATTTTACATCAGACGAGATGAAGGCAAAATGCAGCGGCATCACCTTCGTGACCGCGACTGACGGCAACCACGGAAAGGGCGTTGCGTGGGCGGCAAAACTGTTCGGCTGCAGCTCGCATGTATATATGCCGGTTGGCTCGGTAGAAGAGAGAAGGCAGGCGATAGAGGATGCGGGTGCCGAGAGCGTAATCATCACGGATCTCAACTACGACAAGGCCGTGGACCTCGCTGACAGGATGGCTCATGAGAACGGCTGGATCCTTGTGCAGGATACGGCGTGGGAAGGCTACGAGGACATCCCGACGTGGATAGTCGACGGTTACCTGACCATGGCTGCGGAGATATATGAGCAGCTTGACGGCGTGGTGCCGACGCATGTTTTCCTTCAGGCCGGAGTAGGGGCTATGGCAGGCGGAGTGCTCGGATATCTCTCGAACGTGTTCGCGGACAAAGAGCCTGTTTTCACCATAGTCGAGCCTTCGACAGTCAACTGCCTGTACATTTCTGCTGCGGCAGGCGACGGCAAAGCGCATTCGATAGAGGGCGACCCGGTGACCATAATGGCGGGCCTCAACTGCGGCACGCCGTGCGCGATAACCTGGCCTGTCATCAGAGACAGGGCGGAATTCTACTGCGCGTGCGATGATGTGGTGACGGAGAATGCGATGAGAGCGCTGGCTCACCCTGCCGGAAGTGACAGGGTCATAGTGGCAGGGGAAAGCGGAGCCGCAGGCTGCGGTGCGTTCCTCGAGATCATGAAGGATGAGGACGCGAAGGCAGCGCTCGGTATAGACGCAGATTCAGTTATACTCTGCATCAGTTCTGAAGGCGATACAGATAAAGAGAATTATCAGAGAATAGTAATGTTCTAGATTCCTGAATAGGAAATAGAGTTTTAAGAATGAAACAGCGACGGCATTGTGATATATTATGTTACATGCCGGGCCGCTGTTTTCTGTTTGCGGCCGGGAGGAAGAGATTTACCCAGCAGGGGAGTACAGATAACAGGATGATAAGGGGACTCGGGACTCTGATCAACGCGGCCACGATAATCGCATCGGGCGTGCTCGGAGTCACATTCAGAAAGTTCATAAAGGAAAGCTATCAGGAGACCATGCTCAAGGCGACGGGATTCGCCGTCATGTTCATGGGAGCGGCCGGCTCGCTGTCCAAGCTGATAGTGATCGAAGAGGGCGGAAAGTCGCTCGGCACGACCGGGACGATCAACATCGTCATCTCGCTTGCCCTAGGCGGGCTCATCGGCGAGATAATAGACATAGACGGGCTCTTCCAGAGATTCGGCGCATGGCTCAGGCACAAGTCGGGGAACGACAGCGACAACCAGTTCATCAACGGCTTTGTCACGGCCTCGCTGACTGTCGGTATCGGCGCGATGGGCATCATGGGCTCGATAAACGATGGCATATACGGCGACTACGCGATACTCGCGGCCAAAGCGACCATAGATTTTGTCATAATCCTCGTGATGGCGTCGTCAATGGGCAAAGGCTGCGCTTTCTCGTCGATCACAGTCCTTGTGACGCAGGGGTCGATTACAGCTCTGGCGGCGGCTTTCGGCGGGATGCTGACCGACGCGATGCTCACGAACATAGCGATGACCGGCGGGATACTCATTTTCTGCATCGGCATCAACCTCGTATGGGAGAACACGATAAAGGTGGCGAACCTGCTGCCGGCACTCGTGGTCACATGCATAATAGCGCTTATATGAGATGGAGTGTGTCAAAGGGGACTGTCCCATTGACACACTTTTTTATGACAGTGGGGACGGTTCTCACTGTCATTTTTTATTGTAGTTTTTTGGTCCTCGCTGTGGTCTTCATCGCCGCTTTCAGGTGCGATTTGCTGCAGTCTTGGCCCTCGCTGTGGTCCTCGTTCCAATTATTACTGATGATTTGCTGCAAAACTGGTCCTGCGTGTGGTCCTGAGGTGCGGTTGAAAGGGAAATTTGCAACGGAATTGGTCCTCGCTGTGGTCCCCGGGGTCATCCCCGGTGGCATCTTGTGATACAATAGGAAGCAAGAAATGGGATGTGTCAGAATGGGCAGATCCATGTGACACATTATCAGACGATGCCGGCGCTTTCTGGCGCTTTATAGGAGGAACAGGAAAAATGGCTGGCGAACGCAGAGGTGACAACCAGAAGCTCAAGATGCTCTATCTGGTGAAGATCTTCTCGGAGGAGACTGACGACAATCACGCGCTCACGATGGCGCAGATAATCGCGATGCTCGGCGGTTACGGTGTCAACGCGGACAGGAAGACGCTGTACCAGGATTTTGACGAGCTGAGGAAATTCGGCTTTGACATAATCGGTGAGCAGGAGGGCCGCAACCACTACTATTACCTCGGCAGCAGGGATTTTGAGCTGCCTGAACTCAAGCTGCTGGTGGACTCGGTCCAGTCTGCAAAATTTATTACGGACAGGAAGTCTAGCCAGCTGATCCGCAAGCTCGAGTCGCTGGTCAGCAGGTATGACGCCGGCAAGCTCCACAGGCAGGTCATCATGACGGGCCGCGTCAAGACGATGAACGAGAGCATCTACTACAATGTCGACAAGATCCACGAGGCCATCGGCGCCAACAGGCAGATCAGGTTCAAATACTTCCAGTGGAACCTGAAAAAGGAGATGGAGCTCCGCTACGACGGCCGGTGGTACACGCTGAGTCCGTGGGCCCTGATGTGGGACGACGAGAAGTATTATCTCGTCGCCTATGATGCAAAATACGATATCATGATCCACTACCGAGTGGATAAGATGCTGAATATAGAGATCCTGAATGAGAAGAGAAAGGGGCAGGAGCAGTTCAAAGCGTTCGATGTCCCGCGTTACACCAACAAGCTGTTCGGGATGTTCGGCGGCGAGGAGTCCCGCGTCACGCTGGAGGCGGAGAACCACATGGTGGGTGTCCTCATCGACAGATTCGGCAAGGACATAATAATCGCGCCGTCTGATGAGGACCACTTCCGTACGACTGTTACCGTGGCGGTCAGCAACCACTTCCTCGGGTGGATCATTTCGCTCGGAGGCAGCGTGAAGATAGTCGGGCCGGAGAGCGTGGTAGAGCAGATGCGCGAGCTGATAAGCGATCAGGCTGAACTGTATTAGGTGACAATGGGGACGGTTCTCTTTGTCATGTTTTATGACAACGGGGATGGTTCTCACTGTCATGTTTTAGAAAGTTGGTACAGACCCGCTGGGCTTTTATGTAGGCCCGCTGGGCGCGGGTGTGTCAAAGGGGACGGTCCTTTTTGACACACAGGTGGCGTCCCCCCTCCGGGGAGCGTGCCTGGAATAATTGGGACACACAAGTGGCGGCCCCCTCGGGGAGCGTGCCCGCTGATATTGGGAAAAGGATATAGATGGAAAAGAGCTACGATATTGTCTGCATTGGCATGGCGATAATGGATTCGATAATAAGGGGATTTGATCCGGAGCCGGTACTGTCGGGATACAGGGCGGAGTCGGGCACGCTCATGGCTGGCGGGGACGCGGTCAATGAGGCGGTTGCTGCGGCCAAGCTCGGCCTCGGGACGGGGGTCCTGTGTTCGCTGGGCACGGATGCGGCTGGTGACATGATTGAGGCCGTGCTGGCCGCTGCCGGCGTCGGCACTGACCTCATACAGCGCTCGGATGAGCATCCGACGCCGGTCACGACCATCTTTGTAAAAGAGGACGGCAACCGCCGCTCCATCACCAACCAGGCCCACAGCTACAACTTCCACCCGGAGACGTACATGGACCTCTTTGACGCCAAGGCCGTAGTTCTCGGATCTCTGTTCAGGGCGCCTTTCAATGACCCGGATGTCATAAGAGAAGTCCTTACAGTTGCGAAGCTACACGGCATGCTCGTCTTCGCAGACACCAAGCTGCCTAATTTCAGGCGCCTCAGCCTGGACGACATAGAGAACCTCCTGCCGATGATCGACTTCATCACGCCTAATCTCGACGAAGCCGAGCACTACACAGACAAGAGCCGCGTCCAGGACATGGCGGACGTTTTGCTCGAAAAGGGAGTAAAGAACGTCATAATCAAGATGGGAGCAGACGGCTGCTACTTCAAGGGGAGAGGCGTAGAGCCTGCGCTGCAAGGCCATGAGTCAACTGCAGGCACCGGATCCGGAACCCTGGAATTCCGCGTTCCGGCATTCACCGTTGACACTGTCGACGCAACAGGCGCCGGCGACAACTTCATCGCCGGTTTTGCCTCAGAGATCCTCCAGGGATCGGATATAAAAAAAGCGCTGCAGTTCGCAAGCGCATGCGGAGCCATATGCACCACCGCAGTAGGTGCCGGCACCGCGCTCACAGGACGCAGTCAGGTCGAAGAGTTCCTCGCGGAGCGGAACATATAATGTGTCAAAAGGACCGTCCCTTCCGACACACCTTTCGACACAAAACATGACAATGAGAACCGTCCCCGTTGTCATAAAACATGACAATGAAAACCATCCCCACTGTCATAACGCGAGTGACGCGCTATATGACGCACAAAAAACGGGACCGCCCGAGGGCGGCCCGTTTATATTGCAGACAGATACTTTGCGAGGGGCTGCGAAGCACTGTCGCAATATCAGAAGGGATTAGTATAGAAATAAATCATATACATCCGTTGTCATTATCTCAAAATCGTATAATTCAACAATGCTAAGATTCCGTCAAGCGAAATATCTGTTCCGCAGAACGGTACGCTAACGACCGTCTACTTTCGCAAATAGTGCCACGTTCCGTTATGCAGAATACCTATAGGGCTATGGGGAAAAATGTCGCAATTTCCCTTTTGACTTGCATGATTTATATGATAGAATAACGCATCAATTCAGAGAGAGCCGATACAGGAGGTAACGACCGGATGGCTGAAAATGTAAGAAGTATGGAGCGAGCACTTGATCTTCTCGAGATACTCGCTGAGCAGCATGCACCGGTCAGCTTGACAGAGCTAGCAGCCGAAGCATCGCTGAGTAAGACCACGGCACACCGTCTGATGCAGACATTATGTGCCAGGAATTATGCGCTCAAATCTGATGATTCCAAGTATATGATCGGCCCTAAGGTGATCGAGCTTGCGAGCAACCACATCGAGCATCTTGAGCTGTACAACATCGCAAAACCATATCTGTCTGAACTCTACTCCGCATATAAGCTCACTGTTTTTCTGGGCAAAATAATAGATAACAGGGTCGTATATGTCGAGGTAGTGGACAGAAAGAATCTCAGCGTAAGCGGCAGTGAATCCGGCATAGGCGTTCCGGCATATCCGGCATCGATCGGAAAATGCATCTACGCATCAATGTCAGGCGATGATATCGACAACCAGCTCTTCACTCATCCGCTCGAACGCTACACAGAGAAAACCATAACTGATCCCGCTGAGTACAAGAAGATGCTCATGCAGGTCAGAAAAGAAGGCTGGGCGATCGACGACGAAGAATACCTGAGAAACAACAGATGCATCGCCGCTCCTGTCTATGACTACACCGGCTCGGTCATTGCAAGCATCGCGATGAACGGCGACTGCACTGAGCTTTCGGACGACAAGCTCCCGATACTGGTCGAGGCCGTCAAGAACACAGCCGCCCTTATATCCAAAGGCATGGGGTACATGCCATAAAGGCAGCCAGTATGCTGCAGCTGACATTGCGTAGTCACCATGCTGCAGCCGCCACACAGGCATGCCCTATGAGCAGACTGCAGTACACATAGAAAAAACCTAGCGCAAATACCACAGTGACAGAGGCTCCGGCACCTGTCACTTTTTCATTGCGCGGGCATGAGGTATAATCTTGGGGAAGGGTTACACAGGATAGGGAATGGGACCGTGCCGTGAAATGAAATGAAATGAATCTTACTTATTTCGGATAGTGATAGGTACCATTCCGTATGAGGCCTGGAGATAAGGACACAGAGTAAGTAAGAATGTGATAGATACTATGTCAGATGAGGAAAAACTTAGAGAATACCTGAATACGAGGAGGCAGTTCTGGCCGTATGAGGAGAGCTACCATGTAGATAAGATGGGAGATCATCGGTTTATGGCGAAAATCGGCGATGAGCTGGCTGGCCTGTCGTATGCCGAGATCATTGAGCCGGGCAGAGAGGCGCGCATGAAGATGAACCTCAAAGCTGCATATAAGGAGTACGGCATCGGCACCGAACTTCTCGAGCTGCTGATGGACGACCTGATCGCTTCGGGATTCGAGACGATACGCTACGAGATAGGCAGGGAGTATTATGCATTCCAGATATATCAGAACCTCGGATTCGAAGTCGAGAGCCAGGATCTTGACACGGTCAGGTTCGTGTGGCACAGGAAGTGAGAGGGTCAGGTTCGCATGGCGCAGGAAGCATCAAGGCACCGGCCCTGACGAGTAGGCATTAAACAATAAAGAAACTAAACATAGCATCAGAACACATATTAATGGGTGGGACATAAAGTGAAAGAATTGAAGAAGAAAGATTTTAAGAACATATACGGCTGCAATGTCTTCGTGACCGGGGCGTCCTCCGGCATCGGGGAGGCGTGCGCCAGGCTATTCGCTGAGAACGGCTGCAGCGTGACCGGTGTTTCGAGGAATATTGAAGAGGGCAGCAGGATGTATCCTGGTGGAGGCAGCCTCACTACCCGGAAGCTTGATGTGACTGATGAAGAGGCAGTCAGGAAGTTCGTGGAAGAGCTGTCTGCTGTAGATATCGCTGTCCTGTGCGCGGGCATGGGAGTTGCGGGCCCTGCCGAAACCACTTCGCAGGATATGACCCGCAAACAGATGGAGGTCAACTATTTTGGCACGATCAATGCCGCACAGCCGTGCCTGACAAGGATGCGCAGGCAGGGGCGCGGGCTGCTGATCGTCATCGGTTCGATCGCCGGCAGGGTTTCCATTCCGATGCAGAGCCAGTATTCTGCAAGCAAATATGCTCTCGAGGCGTTCACTGATGCAGTCCGCATGGAGATGAAGCCGTACGGTGTCAGGGCGACGATCATTGAGCCCGGCGATACGAAGACGGGTTTCACCGCAGCCCGCGAGACTCAGGATGAGGCGGCCGGCGGTTACGGAAGCATAGTGAAGCGCAGTGTGGCCAAGATGGAAGCTGACGAGCAGAACGGCAGGTCGCCTGAGAGCGTTGCCAGAGTTGCTCTGGCCCTCGCCGGCCGCAAAGAGCCGCCTGCAAGAGTGCCTGTCGGCCTTGAGTACAAAGCCCTGATGGTGCTCCTTCGTATCCTCCCGGACAGCACCAAAGAGTTCATTTTGCGCAAAATGTATCTGCCGGAGAAATAAATACAGAAGCCGGTAGGCACAGTTAAGATAGATATGCATTCCGGACAAGACAGTCTGATGCATGTATGGAAAGTAAAAACAATAATGAAAATGCACTTAAGACCATATATAGAGAGCGATGCTGAAATAATATGCAGCTGGGTTCCGGATGAGGATTCGATGTACGAGTGGTCGGCTGACAGGATCGCAAAGTTCCCGTTCACCGGCGAGGATATCCATGCCCACCATACGAGGACGATGGCGGAGGAACGCTTCACACCTTATACCTTTGTAGATGAAGACGGCGTTCCTGTCGGACACATCGCGATCCGTTATCCTGACGTGAATGATAATACATATGTAAGATTTGGCTATGTCATCATTGACCCGTCGAAAAGGCGGCAGGGCCTCGGCAGCAGGATGCTTGAAGCAGCCTGCGACTTTGCCCGGAATGAGCTTCACGCAGACACGACATCACTCGCCGTGTTCACGCGCAATGAGAAAGCGATGAAATGTTACCTTGCCTTCGGCTTCAGACCGACCGGCGAGGCTGAAATATTCTCACTGCCTGGCCGCGAGTGGGAGTGTGTGGTGCTGGAGAAGTCTTTGCATGGTCAGGTTACTGAATAAAACAGACCATTTAAGGAACGGATTACAGGAACTGAGTTTCAAAGAAACTGACTGATTGCGTACCGATTACGTGACAATCAGTAGTAGAAATAACCAGAAAACATCAAGCATAAAAGGGGCAATAAACAATATAAGAAACGATGCAGAAAGTAATTGCTGAGAAAAGAATAATAGGCGGCCGTGAGTGTCTCATTTATGACTGCGGATCGCCGGATGTACTATTGATCCAGCCGGTCGATGACCATGATATCGAGGTGCTGGACAGCGAAGTGAATAAGATCCGCGAGCTGATGAACGGCGCCGCAGCATCTGCCGCAGGATGTGCTGCTGGAAGTGCTGCTGAGGACACGTTACGTGATCTGGTAAGTGAACCGGCAAGTGGCTTCACGCTTGCAGCCTTCAGGGTGAATGACTGGAACACTGACCTGTCGCCATGGGAGGCGGCGCCGGTATTCGGAGACACGGGATTCGGCAGCGGGGCGGAAGATACCCTGAAGTATATCCTTGAGTCACTTATACCTGAGCTGACTGGGTATGGTAGCAGCGCTGGGACGGAGGTTGACACACATGCGAAGACATCAGGGAAAACACAGATTGATGCGCAAGCTGATTCGCAAGCTGATACGCAGACTGATAAAAAGGGAAATACGCAAGCAAACACACAAGTAGACGCGATAATCTACCTCGGCGGCTACTCGCTCGCGGGATTCTTCTCCCTGTGGGCGGCGTATCAGACCGACCGCTTTGCGGGAGTCGCTGCAGTCTCGCCTTCAGTGTGGTTCCCGGGATGGATGGATTTTGCCCGCGAACACAGCATCAGGGCACCACGCGTTTATCTCAGCCTCGGCGACAAGGAGGAGAGGACCCGGAATCCGGTGATGCGCACTGTCGGCGACAACATCCGCGCGCAGCTCGAACTGCTCGAGAGCGATGCCGGTTGTAACGCCTGCACCCTCGAGATGAACCAGGGCAACCACTTCAGGGAACCGGATCTCAGGACCGCAAAGGGCTTTGCATGGCTGCTTAGTGTGAGCACACGATGACAAGTATAGGTGCGGAGAGCACAGACACATTATTTTAGCTGAATCGCGACCAGGATGATGGCCGGTTCGGCTATTTTTTTGCTTCTGAAAAGGAGTTTTGCAGGTCTGTCTACAAATATAAGATTTTGCGAAATAAAATGTAGACGGAATAAACGCTGCAGTGCTTCAAAAGTGCTATTATTAATATAAATAAGCGTTTTGCACCCGTTGAAGCAGACTGTAAAGTACCGGATCCACTCGAAATTGCGATACGGAGTCAAAAACCACAGGGATTGCGAGTATTTTGTCTACATATTTAACGAAAAATGAGCAAAAATGTAGACGAGGACATGAAACTCCTTTCCGGGCGGCAGAGAAAGTGTGTAAGCTATGATGTATAGAGAGCAACTGGAGATAATTCTCTCCGAAATGAAGAAAAAGTACATGAGTCTTTCAGATGAAATAGGGGCGCTTCCGGATAGTTCGCTCCATATTCTCAAAAGGGGCGATAAGGAATACTACAGTGAGAGATTTCCGAAGAAGGGGAATCGCAAGAAGGAGAGAAGATACGGGATCAGTGATGATGGCGGGAAGATAAGGGCGCTCGTCAGGAAGAAATACATAGAGAGTGCGCTCAAATCGCTGGACGTTGATATAAAACTCCTTTCAGATATGACCGGCAAATACAGGAATACTGATGAGGCGTCGGTTATGAAGGAGTTTGCTGCAGAACACCCGGACCTGGCTGACTATATTTACAAGGATGCGGGCGATCTTGACGAGTGGGCTGCGAATTACGAGCGGCAGGAAGACTTCTATGAAGAGGGCAAAACGTCTGTGGCTGGTGACCGGACTGCGATGAGGTCGAGAGGTGAGATCATAGTCGCGGAGAAGCTGCGTCAGTACGGGATCCCGTTCAGGTATGAGGCTTCGACTGGAATTCCTGATTTGCCGTATGTGCCTGACTTCACGGTAAAGCGCCCGCGGGATGGAAAGATATTCTACTGGGAGCATTTTGGCGATGTGAATGATGAGAAGTATATGAAGCGCAATGGGAGAAAACTCGAGCGCTATGAGGAGTACGGCATCGTTCCGTGGGACAACCTTATCATTACTTATGATTTTCAGGACGGGGGCGTCAATGTGCCGCTGATCGAGGGAATGATACACGCATGGTTAATTTGAACAATAAGACAAAAGGAATATTTTTTATAATCGCATCGGCTTTCTTCTTCTCGCTGATGTCGCTGTTCGTGAGAATGGCGGGCGATCTGCCGACGATGGAGAAGGCTTTCTTCAGGAATGCGATAGCGGCTGTGTTTGCTATCGTAATTCTTTCGCGTACGCCTGAGAAGTTCCATATCCGCAGGGAGAGCTGGCCGGACCTCATCAGAAGGTCTGTATACGGCACGCTGGGCGTTATTCTCAACTTCTGGGCGATCGACCACATAGCGATCGCTGACGCGAGTGTGCTGAACAAAATGTCGCCTTTCTTCGCGATAATCATGTCTGTGATCATTCTCAAAGAGAAGGTGACAGGGAAAGACTGGATGATCGTAGTTGTTGCTTTCCTGGGAGCTGTGCTTGTAATCAAGCCTACCGCAGGGATCGCGAGCATTCCGGCTTTTGCAGGGCTCCTGTCCGGCTTCGGCGCCGGCGCTGCATACACATATGTGCGCAAACTCGGGCTCAGCGGGGAGCGCGGCCCGGTCATAATAATGGTGTTCTCGCTCTTCTCGTGCATCGTGTGCCTGCCATTCATGCTCTTCGATTTCCACCCGATGACATGGACCCAGCTCCTGATACTTCTTGGTGCAGGAATGGCGGCGATGGGAGGCCAGCTGACGATAACGGCCGCGTACACTTATGCGCCGGCCAGAGAGATATCCGTATATGACTATACGAACATCCTGTTCACAGCGGCGTGGGGCTTCATCGCCTTCGGTGAGCTGCCGGACGTCGTGAGCATATGCGGGTACGTGATAATCATTGCCATGGCCATACTGAAATGGCGCCAGCAAACTTCATCGTGATCTGCTTCGTGATCCGCCGTGGCAGACTGCGGTCAGATGGGCAAAATCGGCAATAGCTTGAGACAGGCTCAGTAGGGCCTGTTTTTTGATGCTTCTTGCTGCGTTCGCGGGGGTACGCTGGGGAGTGCGAATAATTGAGTGACTTTTTTGGGACTTGTCGCACGGTACTATTTAGTCAGATAAAAGTTGAAATGAAAAACTAAAACCGTTGTCAGATAAAACACACAGATATTCGGGGTGCATTTCAATCAGCGGAAGATGGTATGGAATGGAGAAGGAGGCAGTAAGATGACCGCATTCAGAGATATCGGCAGACAGATTGGAAGGCACGTGGCAATTATAATCGGCATGTGTTCGGTGATAGTCTTCTTCGGAGGATTTGGAATTCTTTAATATAGGCATCCCTCATTTAAGCGGGTGGCTGCGGGACTTGTTCCCGGGCTGCCCGCTGAACTCTTTTTTTTGACGCGTGTGATAGAATTTGTGTGTCATTATTAATGAGGATATTAAAAGAGAGGACAGAGGGATACATAACTATGAAGAAGATCGTTGCAATTAACTGCAGTCCGAGGACTGTGTGGAATACGGCTACTCTTGTCAAGGACGCGGCTGAGGGCGCGAAGGAGAAGGGCGCGGAGATCGAGTATTTTGATCTGTACAGGCTGGAGAAGTTCACGGGGTGCATCTCGTGTTTTGGCTGCAAGCTGGAGCCGAATCTGGGAAAGTGCATCTGCAAGGACGGCCTCAAGCCTGTGCTCGATGCGATCAGGGAGGCTGATGGGCTGATCATCGGCACCCCGAATTACCTCGGCGACGCGTCGGCGGGATTCAGGGCTCTGTATGAAAGGCTCATCTTCCAGTCTCTGACATACAAGCTGGAGCCGAGGAGCTACAACGACAGGCAGATCCCGGTCGTGCTGATCATGACCAGCAACGCTCCGGAGGAGTTCTACGGCCCGAGCGGCTACATGGACAAGCTGAATAATTATGCGCAGACGCTGGGCGCTTTCGTGGGGCCGGCCAAAGTCATGGTCTCCGGCAACACTCTTCAGGTCAAGGATTACAGCAGGTTCAACTGGACCATGTTTGATCCGGAGACCAAGAAGCAGCGTCATGAGACGGTGTTCCCGCAGGAGCGTGAGAAGGCGCGCGCACTCGGTGCGGAGTTAGTGTAGTGGCCAGGATGATGTGTGCAGCTCTGGTGCGGAGTTAGTGTAACGGCGCCGATGATGTGTGCAGGACTAGATCTGCAGTAGTGTGACTGAAATGACGGCCTGGCTGAGGGGCCGGATCGTGAATTGAAGCACATTGGGAAATGGAGACATGTATGAGAATTCTTGATGATAATGAACTGAAAAGGCGCAACGGCTACCTGGAGAGCATCCGCATCGGCACGGAGGGCGTGGGCCGGTTCCGCGGCGGTGTCTACTACGGCAGCGGGGACAGGGAAGGCGACATCGCCAGGCTCATCCGCGAGATAGAGGAAGCGGACGCGATCGTGGTTGGCGCGGGCGCAGGCCTTTCGACTGCGGCAGGCTATACGTACAGCGGAGAGCGTTTTGCCCGCTACTTCTTCGATTTTGCAGAAAAATACGGCATCAGGGATATGTATTCGGGCGGCTTCTACCCGTACCCGGATGCGCAGACGATGTGGGCATGGTGGGCCAGGAACATATATATCAACCGCTATGTCGATCCGCCGAAGCCGGTGTATCAGGACCTGCTGAAGATCGTCCGCGGCAGGGAGTATTTTGTCATCACGACGAACGTGGACCACATGTTCCAGCGGGCCGGGTTCGACAAGTCGCGGCTCTTCTACACGCAGGGCGATTACGGGCTGTTTCAGAGCGTGTGGCCGTCGAATCAGAAGACCTACGACAATGAGGAGTGGGTCATGAATGCGATGGAGGCGCAGGGCTTCGTCAGAGGTGCGGATGGCAGGTTCACAGTGCCTGAGGACAGGAAGCTCTCGATGAGGGTGCCGCCTGAACTCGTTCCGGTGTGCCCGGATGACAGCAGCAGGATGACTATGAATCTGAGAGCCGATGACAGTTTTGTGCAGGACGAGGGCTGGTATGAGGCTTCGGCTAATTACGCCGAATTCCTGGATAAGCACAAGGACGGCCGCGTGCTGTACCTCGAGCTTGGTGTCGGCAGCAACACCCCGGTGATCATCAAGTTCCCGTTCTGGTCGCTTACCTACGGCAACCCGGATGCCACATATGCATGCCTCAACTACAATGAATGTTTTGCGCCGGTGCAGCTGGCTGACCAGTCGATCTGCATAGACGGAGACACGGCGGATGTGCTGCAGGAGATGCTGCGCAAAATGGTCTTGCAGGCATAGGAAAACAGCAGAATTTGCGCGGTGACGGAGAAGCCGTAAAGTTAACAATCGTAACAAACAGGTTATATTTGACTAACGCATCTCAGGCTCTGTATATTGGAATCAGAAGAGCATATGGAACTCAATCTGATCAGGCCTAGAAGGAGCCGGGCCCCCAGCGGGCAGCGAGATGAGCGACACAGCACACTTGCGGGACAGGAGATCCCCAGGTGTGCTTTTCTGTATAACCGGCAGCGGGAGATCTGGCGACAAGGCAGCAGGATCTTGTCCCGGCTACACCGCAATTCCCCTTCAGCAGAAAGGAGAACTACGATGCAGAAACTCAGTAACGCAGCGGCAGGCAGATACACGATCAAATGGATCTTCGTGGAACCGGAGCTCCGGAAAGTGCTTTCCGGTATCTGCATAGACAAGGGCAAAATCGTCACAGTAGTGAAGAGGAACCCGCTCGGCGGCGTTCTTCTCAGATCAGAGGCAGGGTCGTTTTTCATCGACTCAGATATTCTCGCGGGCATCACAGTGTAAGCGGCGCAGGCACGTGATGCGATGATGCCGGCAGCCTTTAAGCGGGCAGCCAGACAGCGAGGCCGCCGAATGACAGCGCGTATCCAATGCCGCGGATCCAGCCGGGAGAGATCCCGGTTTTCTTGTATCATAAATATACTGCTGGTATATCGGGCAAAACTGCAGGTTCCGTATGCGGGCGTCTTAGGGTACAATGGTGAAGAGTGTCGCAGGACGCGGCAGATCAGGGTCGAATGCTCATGGGACATCAGGACCGGATGCTTACGGTGTATAGTGCCAAGTAATATATGTGAGCAGCGGCCCGAAAGGGAATAGAGGTGTAACTTCATGATAAAAGCATATTGCGTAAACAAGTATCTGAGCGAGGCTGCCATCAGGAAGATCGCAGATGCAGCTGATAAATACGGATATGACATTGCTTTCTATAATGCCCCTGAGGATGCGAAGGGCAAAGTCTCGGATGGTGAGGTCATCTTCTGCACCAATCCGAGGCTGCTGGCTGAGATGCCTGCTCTTAAGTGGTGCCACACGGCGAGCGCCGGAGCAGACAAGTTCATTGCTACCGGGCTTTTCGGCACTCCCGCAGACAGAGAACGCGAGGTGTTCCCTGATCGCTCCATATCGGCAGGCGAGTCAGGCGCAGTACTCACCAACAGCTCCGGCGCGTACGGCAGAGCCATCTCGGAGCACATAATAATGGTGAGCCTGATGCTGCTGAGACGGATACCGGAGTACGAAAAGATGATAGATAACCGCGAGTGGAAGCAGCATCTTCCTGTCCGCTCGATAGCCGGCAGCAATATAGCGATAATCGGCACCGGGGACATAGGCAGCACAGCCGCGAAGAAATTCAAGGCTCTGGGGTCCGGCAAAGTGATAGGATTCAGCCGCAGCGGAAGGGCTGCAGAACCATTCGATGAGGTCTATAAGCTTGACGACTTCACGAGAGTTATCGGAGGGGGCAATGAAGCGGGGGACAATGATTGCGATGCAATTACGCATTTCACTCCGGACATCGTCGTCATGTGCATCCCGCTGACCCCGGAGACAGAGGGAATCTTCGACGAAGAGAAGATAAATGTTTTGCCCGAAACGGCATATTTCATAAATGTAGGAAGGGGCACGACGGTCGACCAGGATGCTTTGATGCGTGCACTGAACGAAGGCAAAATCGCAGGTGCGGCGCTCGATGTTGTGCGAACAGAGCCGCTGCCTGAGGACGATCCGCTGTGGACGACGAAGAATCTGATCCTGACGCCGCACACTTCGGGAGACATGGGGCTTGAGTACACCAACGACGTGACAGCCGAATTCTTCTGCGAGAATCTGAGAAGATATGCAGAGGGAGAGGAACTGATAAACGTAGTGGACCCGGCAGCGGGTTATTAGAGGGAATTGCGGATCAGTAGTGAAAAGAATGCAGAGGGGCTTTTCGGACCGTCAATCGGGATACGTAAGGGGGGACGTAGACAGGATGTATAACAACACAGAATTTATTAACGAATGCCTCGGCATATTCAGGAAGATTGAGGGCAACACGGCAGATATACCGGGCATCGGTGAGATGCTGATGTACGAGGAACCGCTCATCGGTTTTGCCTCGGCGGGAGACGGCATATTCGAGACCTACCGAAGGAAAGAGGTCATCGGAAAGAACTTCATGGGGCCGGGCGAATGGCTGCCGGGCGCGAAAACGGTGGTTTCTTTCTTCCTGCCGTTCACGGAGGACGTGCGCTACAGCAACAGAATAAAAGTTACAGGCGGCAGATTTGCAAAGGCAGATACGGATGACATTTCACGCACGGACCCTTCGACTGAGTGGCTTTACGCCAGGATCGAGGGCCAGGAGTTCATCGGCAAGTTCATGGCGGCGCTGAAACAGCACTTCGAGGAGAAGGGGATGAAAGCCTGCGTGCCGGCGCTCGATGAGAGATTCGGACTCAAGATCGAGTTCACGGTAAAAGGACGCAGGCCGGACTTCCACGCGGACAGCAAGTGGTCCGAGAGGCACGCAGCATACGCCTGCGGACTCGGGACTTTTGGCTTGTCGCGCGGGCTCATCACCGAGAAGGGCATGGCGGGCAGGTTCGCCAGCATCATAATCACTGAAGAGCTCGAGCCTACCGTGCGCCCGTACACAGGCATCGACGATTACTGCATCAGGTGCGGCGTCTGCATCAGGAACTGCCCGGTGAACGCGATCTCGCTGAAGCACGGCAAGAACAACATCAAGTGCAACAGGCATGTCGAGACGATGAAGGCAAAATACGCGCCGCGTTACGGCTGCGGCAAGTGCCAGGTCGGAGTGCCGTGCGAGTTCAGGAATCCAAGCCGGAAATATTAGTGCCGCATGAGACCGCGGCTCCGGGCCTTAGGGCAAAAGCCCGTTGATAAATTGCTGACTAATGTTGACATGCAGCAGCACAAAACGTATTATATGTTGCGGAGCGTGACGGAAGGCCATCAATATATGCATTGCGGAAGGTCCCAGGGACATGAGCTGATCCGGCACGGATATCAATCGAATTAAGGTAAATGTATTAAGCGAGAGCTTTGATCCACGTCTGACAGGGAAAACCTGGAAGGCGTGGTTTTTGTTTATCAGGCAAAAAGAGAAGGAAATAGAAATGATGGAAACGGTGAAGAGTGAAATGAATCAGGAGATTAAAAAGAATGCAGGAAGAGCCGGCAAGCTGATCACCAATGTGCTGCTTATTGTACTGGGCAATGCGATCTATGCGGCGGGCGTCGTGCTGTTCATACTGCCGACCGGCCTTATCACTGGAGGTACAACTGGTATAGCACTGATCATCAACCACTTTACGGGCATGCAGATCTCGACCTTCGTCGGAGTGTTCAATGTCGTTATGTTCGCGCTTGGCTATGCTGTACTTGGCAGGAAGTTTGCGATGTCGACGCTCGTCAGCACGTTCTCTTATCCTGTAATGCTCGGCATCATACAGAAGGCGGTCGGCAGTTTTGTCCTGACCGATGACCTCCTGCTGTCAGCACTTTTCGGCGGGCTCTGCATCGGCCTCGCTCTGGCTATCGTCATCAGGATAGGCGCGAGCACTGGCGGTATGGACATACCACCTCTCATCCTGCAGAAGACTCTGCGCATACCGGTATCTGCGAGCATGTACGTCTTTGATTTTGCCATACTCATCGGGCAGATGCTCTTCACACCGAGACAGACCTGCCTGTACGGCATCCTACTCGTGCTGGTCTACACGATAACGCTCGACAAGCTGCTCGCAGTCGGCGCTTCGAGGACCAAACTCGAGATCGTAAGCCAGGAGCATGAAGCGATAAGAAAAGCGATCCTGGAGGACCTCGACCGCAGCGTGACAATGCTGCATGGGCAGACGGGGTATTTTGGCCTGGAGACGGATGTGCTGTACTGCGTCATCGCGCCGAGGGAGCTCTACAAACTGGAGAGGATCGTGTACTCGATCGATCCCGACGCGTTCGTGGTCATGTCAAGGGCGACCAGCGTCCACGGGAAGGGGTTCAGCAAGGCGAAAGAGTATCTGGTGAGGCAGTAGATATCAGATATGCCGGATGCAACTATTGCATGAGAGGAGTTTTGACAAAAAGTGTACATTTTAAATTTTTTTCATCAAAAAATGTACACGCGTGTTGAGAAGTAAGATCTGAAGCTGACTTTTGATGCAAATGCAAAAGAAGGCAGCCGTATTTATATGAACGATATTCGCTACATTCGCAGTAGAGTCCGGAATTTTGCGTGAAATAGTGAAGATATCTGGGTTAATGTTCAGGTGCGAAAGTAAAGGCCTGGAGAAAGCGGATTCTTGTGTACATAAAATGCAGTTTTTCTAAAAAAATGAACACAAATCGATAAAACTCCTTTTGCGACTGGCACTGATGCTGTGGGTTATGAGAATGCGGACTGCTGCCCTGGACTATGCGACTGTGACCGACGATTCGTGAATCCCTAAACTTTAGGGCGGGGGATGTGTGGAGATTATCAGAATAAGGCAGACGGAATTGTGCTATTATTTACTCATAGAGGGATGCAGTTGCAGTGCACCGGAGAGAAGATGCTGCGGGATCCGGGTCAAATAAACGGTCTGCACGCTGCGGATCAAAGAAATGGTCTGCAAGCTGCGTCCGGAGAAGAGAATGTGAGGTGCAGGGATGAGTAAGGTAATCAATGAGGAAAAAGTAAAGAATCCGCTCATAGTCGGCATCCGTGAGCAGCTAGAGCACAGAGCGCTGTGGATGTATCTGCTGCAGGACGAGGCTGCGAAGAAAGGTCTGGCTGCAGAGGAATATGTCCCGGCTGCCATCAAGCGCTGCGGGCTGTACCAGGGATCGCTGCTCGTCAAGAAGGGCGGCAAAGGCACATCGCTCAAGGGCCTTAAGAAAGCACTGTTCGGATTCTTTGCGCAGAAGGTTTTCGAGATGGACATCCTGAGATGCGATGACGACCACCTCGACATCGACTTCCACTACTGCCCGCTCGTCAAGGCATGGCAGAAGCAGGGCTGCAGCGACGAAGAGATCGCGGTCCTCTGCGACTACGCGATGTGCGGCGACAGAGGCATCGGAGAATGCTTTGGCGTTGAGCTCGATCTGCCGGGAACCATTGCCAAGGGCGATGCGACCTGCCAGCTGAGGTATGTAAGGCGCGAGGGCAAAGCTTCAGGAGAGGATGTCAAGAGCAAAGCCGCAAAGGCCGCGGTATCTGCAGGCATAGGTGCAGCAGCAGCCGGGGCAGCCGGAGCAGCGGCGCGTATAGTAAAAAAGAACCGGTAGCGGCGCGCATAGAAAAAAGACGCGGCAGCATTAAGCAACAACATAAGAAAAGGAGGACCACCATGCTACACGAAATCTGTTTTGACTCGTATAACAAAAGGGACACTGTTTACGGATGGGTATATGTGCCGGCAGCTGAGCCGATGGGGATCATCCAGCTGATCCACGGATTCGGCGAGCACTCCCGCAGGTACCTGCACATGATTGTCAAGTTCATGGACGCGGGCTTCATCGTTGCGGCGGACGACCACGTAGGCCACGGCAAGACGGCCATGGAAAACAACTGCTGGGGCGACTGGGGCGGCACGGGCGTCCACACCATGATGGAAGACGAGCACACTCTGACCACCATCGTCAAGGAGATGTATCCTGACCTGCCGTACTTCATGTTCGGCCACAGCATGGGCTCCTTCATCGCACGTGACTACATCACCAAGTACGGCGACGAGCTCGACGGAGTCACACTCTGCGGCACGTCCGGCGTTTTCCCGGGACTCGAGCACAGCATGGAATACATCCAGAAGCTCCTCGACGACGGCAAGGGCCAGGAGTCCGATCCGGATGTCGGCGCGGTCATGATGGGCTGGATGTTCGCTCGCTGCGACGAGGGCGTCAAGCTCGGCAACGAGTGGATCTGCCACGACGAGTACGTGCAAAACGACCATGCAAACGACCCGTTCGACGCTTTCACCAGGCCGACAAGCAACCGTTCGTTCATGGATTTCTGCAAAATGATCGACGTGATCACCGGTCCTGAGTGGGCTGCCAAAGTCCCGCAGGATCTCCCGATCTACAACATCGCGGGCGACCAGGACCCTGTCGGCCAGTACGGCGCGGGCGTCTATCAGGTCAGCAACTGGCTCACCGATGCGGGCTGCGACGTTGAGACCATGCTGTACTCAGGCTACAGACACGAGATCCACAACTACGATGACCTCAAGGACGACGTAGAGGAAGGCATTATCGATTTCTTCGGCAGATGCCTGTTCGATGTGGAGCTGGAGTTCTAGAAATGGACAGAGATAAGGAAAAACACTATGAAACTAACTGCGAAAGGAATTGGCTGGCTTATCTTCGGCGTAATAGTATGCGCATCATCAACTGAAGCATACGGGATCGCGGCAAAACTGAGCACCATAATGCTCGGTCTTGTATTCGTTCTGGTTTATTTTCTGAAGCAGCTCTTCGTGCCGAGAGGGATAGGCTGGTTCATCGCAGGCGGAATACTTGTGGCCTTCACGGTTGAAGAAGGCCTGACAGATGATGGTCTGCTGGCTGTGGGGATAGCCGCCGCATGTCTTATGGTCTTCTATTTCAGGAACAAGGATGGATTAGAAGCAGTCAGTGGCGGAACAATCGAATACTATCCTGACGAAGAGTCCGGCGGCGGGGCAGTCGACCCGAACGCAGCACCGGCATATGATCCGGATGCAGCACCGGGAGAAGATCCATACGCCATGGCCGGAGACGCTGATGCTCCATATGACCCGTACGCCGAATCGGATTACCCGGATGAAGAGTATCAGGAGCCTGAGCATCCGGATAATGGAACTGTTCCTGCAGGAGGTGGTTCTGCTGATGGAGGATCTGCAGACAGCTCATCCTCAGGTTCCGCAAATACAGGATCAGACGAAGTAGTCGACTTCGAGATCGACATGAAAGAGAAAGAATAAGGCGGCAACGCACAATATTGAACTGACTTAATTGGGGTTATATACTTTCCTAAAGGTAAGTATATAACCCCAATGTGCGTACTACACATGGATGCACATTTCAGGGGGAACGTGACCCACCGGGATGGACTTAACCCATTGGGTGGATGTGATCAGAAGGGACTGGAGAAAAGACGTGAATATAAAACTATGGCCGGATCCGGATATAAGTGTAAGGAAAATCAGAATAGGAAATATCTCGGCGCTCGTGCTGAGCCCGGGAGGGAAGCCTGATGCCGGATGCGCGCCGGACCACGCGGGGACGGGCTGCGATGCGGGCCGCGCGCCTGGTGTCCTGTGGATCCATGGCGGAGGATATATAACCGGGCTGAAGGAAATGGTGTACATGGGCCGCGCGGCCGATCTTGTGAAGAAGTACGGCGTTGTGGTCGTGTCACCCGGCTACCGTCTTGCCTGGCGCGAGCCTTATCCTGCCGCCCTCAATGATTGCTACAAGACTCTCGTCTACATGAAGAAGCATGCAGCAGAACTCGGGATACGGGATGACCAGCTGATGGTCGGCGGCGAAAGCGCGGGCGGCGGACTCGCTGCGGCCGTGTGCCTGCTGGCGCGCGACATGAAGGAAGTCAATGTAGCTTTTCAGATGCCGCTGTATCCGATGCTCAGCAACACAGATACTGAGTCGTCGCGCGACAACCACGGCCGCATCTGGAATACCAGGCGTAATCATTTTGGCTGGAAACTGTACCTCAGAGGCGCAGCCGGCGGGCAGGTCCCGCCGTATGCAGCGCCCGCATGGGAGACAGACCTGACTGGCCTCCCGCCGGCGTACACATTCGTCGGAGACGGGGAACCGTTCTACGCTGAGACACTCGAGTACGTGAGGCGCCTTAAAGAGGCGGGAGTCACGGCACATGCCGACGTCTACCACACGAACATCCACGCATTCGACATGCTCTATCCTGAGATGGAGGAGAGCCAGGCGGCAATACAGGCCTTCGAGCAGCAGTTCGAATACGCACTGGAAAACTATTTTGCCCCGCAGAAAGAGAGATAACAGGAGTACCACATGACTGACAGATTCAAGCCCGGCGATATCGTCCAGCACTTCAAGCGCGAGATGCTGAGTGACGAGGAGCGTGCCGGCAAAATGTATATGTATGAGATCGTAGGTGTGGCGACGCACACCGAGACGCGTGAAGACATGATGGTGTACAGACCGCTCTACGGAGACGGCGGCCTCTTCGTGCGCCCGCTTGAGATGTTCCTCGGCGAGGTCGACCATGAGAAGTACCCTCAGGTGCAGCAGAAGTACAGATTCGAAAAAGTGTAACCGGCGCCGCCCGGCGCATGCGGACGACCGTGAGTGCGGCATAATGCACCCTGATTTTGCCTGCGGATGGCTTTAGGGTGTATAATAATTGCTTGGAAAATAAGATTACTCACAGGAGGATATATAAAATGGCACAGATAACAACACCTGCAACTGAGGCTCTTGACGCAGCCGGAGCAAAGTACGAATTCCTTGAGGCGCCGGGCGCTATCAGCGGCGAGGACTACTCGAGAATGGTCGGAGCAGACAGAGCAGCAAGGCTTTTCAAGACGCTCGTAATGAAGGGCGACACGACAGGCAGCATCTACGTCTTCGTGGTTCCGGCTCTGGCAAAACTGTCGCAGCGTCAGACGGCGAGGGCTCTCGGCGAGCATGCGCTCGAGATGATCAAGCCGGTCGAGCTCAAGCAGCTGACAGGATACGTGCACGGCGGCACTTCACCGCTCGGCATGATCAATCAGTACAGAGTCATCTTCGACGAGTGTGCAGGTGACATGGATAAAGTAGTAATAAACGGCGGTGGCGGCGGATACCTGGTAGAGCTTTCACTTGACGAGTTTGCCAAGGTGCAGCCGTACGAGCTCATGCCGCTCAAGAAATAGGGCAGGCATTGAGCGCACTCTCAGGGGCTCATGCCGCTTAAAAAGTAGGGGCGGACGATCAGCACAGACTTATGTTCTGAACGATCCGCGCTCACGGAACAGGAGAAAAGCAAAATGAATCAGAAATCTAATCTGGCAGCAGTTATCGCTTATATCACATGGGTCGGGTTCTTCGTTGCGCTCGTCCTGGGCGACAGAAATGACGATTTCACCAGGATGCACCTCAATCAGGCTCTGGTACTCAACCTTGCCGGCATCGCGGCAGGAGTGATCGCGATAGTCCCGCTGATCGGGACCATTGCAGGGGGGATCCTTGAAGTCGCTGTACTCGTGCTCGACATCATGGGCATCGCCCGTGCAGCATCATGGAGCATGGAGCCGCTGCCGTTCATAAGTGACATCCACCTCATCTAGGAGAGAGACATGAGCGAAGTATTTGCGTACGGATTCGGCGCGGTCCTGGGCGAGTTCGAACTCAGGAACAACGCGGCAGGCAGGCTCTTCGATACTTTCTCAGAGAAGCGGGCCAAAAGGTTCATCCGCGAATGGCGCAAGGAGTCGCCGGATCTCGACTGGGACAGGTATCTCACAGTCAGGCTGCTGACGGACGGCCCTGAGAAAATGCTCGCTGACATCATCAACGAGCTTGAGTTCGAGGGCAAAAAAATAGTGAAAGGCGAGAAGGGCGTCCTGTACTTCCCGCTTGACCTGCCTAAAAACGAGAAAGACATCAGCCTGATCCCGACCGAAAAGAAGGCGCGCGACATCCTGCAGCACTACATCAGCATCTGCTACAAGAATGTGAGGCGGCGGGACATCGACTACTACTTCTTCGAGGAAGATGATTAACAGCAATTTGGTAATAAGTCAAGAAGCGATTGAGAAAAGTAATTTCAAGGAAAGGACATGCTGAACAAGCCTACGCCACGGTAGTGTCGGCAAAGGCAGAAGATATCGCTATGGATTACCTACTCTTTTCCGGAGAGT